>JAFUIO010000019.1 GCA_017468425.1 Clostridia bacterium | reverse complement strand
TTTCATCCATTTATTCGTCCTCCTTTGATTTTTTGCGGTTGATGTTGCTTCTCCCATTATATCAAAGGAGGACTTGTTATTTTGAATGAACGCTACTGCTTTTTTGATTTCCACAAGTAAAACTTGTGGTTGAGTACATAAAAATACGAAAAGTCACCTTTTGCAGGTGACTTTTTTTGTTGGACTATTTGCATTGTAAATTTGTATTTTAAATATTTTGAATAAAAAGTCTTATTCTGTTTTTACATCTCAACTTTCACAGTTACAATGCTTTTGGCGGGGAGTTGTGTTTTTGTTTTAAAATCTCCCTCATAAATTTTTTCGCAGTTATGTGTTTCGTCAGTAAGATAAATTTCTTCATTTCCCAGAAGTCCGTCAAGTCTGATTTCTTCACTTGTTTCCTGAGGATTAACAAATACAATTACGGTTGTGTTTTTATCAATAAACGCAACTGTTTTTATTTTTGAATCTTCTTCAAAGTTATCAAAAATTCTTGCTCTTTCCATTCCCGGTTTTATGAATGAAGTGAAGTGTCTGAAAGCATAGTATCTGTTATATGTAACAAGCTTTCCGTCAACTCTGTCAAGAAGTCCGTCACCGTTTACTGCTGTCCAGCTCTGCCAGGAAACGGCGTTCATTTTTGTCAGGTCATCAATAATAACCTGTGCCATATGAAGTCCGCTGTCGATAGTTTTGCTGTCAATAGTCAGAGGCAGCTCACACCACTCGCTCATTTCATATTTTTTGTCGGGATAATCTTCTCTGAATTTATTTCCGACCTGTTCTTTTTCTTCAGATTTTGTATCCATCCAATAGGAGTGACCTGCAAAAGAATCGCAGTAATTATTCAGAATTTCACTTGCAAAAAATTTTTCAACATACTGGTAATGACCCCAGGTCATTTCACCGCTTTCAGGTCCGCTGAGCTTATAAGGCGAATTTCTTTTCTGCATTTCTGTTGCAAAAAGTTCGAGCACTCTTATCGCTTCGTCAATTTCATAGTGGCAGCCTTCCTGACCTACCCATTCGCCGCCCCATGACCATTGCGGTTCATTTATGGGAGAAATGGCATAAACGGGATAACCCTGCTCAACAAACCAATCGGCAATAGTCAGAACATAGTCAACGAAAGCCTGATAATTTTCTTCGGGAAGATTTGATGAATACTGTTCAAGTCCGCCCGATGCGTGACCGCTTTTTGTCATTGAAAAATGAGGACTGTTGCAGAAAAGAATAACTTTTTCCGCACCGTATTTTATTGCTTTGTCGAGCATTCTGCGTGCATTTTTATCACGTGTGAAATCGTATTCGTATTCGCCTGTTTCTTCATTTAAAACATAGAAGCTTTCTGTTCTTCGTGAAGTGTCCCATATTCTTGTGTCGGGGTTATCTGCTTCACCGCCGCCGATATTATAGCGGAAAATTTTAAGACCTAAACCGGTTTCTTCACTGTAAAGCTTTTCAGCAATTTCATCTGCCATATTTTCGTCTTCAATTGTCTGTGCCCACCAGCAGGAGCTTGTGCCGAATTCTTCAAAAGTCTGATAAGTTTCTGTTCTGTCAATCAGAATTTCATGTCTCCCGGTAAGTGACATACACCACATAAAGCAAAACTGAATTATCGCCAGAAAAAACGAAATAATTTTAATCATTTTAATTTACCTCGGAAATTTATTTGTGAAATTATTGTACACTATAGATATTTTTTTTACAAGTAAAATGTTGACAAAATATTTCATTATGATAAAGTTATCTGTGAGGTGATATTGATGCCGGAAATTTTTGAAATACTGAATCAATACAGCGGTGACTATCCTGACCCGCCCGAAAAGGTGCGTGTTGCTGCACGGGGAATCGTTGTTGAAAACAATAAAATCCTTCTTACTCACGAACTGAATACAGGAGTTTTTATGTCGCCCGGAGGAGGCCTTGAAAACGGTGAAACACTCGAGGAATGCTGTATAAGAGAGCTTAAAGAGGAATCAGGAATAAAAGTAAAACCGATAAGACAATTTCTCAGGATAAATGAATATTGCCCGGAATGTATGTATGTCAGCAATTATTTTATCTGTGAAAAGTCGGGTGAATGTAAGCAGGAGCTTACTGAAACAGAAGTTGAACACGGTGTTGTGCCTGAATGGGTTGACCTGAATACTGCAATTGCAATTTTCGGTGAATACGAAATGTACAGACGCGATATTGCAAGTCTGTATCTGCGTGAATTTACAATGCTCAATAAATACCTTGCATTTGTAAAGGAATAATTGTATAATTATTTTAACGATTTTTTCGTGGAGGTAATTTTATGATAATGGAAAAAATCACTGCTTTTTTCACAGCACTTATAACACTTTTAGGTCTGTGGTTCTGCCCTGCAACACCTGAAGAAGGGATTTTCAACGAAACAGAACCTGCTGCAAAAATTGCTTTTGATGAGGGTGAGTTTGAACTGAAAGAAAACGACCTTGTTGTGTCTCCTGACGGAAACGATGAAAACCCGGGAACGGAAGAATTGCCCCTTAAAACACTTGAAGGTGCGAAAGAAAAACTTAAAAATACCAAAGCCGACGGTAATATTACTGTATGGTTCAGAGAAGGTACATATCTTATTGATGAAAAAGTGAATTTTGATTCTTCTGACCGCGAAAATGTTACATATAAATGTGTTCCCGGAGAAGAAGTTACTTTTACAGGATCAATGGAAATTTCCGAATGGACAGAAGGCGAAATCAACGGCAACAAAGCGCTTGTGGCTGATGTTGATACAGACGAAGTTTATTTCCGTTCACTTTTCAAAGGTGAAAAAAGACTTCCTGTAAGCGTATGGCCGAAGGAAGGCTGCTTTACGGCAAAAGATGCTCTTATTGAAGATGCTCTTTACCCCGAAGATACTACAACATACTTTAAACTTCACACTGCTTTCTATGCTCACGAAAATGAAATTATGGATTTTGCAAATGTGAAAGATGTGAATGTCCGCATTATGCATAAGTGGTGCGATGACATTCTTCCTTTGCGTTCGGTTGATGTGGAAACAGGCAGAATCGAAGTAAGAAAACCAGCCGCAATGACAATTGAAATTGACGATAACTATGTTTATGAAAATGTACGTGAAGCATTGAGCGAATCGGGCGAATGGTATCTTGACAGAGCAGAAAAGAAGCTTTACTACATTCCCTGCGAAGGTGAAACTGCAGAAAATCTTGTTCTTTCCGCACCTGTTACAGATTCATTCATTGAAGTGAACGGTTGCAACAATGTTTCATTCAGCGGTATTAAATTTATAAACACAGACTGGGATTTTGTAAACGGCACACTTAATATCTGGCCTATTGACAGAACTAATCCCATTCTGGATAAAATGGATTACGAAGGCACTCATCCCCAGGCTTCATACGAAGTGCCTGCTGCTATCACAGTAAGAAATGCAGAGAAAATCAAATTCACAAACTGTGTTTTCCGCAGTATTTCAAATACAGCAGTTATGTTTAAGGAAAATGCAAAAAATTCTTCTGTTGATGCTTGTTATTTTGATGAAATCGGTGGCAATGCAGTGTTTGTCAATGCGCCTTACGCTATTCCCACGGTAACAAATAATATTTCGGTTACAAACTGTGAAATAAATGAATACGGCAGAATTTATAATCATTCAATAGGTGTTCTTGTTTGCCACGCATCAGACTGCGTAATTGAAAACAACGAAATCCACGATGGTTGGTATACTGCAATTTCTGTCGGCTGGGTTTGGGGTTATGAAGAAAATCCCACAGATAATATTCTGGTAAAGGATAACCTTATTTACAACATCGGCAATGGCTGGCTCTCGGATATGGGTGGTATTTATACTCTGGGTAAACAGCCCAACACAGTCCTCAGCGGCAATGAAATTTACAATGTGGGTTGCTACGGCGGAGAAAAAGGTTATGGCGGCTGGGGTATTTATCTTGACGAAGGTTCAAGTGAAATCCTTGTTGAAAATAACCTTGTTTATGATTGCTCATCACAGCCTTTCCATCAGCACTACGGCAAGGATAATATGATAAAAAATAATATCTTTGCTTTCGGCGGTGAAGGCGTTTTCAGAATTTCAAGAAACGAAGAGCACAATTCTCTTTTCCTTGAAAACAACATTCTCGTAACTGACGACAAAGTTGTATACTGGCACACAACTGATGAAGATTGGTTTAAAGATAACAGCAATCTCTACTGGGATTATAGCAATAGATCTGTTTATTCAGGCTATTCGACAGACCCGTTTAACAGAGAGTGCATTGTCGGCATGGTAAGCAAAGGGTATTATAACAATGCAGTTTATGAAAACCCATTGTTCAAGGATGCTGCAAACCGCGATTTTACACTTGCTGAAAATTCTCCTGCACTCAAAGCCGGTTTCAAACCATTTGAATATAAAGCAGGCACACCTTACATTTTTGAATAAGACTAACGGCAGTTTTGTTTTTGCAGAACTGCCGTTTTTTATTGAAAATCCCCTTGTTTAAAACACAAGAATGTTGTAGAATAGAAGGGAAAAGGCGGCGATAAAATGTCATTTATTATTTCAGCGATTCTGTCAGGCCTTGTTGTTGGTCTGATTGATGTTTTAGCAGTAAAAAGAGGCAAGAAATTTTTTAGCTCAATTATTATTATCCTGTGCGATATGCTGGGCACAAATGTTATTGCAGTGTATCTGACGGAGCTTGTTACTAAATACTATGGTAAAGGGATTTTCTCTTTTAAAAACGAATGGTTTTTAACTCCCTATGTTCACGCAGGTTTCGTGCTTGTTCTCGGATTGATATGGATTTTTGTAATAGGACTTGTTGACGGTAGATTCCGTTTCAGAAAAGAAGAAATAAAGTGGGATAAAAAACAGAAAACAATAACTGTTGTTTCGTTTTTCCTTTTTGTGCTGGGAGTGGTAATGCTTTTCGGCACATATTGGGGAGTAAGCACATTCAGCGCAGTAGCGGCTGATCAGTTGCTTGTGAATATGGTATCACCTAAAGAGGCAACAAGTGAAACAGTACTTAATACCATATGGACAGGCCCTGTTTTAGGTGCAGTAGTGTGTATTTTTTTCTATGTGAATTTCTGCCTTTCAAAAAGAACATTGTTCTTTACAAAAAACCAAAAAGAAAAATGTCTTGTTTCAATAAAAGGCAGACGTGTTACAGGTTTTGTTCTTGCAGCGGCTTTCTTTGTAAGCGGACTTACCTGCGGCATTTATGAGTTCAGCCTTAATGAGCTTGTAAATATGTACCTGAAAACATCAACCCTTATTGAAGATAACTACGCTGACCCAAACGAAGTTAAAATGCAGTTTCCGAAAGAAAAAAGAAATCTGATTCATATTTATCTTGAATCGATGGAAAACTCATATGCATCAGAAAATCTTGGCGGTCATCTCAAAGAAAATCTCATAAAACCGCTTACTGATTTATCGGAAGAAGGAATAAGTTTTTCTCACACAGAAAGCTTTGGCGGACCTATGTCAACAACAGGTTGCGTTTGGTCTGTGGCATCGATGGTTAATATGTCAACAGGTCTTACTATGAAACCACCTGTAAGCGGTGATAACTACGGCTCTTTCGAAACTTTCCTTCCGGGAGCTGTAACAATAGGCGATATCCTTCATTCGCAAGGATATGAGCAGTCGCTTATGATTGGCGCTGCGGCAAGATTCGGCGGACTTGACTATTTCTTTACTACTCACGGAAACTTTAATATTCTTGATTTCAGTGCGGCGAAAAAGAATGGATGGATTCCGAAGGGTTATAAAGAATTCTGGGGATTTGAAGATGATAAATTATTTGAGTTTGCAAAGAAAGAAATTACAAGGCTTGATGAAACAGGTAAACCTTTTTATTTTGTAATGGAAACTGCAGACACGCATTTCCCCGGATATGTGGGCAAAAACACACCTACTCCCCGCAGTAATCAGTATGCAAACGTAATTGCTTACAGTGCCGAAGAAACGGTGAAATTTGTCCGCTGGATTCAGAAACAACCTTTCTATGAGAATACAACTGTAGTAATAATCGGTGACCACATAAGTATGGACCCGAAATTTTTCAAAGACTTTGACAAAGACTATATCCGTACCACTTATAACCTGATTCTCAACCCTGCAGAAAGTGCAGGAAAAGCGGGCAAGAATATAACACAGAACAGATATTGGGCAAACTTCGATATGTTCCCAACAATGCTTGCGGGAATCGGTGTTAAAATTGAGGGTGAAAGACTGGCCCTCGGTACAAATCTTTTCTCAGGCGAAAAAACATTGTTTGAACGTAACGGAAACGGAATGGAAGGCTTTGAATTTGTAAACGATGAACTTAAATACAAAAGCGAGCTGTATAACGAAAAAATTCTTATGGGTACATATAAACCGTTTGAAACAAAAAACATAACTGAATATTAAAGAAAATCCCGAAGAACTCTGAATGAATTCTTCGGGAAAATTTTTACCATCTGTTTTCTACATATTCGCAGAAAGTGAAAAGGTCTTTTATTTCAATTTTTTCTCCGTTATCAAGTGTAACGTCACCGTTCCAGATGCCGTAAATCTGATGGCAGTTCATTCTGCCGACCTTGAAATCAACGTCAGAATGATTGTCAAGTGTAGGCATCATTGTCATATTGAATCTGCCGTCTTCGGAAATAAATTTCCAGGGCTCCATAAATCTGTTTTTCGGGAAAGTTTCAACGTCAACTGCACCGATTTTATGTATTTTACCGTCGTAGAAAAGGCAGGTTTCCGTAGCGTTTGATTCGTTACCGATTGCCCATGTTATTTCAAATCCGAAAAGATGCTTTTCGCCTTTTTCATCGGTGATATACTGGCTGCCGCTTCCCCAATACCAGACCATTTCGTGTATTGTGTTAACTCTGCCCCAGTCAACAGAGCAGAAAGAATTTTCTTTTGAAAATTCATATTCATAATCGCCGAAAACGAATTTTCCTCCGCAAGGCATACAAAGCTGTTTTGTGGTCATAAAATATTTTGTTTTGTCTTCATCAAAGGGGAAAACCGTTGTGATGCTTTCAAGGTTTTCCGGGATGTCCATTTCTGCAGTTACTTCAACTTTTTCGCCTTTGAATCTGCCTTTGTACCGGAGTGTTCTTTCTGTTTCTTTCGTGTGGAAATCAAATTCAGTCCTGCCGATTTTATCTTTGAATCTGCTTGGCGCATCGGGAATTGAATGAGAAACGTGCTTGTTTGCGCCTGCAAAATACTGAATTGAATCGCAGATAACTTCGCCTGTTTTAAGGTTGGTAAGCTTCGCTGCGACATAGCCGCCGATATTGATATTTGCAAAGCTTACAAGTATCTGCATTTCATCATTGAATATCGTGTAGAAATCCCACTCCTTGCGGCTGATGATTCCCTTTTTTACATAATTTCTGTTATATTCAAAAATATTTTTTCTTGCCCAGCCTTTTACAAGTAAAGTACCGTCGGGTGCAAGCAGGGGAGTCCTTTCTGTGTATTCTGTCTGCTTTGATTTTTCTTTCCAATCTTTAAAGGGGACATATGTCCTTTTGAGTTCTGTATCTGCCATAAGCCTACCTCACAATCTGAATTTTTGTGATCTGTAATTTTAATTATACCATTTCTGCAAGTAAAAGACAAATATTATAATTTTTGAATAAAAACAAAAACCTCCTCTTGAAAACAAGAGGAGGTGGCAAAAACTAAGTTTTTGACGAAAGAGATTTTTCGCTGAAATTATTCTTCTGCAGGTTTGTCTTCTTCGATTTCAACTGCTTCTTCGTCCTGAACACATTTTTCGCATTCAGCGCAGTCGCAGATTTCATCATCGTCGTCAAAGCAGCAGATATCTTCACATTCTTCGCATGTGCAATCATCTTTCTTGCAGAAATATTTTGTAATGATAAAGTATGCTGCAGCCACAGCGCCTGCAACGGCAACGATAGCGCCGATAATTTTAAGAGCTTTTTTCATATCTGTTTCTCCTTTATCGTAAAAGTTAAATTATTGTATATTTACATTATACAACCAAAATCTGAAAAGTCAATATTATTTTGATTTTTCAATAGCCTGTGCAATGTCTGCAATAATATCATCTGCATCTTCAAGGCCTACAGAGAATCTGATAAGGTCTTCTGCAACACCTGCTTCTTCAAGCTGCTGTGCTGTAAGCTGTCTGTGAGTTGTGCTTGCAGGGTGAAGCACGCAAGTTCTGCAGTCTGCAACGTGAGTTGCGATTGTTGCAAGTTCTAATGCATCCATAAATTTTGTTGCAGCTTCTCTTCCGCCTTTGATGCCGAAGGATACAACACCGCTTGTGCCGTCGGGCATATATTTCTGTGCAAGGTTGTAATATTTGTTGCTTTCAAGTCCGGGGTAGTTTACCCATGTAACGTTTTCGTTTGCTTCAAGGAATTTTGCAACTTTAAGAGCATTTTCGCAATGTCTGGGCACACGAAGGAAAAGTGTTTCAAGACCAAGGTTGAGAAGGAATGCGTTGTGGGGAGAGGGGATTGAGCCTAAGTCTCTCATAAGCTGTGTAACGCATTTTGTGATATAAGCACCTTTGCCGAAACGTTCTGTGTAAATAACTCCGTGGTATGATTCATCGGGAGTTGTAAGACCGGGATATTTGTCTGATGCGTTCCAGTCGAAGTTACCGCTGTCAACAATAACACCGCCTACCTGTGTTGCGTGGCCGTCCATATATTTTGTTGTTGAATGTGTAACAATATCTGCACCGAATTCAAAAGGTCGGCAGTTGATGGGTGTGGGGAAAGTATTGTCAACAATAAGGGGCACGCCGTGAGCGTGAGCTACTTTTGCAAAAAGCTCAATATCAAGCACATTGAGTGAGGGGTTTGAAAGAGTTTCGGCAAAAACAACCTTTGTGTTTTCTCTGAAAGCAGCGTTCAGTTCCTCTTCTGTTGAATCGGGATTTACAAAAGTAAAGTCAATTCCCAGCTTTTTCATTGTAACAGAGAAAAGGTTGAATGTTCCGCCGTAAATTGCTGCTGAAGCAACAACGTGGTCGCCTGCGTGGCAGATGTTGAAAACTGAATAGAAGGATGCAGCCTGACCTGATGAAGTAAGGACTGCAGCAACACCGCCTTCAAGAGCAGCGATTTTAGCAGCAACTGCATCGTTTGTGGGATTCTGGAGTCTTGTGTAGAAATAGCCTTCTGCCTCAAGGTCAAAAAGCTTGCCCATTTCTTCGCTGCTTTCGTATTTGAAAGTAGTGCTCTGTGTTATGGGAAGAACTCTCGGTTCGCCGTTTTTAGGTGTATAACCTGCGTGTAAGCATTTTGTATTGATTTTCATTGTTAGTATTCTTCTTTCTTTATTTTATTTTCCAAGAAATTTTTTCATTACATCAGGACCGAAATCAATGAAGTTGCCTGTCATCTTTGCTGTTTCTTCGTTGATTGTGGTATATGTGTTTTCTTTCTCGTCTTTTTTATGATAAATCATATAAGGTACGGGGTCAGATGAATGTGTTGCGGTTTTAATGGGTGTGGGATGGTCGGGAAGAATAAGAATTTTGTAATCGTCATATTTTTCAAGACCTTCAATAATAACGGGCAACACTTTTTCGTCAATAAGTTCAATTGAACGTACTTTGTTTTTTGCTTCACGTCTGTGGCCACATTCGTCAGGTGCTTCGAAGTGAACATAAACAAAGTCACAACCTGAATCAAGGTCTTCCACTGCCTGTTTTGCCTTGCCTTCAAAGTTTGTGTCGATATAGCCTGTTGAGCCGGGCACATCGGGAGTTTTCATCCCTGCACACTGACCGATGCCTTTGAGCAGGTCAACGGCTGAAATAATGCTTCCCTTAAGTCCGTAAGTTTCTTCAAAAGATGAAAGCATAGGTTTCTTGCCTTCGCCCCAGAGCCAGATTGAGTTTGCCGGAAGCTTGCCCTCAGCCATTCTCTTGATGTTTACGGGGTGTTTCATAAGGAAATCGTAGCTTTCTTTCATTATAGAAATAAGTTCTTTTGCATTTTCACTTATTGAAAGATATTCTCCCACAACCTGGCCTGAAATATCATGAGGAGGAGTCATATTGCCTAAATCAACGGTGCCTTTGTGCCAGATAAGACAATGTCTGTACTGAACACCTGCATAGAATCTGAAAATATCGTTGCCGAAATGTTCTTCAACGGATTTGATGATTTCTTCAGCTTCAGGTGTGGAAATATCACCGCCTGAATAGTCAACCATTGTTTTGTCGCAATAGTTTTCTTCGTCTGAAAGTGAAACAAGGTTACATCTCAGGGCAATGTCGTCGTCGAGCATTTTAACGCCGATGCTTACTGCTTCAAGAGGTGAACGACCTGTGTAATATTTTTTCGGGTCGTAACCGAGAACGCTTAAGTTCGCAACGTCGCTGCCGGGTTTCAGGCCTTCTGCAACTGTTCTCACAAGACCGATTTCACCTTTTACGGCAAGTGAATCAAAAACAGGTTTGTTTGCTGCCTGCATAGGTGTTTTGTTACCTAATTCTTCGACGGGCAGGTCTGCCATTCCGTCGTAAAGAACTACAGCATATTTCATATATATCAACTCCTTGATGGATAAAATTCTACCCATATATCATAACATATCTGTATAGTCAAAATCAACGGATACTTATATGAAAATAAATTATTTTTAATACTTATTTATAGACAATAATAATAACTTGTGATATAATTTACAAGAGATAATAGGTTAATATGGTGATTTTATGAAAATCAGAATTTTACATAAAGGCTTCAACTTTTCTCAGGACGGTCCGGGAAACAGGCTTGTGTACCATCTGCAGGGTTGTAATTTTTTCTGCCCCTGGTGTTCAAACCCTGAAAGCATTGCCTTTGACGGCACGTTGATGAGATTTGACGGCAAAGAAAAATTATCCTGTACAGAGCACGACACAGACGAAGTTTTTGATGAGATTCTGTCAGGAAAAATGATGATGTTTTCAGGCGGGGGAGTTACTTTTACGGGCGGTGAGCCTACGGTGCAGTTTGATGCCCTCCGAATTCTTCTTGAAAAGTGTAAGAATGCAGGAATAAATACTGCCATTGAATCAAATGCATCCCATATGAAATTCTGTGAATTATCAGACCTGATTGATTATATGATAGTGGATTTAAAACACTACGATTGCAATAAGCATAAAAAAATAATCGGTACTTCAAACGAAAGAACAATAAAAAACATCAGAGAAGTTGCAAAAAAAAGAAATCAGCTTTTAATACATATTCCTTTAATCGGTGGTTTCAATTCTTCAAAGGAAGATGCAGAGAAATTTGCAGAATTAATCAAATCCTTCGGCAATGAAAAAATTGACGTTGAAGTTTTACGGTATCACGAATACGGTAAAGATAAATGGCTTCAATGCAATATGGAATATAAAATGGAGTCAGGCAATGTGACTGACGAAGAATATAAAGATTTTACAGACATTCTGAAAAAGAATGGTGTATCTATCATAAAGACATAAGGTGATAAAAATGAAAATCAATGAACTTTACAAACAGGATGAAATCACACTCAAAGCCAAGGCTCTTTTCAAGGAAGAAAGAAGTCTTATGCGTCTTGACGGTTGGCTTATTGCAAGGGAAACTGCATTTCTTCACAGCGAAGAATTTGCATCTCTCGGCAAAGAAATGAGAGCGGCAAAAGAGCTGGAAGCAATTATTGAAAGACTTCCCCTTTCAATCAGCGACAATGCTGTTTTTGCAGGCACACAGAGAGATGCTTTTGCAAGAAGCTACGCTCTTATAAATCCGTCTTTCAGGGTGGAAACTTTCTCGGGTTATTGCGACCCTACTGCCGTTTATGATGATATTGAACCCAACGAGGAATTCCCGAAAGAAAGAATCGATGCAGTAAGAGAATTCACAAAGAAAACAGACTATGTGAAAACCCTTATGGAAATGTATGATAAATATGAGGATTACACAGGGGAAGTAGCATTCTTTGTTGAACAGGTAACAGGTCATCTTATTCCTGATTTCAAACCTGCACTGAAATTCGGCCTTGATAAAATTATCAGCGAAATCGAAGAAAAAATTCAGGCAGAAACAAACGATAAAAAGAAAACAAACTACGAAGCTTTTGCAATTACATTAAGAAGCACAAAGCGTCTTGCAGAAAGATATGCCGGAATTGCAGAAAGTAAAGCATCAGAAGCAGAAGGTGAAAGAAAGCTTCAGCTTGACCTTCTTGCAAAAACGCTCAGAAAGGTTCCCGCAAAAGGTGCGGAAAGCCTTTATGAAGCAATTCAGTCATTTATGCTTTTGTGGCAGGTTATGTGTCTTGAACAGGCTCCCAACCCCTTTGCTTTCTCCGTAGGTAATGCAGACAGAATTTTTGAACCCTACAGACTTATGAGCGGAGAAGACAGAAAAACAACTGCAGAGCTTCTCAAACACTTCCTTGTGTTCTTTAACGTTGCAGACAGAAGCTGGGCAATTTCACAGAGTGTTCTTGTGGGCGGTAAGTCAAACGACGGCAACGACCTTACAAACGAAACATCATATGCACTTATGGATGCATACTACGATATGAACTTACCTCAGCCTATCCTTTCTGCAAAATTACATAAAAACACACCGAAAGAAATGTATCGTGAAATGGGCAAATTCTTCTTCACTCCCGGTGTGCTCACTCCGTCACTTTTCAATGACGATGCACTTTTTGCAGTGCTTAAAAATGCAGGTAAAGATAAATGTGACCTTGAAAATTATTCTGTTGCAGGTTGTCAGGAGCCTCTTATTATGGGTAAAGATAACGGCAACACAACAAACTCATGGTTCAATCTTCCTAAAATTCTTGAGCTTATTCTCAACAACGGTTGCTCAACAATCACAGGCAAGAAAATTGATTCGGTAACAACTGAAACAGATGCGAAAAAACTTCTTGAGAATATCCGTGAAGAATTCTATAAAAATGCAGATTATTTTGCAGACAAAATGTGTGACGCCGCAAACGGTGCTTCAATAGCAATTTCTCATCTTCCCGTACCTTTCCTGAGCGTATTTATGGGCGGTATGGAGTCAGGTATCGATATGCGTGACACTGAAGAACAGGGCACAAAATATAACGGAAGCGGTTGTCTTATCCACGGTCTTTCAATTATTGCCGATTCATTTATTGCTATTGACTGTTTCCTTAAGGATTATCCTGACGATGCAGAAAGACTTCTTAATGCATTGAGAAATAATTTTGAAGGCGAAGAAGAATTACGTGAATATCTTCTTTCCTGTCCTAAATTCGGCAACAACATTGTATCTGTTGACCGTGAAGCAGCAGAAATTGCATCGAAGATTTCAGATATGATTTCTTCCAAGAAAAACTATCTTGGTAATCCCTTCCGTCCTGACTGGTCAAGTCCCTCAACACATCTTACTTACGGCTATTGGGTAGGTGCAACTCCCGACGGCAGAAAAGCACGCGAACAGTTGGGCTACGGTGTTGACCCGCTTTACGGCGAAGCAGGTTCAGGTCTCGGCTTCAGAATGCTTTCCACCTTTAAGCTTCCCTTTGAAAAATTCTGTGGCGGTTATGCTTCTCACTTCGGTGTTGACCCTAAATTCTTCACAGGTAAAGAATATGAAGATAAAGGCGCAGATTTCGGTGAAAGAGTAATTACTCCTCTTTTCTTCAACGACCTTAACGAAGATATTTCACCTTTCTATCTGTACGTAAATGTTACAACTCCCGAAACTCTGAGAAAAGTTCTTGCAGACCCGCAGAAATATGCTCCCAGCGGAGTTTATATTATGCGAATTCACGGCACTTTCGTAAACTTCCTTGATTTATCACCTGCAATTCAGCAGGATATTATCAAGCGCCTTGACCTTGAGTCAACAAGATTATGAGGTTTTACATATGAAAGCAATAGGACTTGATATCGGAACAACCACAGTCTGTGCAATAGTTCTTGATACAGAAAACGGTAAAGTTTTAAAAAGCGTAACTCTCCCTAATGATACTTTTGTTGACAACACAAAGCCCTTTGAAAAAATTCAGGACCCTGAAAAAATTCTCGGCAAAGCGTTGTGTGTAGTTGATGAATTATGCAAAGAATATGACGATATAGTTTCAATCGGAGTTACAGGGCAGATGCACGGACTTGTTTATCTTGATGAAAACGGAGATGCTGTAAGCGGTCTTTATATCTGGCAGGACGCTTCTGCAAACGAGATGTATAAAGACGGCAAAACATATGCGCAGTATCTTACAGACCTGACAGGCTACAAAATGGCATCAGGCTTCGGTGCATCAACGTACTTTTATCATAAAGAAAATAATATGGTACCCGAAAAAGCCGCAGTAATCTGCACAATTCACGATTATGCGGCAATGAAGCTGGCAGGTCTTACAAAACCTGTTATGCACGTATCGGATGCAGCAAGCTACGGCTTGTTTGACATAAAAAACGCATGTTTTGATGAAACGGCAATCAGAAAAGCGGGGCTCAGCTTTGATTTGTTCCCTGCAGTGACGAAAGAAAATATGATTCTCGGCAAAAAGGACGGAAAAATTCCTGTAAGCGTTGCAATCGGCGATAATCAGGCAAGCTTTCTCGGCTCCGTCTGTGACGTGGATGAATGTTTACTTGTCAACGTAGGTACAGGAAGTCAGATTTCATTTGCAACAAAAGCAGATACTTCTGCTGACGGTCTTGAAATCAGACCTTGTGTGGGCGACAGTCACCTGATGGTTGGTTCATCTCTGTGCGGCGGCAGGGCTTTTGCACTGCTTGAAAATTTCTTCCGCAAAACGGCAGAAATGGTAACGGGCGAAAAAATTGATTCCGCATACAAGGGGATTGATAAATTCCTTGAAGAGAATGAAAGCATTGAAAATCCTGTTGAGTTTTCAACGCTTTTCTGCGGAACAAGAGAAAATCCCGATGAAAGAGCGTGTATAAAGTCTCTCGGCATCGAGAATTTCACCCCGGGGCATTTCGTTTACGGAGTAATGCACGGAATGGCAGATGAACTTTATTCAATGTATGAAAAAGGCATCTCCGCGTGCGAAGAAAGACCTTGTCAGTTAATCGCATCAGGCAACGGAATCAGAAAAAATGCAACGTTAAGACGTATTGTGTCAGAAATCTTCGGTATGGAGATTAAAATTCCCGTACACAAGGAAGAAGCAGCCTACGGAAGTGCTATTTTTTCCTTGACATCAGCAGGAATTTATGATACGATACAAAGTGCACTACAGTTAATTCAGTACGAGAGTTAACTGAAAATTTTAAGGAGGAAAATCCAGATGAAAAAAGTATTATCAATTTTATTGGCAGTATTGATGGTTGCTTCAATGTTCAGCGTAATGTCATTTGCTGAAGAAGTTGAAGAAATCGAAAAGAAAGTAAGCACATTCTATGCCGGCGGTGCAAAAGCTGTAACATCAGTAGGTGGCTCAAATGGTAGAAATGACCAGAAGGGCTTTGCTTTCTCTTGCTTCGACCTTGAAGGTAAAGGCGGTAACAGAGTTATTCCTGCAATCAACAAAGAAGTTGAATCAGGTAATTTCTCAGCAGTAGAAATCGTTGTTGTAGGTAACTCAACAAGTGCAATTGAATTTGAAGGTCTTGTTGGCTCAGAAGAAACACCCATCATCATCAAAATTAAAGAAGGCGATGCTGTTTCAAGACCTGTATTCTCAAGCGTAGACCTTGAAAAAAATGCTCCTGCAATTATGGTTAAGGATTGTGAAAATGTAACAATTTCAGGCATCAGTGTAACAAAATCTATCTATAGTGGTATCAAAGTTGAAAACTGCACAAACGTGGCTTTCAAAAACGTTGAATTCAAAGAAGTAGGTTACACAGACTATGAACTTCCTTCTGTAGCAGAAGACGGAACAGAAACATTCCCCAACATGGAAACAGCTGATCTCCTTGCAAAAGGTGCAGCTCTTCTTATCGGCGAAGGCAATACAGATATCACCGTTGACGGTTGTATTTTCGACCAGTGCCGTGCAGGTGTTGTAGTTGACAGTACAAAACTTGAAGTTGAAGAAGATCCTGCAGAACCCGCACCTGCAGCAGAAGGTGAAGAAGGCGCAGAAGAACCTGCAGCTCCTGTTGTAACATCAGGTGTTTCAGTTCTTAACTGTAACTTCACAAACATCAACGAAGCAGCTGTTATCCTCAACAGCGCAGACGATGTTCTCGTTTCAGGCGGTAAAGCAACAAAAGTTGGTACTCTTGCAGCAGCTCAGGACTATGACGGCACAGCTGTAGCAGTTGTTAAAGTTAACGGTTCAAAAGATGCAGTTGTAGAAAAAATGTTCTCATCATTCAATGAAGCATTCGTTAACTTTGCAGATTCAACAGGTAAAGTTCGTTTCAACGTTTCAGATAACGACGGTGCAGGCTCAATCGGTGCAGGCGTTCTTGTTTACAACAACACATTTGTAAATGCATCTGCTCTTGATATCGCAACAGCTAAAAACAACATTTTCGCAATGCTTATCGGCGAAAAAGTTAAGGTTGCTGACGGTGAAGCTAACTGCTACTACTGGACAAGCAAAGGCGACAAAAACTCAATCAAAAAGAACCCCAAATTCGCTAACGCATTTGATGGTTCAACAGAAGGCCAGGATCCTATCGATAACTACAGACTTTCAACAATCTCTCCCTGCCTTGGTAAGGGTGTAAAAGTTGAAGACGATATGGGCACAACAGACTTCTATGGTAACGAAATCGGTGCATCAATCAACATCGGTGCTGACCAGGGTGCAGGCGCAGAAGCAACAACAGAAATCGTAAGTGATTTCGTTGATTTCTTCAACTACATCATCGCAGTTATCAAAAACTTCCTTGGTATTAAATAATAGTTTAAATCAGATTAAGATTAACTGTTAATAACAGAAGCCTCCTCATCTGAGGAGGCTTTTTCTGTTGTAAAATGGTTTAACGACAAATGTAAAACGGCAGAACAAAATCAAATGATTACTGTTTTGCCGGTGAGCTGTCACATAAGTCCGATTGTAATGCCGTGCTCCTCTGCCTTACGGCAAACCGTCGCACATGGCAGCGGAGTTCGAATCTCCTTGAAATAAAAAACAAAAAGAAAAACGGCAATCACAAAAGTGATTACCGTTTTCTTGGTGATCCATCGGAGATTCGAACTCCGGACACCTTGATTAAAAGTCAAGTGCTCTGCCGGCTGAGCTAATGGATCATTTGTTTGTGCTGAACACCTTGATATTATATAGTGTTTTTTTGAATCTGTCAAGAGATTTTTGCAAAAAATTTTTGTTTTATTAAATTTTTATCTTTTTAACATATTTTATGCCGTTTGAGAGAAACTATTTATGAGTTTTTTAGGAGGTTTCGGTATGACGGTGGTTCTTATCAGGACTTTTATTATATATTTTGTTGTTGTTGCGGCAGTCAGGTTAATGGGGAAAAGGCAGATCGGACAGCTTCAGCCTACTGAGCTTGTTATTACATTGATACTTTCAGAAATTGCTGCATCATCCGTGAATGATACAGATAAACCTCTTGTGAATTCTGTTATCGGAGTTACTGTACTTGTTTCATTGGAAATTATTTCTTCATACCTTGCTCTGAAAAGCGGAAAATTCCGACGGCTTGCGGAAGGTAATGCTGTTTATGTGATCAAGGAAGGAAAGCTTGATATCAGAGCGTTAGAGGAAATACGTTTTTCCATTGATGATCTTATGGAGGCGCTCCGACAAAAGGATGTATTTGATATTTCTGATGTTGAGTATGCAGTTGTGGAAACCAACGGCTCATTGAGCGTTATGCTCAGGGCTGACAAAATTCCGCTGACACTCAGCACTTTCGGCAGAAAAGCAGAAGAAAAAGGTCTGCCTGTTGTGGTAATTGCAGACGGACGATACATTTATTCTAATTTTTCAATCTGCAAAACAAGCAAATCACGTATTGACAGTATTCTCTCAGATGAAAAAATTCATATTTCTCACGTTATGCTGATGATGCTTGATAAAAGCGGTAACAGGTTTATTATCCCGAAGGAGGAATAGTTTATGAAAAGGCTGATAATTGCTGTGTCTATGTTTGCAGTGACAATAATTTTTTGTATTGCAGGAGGTTTTATTGTGGCAGATGCGACAGAAAAACTCAGCACTGCATTTGAACAATGCTCGTCCAAAGAAACGGATGAGAAGCTTTATAAGGAGAAAGTGAATAAAGCCGTAGCTTTATGGGAGGAAAAAAAGACGATTTTTCATGTACTGCTTTCCGGAAGCGAGTTTGACGAATTAGAAAATAATGTGGATGAATTGAAATTTTTTGTGAAAATTTCCGACTTTGATAATTGTAGAGAGGTATGCTTTTTGTCATCTGAATTTCTCAAAAGAATTAATGGCGGTTTTTCACCGGGAATCAGGTTGGCTTTGTAAATATTACAAAAAATAATCAGTTGATTTTTGTATAGTTTTGTGATAGAATGGATAAGGCATATTATGTATAACTGAAAGGAAGATATATCAATGACCGGAAAAAGACTTATGACATCGCTGATTCAGCTTATACCGTTAATTCTGGTAGTTACCATTATTTTTGGTGCTGTGGGCGGCTATGTCAACTATTTTGTACTTGAATCTGAATATACTGCAACTACGACTTTCTATGTAATGGCTCCGGTCGAGGAAAACGATTCGGATAATAACTCCATCATTACATATTACGAGAAGCTGGCACTTGACTACAGTGTTATCGCAACAAGCCGTAGTGTTACAAGCACAGTTGCAAAAAATCTCGGCCTTGAAAACGGACTTAACGGATATGAAATTGCTGTTTCTCCCGCAGAAGAAACACGTGTTATGAAGCTTACCGTTACAGGCCACGATGCTGAAAAGGTTAAAGAAATTGCCGATGAAATGGTAGAAGTGTTTACAGATACCGTTAAAAGAGCAATCGGAGCAGAAAACGTAAACGTTATTGACTATGCTTATGTTATCCGCTCAGGTCCTATGAGAATGCAGAACACAATTCTTATCGCACTTGCAGGTGCAATTATTGTTATCGGTCTTATCGTGCTGAGAGAGTTTACTGATACAACTCTGCGTACCGCAGAAGAAGTTGAAACTGCTTTTGATTTGCCGGTGCTTGCACAGGTTAACAGAATAAAGGGCACACAGAATACCAAAGGCACAAAAGCCAAAACCAACAAGTAAGAAAGGGGTAAAGTATCATGGGAAAAATTAAAGACAAACTCAATTATTCATATGATTACAGCACCGGTTACAGCGGTTACGGCTATGGCTACGGATATGGTTACGGCTCTTATTCAGGCGGCAGTACAAACGGTAAGGTTCACGAGGCTATCAAAACTCTGAGAAGTAATATCAAATTCTCAGGTATTGATAATCCCATAAAAACTATTGTTATCACAAGTAGTATCCCCGGTGAAGGTAAAAGTACAATTTCCCACTTCCTTGCCATTGAAATGGCAAAAGCGGGTAACAAAACACTTATTGTTGAGTGTGACTTAAGACGTCCTACTCAGGGTAACCTTTTTAAAGTAAGACCGAAGAAAGGTCTTACAAAATATCTTTCAGGTGATTGCACACTTGAAGAAGCCGCTGCTGTTACAACAACAGAAAACCTTTATTTCCTTGACGTTGATTCAAAAGTTGTGAATCCTGTTGAAATGTTGGGCTCGGAACGCTTCAAAAAAGCAATGGAGGAAATGAAAGAAAAGTTTGATATCGTTATTTTCGATACACTTCCTCTTACAAGCTTCATTGAAGGTGCTCTTGTTGCAGCAAATGCTGATGCTACAATTGTTGTTGTACGCGCAGGATATACACCTCAGAAAGCAATTACAGTAAGCCTTGACCAGCTTGAAAAAGCAAATGCAAATATTATCGGCACAGTTCTCAACGGTATTGAAGAAACTGCATCAGGTCAGTATTACGGTTATTATAAATACAGAAGAAAATCAAGATACGGCAAATATAATTACGACAGTTATGACAGTTACTATGCTGAAATAGCAAAACAGGAAGCTGAAGCAAAAGACACGGGAAGTGATTCCGCTGCTTCAGATGAATTCAGCGACCTGATGTTATGAGGCGGTGAAAAAACGTGATTGATATACACAGTCACATCCTTTTCGGTGTTGATGACGGAGCAAAAGATTATGATGAATCTGTTGAAATGCTCAAAGCAGCGAGAAAAGCGGGATTTGATAAAATAATTGCAACCCCACATGTGAGAAGTCCTCACTACAATAAGCAGAAGGCACAGAAAGCTCTGGAAGAATTGAAACCTGTTGCGGAAAGCCTGGGGATTGAGCTTATACAAGGTTATGAATATAACATATCGGCCCTTACAGATGATACAATTGAAGGCGCAATGCAGTTCTGCACAGAAGGGACGAAAACAATTCTTCTTGAAATGAACGGCTCACAGCTTGTTTCAAATTGGGAGAGAGTTGTAATACATTTTCAGCGCGAAGGTGCTGATGTTATTATTGCGCATCCGGAAAGATATCCTATTCTTTATTCAAAACCCGACATCGTTTTACGAATGCTGGAGGTAGGATGTAAGCTTCAGGTAGATATTGCAGTAATGCTTCAGAAAGGACTTTTTAACAGAGAGAAAAAATTCGTTAAAAACCTGCTTAAAAATAATTACGTCAGATGGGTGTCGTCAGATGCACATAGTGCGGAGGATTACAAAGATTTTGCCGAAGCATTCAGAAAATATGCAGACAAAAGAATGTGCCTTGCGGACAGAAATTCATACAAAGAGTTAATTAAATAAATTAAACATATGATATGGGGGATTTTTAAATGAACGGACTTTACGAAAAAATCGTAAACAGAGAAGAAAAAATTTCATTGGTAGGACTCGGATACGTTGGAATGCCTATTGCAGTTGCTTTTGCTAAAAAAGTTGACGTAATCGGTTTTGACCTCAATGAAAAGAAAATCGAGCTTTACAAATCTGGCATTGACCCTACAAACGAAGTAGGCGACGAAGTGATTTCAAAAACAACAGTTGATTTCACTTGCGATGAAGCAAAACTCAAAGAAGCAAAATTCCACATCGTTGCAGTTCCCACTCCTGTAAATAACGACCACACACCTGACCTTACACCTGTTGAAGGTGCAAGCAGAATCGTAGGACGTAACCTTGTCAAAGGTTCAATCGTTGTTTACGAAAGCACAGTTTACCCCGGCGTTACAGAAGATGTATGTATCCCGATTCTTGAAGAAGAATCAGGACTTAAATGCGGTGTTGATTTCAAAGTAGGTTATTCACCTGAAAGAATCAATCCCGGCGATAAAGAACACAGACTTGAAACTATAGTTAAAATTGTTTCAGGTATGGATGAAGAAACTCTTGATACAGTTGCAAAAGTTTATTCACTTGTTATTGAAGCGGGTGTTTACAAAGCAGAATGCATCAAAGTTGCTGAAGCTGCAAAAGTTATTGAAAACAGCCAGCGTGATATCAACATTGCTTTCATGAATGAACTTTCAATTATCTTCAACAAGATGGGCATTGACACTGCAGCAGTTTTAAAGGCTGCAGGAACAAAATGGAATTTCCTTAAATTCTTCCCCGGTCTCGTTGGCGGACATTGCATCGGCGTTGACCCCTACTACCTTACATATAAGGCTGAACAGATAGGATATCATTCACAGATTATTCTTGCAGGCAGAAGAATCAACGATGATATGGGCAAATACATTGCTGAAAATACAGTTAAAAAACTTATTGCTGCAGGTAAATCTGTTAAAGACAGTCGCGTAGCAGTTCTCGGTCTTACTTTCAAAGAAAATTGTCCTGACACGAGAAATACAAAAATTGTTGATATTATCAACGAACTTAAGGAATATGGTGTTCAGTCTTATGTTACAGACGCATATGCTGAAGACGATGATGCAAAGAAGGAATACGGAATTGACCTTATTCCTCTCAAAGACCTTAAAAATATGGATGCTGTTATTATCGGTGTTGCACACGATAAATATTTTGAACTTACAAAAGAAGATATTGACGGAATTTTTGCACCTTGCGATAATTCAGAAAAAGTTCTTATTGACGTTAAAGGTATTCTTGACAGAAAACAGTACGAAGCAGACGGCTATTGCTACTGGAGATTATAATTTTTATAAGGAGCATTTTAAATGGGATACAGTGAGCTTGTTTTTGAAAAAGACAGCGTTTTCCTTGTAACGGGCGGTGCAGGTTTTATCGGTTCAAACATCTGTGAAGCACTTCTCAGAATGGGTTACAAAGTAAGATGTCTTGATAACTTCTCAACAGGAAAAAGAGAAAATATAGAAGCATTTCTTTCAAACGAAAATTTCACTCTCATTGAGGGAGATATCAGAGATTACGAAACATGCGAAAAAGCATGTAACGGTGTGAATTATGTTTCACATCAGGCAGCATGGGGCAGCGTTCCCAGAAGTATTGAAATGCCTGTGCTTTATGAAGAAATCAACATCAAAGGCACAGTTAATATGCTTGAAGCCGCAAGACAGAACGGTGTAAAAAGATTTGTTTATGCATCAAGTTCTTCCGTTTACGGCGATGAGCCTAATCTTCCCAAAAGAGAAGGCAGAGAAGGCAACCTTCTTTCTCCTTATGCTCTTACAAAAGGTGTATGCGAAATGTATGCCAAACTCTATACAGATATCTACGGCCTTGAAACAGTAGGCTTCCGTTATTTCAATGTATTCGGCAGACGTCAGGACCCATATGGATTCTATGCTGCAGTTATTCCGAAATTTGTAAGACTTCTTCTTGCGGGCGAAGCACCCACTATTAACGGCGACGGCAAACAGTCAAGAGACTTTACTTACATTGAAAATGTTATTGAGGCTAATCTCAAAGCAATGCTTGCTCCCAAAGAAGCAGCAGGTCAGGCTTATAATATTGCATACGGCGACCAGATTTATCTTATTGACCTTTATAATGAACTGTGTAAACTTCTCGGCACAGATATTGAACCTGTATACGGTCCTGACCGTGCAGGTGATATAAAACATTCAAAAGCAGATATTTCAAAAGCAAGAGAACTTCTCGGCTACGACCCCGACTGGTCTTTCGAAAGAGGCTTTGCAGATGCAGTTGAATGGTATAAAGAAAATATAAAATAATTCAAGTTATAAAAAATATCCGGGAAAGGTGGCGGTAGGTTTATGCAGAATACTCTGAAACAACAGAAAACTGAAAAGAAAAAATCCATCCGCTATCTTGATGGATTGAACTTATGGATATTGGCAGCTGTTTTTGTTGCCAATATTTTCTTCCAGTTATCAGAAGTAAGCGCTTCGTTTTTCATGTATGTAGGAACGCTGATAATGGTTATCCCTTTGTTTTTTCTCGACAAGGATGATTACATATATGTTTTCGTTTCACTATTGAGTGTTATCAGGTTCTCAACTGTTTTTGATGTTTCGGTTATTAACATCATTACAATCGTTTATTTCGTAAGAGCTTACGTTGCAGGTAATGAGTATAAAAAAGAAAAAGATAAACGGCAACTGCCGAAGAATGTTGTTGTGGCGTGTGTTGCTTTTATTCTTTATTCATTGCAATACATTCTTAATGGTAATCAGGCCTTGAGAATGAGTTTTATTGCAATCAAACTGATGTTTTTCCTTGTGTATATGGTTGACGTTTTCAGGAGTCTGACCGACAGAAAAACAGGTGCAAAAAAATTTATGAACATTCAGGTGTATTATGTGCTTGGTGTTCTTATAGCTGTTTTCACATCTATTCTTGTTAACCCTACGTATTCACTTGATGCTACGAGAATGTCACTTGCTGAAGGTGCAGGTGTTAACCAGCTCGGTATTACACTTGCTTTCTGCCTTGTTTTTGTAACAATGGGTATGACAAAGGTTACTAACTATAAAGAATGGATTTGTCTTGCCGGTGTTGCGCTTCCGCTTCTTTACTATTGCTTTGCAACGCAGTCAAGAACAAGTCTTATCGGTATGATTATTACTTTTGCTGCAGTTCTTACTATGGGTTATTCTCAGCCGAGAGCGCGTAAATGGATAACTTTTATGGCTATCGGCTCTGTTGCCGTGTTGGGCGGACTTATTCTCTTTACGGAAGGTTCACAGCTTCACGAAAATATTATGGGTACTATTGAGAGATTTACGGACCCCCGCGGTAATGATATTTCCAACGGCCGATTCGATTTGTGGACACGTTATTATGAAACATTCACATCTGATGCAAGGTTGTTTTTCTTCGGCGGTCCCCTTGAAAAATACGGTAACATTCAGGCTCATAATATGTTTATTGAAATTTTTGCCCTGTTCGGTATTGCAGGTGCGGTTATAGTTGCATGGATGTATACGGCAGTGTTTATTGAAATCAAGAATGCCGTTACATCTCTTGGCAAAGGAAAATTCAGACTGCTCGGCTTACTTCCTCTGGCAGTTCTTTTCATAACCGGTATGGCATCACACACATTGCTTAATACAGAACCATCTTTCTTTTTCTGTATGGGCGTAGCAATGATTTATTTTTACGGGGAGAATGATTCTGATGAAAATACTCTGGCTGACAATGATGACTCAGGTGCTGAGCTTATCTCAGAGCGAAAAGGCTATAAAAACTTCAGGCGGATGGGTAACAGCAACAGCAAGAAATTTAGAAGAATATGATGATGTTGAAAAACTCATTATCGTCAGTGTTAACCGCGATATAAAAGAAGAAAAGAAAGTTGTTGACGGCAAGAAGGTTGTTTATTTTGTCCGTGCAAATCAGATTGCAATGGGCAGAGATAAAGCTCTTGAAGAAAAACTTTCAAAAATTATCAGCGAAGAAAAACCTGACCTTATTGATGTTCAGGGTGTTGAATTTTCTTTCGGTGAATCTGTTATGAACGTGAATCCTCCTTGCCCTGTGGCAGTCACATTGCAGGGAATGGCTGACGGTATTGCTGATATCTATCTGAAGGGTGTTCCTTTAAAAGAACTCCTTTTCGGCAGGTCAAAGAATGATAACAAACGTCTTTCAGGTCTTATTGAAAGAAAAGTTATGATGAAAATCCGCGGCCTTAAATCAAACAGAATTATTAAAAAAGCAAAATACTGTATCGGCAGAACTCACTATGATAAAGCCGAAGCATTGAGAATAAATCCGAAAATAAAATACCATTCATGCAACAGAATTTTAAGAAACGATTTTTATTCTGTTCAGTGGAATATTGAAAATGCAAATCCTCATAAACTTTTCGGAATCAGAAGTGAAACTCCTGCAAAGGGTCTTCACTATGCAATTAAAGTTGTTGCAAAGCTTAAAGAAAAATATCCGGATGTTCTTCTTGAAGTGCCGGGCGGATTCAGAATAAGTGAAGATGATAACCACATTGCAAGTTATCCCAAATATATAAAGAAGCTTCTTGAAGAATATGATGTAAAAGATAACATTGTTTTTCTTCCGTCACTTAATCCTGCTGAAATAAGTGAGCATATGCTTTCTTCAAGAGCATTCTGGCAGTATTCGGTTATGGAAAATTCACCTAACTCTCTTGCAGAGGCACAGGTTATGGGTGTGCCCACGGTTGCAAGTGATGTAGGTGGCACATCTTCATATTCACAAGACGGAGTTTCAGGACTTCTCTATGAACTTGAAAACACTGATGAATGTGCGGAAAAAATCAGCAGAATTTTTGAAGACGATGAACTTTGTCTTCATCTTTCTGCAAAAGGAAAACAGGCGGCAACAGAACGCCACGATGTTAAGAAAAACACAGATACTCTGGTGTCTGTTTACAGAAATATTATTTCACAATAATTTATTTTGATGGGGTGTAAAAATGGCAGGAGCAAATAAAGTTGCAAAAAATTCATTTTTGTATACAGTTGCAAATATGGTAACAAAAGCTTCAACTTTTTTGCTTTTGTTTATTTACACTAATCCTGCTTTTCTTTCAACAGAAGATTACGGCAGAGTCAATCTTCTGACTTCATTTACAAATATTGCAGTTTTACTTGTCAATCTTTCTTTGCCTTATGCTCTCATAAGATTTTATGCAGAGTATAAACTTGATAAAGAAAAATGCAGAAAATTTTTCGGAACCATAATGACTTTTATGGTGCTTTTCGGTTCGGCTGTTGTGGCAGTAATGCTTGTTTTCAGAAATCCTATAGGGGATATTCTGTTTAAAGGTATTGCTGTTTACCCGGCCGTTATTTTTACACTTCTGACTCTTGTTTTCAACGCACTGTATCAGATGTATCAGTCTATTCTGCAGGCAAAACAACAAGGCGGAAAATTTGCGAAAAACTCACTTCTGTTTTTCTTCTTCCACGTAGCACTCAATGTTGTTTTTCTTATATTCGGACGCGGTGTTTACGTTTTCGGTTTTGAACTTGGCGGCGTAAACGGAATGATGTTATCTTTGTTCCTTTCAAACTTTGTTTTCACTGTTTACGGAATAATTGATATGTCAAAACATGGTATGATGGCATTTACTATCGATAAAGAAATGCTTGTTACCGCACTTAAATATTCTGTGCCGCTTCTTCCGCACAACATTGCCAACAATATGGCGTCTTACATTTCAAAGCATTTCCTCAACGCTGCAGGTAAGGCTTTTGAAAACGGAATCTACAGCGTATCAATGCAGTTCAGTTCAATTATTGAAATTGTGCAGTCTTCAATTCATCTTGCTTTCAGACCATGGTTCAATGATAAAATGAAACTTGGCGAAGAAGGCAAAAAAGAAATTGTTGACCTGGCATCAGTTGCTTTCAGAATTTCTGCGATAGTCTGCCTTGGTGTTGCACTTTTCTCTCAGGAAGTCGTGATGCTTCTTGATAAAAACTATTATGATGCGTGGAAATATGTTCCCATAATCGCTGTGGCACATGCAATTAAATTTGTTTACTTCACTCATACATTCGGCATTATGTATGACATAAAACAGAGTAAGAAAATGTTCTTCTGTTCAGGCTCTGCAATTGTTGTGAATTTTACAATGAGTTATGTGCTTACTCACTTCGGGCTTTACAATATGCTGACTGCAGCGCTTTGTTTTGCAGTGTCACGTGCAACCGCAGCAATCGTTTCTGTTGTAATCTGCAGAAAAAACGATATTATCAAATATAATGTAGGCGAAATGGGTTTTATAATTCTCCTTGTTGCAGCTTTCAGTGTGGCAGGTCTTATTCCCGTAAATGTTCTTTATGTGGGGATTGAAAACGAAATAGCTCTTTTCTCAGGAACTTTCTTTATAAATATTGTATTCAAACTTGTTGTTTTTGCAGCGGGTGCGGTGTGCATTATAGGCAAGAAAAGAAAAGATGTTTTATCGCTTGTGAAAGGCATTATCAAAAAGAAATTATAATGGGGGAAACAAAATGAAAATTCTTGTAACAGGTGCGGAAGGTTTTGTGGGAAAAAACCTTTGTGCAAATCTTGAACTCGATGAAAAATATGAACTATTGAAATTCGATGTGAACACAGAAAAAAGTCTTCTGGAAAGATATTGTGCAGAATGTGAATTTGTTGTTCATCTTGCAGGTGTGAACAGACCGCAGAATGAGGAAGAATTCAGAACAGGAAATTCAGGCTTTACAGATGAACTTCTTTCACTTCTCAAAGAAAACAAAAATCTTTCTCCCGTACTTATTACTTCCTCAATTCAGGCTCAGCTTGATAACCCATACGGCAAATCAAAGAAACAAGCTGAAGATTTTATATTCGCTTACGGCCGGGAAACAGGCGCAGAAGTTTTTGTTTACAGAATGCCCAATGTTTTCGGAAAATGGTGCAGACCTAATTATAACAGTGCAGTTGCAACATTCTGCAATAATATTGCAAACGATTTGCCTATTACAGTCAACGACAGAAACTATATGATGAATCTGGTTTACATTGATGATGTTGTAAACGAAATTAAAAATGCAATTGAAGGCAAAGCAAACAAAGGTGAGGTTTTCTGCGAAATAAAACCTGTTCATCAGAGAACTCTCGGTGAGATTGTTGACCTTATTTATTCTTTCAAAGCTTCACGAGATGAAAGAAAAATTCCCGATATGTCAGACGAATTCATCAAAGACCTTTATGCAACATATTTAAGTTATCTCCCTGAAGATAAATTTTCTTATCCCTTGAAAATGAATGTTGATGAACGCGGTTCATTTACAGAAATCATCAGAACCTTTGACAGAGGACAGATGTCTGTCAATATTTCAAAACCGGGCATCACAAAAGGTAACCATTGGCACAACACAAAGAATGAAAAGTTTGTTATTGTTTCAGGCAAAGGTGTTGTGCGTTTCAGAAAATACGGCGAAGATAAAGTTATTGAGTATTATGCAAGCGGTGACAAAATCGAAGTTATCGATATCCCCACAGGTTATACTCATAACATAGAAAACCTGGGCGACACAGACCTTGTAACTCTTATGTGGTGCAACGAGCCCTTTGACCCGGATAAACCCGATACAGTTTTCCTGAAAGTGTGAGGTAAAAGAAATGACAAAACTTAAATTAATGACAATCATCGGCACACGTCCTGAAATTATCAGACTTTCAGCAGTTATGAAATGTGCAGATAAATATTTTGACCACATTGTTGTTCACACAGGTCAGAATTACGACTATACACTCAATCAGGTTTTCTTTGAAGACCTTGATTTACGAGCACCTGATTATTACCTTGAAAGTGTAGGCAGTGACCTTGGCGAAACAATGGGTAATATTATTGCCAAATCTTATCAGGTAATGGTAAAAGAAAAACCTGATGCTGTTTTACTTCTCGGTGACACTAACTCCGCTCTTTCAGCAATCAGCGCAAAACGTCTTAAAATTCCGATTTTCCATATGGAAGCAGGTAACCGTTGCTGGGACTGGAATGTAAGCGAAATGATTAACAGAAAAATTGTTGACCATATTTCAGATATTAACCTTCCTTACACAGAGCACAGCAGAAGATATCTTATTTCAGAAGGCATCGACGGCAAAACAGTTTTTGTTACAGGCTCTCCTATGAGAGAGGTGCTTGAAGAATGCAAAGATAAAATCGACTCAAGCGATGTGCTTACACGTCTCGGTCTTGAAGAAGGAAAATTCTTCCTTGTTTCTGCTCACAGAGAAGAAAATATCGATAATGAAGAAAACTTTATGTCACTTATGACTGCAATCAATGATATTGCCGAAAAATATCAGATGCCCGTTATCTATTCAACACATCCCCGTTCAATGAAGTTTATTGAAAAGAGAAATTTCAAATTCCATCCCCTTGTTCAGAATCTCAAACCATTCGGATTTATGGATTATAATAAGCTTCAGAAAACAAGTTACTGTGTTCTTTCTGACAGCGGTACTCTTTCAGAAGAATCTGCAATGCTCGGTTTCTCAGGTGTTCTTCTCAGAACATCAACGGAACGTCCGGAGGTGCTTGATAAGGGTAGCGTTGTAATCGGCGGCATTAAAACTGTTGATGTGGAACGTGCTATTGAACTTGCAGTTTCTATGAGAGAAAATAACGAACCCTACGTTATGGCAGAGGATTATGCTGATATGAATGTGTCTGTAAAAGTGGTTAAACTTGTACAGAGTTACACCCATATTGTCAATAAAACAATATGGCTCAAGCCGTGATTTTGTGAGTCGTGACTTTCACTAAAAAATTGAATAATATTTTGTGCATATTTAAAACATTTTAGGTTATAAAATTTTTATTTTCTGCATATCTGTTGACACTCTCCCGCGGTTTATGGTATTATTACTATGAACAATAGTAGGGGGAGTGTACCCTTTTACGCTCCGAAACACTCTATTTACTTAGCATTTTATCTTTTGAAGGAGGCAAATGTTATGTCCAAAACGAAGAAGCTTCTCAGCATTCTTCTGTCTTTGCTGATGGTTGTGAACATGTTCGCAATATCAGTTTCAGCAGCAGACGGAACTGACGAGGCAAGTTATGTAGCACAGTATGGTATTAACACCAGTGCTCAGGTTGTGCATCCCGGAGATGTGATTGATGTGTATCTCACACTCACAACTGATTATCCGGTTTATGCAGCTCAGGCAGCGGTGCTTTACGATGCAAATCTTTTTGAAATCGTAATACCTGAAGGAAAGAAGGCTACAACACCGGATTACATTGATGCTGCAGGTGAGCTTGAGAATTATAAAGTTCTCGGTAATGCTTCATCTTCATCAGCAATGTACAGAAGAAACTCAAATCCTTCTTACTGGCAGTCAGTAGCAAGCGATGTCAAAATTGCTTACATCGGTTTTTCAGGTGACTCAAGTAAGGGTAATCCCGTAATAGTTGACGGTCAGATTGCGAAGTTCTCACTCAAAGTGCGTGAGGATGCAGCTTTTGGCGCAACCGGTTCAGTTTATATGAACGAAGACTGGATTAAAGATGCAGACTGCCTCGGCGGTCTTACATTCGTTTCCCGTTCAGTAACTGATACATTCGGTACAACATCATCAAGTTATGTTGCACACGGTCAGACAATTGATTTGTCAGCTGCAACTGCAACAGTAACAGTAGGTCATGATGACGGCGAATGGAAAAGAGCAACAGATCCCGATTGTACAAACACAGGTCTTGATGAACTCAGATGTACAATTTGTGATGCACTTCTTGATACAAGAGATGTAGATGCTCTCGGCCATACAGCAGGTGAAGCAAAAGAAGAAAATCGCAAAGCTCCTGATTGTGTGAATACAGGTTCTTATGATGAAGTTGTTTATTGTTCAGTATGTAATGAGGAACTTTCACGTACAGAAAAAGAAATTCCTGCATATGGACATGAATATGAACCTTCCGTAGCATCTCCCACATGTACAGAGCAGGGTTATACAAAATATGAATGTTCAGTATGTGGTGACAGTTATGTAGCAAATTATGTAGATGCACTGGGTCATACAGAAGTTGTTGACGAAGCAGTTGCACCTACATGTACAGAAACAGGTCTTACAGAAGGTAAACATTGTTCAGTTTGTGGTGAAGTCCTTGTTGCACAGGAAGTAGTAGATGCACTCGGCCACACAGAAGTAATCGACGTAGCAGTAGCTCCTGATTGTACAAACACAGGTCTTACAGAAGGTAAACACTGTTCAGTTTGTGGTGAAGTTCTTGTTGAACAGACAGTAGTAGATGCACTCGGACATACAGAAGTAATCGACGAAGCAGTAGCACCTACATGTGTTGACACAGGTCTCACAGAAGGTAAACACTGTGACATTTGTAACGAAATTCTCGTAGCACAGGAAATCGTAGATGCACTCGGTCATGATTACGATGCAGTAGTGACAGATCCTACATGTACAGAAAAAGGTTATACAACACACACATGTATTCGTGAAAATTGTAATGACTCATATGTTGATTCATATGTTGATGCACCCGGTCACACAGAAGTAGTTGACGAAGCAGTAGCACCCACATGTACTCAGACAGGTCTTACAGAAGGTAAACACTGTTCAGTATGTGGTGAAGTTCTTGTTGAACAGACAGTTGTAGATGCTCTCGGACATACAGAAGCAACTGCCGTAGAAGAAAACAGAACAGAAGCAGACTGTGAAAATGCAGGTAAATATGATTCAGTAGTATACTGTTCAGTTTGT
>JAFUIO010000036.1 GCA_017468425.1 Clostridia bacterium | reverse complement strand
TTCATCCATTTATTCGTCCTCCTTTGATTTTTTGCGGTTGATGTTGCTTCTCCCATTATATCAAAGGAGGACTTGTTATTTTGAATGAACGCTACTGCTTTTTTGATTTCCACAAGTAAAACTTGTGGTTGAGTACATAATCGTAACGGCTGACGGTATTTTACCGTCAGCCGTTATTTTGCAGCATTATTAAATTATCCGAAATATGATTTCATCTGTGCATCAGAAAGACCGAAATATGATTTGATATCAGCCTTTACATGTTCATCGCGTTTACCGCCCTTGAAGTAACTTCTGATACGTTCAATTTCAGTTTCCCACTCGCCTGTAGTTCTTCCCCAACGTGCACGGTCGCGGGGTATTTCAGACTCAATCTGTCCGCAGATTGTATCGAGAACTTCATTCATATGCTTTTCATTAAGTATTGTTCCCATAAGCTCAGCATAGCGCTTGATAAACGCTTCTTTACCTTCGGCACTCTTAAGCACTGCACGGATAAGTGTTGGCTCACCGTTTACATCGCTTACAAGACCTGATACAGGTCTGTCGTTTGAAAGAGTAAATGCCCAGTCAAGGTCAAAATACATCCATCTCCACTTGCCGTCACCTGCCGTAGAGCGGAAACGTCGGATATTGGCTGTATCCTTATCGCCCATATATGAACGGCAGATATACCAGTCCATAAGGCTGTTTACATCTATATGGTCGCAAAGATATTTATAGTTCTCGCTGAGGCTCATATCGTGAGTTGCAACATAATTTTTAAGGCTTGAAAAATCTGCCGCTGTACCGTCCTGTGCATAACCGCCTGTTGTATACAGAAGGTCTACAGACTCTTTCGGTACGTTCATATGACTTGCAACATAATCATCGCTGAATCTTTCACGCAGATAATAAATACCCCAATACTCACCGCCGAGATACAATACAACAGGTTTATATGCCTGAGTGTACATTGCAGTTGCACCTTCTATTGCAACTGTTGCGAGTTCATCTCGCATAATTGCACGGCTCCAGTCTTCACTTCCGCCTTTGAGAAGAAGCGAATCGAACTCGTCAAAATCGCGGTTGTCAAAAAGCTTATACTCAAGCTTGCTTGCTCCGTATTTTGAACGGAAACGCAACTGGAAATTCTGCTTGGGCATTTCTCGGCTGCCGCTTCCGTGAAGACGGAACCCGCAGGGCAATGAGAACTTTTCTTCGCCGTTTTCAATAAGTGTAAGCTGACACTCATACTCAAAAGTCTGCTGAATATGGTTAAGTATACCTGTTTCGGCACCTGTAAGATATGCCTGAGGAATGGACACTGTAACAATAGGAAGTTTATGGTCTGCGCCGATAACATATGTAAATGAAACCGGATTACTCTTTCTTGAACCGTCTACACTGAAAGCTCTTATTGTTGTTGTTGAGCTGACGAGAATCGGTGCCACATAAACAGATGATTCTGTTGTGGGACGGCTGCCGTCAACAGTATAATAAATTTTGCCGTCACCGCTCAGTTCAACGCTCTGTGCAGAGGCATATGAACCTGATTTCACGCTTGCGGATGGTGCTTTTACGGCAGCTTTGTGTCCGTCACCGTTGGGGAGACCGATTGTGGGAGATGAATAGTATAAAAATTCATTTCCCTCTCTGCCGTAGCTTTCGTTTTCTGCAAGGTCAGCAGGTACTTTAAGCATATCAATTACGCTGCCGTTTCTTGCAAGATATACAGTTTCTCCTGTTGTAGAACTGATTTTAAAGGACGTGTGGTTACTTCCGAGAGAAGCATCTCCCGAACAATAAATTATAAACATTCCGCCCGGCTGGAGAATTGCTGAAGGAAATTTAAAGCGTTCAACTTCTTTTCTCTTATCAGAAAAGCTGTAGCCTGTAAGGTCAAGAGGTTTATCAGTGTTATTCTTCACTTCCACCATATCATAATACTGGCCGTTAACAGGATTATATTTTGAATTTGAAGCAAGCACTTCATTTATTGTCAGTTCAGGCAGAGTAAGAGTTTTCAGGTATTCTTCATAGCCTTCCTCTGAATTTTCAAAACCGGGAGTGGGGAATTCACAGGCACCTTTTTTATCGAAAGATTCGCCGTTTTTGCTTTCAGGGAAAGTTAACTGAGCAACCACCTTCTGACCTCCAATCAGATACACGGTTTCACCCTTTGATGAAAGATGGAAACCGGCATCATCAGGAAGAACAACAACAACATATCCTTTTGATGAAATTGAATATTCACTCAACGAAAAGGCGTGGGGATTTTCAAGGTCATCAGTAATATAAAATGAATCAAGGTCTACGTCTTTTCTTCCGCTGTTGTATATTTCTATCCAGTCAAGGTCATGACCCATACAAAGATTTTTGTTATCAGCCATAACTTCATTTATTTTAAGTTTATGTGTATATTCCGTAGTTGTTGTCCCTGAAACGCCTTCCGGGCGTGTACAGGCAGAAAAAACAGAAAGAACTGTTATCAACACTAAAAGCAGGGAAATCTTCTTCATTGCCACCATCCGTTTTCATAAAAAATTACATAAAATTCATAAAAATATTTACCCCATAATGTTATCACACCGTTGTCGTAAAAGCAAGATTTTATTTGCTTTTTGTAATAAAAAATTTTGATTTATTTTTGCCAAAAAATATGCTATACTTACAAAAGAAGTAAGCGAGATAATTCTTCACAGTAAGAAAACATATGAAGTACAAAGGAGAAAACTATGATTTTTGAAAAACAGATTATCAATATGTACAAAGGTCTTGCATACACCAGATGTGATGATAACGGAACAGCTTATTATTTTTCAGAAAAAGATTTTGAAGGACTAAGAAAAGAAAATTATCCTTTTGCTTCTTCCATGGGGCACACTCTGCAAGGTTTTATTTACAGTTATGAAAATCCGATTCAGGGCAGACTTGTTGTGTTTGACCACGGCTTTTTCGGCGGACACAGATCGTATATGAGAGAAATTGAAGAATTGTGCCGTCACGGTTACCTTGTTTTCGCTTATGACCATACAGGTTGTATGGAATCGGGCGGTGAAACACCCAATGGTATGGTGCAGTCTTTGCACGATTTAAACGATTGCCTTTCAACTATAAAAAAAGATTCCCGCTTCGAAAACCTCGATATTTCCGTAATCGGCCACAGCTGGGGCGGATTTTCCGCAATGAATATTTCTGCACTTCACCCTGAAATTTCACACATTGTTGTTATGTCAGGCTTTGTTTCAGCAGAGATGATTATTGCATCCTTCTTCGGCGGGATCTTAAAGCCCTACCGCCAGGCTGTTCTTGACCTTGAGAAAAAATCAAACCCTGATTACATTTCCTTCAACGGAATTGATACACTCCGCAAAACAAAAGCGGAAGTGCTTCTCGTTTATTCTTCCGACGACAAGCTCTGCAGGAAGAATATACATTTTGACGCATTGAAGGAAGCCTTGTCAGGCAAAGAAAACATAAAATTCCTTCTTGAAGAAAACAAAGGTCACAACCCCAACTACACCTACGATGCAGTGAAATATCTTGCAGAATATACGGGGAAACAATCAGCCCTTGCAAAAAAGAAACTGCTCACCACTGATGAGCAGAAAAAAGAGTTTGTAAATTCTTTTGACTGGAAAAGAATGACCGGGCAGGACAAAAAAGTATGGGACGAAATTTTCCGTTGCCTTGATTCCTGAAACAACAAAAGGAGATGCCATTTATCGTGAGCATCTCCTTTTTATTTTACGCTTTTACCGGTTGTTTTTCATTACGGTTTTTTATATCTTTCGCAAAAATTGTTCTGAATGTTTTTCTTACAAAAGGCTGAATAAAGAAAAGCTGCGTAAAAAATGCAAACGGGAAGTTGTAGCATACGAGCTTCAGCCAGTCTGCAAGCAGTGTCCACATATTGAATCCTGCCTGATAATTGTAGTAAAGAAATGCTGCAATAAAACTCATTAACGGGCACATAATTACAACTGTTGCAGAAATAATTGCTGTTTCAAAAAGAACGGGGTGAGTAGATTTAGGGTCAAAATTTTTACAGGCTAATTTAAAAGACAATGGTGAACCGAGCAGATTTTCAAGTGTGTAAGCAAGAACGAATTCTATAAGCACAACTGCCCATATAGGCACAGGTCTTCCGAAAACAGGCACCCCGCCCATTTTGTTGATTGCAGCAAGCACTCCCGATTCACCTGTAAGCTGCATAAACATACTTCCGTGGATAACATACAGGCTGTAAAAAACGTAAGCGTGAACTGTTATCACAACTGTGATAAGTGCAAAAATCATTCTCTGAAATTGGTTTCTTGGCATAATTAATCTCCTTTTGGGCATAAAAAACAACACACGTATTTAAACCTGTACCGTAATCAGATTTACGCACCGCAGGTGCAACATGTGTCGTTAACTGCCATATTTTATTTTTAATATTATAACATCTGCAAAATAAAAAATCAAGCATCGGAATTGTTCAATTTTTTATAAACCGTCATTCTCATAGTAATATAAGAAGCAAGTCCGCCGATAACATTTGATATTGGCTCTGCAAGGAATACCCCTTCCACACCGAAACCGATTCTCGGCAAAAGAAGTGTCAGCGGCACTACTATAATCGCCTTTCGCAGCAGGGAAAAGAAAATTGCGTGTTTTGCATCTCCTACTGCCTGGAAAGTTGACTGCCCTGCAAACTGCAAAGCCATAAAAACAAAGCCGAAAAAATAAACGCGTAACATCCTTATTCCCGCTTCTGCCATAAGCATATCATCTGAAAAAATGCTGAACCACACTTTCGGGAAAACAAGAACAAGCAACCATGCAACCATAGTGTAAACTGCACCCGTAACTGTGTTGAAGCGTATGCCCGATTTTACTCTGCCGTAAGCCTTTGCTCCGTAGTTGAAGCTGATAACAGGCTGTGAACCGCTTATAATTCCGTTTACGGGAAGCATAAAAATTTCGCGGATTGAATTTGCAACCGTCATAATCCCCACATACACATCTCCGCCGAAAACCTGCAGAGTTGTGTTGCAGGAAACCTGAACAAGAAAAGCTGTGCCCTGCATAATAAAATTAGACAGACCGAGGTTAAAAATATCTTTTGTAATTTCGCCATTGATTTTTACATTTTCTTTTTTTAGCGGAAATATTGCTTTTTTGCCCAGCAGAAAACGCATAACCCAGACTGCTGAAAAAGCCTGACTTATAACAGTCGCAAGAGCCGCACCTTTAACACCCATTTTAAAAACGAAAATAAAAACAGGGTCAAGAATAATGTTTGTAACTGCACCGATGATAATTGAAAACATTCCGATTTTCGGAAACCCTTGTGCATTTATGTAGCCGTTCATACCCGTTGTTATCATAGAAAAAACTGTGCCCACAAGGTATACCTTAAGGTAATCCCCTGCATAAATAACAGATTCTTCACTTGCACCGAAAGCAAAAAGAATCGGTCTGCAGAAAACAAGACCAAGGACGGTAAGAATTGCAGAAGATAGCAGAAGCAAAGCAAATGAATTGCCGAGAATTCTTGAAGATTTTTCGCTGTCACCTGCTCCCCTTGCAATAGAAAAAAGCGGCACTCCCCCTACACCAAAAAGTGCAGTGAAAGCCATTATCAGCGTTATTACGGGGAAAGTAAGTCCGATACCCGTAAGAGCCATTGAATCTGCCCCCGGCATATGGCCTATATAAATTCTGTCCACCACATTATACAAAAGCTGAACCAACTGTGCAACAGTAAGAGGCAACGCTTGCGATATAATACACTTCCACACAGGACCTTGAGAAAAATCATTTTTAATTTTTTCTGCCACACAAACCGCCTCCTTTCAGATAATAAAAGTATTTTACTACTTTTTGTAAAAAAAGCAAGAGCTTTCGGAAATCAGACAAAGCAAATTATAGGTAATCTCTAAAAACCCTATGTTCCAAGAGAAGAAAATATGGTAAAATAAGAATAGAAAAAATAGGGTGGAGGAAAGAGAAATGAGCCTGTTTGATGAAGAAATAAGATTAATGAAATTAAGCAAACTTGGA
>JAFUIO010000018.1 GCA_017468425.1 Clostridia bacterium | reverse complement strand
AAAGACGATAGGAAAGGCTTAAAAACAACTCAATATGATGATGTGTTAAAACATTATCCCGAACTATATGAAGCTTTCAAAAAGACACTTGAACGAAAAGCTTATAACGAGTGGTAAAGGAGTGACAACAATGCAGAATGAATGTAAATATTGCACTGATGAGATTTGCGTTAATGATGAATGCCCGTACAGAGCTGACTATTGCCCTGTAACGGAGTTTCCTGAAGTGTGCAAGTATTACGAGAAAGAAGGTGCTGATAATAGATGATTTGGTTTACCGTGTTTTCTTCCGTATTTATGACAGCTTATATTAAATGTGATGATAGTCCTTACCGTTGGGTACTCTTCTTAGGGTATATGGTATGCGGTGTTATTGCAAATTTAATATACGGAAATCTGAAAAACAAAATCAAGCGACTTGAAGAAAAAAAGGAGTGATTGAATGACATTTAAAGAGCTGTATCAGTATAAAGATTTAAAAGCAGAGATTGTTGAAGAAGAGAATCGTCTGGCTGAACTCAGAGAGAGGTTATATGCTTTGCAGAGTCCGTCATTAGGTGTTGGCGGGAGTTCTTCAGGTGTAGCAAATCATAAAGAAATGCTTGTAAATAGAATTCTCGATATTGAAAAAATTATCAGAGAACGTAAAATTCGCTGTGAGGAAGAACGGCTCAAAATTGAAAAGTTTATTGCAAGCATCGAAGACAGCTACACAAGACAGATTTTTACATACCGTTTTGTTGAGCATTATTCCTGGAATAAGGTTGCTATGAAAGTTTCGGGAGGTACTTCAACAGGTGATTGTGTGAGAATGATTTGCATAAGATTTCTTCAAAATCATTAAACTTGTTCGTTTTGTTCGTTGCATAGTGCTAAAATATGTATAATGAGAGAAATATCCGTTACAGACCTCTGTGACGGGTATTTTTATTTTATTCCCAGAGGTGGTGAAATGCCAAATGAAAAAAACCTAATACCAAACTCCGACCGAACCCCGAGTGAACTCCGAGAAATCGCAAAAAAAGGCGGAAAGAAATCAGGCGAGGTTAGAAGACTCAGAGCACAGGAAAGAAAAGAGTGGCAGAGACTTCTGAAAATGACTATGGCAAGCGGTAAAAAGGAAAATCCGAAAAACTTTACTGAAGCAGATTTAAAAAACCTTTCAGTCAGCGATGCTATGAAAATAGAACTTATAAAAAAGGTGCTTCACGGCGGGAAAGACAGTTTATCCGCCTATGAAGCAGTTATGAAATATAGTGGCATTCAGAGTGAAGACAACGCTGAACCTCAGGAAGAAAACAGTGTTGAAACATTCCTCGATGCTTTAAATAAAAAAGCTGAAGACGTATGGAGCGACAATAATGAATAAATGGTGTGCGTTTTCAAAGAAGCAATCGAAAGTATTGACCTGGTGGTGCCCGAAATCACCTTACCGCAATTATAACGGTATTGTTGCTGACGGCTCAGTCCGTTCCGGTAAAACCCTTGTAATGTCTGTCAGCTTCATTCTCTGGGCAACTACAAATTTCAATAATCAGAATTTCGCAATCTGCGGAAAAACAATTGCATCCTTACGGCGTAACGTCATAATGCAGTTACCGAACTGGCTTGAAGGCATATGTGATGTAAAAGAATACCGCGGTAAAAACTACGTTGAAATTACAAAAGGAAACAGAACAAACAAATTCTTTCTTTTCGGCGGTAAAGACGAAGCTTCTGCATCTCTGATTCAGGGTATGACTCTGGCAGGCGTGCTTTTTGATGAAGTTGCTTTGATGCCCCGTTCTTTTGTTGAGCAGGCTCTTGCACGTTGCTCTGTTGAGGGTTCTACATACTGGTTTAACTGCAACCCTGAAGGTCCTGAACATTGGTTTAAAAAGGAATGGATTGACAAGGCAGAAGAAAAAGGTATTTTGCATCTGCATTTCACAATGGAAGATAATACTTCTCTTTCGCCTAAAGTCCGTAAACGTTACGAAGAAATGTTCACGGGCGTATTCTATGACCGTTTCATCCGTGGGTTGTGGTGCGTTGCAGAAGGTCTTGTTTATCAGACCTTCAACAATAATATTCAGAACGCTTTATACAGAGGCACGCAAAACATTGACGGTCAATACTTCATCAGCATTGACTATGGTACTATCAACCCCACTTCAATGGGATTGTGGTGTGTAAGACGTGGCGAAGCGATCCGGGTTAAAGAATTTTATTACAGTTCGAAAGAACACGGCCGTCAGAAAACCGACGAAGAATATTATCAGGATTTGACAGACCTTGCAAAAGGTTATGCAATCAACAAAGTAATTGTTGACCCTTCCGCTGCATCGTTTATTGCTTGTATACGCAGACACGGACGATTCAGAGTGTGGCAGGCTGACAATGACGTTCTCAACGGAATACGTGTTACTGCCACATTGTTACAGTCAGGAATGGTGAAGATTCACGAAAGTTGTAAAAACAGTATACGTGAATTTGGTCTTTACCGTTGGGATGAAAAATCGCCCACAGACACAGTTATAAAAGAGAATGACCATGCAATGGACGATATACGTTATTTTTGCTATACAATCCTTGCACGTGAATTCAGATGGATAGAATGGAGATAATGAATGTTTGCAAAAATAATCAACTGGATAAGAAGATTACTAAAAACGAGTACCACAGACGGTGCAGTTTCACAGGATATTGTCATTTCCCCTAAAATGGAAAATTCCATTGCTATGTGGGATAAGATGTACAGAAACGAAAGTCCCTGGGCAGATGGCAAAAAGGTTGTTTCTCTTAACCTTGCAAGCGCCATTGCTTCGGAGTTTGCAACGTTGGTAACACTTGAATTCAAATCAGCACTCAGCGGTTCCCCCAGAGCTGATTATCTGAATACAGTTTATCAGTATGTAATCAATCACATTCATCGTGAAATAGAATTTGCCGGTGCTTACGGTAGTAAGGTTTTCAAACCTTATGTAAACGGTGACGAAATATGCATAGATTTCATAAATGCGGATTGTTTTCTGCCTCTGGCTTTTGATTCATCAGGCAGAATGACAGCCGTTATTTTTTATTCTCAGATAAACCGTGATAATAAAATTTTTACACGTCTTGAAAAGCACGAGCTTATCGGTACAGATTACACAATTACAAACAAGGCTTTTGTAAGTTCTACAAATGCAAACCTGGGCAGAGAAATTGAACTTTCTTCCGTTCCTGAATGGCAGGACCTTGCAAGCAGCTTTGTTATTAAAAATGTTGACAGACCTCTTTTCGGTCTGATGAAGGTTGCTCTTGCAAACAATGTAGACACGAATTCCCCTCTTGGTGTGTCTATATTTTCAAGAGCAGTGGAACTCATCCGTGAAGCGGACAAACAATTCAGCCGTTTAAAATGGGAATTTGAAGGCGGTGAGCTTGCCGTGGATGCAGCTGCTGACTGTCTCCAACCCATAGGCAATACCGATTGTCCTGATGTTCTCCCTGAACACAGTGACAGACTTTTCAGAAAAATATCAAACAGCGACCCTGATTTTTATAAAGTCTTCTCCCCTGCTCTGCGTGACAATTCTCTTGTTAACGGTCTGAACAAGATTTTTCAGCGAATCGAATTCAACTGTGGTTTTGCTTACGGCACAATTTCTGACCCGCAGAACGTAGACAAAACTGCAGAGGAAATAAAAACATCAAAACAGCGCAGTTACGCAATGGTCACACTCAATCAGAAAGCACTTGAAAACGCGCTGACAGACCTTGCTTACGCTATGGATGTTTATGCTACACTTTATAACCTTGCTCCTGCAGGTGAATATGAGCAGACATTTGATTTTTCTGACAGCGTTCTCACAGATGCCAATAAAGAACAGGCAATCCGTCTTGCAGAAGTTACTGCCGGCATTGTTAAAGGCGAAAAGTATCTTGCATGGAGATATGGCATCACAGAAGATGAAGCTAAAAAGATGATGCCTGAAAAAGTCGATATGAAAAATCCTTTCGGTTTTAATGAGGAATAATAAATGCTTACTCCGGAACAGTTAACAGCGTGTACAGATGATATTGTTGAACTCTACCGTCAGCTTGAAGACAGTATCGTTCAGAAGATTGTCAAAGCAGTTGTAAAAGGCACTTTCACCGAGGGCAAAGCTGATTTAGTTTTAAGACTTCAGCAGTCAGGAAAGTTATATGACGATATCGTAAAAGAAGTTGCACAGCACAGTGGCCTTTCTGATGAAGCAGTAAGAGTGCTTTTTGAAGATACAAGTGTTCAATCCGTTGCATTTGATAACAAGATTTATAAAGAAGCAGGCATTGACGTTGCAAATCAGATGTCCCCTGCTGCTTTACACGTCCTTGAAGCGAATATCGAAAAGACAGGCTCATTCCTTAAAAACCTTACAAAAACTACTGCCACAGCATCTCAACAATCGTTTATTTCCGCCTGCACACTTGCTGAAATGCAGATTGAAAGCGGTGCATTATCGTACACAGAAGCAGTACGCCAGGCAATACATAAAGTCATTGCTGATGGTGCAGAGGTAATTTATCCTACAGGACACCGCGATAAGCTTGACGTTGCTGTCAGACGTGCAGCGCTTACGGGTGTAGGTCAGACAACGGGCGAAATTTCACTCCGAAATGCTGAAGACCTCGGCTGTGACCTTATGGAAATCACTGCCCATTTCGGCGCACGTCCTTCCCATGCTGAATGGCAAGGCAAAATTGTCAGTCTTTCAGGCAGAGAGGGTTATCTATCTCTATCTGACATCGGTTACGGTACAGGTGCAGGTTTCAAAGGTTGGAACTGCCGACACGACTGGTACCCATTCTTCGAAGGAATCAGCGAGAGAGCATATTCCGATAAAGAACTTGAACAGAGAAAAAACGAGACTATTACATATAACGATAAAACAATGTCCCGGTACGATGCTGAACAGAAACAGAGAGCAATGGAACGGCAGATAAGGAAAGAACGCTCAGAGTTGGCAGCTCTCGATACTGCAGTTAAATCCACCGATGATGAAGAGCTGAAAACAAGGCTCAGGAATGACTTTGACAACCTCTCTGTCAAGCTTAAATCCCACGAAGCAAAGTATAAGGACTTCTCTTATAAAACAGGTTTACCGCCTCAGAAACAACGTCTGCAGATGTATGGATTCAACAGAAGTGTGAGTCAGAAGGCGGTATATGGAGCAAAAGAATTAAAACATTTCAAAGAAACATCACCGGGCACTGTGCAGCAATATAAGCGATATGTTGAAAGACTTGGAGAAAGAGAAGTTGGAAGTTACCGCGATTTTGCTAAACTTAAAGAACAAGGCTCTGCTGATTGGGATAAACTTCAACTTAAATACCGTTACAAAGGTGTTGACCAAAGGCTTCTTGAAAGAACGCCATCGTATAAGGTTATGGATATAAAAGATGGTGTACCTCAAGAATACAGCGACCGTGCTTTATCACTCAATCCGACACAAAAATCGGTAGTTTACAGATATTCGGACGGTAACGGACATTGTTCAGCTATAAACACATACGCTGCCACCGGAAATATTACATCACCTACATCGGTTAGTGATTTCAACGAATTGGATGATACTATTGCAGGAATGTCTCTCCCTGAAAACACGGTTGTTTTCAGAGGCACAAAAAGAGCATATATCGAGGGACTTGAAGCACTCGAAAACAGCATACCTATAAATGATTGGGATGATAAACGAGTAAGAATAAAATCTTTCGCCTCTACATCATTATTCAGAGATACTGCATACGACAGCGATGTTGAAATGACCATTCTTATCCCAAAGGGGAAACTTGGTGCAGGATATATCAATGATATTTCACATCATCACCTTAATAAAATCGGTGATGAATATGAAGTAGTATTGCAAAACAATTCAGATTATGGTATAATTGAAGCACAATATTTCAAAGGCAAGTTATTCTTAGTTGTAGAATGGTTGGGAGTGAAATTAACGTGAATGCAGAAAAAGCAAAACAGTATGCGGAAGATTGCAAAAAAAGCGGTAATCTTGATTATCCGTTGGCAGGAAGCATATCCACTCCTATATGTCAGATATGCGTTAATTATATTCGTAGAGACAAAAACTGGCACCCGCCACGTTGCAAAGCTTTAAATTCTATCATACCTGACGAGTACAGAGCTTGCAGAAGCTACAATTGTCCTAATTTCATTCACGATAAGAAAAGCATTCACAATCAATTCTTTGACGAAAATCTCAACCCCTTACGTAAGTAAACAAATTTCATTAACTTAAGCATCCTTCCGAGGGTGCTTTTTTTCATACCTAAAACTCAATAATCAAACACCTTACTTTCGCAGTAGGGTGTTTTTTTATACCAACTTTTCGAGGAAGGAGGTAAAAAAATGACAACAGACGAACTCAAAGGCTTTGGTCTTACTGATGAGCAGTGCCAGCAGGTGGAAAACCTCCACAACGGTGAAATCTCATCTCTGCAGGGACAGATTGGTGAAAAAGACACAATGATTTCCGGTCTGAACGGTCAGCTTTCAGAAGCAAACAAAAAGCTCGAAGGGTATGACCCGGAATGGAAAGCAAAGGCAGCTCAGGCACAGACCGATGCAGAAGCAAAAGTCAATGAATACCGTTTCAATGCAATTCTTGAAAAAGAAATCAAAGAATTCGGTGCAATTGATAATGTGTCTGTAATGGCTCATCTTGATAAAGATAAGCTTAAGCTTGCAGATGACAAAATTCTCGGTCTTAAGGAACAGCTCGGCGAAGTCAAAAAAGGCTTTGCACACCTTTTCAAGACTGATTCAACACTCCCCTATGTGGCAGGTCACACAGGTGGCAGTGACGGCAAAAACGTAGGCAATAAAAATGAACAGGCTAATGCAGCATTCAGAGCAGCATTCGGCAAATAAAAGAAAGGATGATTATTATACCTATTATCAACAGAGAACAGGCTGAAGCCCTTATTCAGGAACAGCTCGTTGAAACAATTTTCCAGGACGCTCCTAAATCGTCCGTATTTATGTCATTGGCAAGAAAACTTCCCAATATGACAAGCAAACAGACAAGAATCCCCGTTCTTGATGTTCTTCCCACTGCTTACTGGGTAAACGGTGACACAGGATTCAAACAGACTTCTGAACAGGCATGGGATAACGTTTATCTCACTGCTGCAGAACTTGCTGTTATCGTGCCTATCCCCGAGGCAGTGCTTGATGATGCAAGTTTTGATATTATGGGCGAAGTTAAACCCCGTATTATCGAAGCTATCGGTCAGAGAGTTGACAGTGCAGTAATTTTCGGCAACAACAGACCTTCTGAATGGCAGAACGATATTATTACCGTTGCAAGAAATGCAGGCAACAATGTTGCAGCAACAGGTAAAATGTACGACAACCTTCTTGGTGAAGGTGGTGTATGGGGAAAGGTTGAAGATGATGGTTATGATGTGAACGGTGCAGTTGCTGCAATCAACATGAAATCTTCTCTTCGCGGTATCAAAGACGATGCAGGCAGACCAATTTTCGTAACTGATATGCAGGGTTCTACACCTTATGCTATCGTTGGTTCTCCCCTCACATTCCCAAAAAACGGCAGTTTTGACAAATCAGTTGCACAGATTGTTGCAGGTGACTTCTCACAGGCTGTTTATGCTATCCGTCAGGATATCACAGTTAAGATTCTTGACCAGGGCGTTATTCAGGACCCCACAACAAAAGAAATCATTTATAACCTTGCTCAGCAGGATATGGTTGCACTCAGAATCGTATTCCGTATGGGCTGGGCACTTCCCAATCCTGCAACAAGAATGAACGGCGACCGTTCAGGTTGTCCCTTTGCTTACCTTGAACCCGCTTCTCCTGTTAAAACTTATGATGTAAAATTCACAGTAACTGACAGCGAAGGTAATGCAATCGAAAAGGCAAAAGTTGACGTTAATGGTTCAATCCAGTCAACTGATGAAAGCGGTGTTGCAACATTCGCACTCAGAAACGGCTCTTATCCCTACAAAGTTAAAGCATCAGGTTATAAAGGTCAGACCGGTACACTCACTGTATCAAATGCAGCTCCTGAAGCTACAACAATTAAACTCATCAAAGACTGATGTTAAGAAAGGACTGACGGTATGTACGCAGACTACAAATACTACATTCAGGATTTTAAAGGCGGCGTAATACCGTCAGCAAAAGACTTTCTCACAGCTGAAGCTAATGCCGGACGGTATATCGAACACGTCACCCACAGACGGGTAGTCGGGAATGTAACGGACGATGTAAGAAATGCCGTCTGTGCAATAGCCGAGATAGAGTATCAGACAAAAGTACGAAACAGTAAAAACGGCATTGTTTCAGAAAGTAATGACGGTGTTTCCAAATCTTATGCACAGGAAACATCTGAATCAGTAAAGCTTACTGAAAATAAAAAATATTCTTTTGCGATGCAATATCTCGGCCATACAGGTCTTATGTACAGAGGTGTTTAAATATGCTCAAAAATGCTGATGTAACACTTTTTAACGAATCAGACGGTAAATTCTACCCTACTGTATTCAAAGGGGTTTCCTGGCGCGGTAAAACGCAAACTGCAACAACTTCAAACGGTCTTGTGGCTACAAAAACTTTTGTTATCCGTATTTCTGAAGGTAAGGAATCAAAACCTTATCTGCCGTTCAAAAAATGGCAGAATCTTTCAGAAGAAAAAAAGTCTGAATTCTGGACTTTACAGGGCGACAACAAAGATTATATCACTGATGAAGTTATTGAAACATTTGACAGTTTTACCGAAGTTTGCAAGGAACATAACGTTTCAAGAGTATACAGCTTTGCTGATAACCGCGGAGACGTTTTGAGTCATTGGAGACTTGATGCAAAATGAGTATAGACAAAATAGAAACACCGAGGGGTGCCATTATAAAAGACAAAAACGGTTTTGCGCAGCTTGAATGGAATCCCGGGTTTTCCGATAAATGGAATAAAAGTTACAGCCGGGCGCAGGAGTTCGTCGATAGCGAGGTTCTGCGTCTTTGCAGTAAAAAAGTTCCGCTTCAGACTTCTATGCTTCAGAAATCAGGTATTTTAGGCACAGAAATCGGCAAGGGTGAAGTGTGTTGGATTGCACCTTATGCAAAAAAACAATATTATGACACCGCCGATTCACGTTCTTACGACCCTGAAAGAGGCGGTCATTGGTTTGAACGGATGAAAGCTGAGCACGGCAAAGCTATAATTGCAAAAGCTAAAAAAATTGCAGGAGGCGGATAATGGCAGAGAAAACAAGCATTGAAAAGATGAGGGATTTCATTCTTACTTGCCCCTTCCTCGAAGATTTTACAAAAGGAATTCTGATTGATTGGCATAGTCAGAATAAATTCGGACTTATGCCTGCAGGTCAGACAACAATCAGACGTGTGGAAGATATTATGGGCGGAGTTATCGCGTATAAGCAGTATAATTTTTCTTTATATGCGAACAACTTCACCATTGACGATGTTATCCGCATTGAAACAATCGGATTCCTTGACCGTTTTACAGAATGGATTGAGGAACAGTCCGTTCTTGGTCTTGCTCCTCAGTTTGGCGACAATCCCTCAGAAGAAGAAATCACAGCACAGAACGGCATGCTGTTTCAACTGTACGATGACGGTCAGACCGGCCGTTATCAACTGCAGATTGCCGTTACTTTTGAAAAACATTACAACAAGGAGTGATTATCATAGCAGACAACGAATACGCAATCAAATCAGGCAAAGCGTTAAGAAAACATTTTGCACTGCTTTTTGAAGCAGGTACAGATTCCGCTTCAAACCTTGAAATTATCGGTAAGGGTATCGAGGATATGTCTATTGCACCGAATGCCAATGTCGAAACAACATCAGACATCCTCGGTAATAACGAGACAATCCTCGATAAATACGAAAAATCAACCGATGTTGACCCCATCTATGTTGAAGGTGGCAACAAGTTCTCTGAGTTCCTTGATAAAGTCGAGGAAGAAGAGCTTACAGGCGATTCTGTTGTAAAAGAGTTCGTCTGGGTAAAACTTTACAAACCTTTACTTGAAAAAGGAGAAACAACAAAAGAAAGCGATACCGTTTTCAAAGCTTGGAAGCAGAAAGCAGTTGTTGAACTTACAAACTTCGGCGGTGATACAAAAGGTGTTTCCGCACCCTGCACACTTCACTGGGTTGGTAAGAGAACTCACGGTTCAGTAACTGTTACTGATGTAGACGGTAACAAATCATACAGTTTCGCAGCAGACCCCACATCATCAACCTAAGGAGAAATAAGCCATGAAAAGCAGAGCTATTGAACAGAACGCTGTTCCCAGTATTAACATTAACCGAAACGAAGGCATCAGACTTTTAATCAACGATGACCCGAACAGAGTGATTACTTTCAATCCCAAAGATGTAAACTTCACTCAGAAGTTTTATTCTTTGCTTGATTTTCTTGAAGTTAAGCAGAAGGAATACGAAGAAAAAGCTAAAGCTGCTGAAGCCAATACAGGCATCAGGAAAGTTGAAGCAAACGGTGAAACAATTGAAATTCCCTCAAAAATTGAAAACATCATGCATCTTGTAAGTGATATCTGCGACGAGCTCAATGGTGAAATCGATAAAATTTTCGGTGAAGGTACAAGCTGGATTCTCTTTGAGGGTGCAAAAATTTTCAACGATGAAAACAATCAGTATATTCAGTTCTTCGAAGGCATTACGCCTTTCATCGGAGAAGCAAGAAAAGACATAAAAGAAAAATATAAATCTACATCAAAGGCTTTGAAAAAATGAGCATTCTGACAGAACAACTGCCTGAGGCAGTTTTAATCGACGGGAAAGAATATCCCATTAACACAGATTTTCGTGTAGCAATTAAAATCATTGAGGCTTTTGAAAGCGAAGAACTCACAGGCCTTGAAAAAAATGAAATAATGCTCGAACTGTTGTATGGAAAAAAGAACATCCCCGAGAACATCGAGGAAGCTCTTGAAATGGCTCTGCGTTTTTTGGACGGCGATTGTGATGAAACAGAAAACTCCCCCGGTGAAGACGATTCTCCGGGGGATTCTCGTTTATACAGCTTTACGCAGGATGCCAGGTATATCTTTTCGGGGATTCTTCAGACACACGGAATTGATATTACAACACAAGAAATGCACTGGTGGAAATTTATCGTTTTATTCATGGACCTGGATAAAGATTGCTTTTTCAGCCAGCTTCTTTCCATTCGTTCTCGCCTTAAGAAAGGTACTCTCACAAAAGAAGAACGTCAATGGTACAACGAAAACAAGAAAATCGTTGATTTGCCTGAACACTATTCTGAAGAAGAAGAAGAACTGTTGGGCAAATTTTTCTGATAGATACGAGGTGATTAAATATAGCAGCAGGATATGATGGAAGCATCAAAATAATAACCAAGCTGGAAAACGGAGAGTTTAACAAAGGTGTTAAAAGCATAACATCATCGTTAAAAAGCATTGCTGCTGCAGTTGGTATTGCTTTTTCCACACAGAAATTAGTTGAATTCGGAAAAGAATCAATCAACCTTGCAAGTGACCTGCAGGAAGTTCAGAACGTTGTTGATACAGTTTTCAAAAGCTCAGCACAGGAAATTAATGAATTCTCTAAAACAGCACTTGAAGGATACGGTTTATCTGAACTTTCTGCAAAAAAATACGCATCTACAATGGGTGCAATGCTTGACAGCATGCAGGTACCAAAAAAAGAAATGCTCGTTATGTCAAAGAATCTGACGGCATTATCCGGTGATATGGCATCATTTTATAATTTACAAAGCGATGAAGCTTTTAACAAAATACGTGCCGGTATAGCCGGCGAAATAGAACCATTGAGACAACTTGGTATAAATATGAGCATTGCAAACCTTGAAAACTATGCACTTACTCAAGGTATAACAAAATCATACAAAGCAATGACTCAGAATGAACAGGCAATTTTAAGATATAACTATCTTTTGTCTGTCACAGCAAATGCACAGGGTGACTTCGCACGGACTCAGGACAGCTGGGCAAATCAGACAAGAATTCTTACTGAAAGATTTAATCAGTTAAAAATTGTTGTAGGTGACTTGCTCATTAATGTTTTGACTCCTGCAGTGAAAATTTTGAACGAGCTTGTTTCTACCGCTTTAGCTTTCACTAATACACTCTCATCAGCATTAGGGATTGAACAGAATAATACAGCTTCAACGGTGAGTTCTATTGCATCAAGTCAGGAAGACCTTGCATCTGCCACGGAAGATGCCACAGAAGCACAGAAAGAACAGAATAAAGCCGTTGCTTCTTTTGATAAACTCAATGATATTTCAAAGAGTGCAGATTCTTCCTCTTCTACCTCTTCATCAGGAGGTGGTGGCTCGATTGACATGGGATTGAATACTTATTCAGCTCCACAATCAGATTATGATACTTCATTTATCTCTGAAAAGCTTGAAGAAATACTCGGCATTGTTGGAGTTGCGTGTCTTGCAATTGGTGTAATTCTTGCGTTTACAGGAAATATTCCGCTTGGTCTTGGTTTAATTGCGGTAGGCGCTGCCTCTTTAGCAGCTGCTGCAGCAATAGATAACAGTAAAATAACCAAAGACGTCAGCTCATCGTTAGATGTCATTATGATGGCCGTGTCCGGTGCACTGATGGTTATCGGTGTTATTCTCCTTCTTTTTTGTGTGAATCCATTGTTCATAGGTCTTGGTCTTGCTCTGATTGTTGCAGGTGCTATAGGTTTAGTCGCTGTTGCTGCATTCAACTGGAATTCAGGCAAAAATAATTGCACTACAGCCATCACTGCTATTATGGGTGTATTGGGTGGTGCTTTTCTTGTTATCGGTGCTCTTTTAACTTTCACCGGAGCTGCTACAGGCATCGGTATTGCTTTAATGGCAATAGGTGCAACTGCACTCGTCGCAGCCGCAGTTTTAAACTGGAAAAGTTCAGAAGATAAAGTATCCAGCGTTGTTACAACAATCGCAACAGTTGTGGGTGGTGCACTACTGGCTATCGGTGCACTTCTTGCTTTTTCCGGAGTTGCAATACCATTAGGTATCGGATTATTGGCTCTTGGGGCAGTAAGCCTTGCAGCTGCAGTTCTACCCAATTGGAAAAAAATGAGCGATAAGACAAAGAAAACCGTCACAACAATCGCGGGAATTCTTGGTGCGGTTTTACTTGTAATAGGTGCCATTCTCGTATTTACAGGTGCCGGCATTCCTCTCGGATTAGGAATGATGCTTGCAGGCGGTGCATCAATCGCAAGTGCCGTCTCATTTAACTGGAACACCATATCCACAAAAGTAAAAAATACTTGCGAAAATTTAAAGAAGATTTTCAAAAACTTCGGTAACGATGTCAAGGCTTGGTTCACAGGACTTATCAATAAAGGTATCGGCACTTTCGAAGGATTCATCAATAAAATAATCGGTGGTCTGAACTGGTTGATTGCTAAATTGAATGCTTTTAAAATCTCTATCCCTGCCTGGGTGCCTGAAATCGGCGGCAGAAGTCTCGGATTCAACATTTCACCCATTAAGACTGTTACTCTCCCCCGCCTTGCAACAGGCGCAGTTATCCCCGCAAGAAGTGAATTTGTAGCAGTTCTCGGTGACCAGAAACACGGCAGAAACCTTGAAGCTCCTGAAGGACTTATCAGACAGATTGTACGTGAAGAAAGCACCAACATTACATATGAGGATTTGAAACTTGCATTCTATGCTGCACTTCTTATGGCAAAACAAAACGGCATTCTTGATTTTGATGTCAATATGGATGGTCAGAAAGTCGGTCAGAGGACTGCGAAACACGTAGGCAAAGAACTTAACCGTAGCGGTTTTGTTTTCCGTACGGTGAAAGGATGATTGAATGATACGAAAAATCAACGGAATAGACGTCCCTAAAAATTTTACAACACTCGGTTCTACTATTTCGCAGATAGTTACTAATTCCAACAGAGCTGTAAGCAAGAACGCTCCTCTGACAAAGGAGCTTCTTGCTACAAAAAAGACGTTTCCTGTAACCTGGTCTCGTATGACAGCAGAAGAATATTCCACTTTATACAAAGCACTTTACGGTAGGAATTGGGACAAATTGGAATATTATGACGAATCTTCAGGAACGTTTATCGAAGGTACTTTTTATCACAGCGATATAACCTTTGCTGATGTACGCTGTGACGAAGATATGAAGCCCATATATTACCGTGAAGTATCGGTTGAATTTATTATGAGGTGATACGATGAGAAATGTAACAACAGAGTACCACACCGCAAACAAGGCCGATACCCGCAGCAGTGATTTTCTCATTGTCTCAGATTCAGGATTCGGATTAACTAAAATAAGCGGTACATCTGCCTGGATTTCTAAAACTCCACCGGGTGATAATCCACAGAGATTTTCAATGTGGCAATGTGGTAAGGAAACATCTGATTCTGTCACCAACTACGGATATATCGAAATCGGCGGTCGCACACAAGAAACTTTTTATTTTTCTGCAAGTCAAAAAAACTCAATAACAATTTGCTTTGAAGACGAATGCTACCCGACAGAACTCTATATTGAATTTTATAAAGCTGACGGCATATCGCCTGTTCTCAAAACAACCAAAAGCGGCTTAAGTAATGACAGAAAAATATTAACGTATTCATATGAGGACTTATATGAATACGCAGGTGAAAACGAGAGTTCTTTGCATTTGTTAAGGTTCTATTTTACAAAATGGAGCAAACAAGGTGTAAAACCTGTAATTCTTTTTTCTACTTACGGAGAACCTGCAATTTTCACAAAAGATGATTTGATGTCTGTTGACATCACACTTGAAACGGATATCACAGCACAAAGCATTCCGTATAATTCTTACGCATGTACCATTATTGATGAAGTAGATGCGTATAATCCTTTGCTTATAAATTCAAAGATTCACGATTTTACTTCAGGGCAGAAATTTTACTTTTTCAATTTTGAAAAATCGGTTGAATCTTTAACAGATGATTTGTCATTATACAGCCACGAATTTTGTCCGGTGGGAGTAGCTTATTTCCGCCAGGCAAAACAGCAAGGCACTGCTGTGGATTTCGATTTCATAGATATTGTAGAAAAATATGACAAAACTCCCCTTTCAGAAACAGAATTGGAGTTGTCAAGTCACTTTATAAAACGAAACGTAAAAGACTATTTAACGGTGCTTTTTGGCAACGATTTAGACACTTCCTCAATACCTGAAGGCCTTGAATCTATAACACCGTTTTATAAAGAAAGCAAAATGCAGATACTTCTTTATCTGGCACAGCTGATGCATAAATATCTTTATGTTACAACTTCAGGTGTTATTTCATTTAAAGGCAGAAGTGACTGGACGGAAGATTTCAGCATAGAACTCGAACAAAGTTATCAAAATCCTGCCATAGAAAGAACGTATGAAAACAATGGTGTTGAAGTCAGTGTGTACGCATATTCTTGTTCACAGAATACAGAGCTTGCATTTAACAGAATCGAGTTCATTTTCGACGGTGAAACCAAAGCTTATTACAATGGTTCAACACTTATAGACTCTGAAACCGACGAAGAAATTTTCAACATACCGAGATTTGATTTCAGAGAACTGCAAATGCGTTATATTTTCAATGATATTTACGATAGAAATTCATTGTTCGGTGTTTTAGGAAATGCAGCACTTTATATGTCTGAGATTCAGGAACAAATATCAGAAGCAAGTACATCTATCGAATATGGTAGTGATAAGTTGGATATTATTTATCGTTTTACGTACTGCGACACACATATAAATGTTGCAATGATTTCAGAAAACAAGACAATCGAAGCCTCTTATGAAAACTACGACAATGTAGTTGGTAGTATGGCGTTGTTCCTTATGTTTTTCAATCAACTGCAGGGAAGCAAAATTACATCATCAAGCAACAAGGTTCAGCGAAAAAAATACACATCTGATAATTCTGGTTCCGCTATTGCTATCGAGAACCCGGTAATCACAGAACTTGATACAGCAAAAGATATAAGAAACTGGATATATAATCAGTTCGAAGCCTCCGCTTATACCATCGAAACAGATTGGCGCGGAGACTGTTCCCTTGAGCTTGGCGATGAAGCAACAGCCGAAATGGCACTCACACAAAGCGGCACAAAAGATTATGAAAACAAATACATAGGTACTGTTGTAAAAAACATCATTGAATACACTGGTGCTTTGAAAATGCAGACCACATTGGTATCACCATCACAAAAGAGGTGGAATGATACTAACCTTTGTAACACAAGCATCAAAGTGTCTACAAATTTAAAAATATAAGGAGCTGATATAATGGCTTACACTCCCACAACCTGGGTCAACGACAGCACAGCACTCAACGCAAGTAATATGAACCATATTGAAAAAGGTATTCAGGATAATGATTTAGCAATTACAGAAATAAAGAAAACAATAAAAGCCGATTCAAACTATAAAACATTATCTATCAATACTGCATCCTTTACGGGAAGCGTATCGTATTACAAAAAAAACGGTATTGTGTGTGTATCAGGAAAAATCAAAACTAATTTTACTGCTAACAAATTCACTAATGACAATAGTGCTGTGAGTGAAAGCAACAAAACAATATTAAAACTAATTGCAACACTTCCTGATGAGTATGCGTCAACCTTTGGCATGCATTGTCATGCTTTAGCTGAGAATAAAAAATCTGCACACATATATATAATGGGTTCAGCTATCAGTATGGAACGTTTAGGCCCTGGAACATCTGAACTCACAAGTAATGACTCAATTTGGTTTAGTTTTACATATCCCGTTTTATAAAGGAGGTATTTTATGATTAAAAAAACCAGAGGAGATACATTTGAATTTCCGTTTGTGGCTACTGATGAAGAAGGCAATGAAACGGTTATTGAAAAGGGAAGTACAATCAGATGCGGTGTGAGAAGCACGTTATCAGGGGCAGATTACAGTCTCTTTCAGGAGATTGTGACAGAAGAAGAAACAAGCGCAGTTGATTTTGTTTTCCAGGCATCTGAAACAGCAAAGCTTACTCCGTCAGATGAACTTGCTGAATACGGCGCAGCTTACATAGTTGAAGTTGAAGTAACTTTCCCCAACGGAATTGTAAGAACTTCGTTCCAGGAAGAACTTGAAGTAGAAAGGGATTATGTTTATGAGTGATAAATTGGCACTTGAATTAAAAGAAACTCCGAAACCGTTCAAAATGAAGTTGTCTTCAGGCGGCTATGTAAAAGAGGTTTATTGGAATGATATTAAAAACAAGCCTTTTGGAATTATAACACACTTTGATGCAATCAAATATGATGGTGTTGTTCCTGACGGCGCAGTCAAGACTAATTCAGTAGATTATTTCGGACAAGAATTATATCTTGTTAAAATTGGAGAATTACCAACAAGCGCAGAAGAATACATAAAAAGACTTGATTCAATTATTTTGAATGTTGATATGGATGTTGATGTTAAAAATAATAAAGTTTCTTTTGATGATAATTATGCGGTAATGATGAATGGTTTGCCAGTAGTAGTTGCAATCAATGAAGATAATTCTGTTGTAAATGGATATACATACCCTGAAGCAGGATTTTATGTGATGCATTCAAAACAAACTAATGGATTTATCATCACAGTAAAAGAAATCACATTTGAAGAAATAGTGACTATTGATGAAAAATATCTTCCTGAAGAATACCATAAATTGAAAAGTTATGATATTGAAAATATAGAAAGATGGTATAACTTACATCATCAAAATAATGGTGTTTATAAACATTTGCCCATTGTTTATAAAGAAGATGCAGGGAAATTTTTACGCGTAAATAGCAATGGTACTTGGGTTGCTGAATTAATTCCTAATATCACAGAGGTGGAATTCTAATGGGTATACATTACATTGAAGATAATGAACTTCAAAAGATAACTGATGCAATCAAAGAAAAAAACAGAATTGATACATTCAAAGGCGCAGATATGGCAAAGGAAATCAAGCGCAACCCACTATTAAACAAGATTATCACAAATGATGCATCGGCGCAGTATAGCATCAGCGCGGATGAATTGGAAGGTTGCGGTAATTTAATACGCACATATGCATTTTACGGATGCGCTGGACTGACTTCAATAGTATTCCCTGAAACAGTAACAAAGATTAATAAATATGTGTTTCGTGACTGTGCTGACTTGTATTCAGTAGAATTCAAAGGCAATTTGGACTTTATCGGTGACGGCGCATTTTATGACTGCAATAAACTTCAGAAACTTATTATCCGCGGTAATAAAGTCCCTTCAGTAAATGGTTCATCATTAATGGAAGCAGAATATTTCAGTTCTTTCGATCCGAATGTGGCGGGAATATATGTGCCTTCTGAAATGATTGAAAAATATAATACTGATAGCGAATGGAAAAATTACTTTATGTTTATAAAGCCACTTGAACAAGCAGATGAAACACTTGCAACTTGGTAATTATAAGGGGGTTTTTCAGATGTTCAAAGTAAAAACAATAATGCAGCAACTCAATGAAGAAAAGAACCGTAATATTCAACGTCAGAACCAACAGGAAAAGAACACTGCCGACATTGATTACATTGCAATGATGTGCGATGTTGAACTTGAAGATACGGAGGAACCTGACAATGAGTAAGTACGAAAAAGTCAAAAATTATTATGATAAAGGGTTATGGTCTATTGAACGTGTAGCCAATGCAGTCATAAAAGGTTGGATAACCATAGACGAATTCTACGAAATCACAGGACAAACTTTCAGTGAGGGGGAATAACTACGATTTTTAACATTATGAGAATAACAGAAATGTACATAGCGTTTTTCTACTTTCTGATTGTAGGTGCATTCAGATGATTAAGAAGTTGATTCAGGCATACCGTAAGAAAACAAAAAAGACCACATTTACAAAGAAATGGGTCAATCGTCTGTTATGGTTCGGAGTGTCCTGGGTATATCTGAGTTTTGTTCTTGCTTTTATGGGCAGAGAAAACATTGCTGAAGCTATATCAGTTACAGGTATAACAGAAATTATTGCAGTTTCTCTCGGTTATTTTATCAAATCGGTAGTTGAAACCGATAAGGAAGAAAAAATGAAATACCGCAGAGACAGCAACAATATTCCGCGTTCCGACGAAGATATTACATTAAGAAAGGATTTTAAAGATGCAGATTATTAATTTTATCAGTTTTGTTTTTTTGATTATTTTGGCTCTTGCAGCGCTGATATATGCGATTTACAGGAAAGATTACCACATTGTTGAAAAGATGATATTCAGCCTTGTCACCGAAGCAGAGAAAGCTTACGGTGGCGGTACCGGTGTTCTTAAGCTTGCAAGTGTTATTACAGCAATATACCCGAAATTGCCGAAACTTTT
>JAFUIO010000017.1 GCA_017468425.1 Clostridia bacterium | reverse complement strand
TGCTAATGATGTTGCCATTTCTCCTGAAAGATTTCTTAATACCAATGCTAATTTTTCTTCTTTACTGTGACTTCTGTTCTTTCCACCTTTTGGTCTTCCCATTTCTTTCATCTCCTTTTTCTTTATTTTAACACAAAAAAAATGATAGCAGACACTTTTTTTAGTGTCTACTATCATTATACTATTTCAGAAATTCACTCCGCTTTTTAATTTAATTATGTATTCTTCATAATAACTGAACCGATGCTGTCGCCTACGTGTTCGCAGGCATCGGCACAAGCTTCAAAACAGTCATATATTTTTGTAAGTGAAACAACTTCAAGAACATCTGTCTGATTTTTTGTAAGTGCACGCAAGGATGTAAGATAAAGTGTGTCACATTCTTCTTCAACATCATTAAGTGCAATAACAAGAGACTGAATTTTTTTAGAACGCTTGAAGTTTTCAAACTCATTCATAAGCTCACAAATAAGCTCGCAGGATTTAACAATTTTTTTTGCAAAGTCAATAGCCGATGAGTCTACTGACTGAACATTATAGATATAGAATTTCTGCAAAATTTCTTCAATTTTATCTGTAACCTTATCAAGATTGTGGCTTAACATATCCAAATCTTCACGGTCAACAGGGGTTACGAATGCTTTTGCAAGAGCCTTGTCCATCTCGTGTTTTTTAACGTCGGCACTGTGCTCAATTTCGTGCATTTTTTTAAGCATTGTTTCAATTTCTTCCGATTTATAATTTTCAAGACATTCTACAAGATACAATGCCGCTTTTTTTGCGAGTTCAGCACTTGCCGCAAAATTTTCAAAATAAAATTTATCGCCTTTAGCCATTTTTTAACGTTCCTTTCTGTTAAATGAATATGTACATAAATAATTTAGTCATCAGAAATCCTACAAGTCCGCATCCGGGGAAGGTAAGCACCCAGGTGAGCACCATTTCTTTAACAACACCGAAGTTGATTGCGGACACTCTTTTTACTGCACCAACGCCCATAATTGAAGTTGTTTTTGCGTGAGTTGTTGATACAGGAAGACTGAATATTGAACAGAACAAAAGCGAAATTGCCGCTGCAATATCTGCCGAGAAGCCCTGATATTTTTCAAGCTTAACCATATCCATACCAACGGATTTGATAATCTTTTTACCGCCCATTGCTGTACCTGCCGCCATAACAACAGAGCATACAACCATAAGCCACATATAGTCTTTTGCGATATTTATATCGCTCGGCAAGCCTTGTCCTTGTGACATATATACGCAGAGAAGCACAACGCCCATAAATTTCTGACCGTCCTGTGCACCGTGCATAAATGCCATTGATGCAGCACCGGCAATCTGTGCACCTCTGAAAAACGGCTCTGTTTTTGGTCTGTCGGCTTTATAGAAAAGTACAGTAACCACTTTGCACACAATCCAGCCAAGACCGAAGCCGAGAATAACTGAAATGAAAATACCGTAAATTACTTTAACCCATTCCTGACCGTTTACAGCCGCAAAATTACCGTGAAGTGCAATAGCACTACCTGTAAGACCTGCAATAAGTGCGTGGCTTTCACTTGTGGGAATGCCGAAAATCCAGGCAAGTGTTGCCCACAGAACAATAGCAAACAAAGCCGCACTCAACGCTATAATCGCAAGTTTGGGGTCATCGCCGAAATCCACCATTTTGGTGATTGTTTCAGCAACGGTTGAGTTGATAAGCGTCATAATAAAAACGCCGAGAAAATTGAATACTGCTGCCATAAGTATTGCTGCTTTAGGCGGCATACATCTGGTTACAACACAGGTTGCAATAGCATTAGGTGCATCGGTCCAGCCGTTTACAAGGATAACACCCATTGTAAGTGCTACCGCAATGAAAAGCAAAGGATTTGCAACCATCTGTCCCCAGAATTCCATAATTGAAGACATCTACATCGTTCCTTTCCCTGATATTTTTTGCAACGATTAAATGCAATTATATTTTACTTTTTACTACAGGATTTGTCAATGTGTTTTATTATTTTTTGAAAATATTTTTACCCGCTTTCAGTTTTGTTTCTTTTCCGTTAATTTTTAAAACTGCATCTGTTTTTTCAGGTATTATAATTTCCATATCAGTTTCGTTATACTCAACTGAAATTTCGCCTTTTACAGTTGTGATTTTACCTTTTGCAGACGGAATTTCTTCCATACAGACAGGATTGATAATTACCTTTTCGTAGCCGACTGAATCTTCTGCCTGACGGATGCCGAGAATATATTCAAAAAGATATCTTGTAACTGCGCCGAACATAGGATGGCACTGTGAACGGACACCGTTCCAGTATTCAAGAATTGTTGTGGCACCGTTTTTTATCTGATTATAAAAAGATACCTCGCCTTTTGAAGAAAGAAGTGAATATGCAATATCTCCCCTGCCTTTTTCAAACAGAACACGTGTTGCAATATCTGTTCCGAAAATGCCTGTATCGTACATTTTTCTCTGCAGATATTTTTTTACCATATTTTCAAAAGTACGCTCATCGCCTATATTAAGGTCAACTGCAAATGCATTTGCACCTTGTTCATTCAAAGCAAAGTCGCCTGTTTCTTCTGAAAAATAGGCATTTACCATTGCTTCTTTTTTATTTGCAATACGGGTTTCAATTTCTTCTTTGTACGAATTATCCCCGATAATTTCACCTATTTCAAGGAAATATTCCATTGACTTGATATAAAAGTACGTGTTGACAAAAGGTTCGGGAATTGTGTTTGCACAGAGTTTATTTAATCTGTTCTGTTCAGGCACACACCAATCGCCCAGGCACCACACACCCGGCAAATCCGATGTTATCAGGTCGTTTTCACTGTGGCTTTCAAGGTAAGAAAACCACTTGTACATTCTCGGATAAGTTTCTGCGAAAATTTCTTTTTCGCCGTAGAATTTATAATACATATAGGGCACAACAACTATTGCACATCCCCATCCGCCGGGACCGCCGCCTGACTGTACAAAGGGTGCTGTGTATTGAATGTGACCTGTTTTTTCATCCTGACAATCGCAGATATCGCCTATCCATTTTTTGTAGAATTTCTGTGCGTCAAGCTGTGTCATTGCTGCAGCGCAGGTAAGCTGACCGTCGCCTGTGTAACCGCGTCTTTCGGTATGAGGACAGTCTGACGGAATACCGCAATGCATATTTGCAAGTTGAGTTCTTATGTACGCTTTGTAAAGATGATTAAGGATACTGTCGCTGCACTGGAAGGATGAACTTACTTTAACGTCGCTGTGCACAACATCGCAGGAGATAATTTCAACATCGCCTTCAATTTCAAAATATCTGAAGCAGAGCCACGTAAAATAAGGGAACAGAATTCTCTCTTTATCATCTGTTATGTAAATTGTGTGCTGGTCGTAAATATGGTCTTTGTCAAGGTTTCCGTTTTCATCAAGAAGTTCACCGTATCTTACTTTAACGGTCTGCTTTTTATTGCTTCTGAGAACAACATAACCTGCAAGCACTTCCCCTGCATCGTAAATGTTGTTGCCGAGATACTCAGGTGTTATACTTCTTGCAACTTTATCGGCAGGACAATCCTGCAATAAAAAATTCGTATCGGGTGCGGGTTGAATTTTCACGTTTTCCCATTTGCCTGAAGCTGTGTAATCGTGTTTTTCGCCTCTTATTACATCTGCTTCTTTCACGAAAGATGCTCTCATTTTTTCGTTGCCGTCAGAGCAGACGGTTTTTGTGCGACCAGATTCGTCTGTTACATCGATTTTCCAGCAGATTTTTGCAATGCCGTAATCGTATTCTTCATAAAAGCCTGAACCGAGCATAAACATAATTTCATTTTTACCCGCTTCAAGGTAAGAAGTAATATCATACTGCGGACAATAAAGTCTGTGACGGAATTCTTCATCAAAAGGATGTCCGCCGTATTCCATATTATATCTTTTTTCAAAGTCAGTATTAAGCGGCTGAAAAAGGTCATCGCTCACCTTTCTGCCGTTTACATAAAGCCTGAAAGAGCCGAGACAACCGACGGTGATAACTGCTTTTTCGTTTTTATTGAATTCAAATTCAGATACTATATCAACAGGGAAAAATTTCACCCCTGAGCCTATCCATTTACACATTGTCAAGTCCATAAGAACACCTCCGTAATTTATTTATACCACATACAAAAAAGATAATCAATTGTTTTTATTGAAAGCAGAAAATTTTTATGTTATACTTTTAATCAATAAGAATCATTTAAAAAGAAAGGAGAAATTCAAAGGTGAAGAAAAAACATTTTTCATTTTCCACAACCCAGATTATTATGTTTACTTTTCTTGCAGCAATTCTTCTGGGCAGTATTCTCCTTTCCTTACCCGTAAGCTCTGCAAACGGCAGAGGCGTTGACTACATTGACGCTCTGTTTACCGCAACCACTTCCGTCTGTGTTACAGGGCTTGTAACTGTGCCTACTTTTTCTACCTGGAGCACTTTCGGGCATATTGTAATACTTTTCCTGATTCAGATAGGCGGGTTGGGAATTATCACAATTATGTCAGGAATTATGATTGCCCTGCACAAAAGAATCGGCATTGCCGACAGGCTTCTGATTCAGGACGCTTTCAATCTTAACACCCTTTCAGGTCTTGTTAAATTCATAAAAAAAGTTCTTATCGGTACTTTTATTGTTGAAGGGTGCGGTGCACTGCTTTATATGACAGTTTTTGTTCCACAATTCGGAATAAAAGGAATATGGTATTCTGTTTTCAATTCAGTTTCAGCTTTCTGCAATGCAGGTATTGACATTATCTCTGCCGACAGCCTTTGCAACTACGCCACTAACCCTATGATAAATTTTGTAACATGCCTTCTTATTGTAATAAGCGGTATAGGTTACATTGTGTGGTGGGATTTAATAAGAGTTTTCAAGGATTTCGGAGCAAAAAAATTCAGGTGCCTGAAAAATCTTACACTTCACAGTAAAATTGCTCTGTGCGGCACACTTATCCTGATTTTCGCAGGTGCATTTTTAATTCTGATTTTCGAATACAACAACCCTCTTACTATTAAAAACTATTCTCTTTTCGATAAAATTCAGGTTTCATTTTTCCAATCAATCACAACAAGGACTGCAGGTTTTGCAAGTGTACCCCAACAGAATCTTACAAACGCTTCGTCAATTATCTGCCTTCTGCTGATGTTTATCGGCGGCTCACCTGTAGGCACTGCAGGCGGTATCAAAACAGTTACAATAATTGTTCTTCTTGCATCGGCTTTTGCAGCAATAAGAAACAAAGACGAAGTAACTCTCTTTAACAGAAACATTCCGAGAAGTGCCATAAGCAAGGCAGTTTCCGTAACGAGTATGTCTTTTATAATTATGTTTGTTTCAACTGTGCTTTTAAGTGCCGTAACAGATGCATCTGCACTTGACGTTGCTTACGAAACAGTTAGTGCAACGGCAACGGTGGGACTTACAAGAAACCTTACACCCGCCCTTGATATGTGGGGTAAAATTATAATTATCGCCACAATGTATCTTGGCAGAGTAGGTCCTATTTCACTTGCAATTGCATTCAACATCAGAAAAGAAAAGAAAAATATTATAAAAAATCCCACAGAAGATATCAGCGTGGGATAAGACGGGAGATTTTTTATGAGCATATACAGAAATTACGCAGTTTTCGGCCTTGGAAGATACGGACTTTCCGTTGCAAAAGAATTGTGTGCAAGCGGTGCAGAAGTGCTTGCTGTTGACATTTCCCAGGAAATTGTAAACGATGCTATTGACGAAATACCTATCTGCAAATGTGCAGATGTAACTGACCCTGATGTTATCAGGCAACTTGGCATATCAAACATTGACACTGTAATTATTGCAATGGCAAGTAATCTGGAAGCAAGTGTTATGGCTGTAACTCTCTGCAAGGAAGCAGGAGTTGAAACGGTAATTGCCAAATGTGCCAACGAAATGCACCGTAAAATTTTACGCCGAGTAGGTGCTGACATTGTTGTTTTCCCCGAAAGCGAATCAGGCACAAGACTTGCAAAAAATATTCTCAGTTCAGGGTTTATTGACATTATTGAGCTTTCAAAAGATGTGAGTATGGTTGAACTTGATGTGAAAGACGAATGGGCAGGTAAAACTCTCATCGACCTGAATTTCAGAAAAAAATATTCTCTCAACGTTGCAGCAATAAAACAAAACGGTGAAGTCAGCATTGACGTTGACCCGCAGAAACCGCTTGAGAAAAATATGAAACTGATTGTTATTGCAAACACTGCAAAACTGAATAAACTGAAATAAAAAAATCCGCAGTATATACGAAATTGTGTATACTGCGGTAATTTTATAGGTTCCCTTTATTTAATATCGTAAATCAGGTCACCGAATGCCTTTTTGCCCTGAGTTGTGAATTTTTTAAGGATAGAAACTGCAGGGTTCATTATTTTAAGAAGCTTCATATTCTTGCCCATTGATGAAGCAATTTCTTTCACCATTCTGCAGGTGCATATATAGTTTTCATCCTGCGGGAAGAAAAGACCTTCCTTTTCTCCGTCAATAAGATTTTTAACAAAAGCACTTAAATTATCAACGTGAATCATACTTCTCTTGTTTTCGTAATCAGGGAAAACAGGAAGCATTTTTGCAAATTTCACAAGCATCTGATAATTGCCCTTGCAACCGTCTCCGTAAACCATAGGCGGACGCAGAATTGCAACTTTAAAGCTGTCACTTTTCAGGTTTTCAAGAAGTTCTTCTGCCTGAATTTTCGATTTGCCGTAGTTGCTTTTGGGATTGGGCGGAGTATCTTTTGTGATAACGCCTTCTTCAACGCCGTAAACGCTCATTGAACTTAAGAAAACAAACTGCTTTACGTTTTCCTTTTTTGCTTTTTCTGCAACCTTAATAACTAAATCTCTGTTCACCTCGTAATAGAGATGAGCGTTTTCTTCCGTTTCTTTTCTGTGGGCAATACCTGCCACGTGGTAAATTGAATCGTAGGATGAAAAATCTTCATTCTCCCAGTTTTTCTGAAGCATATCAAGTGTATCAACCTGATAATCGGGGAAGTTTTTCATAAATTCATCAAAACACATACCGATGTAACTGCCGGCACCTGTAATTAAAATTTTCATTTTTTCTCAAGCTCCTTCTTTTCCAATTCACCTGTGCCGCCTTCCACAACACCGTCGGATTTAAGAACTGATATAACTGTGCCGATGAAGCATTTCACATCAAAAGCAAAACTCATTCTTTCAACATATTCGCCGTCAAATTTTGCTTTTACATCTATGGGAAGTTCATCTCTGCCGTTAATCTGTGCCCAACCTGTAAGACCGGGACGCACATCGTTTGCACCGTATTTGTCCCTTTCTTCAATCAGGTCGTACTGATTCCACAAGCAAGGACGAGGTCCTATGATTGACATTTTTCCCGTAAAAATCTGGAAAAGCTGGGGAAGTTCATCAAGAGAAGTTTTCCTGAGAATTCTGCCCACTTTTGTAATATACTGTTCAGGGTTTTCAAGAAGATGTGTGGGCATATCTTTGGGAGTTTCCATCTTCATTGTGCGGAATTTCATAATATTGAAATATTCCTTATGAATTGTAAGCCTTTTCTGTTTGAAGAAAACAGGGCCGGGGTCGTCGATTTTTATTGCTATGGCAAGAATCAGAAACACGGGTGAAAGAAAGATTATCCCCAGTCCTGAAAGCACAATATCAATAAGACGTTTGAAAAATTTACTGTACATACATTAACCCCCATAAAAATGTATATTATTTGTTGTTTTTTCTCTTGTAAGTGGGAACAATTTCTGCCACAAGGCTCTTGATATCTGAATTTTCATCTTTAGATGCTTTATCAAGAAGAGCAAGTTGCTTTTTGAAAAGCTCATCGTCCATTTCGATAGGTTTGCCGATGTGGATAAGCTTATTGTCTGTATCCTGCATACCTTCTTCTTTCATAAGCAGTTCTTCAAACAACTTTTCCCCGGGACGGAGACCTGTGTATTCAATCTTGATATCAACATCAGGTTCAAAACCTGAAAGTCTGATAAGCTGCCTTGCCATTGTGTCAATTTTAACAGGCTCACCCATATCAAGCACAAATATTTCGCCGCCCTTTGCGTAGAAACCTGCCTGAAGAACAAGGCTTACAGCTTCGGGAATTGTCATAAAGTAACGGATAATATCAGGATGAGTAACCGTAACGGGACCGCCAGCCTCAATCTGCTTTTTGAAAAGCGGAATAACACTGCCGTTTGAGCCGAGAACATTGCCGAAACGCACTGCCACAAATTCTGTATCTGTTTCGCGGTTCATCATCTGCACAACCATTTCGCAAAGACGTTTTGATGCACCCATAATATTTGTGGGGTTAACGGCTTTATCAGTTGAAATAAGCACAAAGCGTTTAACGCCGTATTTTGCGGCTGCTTTTGCCATTTTATATGTTCCGAAAACATTGTTTTTGATAGATTCATTGGGGCTGTCTTCCATAAGCGGAACGTGCTTGTGAGCCGCCGCGTGGAAAACGATATCAGGCTTGTAAGTTCCCACAACATAGTCAAGACGTGCAGTATTTCTTACAGAACCGATAAGCACCTCAAGGTTAAGTCCGGGACATTCCCTTTCAAGCTCCATCTGAATTTCATATGCGTTATTTTCGTAGATATCAAAGATAACAAGCTGTTTGGGGTGTGAACGTGCAATCTGTCGGCAGAGTTCACTGCCGATTGAACCGCCGCCACCTGTTACCATAACAACTTTACCGCAGATGAATTCAAAAATTTCATCCATATTTACTTTTATCGGTTCACGACCCAATAAATCCTGCACATCAACTTTACGGAGTTTGCTTACGTTTGCTTCACCGTTTACAAGCTGATAAACTGCGGGGATTATCTGCACCTGACAACCTGTTCTTGAGCAGATGTCGAGAATTTCTTTTTTTGTTTCGGAATCACTTGCTGCTATTGCGTAAATAATTTTGTCGATTTTGTATTTTTCAACAGAACTGATAATATCGTTTCTGTTACCTACGATTGGTGCACCGCAAAGCATTTTACCGCGTTTCTGCGGATTATCGTCAATAACACAGGCAATTCTGTCGTCGATGTGTTCACTGTTTTTAAATTCGGTTATAAGTGCCCTGCCTGCCATACCTGCACCGATAATCATTACATTTTTCTCGTCGCTGTCAGGGCTGTGGCGTTTCATATAAAGCCTTACCTGACGCAGGAAACGGTAAGAGAATCTTATTGCTACAGTGAAGCAGAAGCTTAATACAAAGCCGATTATGTAACACGCTGCCGGCATATTGAGAAGCCCTGTTACAATGCCTAAAACTCCGAGAAGTCCCAAAGCAAAATATGATACAACTATGCGGAAAAATTCATCTGTGCTTACAAAAGTCCATACGCTTTTATACAAATTGAAAACGGCAAGAGCAATAATTGTAAGAATTCCCCACGCAGGCACAAACCACAGAAATTCCTGCATCAGATTCTGCGGCATTGCGTTGAAGCTGAAATCATACCTTACCCATAAGCCAAAGAAAAAAGCAATTGCAACTGAAACAAAATCCATCAGTGCGATTAAAAATGATTTTCTGATTATCGGGATACGCTCTTTGAGTGAAAGCCCTTTTGACACTTTTTACACATCCTATCAAAATATTTGAGGATATAAACATTGATATGCCGACACCCCCATCGCAGCCGACATACTATACATACATACGTTAAAATTATAACATAGAAAGCACCAAAAAGCAATACCCGCAAAAATTGACAAACTGCGGCATATATGATACAATTTCATTTGTATGATAATTATTAGGAAAGGAAGAAGAAATATGTTCAAAGACAGAACTCTTCTCATCACAGGCGGAACAGGCTCTTTCGGACACACTGTTCTCAAGCACTTCCTCTCAACAGATATCGGTCAGATAAGAATTTTTTCAAGAGACGAAAAAAAGCAGGATGATATGCGCCACGAGCTTCAGCTTAATCACCCTGAATATGCAGAAAAAGTTAAATTCTATATCGGCGACGTAAGAGATAAGCAGTCAATTACAGACGCTATGAAAGGCGTTGACTTTGTTTTCCACGCAGCAGCACTCAAGCAGGTGCCTTCCTGCGAATTCTTCCCTATGGAAGCAGTTCGCACAAACGTAATCGGCACAGATAATATGCTCCACGCAGCAATGGAAACAGGCGTTAAAAGAGTTGTCTGCCTTTCAACCGACAAAGCAGCTTATCCCATTAACGCAATGGGCATTTCAAAAGCAATGATGGAACACGTTGTTACTGCAAACGCAAGAGTTGCTGCAGAAAGCGGCGGCCCTGTAATCTGTTGCACAAGATACGGCAACGTTATGTGCAGCCGCGGCAGTGTTATCCCCTTGTTCATCGACCAGATTAAAGCAGGTAAACCTATTACAATCACCGACCCTAATATGACACGTTTCCTTATGAACCTTGACGAGGCAGTTGACCTTGTTAAATTTGCATTTGAACACGCAAATCCCGGTGACCTTTTTGTTCAGAAATCACCTGCTTCAACTATTGAAGATTTAGCAAAAGCAGTTCAGAAACTTTTCGGCGATACAGGCACAAGAATTATCGGCACAAGACACGGCGAAAAGCTTTACGAAACACTTATGACTCAGGAAGAAAGACTCAGAAGTGAAGATATGGGCGGTTATTTCCGTGTATCTGCTGATAACCGCGACCTTAACTATGATAAATTTATGGTTGACGGCACTGTTCACACAATGGCAGATTCTTCTTACACAAGCCACAACACAAACAGACTTGATGTTGACGGCACTGTAGAAAAAATTCTTACTACAGATTATGTACAGGAAGCACTCAAAGAATTTAATAAATAATTTTCCACATAAAATCACACCGTGTTTTGCAATCAGGTAAAACACGGTGTTTTCTTTTGGCTTGTACAAAAATAAAAGCGGTGCAACTACAATAAGCTGCACCGTTTCACTTTAAATAATGCTATTGCAATCAGTCGTCTTCTTCACAGTCGCAGTCACAGTCGCAATCGAAATCGAATTCGAGTGTTTCGTGGCAAGCGGGACATTCGATAGCACCTTCGTCGAGGATGCTTTCATCGATGCAGATTACTTCGCCGCATGAAGGACATTCAACTTCAAAATAGTCGTCGTCACAGCAGTCGCAATCGTCATCGCAGCAATCGTAATCGTCGAAATCTTCATAAACGAATTCTTCGAGTTCGTCAAGGTCTTCGTCAACTGCATCAAGCTGTTCCTGCATTTCGCCCATGATTTCATCCTGTTCTTCGATATCGTAAGCAACATCTTCAAGAACTGCAATGATTTCTTTGATAAGCTTAACTTCGTCTTTACCGTCGTCAAGTTTCATACCGTCTGCAAGGCCTTTGATGTAAGCAATTTTTTCTGCAAGTGTCATGATTTTTACACTCCTTATATTTTTATTGGTTTAAAACTTTTTTAAAAGTCTGCACAATCATTCTGCCTGACTCACTTCCGTAAATCGGAGAGAAAGTGCAATTTTACTTAAACTTTCAGATTGGTGAGAAAATGACAATATGGCGTGTTTGTTGCCCGAAGTTGTACGAGTGTACTACAAGGGCAAAAACGCGACAAATGCCACAAACTCAAAAACATCTGAGCACTAAGTCATGCTCTTGGCGTTTTATCGACAATCTGATTATGCACGAGACATATATTCGCCTGTTCTTGTATCGATGTTGATCATTTCGCCTTCATCGATGAAGAGAGGAACTTTAACTTCTGCACCTGTTTCAAGAGTTGCGGGTTTAGTAGCGTTAGTAGCTGTATCGCCTTTGAAACCGGGGTCTGTCTGTGTAACCTGGAGAGTTACGAATGTGGGGGGTTCAACGCCGAAAACGTTGCCCTTGTATGAAAGGATTTTACATACCATGTTTTCTTTAACGAATTTGAAGTTGTCGCTGAGTTCTGATTCGTTGATGGGGATAAGTTCATAGCTTTCCATATCCATGAAGTAGTAGAGACCGCCATCGCTGTATGAATATTCCATATCTTTACGTTCAATGTAAGCAGTGGGGAACTTTTCTGTGGGGTTGAAAGTTCTTTCTGTTACTGAACCTGAAATAACGTTTCTGATTTTTGTTCTTACGAAAGCAGCACCTTTACCGGGTTTAACGTGCTGGAATTCGATAATCTGATAAACGTTACCGTCCATTTCGAAAGTAATACCGTTTCTGAAATCGCCTGCTGATACCATATTTTTTTCCTCCAAAAGTAATTTATTAATCCTTTATGATAACATTTTATACCATTTCGTTGTATTTTTCAAGTATATACAGAAAAATTATATTATTCTTCAGGCATAAATGCTTTGTGAACTGCTGAAACTGCTCTGTCAGCATCTTTCTTATCGATGAGAACAGAGATTTTGATTTCGCTTGTTGAAATCATCTGGATGTTAACATCAATTCCGTAAAGTGCTTCAAACATTTTAGCTGCTGTACCGGGATGTGATTCCATACCTGCACCAACAACTGAAACTTTTGCAACGTCTGTGTCGCACATAATTTTGCAATCGAACATTTCTGAAAGAACTTTAACTGCTTCTTCAGCGTTGTCTTCGCTTGTTGTGAAGCTGATGTCTTTTGTGCCGTCTCTGCCAACTGACTGGAGAATAACGTCAACATTGATGTGTTTTGCCGCAAGTTTATCAAAAACTTTGAATGCAACTCCGGGAGTATCTGAAAGACCTACAAGTGAGATTCTTGCAACGTCTGTATCTTTTGTTACGCCTCTTACCAACATTTTTTCCATTTTAGCAACCTCCTTGACTATTGTGCCGGGTTTATTTGTAAGGCTTGAAAGAACTTCAAGTTCAACATTATATTTCTTTGCCATTTCAACTGAACGGTTGTTGAGCACCTGTGCACCCAATGTAGCGAGTTCAAGCATTTCATCGTATGTGATTTCGTCGAGCTTCTTTGCACCCTCAACTTTTCTCGGGTCTGCTGTGAAAACGCCTTCAACGTCTGTGAAAATCTGACATTTATCTGCTCTGAGTGCAGCAGCAATAGCAACAGCACTTGTGTCTGAGCCGCCTCTGCCGAGAGTTGTGATATCGTCATATTTGTTAAGTCCCTGGAAACCTGCCACAACAACGATGTTACCTCTGCCGATTTCTGTACGGAGACGGTCAGCCTTGATGTTGTGAATTCTTGCTTTCATGTAAGCAGAGCTTGTGTTGAAGCCTGCCTGCCAGCCGAGGAGAGAAATTACGGGGAAACCGAGTTCTCTTATTGCCATTGCAAGAAGTGAAATTGAAATCTGCTCACCTGATGAGAGGAGCATATCCATTTCACGTGCAGAAGGACTTGCGCTTATTTCTTTTGCTTTTTCGATAAGGTCATCAGTTGTATCGCCCTGTGCAGAAACAACAACCACAACGTCGTTACCTGCTTTGTAAGTGTCTGTTACAATTCTTGCAACATTTCTTACTCTGTCAGCGTCTGCAACAGATGAACCGCCGAATTTCTGTACGATTAAACTCATATAAAAAACTCCTTAGAATAACTTACTCAATTAAAAAAGTCTTATAACTGACTGTGCTTCAAAACTTTCTGATTCTTCGATATCACTTACAAGTTTTCTCTTGATATCAGAGGGAGTGATGAAAGCAACTTCATTTTCAGGTGCATTTTCACGGGTTATGAATTCTGCTCCTGCAAATTTTTCTTTGATTTCTGCTTTTGCTTTTTCAGTATCATCAGCAGAAGCTCTTACATAAAGGCGGGTAAGCATTTCGTTTGATGAAACAAGGTTGTTTTCAGCAGCTTCGCCCCATGTATAGCCGATTTTTGTGCCTTTGCTTACTGCACAGTCAATAACGTCTGCCACAACAGCACTTGCTGTGGGAAGTTTACCTGCACCTTTACCGTAGAATACAACCTCGCCTACTGCGTTACCGTCAACGAGCACTGCGTTGAAAACATCGTTAACGTTTGCAAGAGGTCCTGTAGCATCGATAAGTGCGGGGCTTACCTCTGCACAAACCTTTTCGTCAGGGCTTCTCATTGCTGTGCCGAGAAGTTTGATAACTTTGCCGTAGTTTTTAGCATATTCAACGTCGGCAAGTGTGATTTCAGTAATACCCTGTGTGGGGATATCATCGGGATAAACGTGTCTGCCGAAGCAGAGAGATGCAAGGATACAGATTTTACGGCAAGCGTCAAAACCTTCAATATCGTTTGTGGGGTCTTTTTCTGCATAGCCGTTATCCTGTGCAAGTTTAAGTGCATCTTCAAGGCTCATATTCTCTGTAATCATTTTTGTGAGAATGAAGTTTGTTGTGCCGTTGAGGATACCTGCGATTCTTGTGATTTCGTTTGCAGCCATACATCTTGAGATAGGTCTGATAACGGGAATACCGCCGCCTACAGATGCTTCGAAAAGGAAGTTGATATTCTTTTCTTCTGCAATTTTAAGAAGTTCATATCCGTGAGCTGCAACAAGTTCTTTGTTTGATGTTACAACGCTCTTACCTGCTTCAAGGCAAGCCTTTACAAACTTATATGCAGGATTAAGACCACCCATTGTTTCAACTACGATTTTAACATCGCTGTCGTTTACGATATCGTTGAAATCCTTTGTGAATTTATCTTTGTAGGGTGAATCGGGGAAATCTCTCAGGTCAAGGATATGTTTAACCTCAAGAGAATCAAGATTATTGTTTTTCACTATCAGGCTGTTGTTTTTGCTGATTACTTCTGCAACACCGCTTCCGACAACGCCGTGACCCATAATTGCAATATACAATAGAATCGTCCTTTCGTAAATTGTTTCATAAACAAACAATTTCGGAGTGTAATGAAGTAATTATATCATATTAATTCAAGCAAATAAAGAGAAAATACGAACTTTTTTTATTTTTTATTATTTTTATAAATAAAACATTGTCTTTTTCTTTTAAATGGTATAAAATAAACTAAATAAGCACAAATATATTGATTTTTTCATAAAAAGGAGGCACGTGGTTTTGGAAAATCCTTTACTCAGCACTGAAAAAAAGAAAAAAACAATAATCAACATTCTGTATTATGCTTTGCTCCTTACATTGTTTTATTGCTTTATGAAATATGCTTTCGGATTATTTTTCCCCTTTATCCTGGCATTTATAGTTGCAATGATAATGCAGAGACCCATCAACTTTATTTCCAAAAAAACAAAAATCAAAAAAGGCGTTGTTTCAGGAATAATGATTTTATTGCTTGTGGCAATAATTGGTTTCCTCGTTTCACTGCTCGGCGTTAAAATCTGGGAAGCTTTCCGCGATTTCCTTGATTTCCTTATGAGGAAATTCGGAGACCTGCCCAACTTCCTTGACAAGCTGGAAATATGGGTTGCAGACAGAATCAGATTCCTTCCGGATTCCGTTGAATCAAGCATCAACTCCAGCCTTTCAGATGCTGTCGACAGGCTCAAAGAACTGCTTACTTCTCCTGATGCAGGAACACTTCTGCAGGATACAGTCGGCTCTTTGAAAATTTCATCCGTCCTTGAAAAGGTTGACCTTTCTGCGTTGTCTTCATCAATCAGCGGAGTATGGTACACTGCAAAGCAGATTCCCACAATTTTTCTTGCAATAATCGTTTCAATATTCGCTTGTTGCTTTATGGCATCTGATTACGACAGACTGACAGAATTTGTAAAACGTCAGTTTTCATCAAAAAGCGAAAACTTCTCAAAGGCAAAAAGAATTGTTACCATATCCTTCAAAAACCTGATAAAAGCATATGCTCTTATTATTCTCGTTACATTTGTGGAAATGCTTTTAGGTTTATCAGCACTTAAACTTTTCGGAATTTACAAAGGCAGTTGGATTGTGTTCATTGCAATGGGCACTGCAGTAGTTGATATTATGCCCGTGCTCGGCACAGGTACAATCCTTCTCCCCTGGTCATTATATTCATTTATTTCAGGCGATATCCCCATGGGCATCGGTGTACTGGTGCTTTATGTGTTCATAACTGTTATGCGTCAGTTCATTGAACCGAAACTCGTTGCAGGACAGTTAGGTCTTCCGCCTTTTGTGACAATCATGGGAATGTATATCGGTCTTAAGCTTTTCGGAATTATCGGTATGTTCGCGGTTCCGCTTACTATTATTCTTATAAAACTGCTCAATGATGAAGGCGTTATTCACATCTGGAAAACAGGCAAAGAAGAAGAGCAGACAGAAGAAATTGAAATAAACAACGACGGAGGAAATGAAAATGAAAGCACTGAAAAAGTATAAATTCTGGTTTCTCACAGGCTCACAGGACCTTTACGGCGATGAATGCCTGAAACACGTGGCAGACCATTCTGCAGAAATTGTTGACTACCTTAACAAATCAGGCAAAATGCCTTTTGAAATTGTTCTCAAACCTACTCTCATCACAAACGAAGTTATCAGAAAAACCTTCAACGAGGCAAATCTTGACGAAAGCTGTGCAGGTGTAATTACATGGATGCACACTTTCTCACCTGCAAAATCGTGGATTCTCGGACTTAAGGAATTGAAGAAACCCCTTCTTCATCTTCACACACAGTTCAATGAAGAAATCCCTTACGATAAAATCGATATGGATTTTATGAACGAAAATCAGTCTGCACACGGTGACAGAGAATATGCTCACATTCTTTCAAGAATGGAAATTCCCCGTACAACTGTTGTGGGACACTGGAAAAGAGAAGAAGTTCAGGATAAAATTGCTTCCTGGATGACAACTGCAATCGGTATTGTTGAAAGCAGCAGCATCCGCGTTCTCAGAGTTGCCGACAATATGAGAAACGTTGCAGTTACAGAGGGCGACAAGGTTGAAGCACAGATTAAATTCGGCTGGGAAATTGACACATATTCCATTAACGATATTTACGAATATGTAAAAGATGTAAAAGCAGAAGATGTTGTTGCTCTTACAGACGAGATGTATGAAAAATACGATATCATCAACACAGGAAATCTGAGCGACAAAGAATTCCGCAGACACGTTTCTGAACAGGCAAGAATTGAACTCGGCTTTGAAAAATTCCTTGAAGAAAAGAATTACCACGCAATCGTAACTCATTTTGATGACCTCGGTAATCTTATGCAGTTACCCGGCCTTGCAATTCAGCGACTTATGGAAAAAGGCTACGGCTTCGGTGCAGAAGGCGACTGGAAGGTTGCCGCAATGGTAAGACTTATGAAGGTTATGACCGCAGGTAAAAAAGATGCAAAAGGCACTTCAATGCTTGAAGACTATACATACAATCTCGTGCCCGGAAAAGAAGGCATTCTGCAGTCACATATGCTTGAAATCTGCCCTTCTATTGCTGACGGCAAAATCGGAATAAGAGTTGAACCTCTTTCAATGGGTAACAGAGAAGACCCTGCAAGACTTGTTTTCACAGCAAAAGAAGGCAAGGGTATTGCAGCATCTCTCATTGATTTGGGCACACGCTTCAGACTTATTATCAGCAAAGTAAACTGCAGAAAAACTGAAAAAGAAATGCCTAACCTTCCCGTTGCAACATCTTTCTGGACTCCTGAGCCTGATTTCTACACAGGTATCGAAAGCTGGCTTATTGCAGGCGGTGCTCATCACACTGCTTTCTCATACGACCTTACTGCAGAGCAGTTGGGTGCATGGGGCGAAGCAATGGGTATTGAAGTGGTTTACATTGACGAAAACACAGATATCCGTTCGCTCAAACGTGACCTTATGCTTGGCAAAGCAATTTACGGTTAAGAGGTAATTACAATGCTTGAAACATTAAAAAGAAAAGTCTGTGCAGCAAATATTGAACTGCAGACAAAAGGACTTATTACTTACACATGGGGAAACGTAAGCGGAATTGACAGAAAGCAGAATCTCGTTGTTATTAAACCCAGCGGTGTAAGCTACGATGAACTTACTTACGATAAAATGGTTGTTGTAGACCTTGACGGCAACAAAATCGAAGGCGATTTATCACCCTCATCCGACACTGCAACACACCTTGAGCTTTACAAGAAATACCCCGAAATCGGCGGTATTACACACACCCACTCAAACAATGCCACATCGTGGGCACAGGCAGGAAGAGATATCCCCTTTTTCGGCACAACACACGCTGACTATTTCCACGGAGATATCCCCTGCACAAGAATGCTCACTGCAGAAGAAATCAACGGTGAATACGAAAAGAACACAGGTCTTGTTATTATCGAAACTCTCGATAATAACAACATCGACCCTGTTGAAATGCCTGCAATTCTCTGCCGTTCTCACGGCCCTTTCACCTGGGGTAAGGATGCAGACGAAGCAGTGCACAATGCAGTTGTGCTTGAAGAAGTTGCAGAAATGGCATTGAAAACATTAATCCTTTCTCCCAACACAGAATCTGCACCTCAGGTGCTTTCCGATAAGCACTATTTCAGAAAACACGGTGCAAACGCATACTACGGTCAAAAATAAAATCAGGAGTTTTGATAATGGCAGATAAAAGCCCTCATTCAGGACATCGTGAACGGGTACGCGAACGTATTCTTTCACAAGGGTTTGACGGTTTTCAACCCCACGAAATACTCGAATTTTTACTTTTCCATACTATCCCCAGAAAAGACACAAACATTATTGCTCACGAACTGATTAACACTTTCGGTTCACTTCAGGGTGTGCTTGATGCCTCTGCGGAAGAACTTATGGAAAAAGGTAAATTAAGCGAAACCTCGGCAGTTTTGCTTTCGTCAATTACCGATATTTTCGCATATTATGAGAAAAACAGAAAAATAACTCAACCTATAAAAACTCCTGAAAAAATGAAACAACTTTTCAAGCCTTATTTTATAAGCGAAAACTGCGAAAAACTTGTTGCCGCTTATTTTGACAGTGCTTTGAAAGTAAAAGAAATCAACGTTGTCAGCACAGGACGTGAAAGCGGACTGACCTTTAACACGAAAGCAATTATCCGCACTGCTATCACATCGGAGGCACACTTTGTGGCAATTGCTCACAACCATCCCGCAACAAGTGCAGTTCCCTCAAAAAGTGATATCAACGCAACAAACGACCTGAAAAATCAGCTTGAACAGTTTGATATCAGATTAACTGACCACATAATTTTCAGCACAAACGAAACTTTCAGTTTTGCAAACAACGAGCAGCTCAACTGCTTTGTTTCAGGAGGTACAAAACAATGGCAGAAATAAGAAACGAAATTTGCCTGACAACTGTAGCAGGTACTGTTGCAGAAATAATGGGCATTGAAAATTCAGATACCAAAAACCCCGTTTTATTATCTCTTGCAGAGAAAAAACTCGGTTCAGAAAAGGCTGACAGAGCAGTTTTATATAACCCTGACGCTGTGGCTTTATGGCTTTATCAGAAATACACTCACCTTTTTGCAGATGCAGTAATTTCTTCCGATATTGCTATGCCCGTACTTTCGGTTATGCCCAGCGTGACACCTGTCTGCTTTGCATCAATGTACACAGGCGTAATGCCTGAAATTCACGGAATTCAGAAATACGAAAAGCCTGTGCTTACAGTAAACACAATTTTTGATACCTTTATAAAGGCAGGTAAAAAATGTGCTATCGTTTCAACTGCACGTGACAGTATTTCCTGCATTTTCCTTGAAAGGGAAATGGACTATTTCATCTATGAATCAGTAGAAGAAGTAAACAAAAAAGCTCTTGAATTAATAGACGAAGATGTTTACGACCTTATTGTGATTTACAACGGAAATTACGACGGCACAATGCATAAATCCGGACCTGAAAGCGAAGAATCAATAAACGCACTCAAACACAATATCGCTTTCTACAAGGAGCTTACAGATAAAATAAAATCCGGGTGGAAAAACCACAATGTGCTTTACGGATTCCTGCCTGACCACGGCTGCCACGAAATTGACGGCGACTGCGGCTCACACGGAATTGATATGGAAGAAGATATGAACATCATCCATTTCTACGGCATAAAAACAAAGGAATAATTTATACTGACGGCAGATTTTTTAATCTGCCGTTTTTTATCACCCTTTTTGTTAATTTATTAACAGATATATCTTGATTATTTCATAAAATAGTTGTATCATATTAGTGTCAAATTAAATTTTGGAGGTTTTTAAAATGGCAAACAGATTTGTACTTAACGAAACAAGCTATCACGGCAAAGGCGCAATCGCTGAAATCGCAACAGAAATAAATGCACGCGGTTTCAAAAAAGCTTTTGTATGCTCTGACCCCGACCTTATTAAATTCGGCGTTACTAAAAAAGTGACAGACATTCTTGACAATGCTTCTATCGCTTACGAAATTTACTCAAACATCAAGGCTAACCCCACAATTGAAAACGTTCAGACAGGTGTTGAAGCTTTCAAGGCAAGCGGAGCAGACTGCATCGTTGCTATCGGCGGCGGTTCTTCAATGGACACAGCAAAGGCTATCGGCATTATCATCACTAACCCTGAATTCAGTGACGTTGTTTCACTTGAAGGCGTTGCTCCCACAAAGAATAAATGCGTACCCATCATTGCAGTTCCCACAACAGCAGGTACAGCAGCAGAAGTTACAATCAACTACGTTATCACAGACGCAGAAAAGAACAGAAAAATGGTTTGCGTTGACGTGCACGATATCCCCGTTGTTGCAGTTGTTGACCCTGATATGATGGCTTCAATGCCCAAAGGTCTTACAGCTGCTACAGGTATGGACGCTCTTACACACGCTATTGAAGGCTACATCACAAAAGGCGCTTGGGAAATGAGCGATATGTTCCACATCAAGGCTATCGAAATTATTGCAAAATCTCTCCGCGGTGCTGTTGAAAACACAGATGAAGGCAGAGAAGGTATGGCTCTCGGCCAGTATATTGCAGGTATGGGCTTCTCAAACGTAGGTCTCGGTATTGTTCACTCAATGGCTCACCCCCTCGGTGCTCTTTATGACACACCTCACGGCGTTGCAAACGCAATTATTCTCCCCACAGTTATGGAATACAACGCTCCCGAAACAGGTGAAAAATACCGCGACATCGCAAAGGCAATGGGCGTTGCAGACGTTGACGCTATGAGCCTTGAAGATGCAAGAAAAGCAGCTATCGATGCAGTTAAACAGCTTTCAATTGATGTTGGCATTCCTGCTGACCTTAAAGATATTGTAAAAGCAGAAGATATCGATTTCCTTTCACAGTCTGCATTTGACGACGCTTGCCGTCCCGGCAACCCCAGAGATACATCTGTTGAAGAAATCAAAGCTCTTTACCTTTCACTTATGTAATCATAAAAATCAAAGTGGCTGATTCTTTCAGCCACTTTTTCGTACCGTTTATCAAAAGCACATTATCAATGCGGTAAATATTCACATTTGCGGTGTTTTACTCACAATATTCAACACTAAAGGAGTAAAACAATGAGTGCAATATTACATCAGATTTCTTACAAAATTATCAGCATCGTTATTGCCTTTCTTTCAGTTTTCGGTTATTCAGGCAATTATCTGAAAGCCGACAGCAGCCAATGGAACACAAACTACAAATATGTTTTCGTTCACGGTCTTATGGGCTGGGGGTATTACGATACCTCATACAAATTTATGCCCTATTGGGGTATGTTCGGCGGCGACCTTATGGAGTACCTTGACGACAAAGGTTTTGATTGTTATGCCGCTTCCGTTGCCCCCACTTCAAGCGCGTGGGACAGAGCGTGTGAGCTTTATGCCCAGCTTACAGGCACGGTTGTTGACTATGGCGAAGCACACAGCAAAAAATGCGGTCACGACAGATTCGGCGAAGATTACACAGGCAACGCACTTATCAATGAGTGGAGTGAAAAAGACAAAATCAATCTTCTCGGCCATTCATTCGGCGGTGCTACTGTAAGACTTTTTGCAAGTATGATGGAAACAGGCTCTGCAGAAGAAAAAGCTGCTACCAAAGACAGTGAATTGTCTGATTTCTTCAAAGGCGGAAAAGGCGATTGGATTTACAGCGTAACTTCACTTGCTGCACCTCACAACGGCACAACTGCTTATTGCTCAAGTGAAGGCGAAGATGAAATCGGCGCTTACGATACAGCCGCTTACGATATGTATATCGACAACGCTTTCGCGCTTAACAAAACAATTATAACTTACAAAAATACATACTATTTTTCAATAGCATGCGATGCAACCGTACAAAATGAAGACGGCACATACTCCCCCGTTAAATCAAAAATGGAATCTCTTTTCATAAGTTCATCTGAAGAAATGGGTTCATTTACAGGCGTTACAAACGGCGGATATGTTATAGACGAATCGTGGCAGAAAAACGATGGTCTTGTAAACACAAACTCTGCACTTGCTCCGTCTGACGCACCGTCAACTGAATATAACGCAGATAATGTCAAAGCAGGTATCTGGAATATTATGCCTGTTTATAACGGTGACCATATGTCTCTCCAGGGCGGACTTCTGAAAACAAACGATGTTAAAGATTTGTATGTTGAACACCTTGGAATGATAAATAAACTTAAAAAAAATACAGCGGTGAAACACAGATAAAAAGTGTGTTTCACCGCTTTTGTTTTTACTTTGAAATTTTTTTGAGCACACTCGGCTTTCTTGTGGTGATGTTATCGGGATTCATTTTCAGAAACTTTAACATACTCAATTTTCTGTCGATAGTCCATATTGAAACGAGTAACCCGTTTTTATGGAAGGCATCAACAATTTCAGGTGTTACGTTTCTGTAGTTGCAGTTAATGCCAACAGCACCGCTTTCTTTTACTTTTTCAACAAGTGAATCAATATATTCATCGGTGTGTTTTCTTTTTGCCATAACACCCAGATTCAGATAATACGGAATTTCAGGTGTGTCGGTTTTTGCACTTTCCACAAAGCCTTCATGTATTCCCGTATAAAAAACTCTGTCAAGCACATCATATTTTTTTGCAAGGTCTGCAACTGCCTTAAGGTTATCTGTTTTTTTGATATCAAGGTTACAGCGTATCTTTTTGTTTTCACTGAATATTCTGAAAACTTCTTCCACCGTCGGCTCTCCGCCCTTTGGTGCATCGTGAGATAAAACAGGTGTTCCGTTTTTATCAAAGTTAATATCAATTTCAAAAATATCTGCACCGCACTCAAATGCCTTTTTAACAGACTCAATGGTATTCTGCGGTGTTTTTTCGCACCCCGTGTGGGCAGTTATTGTAAAATTATCTGATAAATTCTTCTTTTTCATAAAAATTTCTCCTGCTGAAAAATCATATTAATTCGGATGTGTGCGGCACTTTTGAAATTCGCGGTGCTGCACCTGTAAGATGAGAAATATCGCGGTAAGGCGGAATATTTTTATCATCAAACAAACCTGCAGGAATCTGTGAAGTCCAGCCTTTTTCGTCAAACTGCGGCTCTTCAATACCGAAAGCATAAAGAACAATCGCTGCCAGATCCCTTATATTCATTTCTTCTATTTTTATGTTATTAACAGTTTTGCCTGTTGCAGCAAAGGTTACATATTTTTCTCCGTCTGTCCATCCGCCGTGGCTGCCGCCCTGACCATTGCCTGGGTTTGTGCCGCCGTGGTCTGCAATAACAATAAACAGAGTTTCTTCAATTATTCCCGCTTCATCACACGCATTGTAAATATCATTTACATATCCGTCAACAACGTTGAGCCTTGCAAGAAATTCAGGTGTGCCGTAGCCGTGTTTGTGCCCTGCACCGTCAACACTGTCAAGCTGAATGAAAAGAAATTCAGGCTTTTTGTTTCTGATATAATCGCAGATAATAGGTGTCAGTTCATCGTCTTTTGCAGTATCGTGAGAAACACCGATATTGTTTTCAACAATTCCGTATGTAATAGGGTTCCAATCGCAATATGAGCCTAATTCTGCATCAGGGTACACTTCTCTTATTCTGCGGAAAAGTGACGGAAAAGGCGAATCGGTAGGATAGGGTGTTGAACTTACTATACCGTTTGTAAGTTTGTGAATTTCAGGGCCTACACCGAGAAGCATTGACCCCCAGCACTCAGCACTGATTGAGGGATTTGAAGATAAAGCACCGTATGTCACTGCACCGTTTGCAAAAATTCTGTCAAAATGCGGTGTGTCTGCATCTTTTACCCATGCACCTGCACCGTCAATACCTACAACTACCACATGAGAATATTTTCTGCTCATAAATCATCACTCCGTTTAATCTGTGATAAACTAATTATAATACAACATTTTGCACAATTCAAGAGTTACAAACTTTAATTTTTTAGTATTTTCGACTTTTATTCACCTTGTTTATATTGCAAAACGTATATACTTTATGGTAAAATAAAGTGTATATGACAATTTGTGAAAAGAGGTGCAACATAATGAAACCTGTCAGTTTTTATCTTGTAACTGATACTCATTATTTTGAAAATGAATTAGGTGCTGAAGGCAAAGCTTTTGAAGAATATTTCAGCCGTGAGCAGTATTTTATGAAAGAAAGCAGCGATATACTTAAAACAACCTTCAGCCGCATTGCGGAGGATAAAGAAACCGACATCGTAATTATCCCCGGTGACCTTACAAAAAACGGTGAGCTTGAAAGCCACAAAAGTTTTATAAAAGAACTTTATGCTCTTAAAGAAAAAGGCAAAAAGATTTACGTTATAACTGCAGGGCACGACTACGGCGATGATTCTTTCGCTTTTAAAAACGATGTAAGAATAAGCGTTGAGGGTGCAGACTTCAAAAAACTCCACGAAATGTATAAAGATTTCGGCTACGGCGATGCGTTGGCATTTGACGAGCCTACACACTCATATGTTGCACAGATTTGCGACGGTGTGAGAATGCTCGCTATCTGTTGCGACAGTGAAAATCAGCCTAAAGGTGCTATGGACGAAAGACATCTGTTATGGGCAGAAGAACAGATTAAAAAAGCAAAAGAAGACGGCTGTTCAATGTTTGCAATATGCCACTACCCTATTATCCCCTCTGTTCCCGTTTTTGATTTAGTAGGCGATACAAAAGTAAAGGAATGGAGAAAAATTGCATCCTTCCTTGCAGATAACGGGGTTGAACTTATCCTGACAGGTCATATGCACATCCAGAGCATTAACGAGTTTTATTCGGAAAAAGGCAACAGACTTATTGATGTATGCACTTCGTGCCTTACAGGAAGCCCTGCTAAATACAGAAAAATCACAGTTGATGAAAATTCTGTTCTGAAAGTAACTTCAATTGATGTTGAAGATTTCGGTTGTGATACAAACGGACTTTCTGTTCAGGAATATTTTGACAAACAGTTTGAACGTGCAATTCTGGGAAAAATTTTCCACGCACTGGGTAAAGGAAAAGGCTTTGTTAAATTCCTTAAAAATCTTGGCGTGAAGTTTATAAAAAGTGCAACTGTAGGCACTCTTTCAAGGCTTCTGTTTATAAAAGTTGATAAAAATTTAAAGAAGAAAAAACTTACTGAATTAATTTCCGATATAGGTATGTGCATTTTCGCAGGTGACCAGCCTTACGTTGAAGGCACTCCTGAATATGAAGCAGTTTATAAATTCCTTAAAAGATTTTCTTTTGTAATTAAAAAAATCGAGCCTAAGCTGGGAAAAAACGGTGTAAAAATCAACCTTGAAGAAATGTTGCTGAACACAATCGGAAACAACAAAGGTTTTTCAGACGCAAATGCTGAATTTAAGCTTAAATAAATTTTAACTTAAAGGAGAATAATTATGGGAATTCTCATTGAAAGAATTATTGCGTTTTTTTCTGCAATTACAATTATGTTTGCGAATTTTCTGGGAATTAATGCACCGCTGGAGAAAGTTGAAAAATTCAGGGTTACAACGTATGTTGTAGGCACATATGTTTACTCCGAAAAGAATATTCATCCCGAAGATTTTGACATTGTTACAGATACAATCCTTTTCGGTTGTGCAAGGTTTGACGCAGACGGAAACATCGACATTGACCGCGATACTCTTGAAACTGCACTTAAAAATTTACGCAATGCAATCGGCACAAGAGATGTGAAAATTTCCGTTAATCTTCTCGGACCGAAAGGCACTACGGATTCTCCCGTATGGGAAGACCAGATGGAAGTGCAGAGCATTGAGCACAACAAGGCTTTCACAAGCGGTGTGCTTGAAGATAACATTGTGGCCTTCCTTGATAAATACGATTTTGACGGTGTTCATTTTGATTATGAATATCCCCTTACCAATGAGGCGTGGAAATATTATAACGATTTTCTCGTTTCTCTCGATAAAAAATTAGGCTCTTACACTTTAGGTGTTGCAGGAAGCGACTGGAATATGAAATTCACAAACGCTGCCGTTGCGGCAATAGACACGTTTGAACTTATGCTTTACGATATGTCTGATGAAAACGGCAGACATTCAACATTTGAAGATATGAAAAAACTTGCCTTCAAATCAGGCATCAACGGAATGCCCATTGAAAAAACAAACATCGGACTTCCTTTCTACGCACGTCCTGACGATATGGCGGCATATTGGTACAGTTATAACGAATATTACGACAAGCTTGACGAAAACGGCTGGTACCATTGCGATAGTATAAACAAGGATTTCTGGTTTAACACACCCGATGTTATTCAGGAAAAAACCGACTACGCAATCAACAACGGTTTCGGCGGAGTTATGATATGGCACTATGCCTGTGACCTTCCTTCATCGCACGAAGATTCACTTCTGCGTGCCATAGGCAAATCAATCAGCAACAATTATTAACAGAAAACGGTGATTAAAATTAAAACTTTTGTTCCGTCATATTTTGAAAAATTCAGGTGCATTGCAGGTAAATGCCCCGACACCTGCTGCATAGGCTGGGAAGTTGATATAGACGACGAAACTGCAGAAAAATATTCTGCATTAAGCGGTCAGTTATCTGATAAAATAAAAAAACATCTTACAGTTGACGAAACAGGCTGCAATATTTTCACTCTCTGCGATAAAGACAGATGCCCTTTCCTGGACAAGAATAATCTGTGCGAAATTTTTCTCGGTGCAGGAGAAAATTATTTAAGCAAAACCTGTACACTTTTCCCGCGATTTTTTGACAATTTCGGAAACTTCCGCGAAATGGGTTTAGGCTTCGGTTGCCCCGAAGCGGCAAGAATTATTCTTGAAGATGAAGAAAATTTCTCACTGAAACTTTACGAAGAAACTGATGAAAGTTACGAAGAAATTGATGAAATTTTTCTCGCAGAAATTCTGGAATTACGAGCAGAAATTTTCGGTATTCTCGAAGATGAAAACCTGAATTTCATAACGAAAATCAAAAATGTTTTTTCACTTACAAAAAGTTTTCAGATGCTTATTGACGGCGAAGATTTCGTTGACGAAAAACAAGAAAAAGCTTTCGGTGACTGTCTGAAAATTCTTGAAGAAATGGAATACATAAACCAAGAGAGAAAAGTTTTTGTGAAAGAATTAAAAAACAAAACTGTTCTTAATAACCCGCTTGAAATTTATCAGAAAGATTTTGAAAAACTGATGAAGTATTATATCTTCAGATATCTTTTGAAAGCAGTTTACGATTACGATGTTTTAACAAAAATCAAGTACGGTGTTTTCGCAGCGGTTGTTATAAGCAGAATTTATTCCGCATACGAAAATCTCACCTGCGAAGACAGGGCAAAAATTATGTACAGCTATTCAAAAGAAGTTGAATATTCCGACCTGAATATGGATTTACTTGACGAAAAAATGTATTCTGATTTCGGTACGGAAGATTTAATAAATCTGCTTTTAAAATAAAGCAGAATAAATAATAAAATATTAATTCAGATAAAAGGAGAAAAAACAATGGCAAAAATTCTTATCAGCCCCGGCAAATATGTCCAGGGTGCAGGCGAAATGAAAAAGCTTTACGATTACGCTAAAGGCTACGGCAAAAAAGCACTTGTGCTTATTACAGAATCAGGCTATAAGAGAATCGGCAAAACTGTTGAATGTAGTTTTGAAAATCAGGATTTCCAGCTTATTTTTGATTATTTCAACGGCGAATGTTCAAAGAATGAAATCAACAGACTTATAAAGATAGTTGAAGAAAAAGGCTGCGACCTTGTTATCGGCATCGGCGGCGGCAAAATCCTTGACACATCAAAGGCTGTTGCTTTCTACTGTAAAACTCCCGTGCTTATCTGCCCCACTATTGCATCAACAGACGCACCCTGCAGTGCTCTTTCAGTTATTTACACAGACGACGGTGTATTTGAAGAATATCTTTTCCTTCCTGCTAACCCCAATATGGTGCTTATGGATACAGATATTATTGCTGCTTCTCCTGCACGTCTTACAGTTTCAGGTATGGGCGATGCACTTGCAACATATTTTGAAGCAAGAGCAGTTATGGCTAAAGACGTAGGCACTTGTGCAGGCGGTAAAGTTACCTGCGCTGCAATGGCACTTGCTAAACTCTGCTTTGATACACTTATGGAAGAAGGCGTAAAGGCAAAGGTTGCACTTGAAGCAGGTGCTTGCACAGAGGCAGTTGAAAAAGTTATTGAAGCAAACACACTTCTCAGCGGTATCGGCTTTGAAAGCGGCGGTCTTGCAGGTGCACACGCAATACATAACGGTCTTACAGTGCTCCCCGAGTGCCACCATATGTACCACGGTGAAAAAGTTGCTTTCGGCACACTCACACAGCTTGTTCTTGAAAATGTTGACGGCGACGAGCTTGAAAGAATCCTTGAATTCTGCATTGAACTCGGTCTGCCCGTAACATTTGAAGAATTGGGCATTACAGAAGTTACTGAAGAAAAGCTTATGGCAGTTGCAACTGCAGCATGTGCAGAAGGCGACACTCTCCACAATATGCCCTTCGAAGTTACTCCCGAAAAAGTATGTGCAGCTCTCAAAGCAGCAGACGCTTACGGCAGATATTTCCTCGGAAACTGAATTCAATAATCATAACAAAAGGCTGATTAATTCAGCCTTTTTCTTTTCCACAAACAGTAGAAATAAACAACATATTATGATATAATAAATTTATCATCTGTAAGCAGAAAAGGAGATGCACATTTATGATAAGAAAAAGACAAGTTCACCTCGATTTCCATACAAGCGGTCTGATGCCCGTTGGCAAAACTTTCTCAAAAGAGCAGTTTCAGGCAGCACTTAAGGCAGGTCACGTAAACTCAATTACAGTTTTTTCAAAATGCCACCACGGCTGGAGTTATCACCCCACAAAGGAAAATAAAATCCACCCTGAACTTACATTCGATTTGCTTGGCGCACAGCTTGAAGCGTGTAAAGAAATTGATGTAAATGCTCCCGTTTATATTTCAGCAGGTTTCGACGAAAAAGACTGGGACATTCACCCCGAATGGCGTTTTATGCACTCAGACAATAAGGCTGACTGCGAAGAATACGAAAAAGAAACTCACTTCCATCTGCTTTGCCTCAACACAGAATACCTTGATGTTCTTTGCAGACAGATTGAAGAAGTTATGATAAACTATAACCCTTGCGGAATTTTCCTTGACATTGTTGCTCCCCGTTTCTGTTACTGCGAAAAATGCAAAAAAGATATGAAAGAAATGGGCCTTGATATCACAAAAGAAGAAGACCGCAGAAAGTTTGAAAACTTTGTTTACGATAAATACACAAAAGCAACTAACAATGCCGTAAAAAAACACAGCCCCACTGCTACTGTTTTCCACAATGGCGGACATATTCCGAAGGGCGACTACGGTGTTATTAATGCAAACACACACCTTGAACTTGAAAGTCTGCCCACAGGCGGATGGGGTTACGACCATTTCCCCCTTTCTGCTGCATATGTGCGTTCACTTAAAGACACCGATTTCCTTGGTATGACAGGAAAATTCCACCATTCCTGGGGTGAATTCGGCGGATTCAAGCACCCCAACGCACTTATTTACGAAACTGCTTTATCAGTTGCAAACGGTGCAGGTTGTTCAATAGGCGACCAGATGCATCCCCTTGGCGAAATGAATATGGCAACATACAACCTTATCGGTGCGGCATATTCACGCATTGAAGAAAGAGAGCCCTGGCTCGACGGTGCAATAAACGTTGCTGACATTGCAGTATTAAGTGCAGAATCACTTGCAAACAACAGAGATACAAAGGCTGACATCGGTGCAAACAGAATGCTCCTTGAAAATAACTGCCTTTATAACTTTGTTGACGGTACTATGGATTTTTCAGGATACAAGCTTCTTATTCTTCCTGATGCAGAAATTGAAGATGAGAAAATAATCGCAAAAATAAAAGCCTTTGCAGACAAAGGCGGTAAAGTTATTGCAAGTGCAAAAGCACTTACAAAAGACGGAAAATTCTTCCTTGACTGCGGTGCGGAATTCACAGGCGAGAACAAATTCAATCCTACATATTTTGTTCCTGCTTTCCCCACAGTAAACGGAAAAACAGAATACATTATGCGATGCGATTCTTACACACTTGATGTAAAAGACGGCACCGTTGAAGCATACGTGCAGAATCCTTATTTTAACAGAACGAGAGAGCATTTCTGCTCACACGCTCACACACCCAACAACCCTGCCGAACAGTTCCCTGCAGTGGTTATAAAAGGAAATATCGCATATATCGGCTGGGATATTTTCACAGCTTATGCAAAGCACGGTCACCTTTGCTTCAAAGAAATTTTCACCCCCGTGCTTGATAAATTAATGGGCGACAATTTCACTGTTGATGTGAAAATCCCCGACAAAGCAGTTGTAACTTACACAAGGCAGGAAGAAGAAAAGAGAAACATTCTTCACCTTCTTTTTGCACACACAACTGTGCGCGGTACCAACACAGAAGTTATCGAAGATACTGTTCCTCTTTACAACGTGGAATGTTCAGTGAAAAAAGAAAATAAACCTTCAAAGGTTATTCTTCAGCCTGAAGGGAAAGAACTTTCCTTTGAGTATGATAAGGGCAATGTAAAATTCATTGTACCGGATGTTGATATTCACAGAATGGTAGTAATTGAAGACTGATTTCAAAGAAAAACACCGTCAGAGTTCGCCGAGTTCCCATAAGGAAGTATTTCTTTAAAATGTGAACTTACGGCACAATAATGCGTTAAAAACCACCGATACGCGACAGCGTTATCGGTGGTTTTCGCCTTTTCTTGCACACGCAATTTCGCATTTTAAAGTGCT
>JAFUIO010000016.1 GCA_017468425.1 Clostridia bacterium | reverse complement strand
GTTATTAAAAGGAATATTTTTCTGGTTGAGTTTTATAAACAAATTATAATTTATATGATTATTAATTCCTTCATTGTAGGGGACGATGCCCACATCGTCCCGCTTCAGATTACAATAGATTTTTCGGGTCGATGTGGGCATCGACCCCTACGAAAATTAAAATAAATACACAGTTAAATTATAATTTACATTTCTGTACAAACAACAACCCCCTTGCTTTATGACAAGGGGGAATGTTATGTAATTTGTTATTTAATCAGATCAACTATTTCGCTTACCTTGCCGTTTCTGATATAAACACGGGGTACGCGTTTGTTTACGTTACATGCAAATTCATAGTTGAAAGAGCCTGACATAGCGGAAAGTTCTTCAACTGTGATTGTTTCATTGCCGTCAGAGCCGACTATCGTAACAACATCGCCTTGTTTTACATCGTCGATATCTGTCACATCAACCATCATCTGGTCCATACATACTCTGCCGATGATAGGTGCGGATTTGCCTTTTATAAGCACACGGCCTTTGTTGGAAAGTGCACGGGGATATCCGTCAGCATAGCCGATTGGGATAGTTGCGATTTTTGTTTTGCCGTCAGTTACATATGTTGCACCGTAGCTGACTGTGAAGTTTTCGTCAACTTCCTTTACATACACAACGTGGCTTTTTATGCTCATAGCAGGTGAAAGGGCAATTTCTTCTTTGTTGACTTCGTCAGAAGGATAAAGTCCGTAAGTGATGATTCCGTTTCTTACCATATTTGCATATGCGGAAGAAAACTCCATAATACCTGCAGAGTTGCAAAGGTGTTTTACGGGAATGTTTATACCTCCGTTTTCAAGCTTTTCGCAGAAATTGTCAAACATTTCAATCTGACGGTAAGTCATTGCTTTATCAGTCATATCAGCGCAGGCAAAATGTGTATAAATACCGCTGACAGTTACGTTTTCAAGCTCATAAATCTTCTTGATTATTTCAAAACTTTCGTCAGAGGGGATAAAACCGATTCTGCCCATACCTGTGTCAAGCTTGATGTGAATATCAGCCTTTTTGCCGAGAATACCTGCAATATCATTAAGCTTTTTTGCGTGTTTATACTCAAAAACAGTGCTTGTGATATTGTTTTCAATAAGCTCAGTATAACTTTCTTCAAAAGCATAATCAAGCAGGAGAATGTTTGCATCAATGCCGTGTTTGCGAAGCTGGATTGCTTCTTCTGCAGTGGCAACACCGAAGTTTTTTATATCAAGTTCAGTCAATGCCCTTGCAACACGCAAAGCACCGTGGCCGTAAGCATCGGCTTTTATAATTGCAAGCACGTCAACATTTTTGCCGACTTTCTTTTTGGTTTCATTCACATTTCTGCAGATTGCATCAAGATTTATCTCTGCATAAATTCGTTTAGGTAACATAAAAACAACTCTTTTAAATGGATTTTATCCCATATATTATATAACTATATTTTTCAGGTGTCAATAATCAGAAAAATATTGATAAAACAATATTGACAAAACACATTAAAAATGGGATAATATCTTGGTATATAACTATTTTGAAAAGGGATGATATTATGGCAAAAGAACTTGCTAAACAATACGACCCGAAAAATGTTGAAGACAGAATCTACAAATTTTGGCTCGACGGCAAATATTTTCACGCTGAACCCGACGAAAGTAAAAATCCGTACACAATTGTGATTCCGCCACCCAACATTACAGGTCAGCTTCATATGGGACATGCACTTGACAATACTCTGCAGGATATTCTTATCCGTTTCAGAAGAATGCAGGGTTACGATACATTGTGGCTTCCCGGCACAGACCACGCATCAATCGCTACAGAAGCAAAAATCGTTGAAGCGATGAGAAAAGAAGGCATCTCAAAAGACGATATCGGCAGAGAAGGCTTCCTTAAACGTGCGTGGGACTGGAAAGAAACTTACGGCGGAAGAATTATCGAACAGCTCAAAAAGCTCGGTTCTTCCTGTGACTGGGACAGAGAACGCTTCACACTTGACGAAGGCTGTTCAAAGGCTGTTCTTGAAGTTTTCTGCAGACTTTACGAAAAAGGTCTCATTTACAGAGGCGAAAGAATAATCAACTGGTGTCCTCACTGCCTTACTTCAATTTCTGACGCAGAAGTTGAATACGAAGACCAGGCAGGTCATTTCTGGCACCTTCGCTATCCGCTTAAAGACGGTTCAGGTTACGTTGAACTTGCAACAACACGTCCTGAAACACTTCTCGGCGATACTGCAGTTGCAGTTAACCCCAACGATGAAAGATACAAGGATATTGTCGGCAAAACTCTTATTCTTCCCATCGTTCATCGTGAAATTCCCGTTGTTGCTGACGAATATGTTGAAATGGATTTCGGTACAGGTGTTGTTAAAATCACTCCTGCACACGACCCCAACGACTTTGAAGTTGGTAAACGTCACGACCTTCCCGTTATCAACGTAATGACTGATGACGCTAAAATCACAGAAGATTATCCGAAATACGCAGGTATGGACCGCTTTGAGGCACGTAAGGCTATTGTCAAAGACCTTGAAGAAGAAGGCGCGCTTGTACGTATTGAAGATTACAGCCATAACGTTGGTACTTGCTACCGTTGCGGAACAACTGTTGAACCCAGAGTTTCTTTGCAGTGGTTTGTTAAAATGGAACCCCTTGCAAAACCGGCTATTGAAGCAGTTGAAAACGGTGATGTAAGATTTATTCCCGAAAGATTCAACAAAAACTATTTCCATTGGATGAGAAATATCCGCGACTGGTGTATTTCACGTCAGCTCTGGTGGGGTCACAGAATCCCTGCATATTACTGCGAAGAATGTGGCGAAATCACAGTTGCAAAAGAAGCTCCCGATGCTTGCCCCAAATGCGGCGGTAAAGTTTATCAGGACCCCGATACACTCGATACATGGTTCTCATCAGCATTGTGGCCTTTCTCAACTCTGGGCTGGCCTGATGAAACAACAGACCTTAAACGTTACTATCCCACAAGCACTCTCGTAACAGGTTACGATATCATCACATTCTGGGTTTCAAGAATGATTTTCTCAGGCCTTGAATATATGGGCGAAAAACCCTTCAGTGATGTTCTTATCCACGGCCTTGTACGTGACGCACAGGGCAGAAAGATGTCAAAATCTCTCGGTAACGGTATTGACCCCCTTGAAGTTATTGACCAGTACGGTGCTGATGCATTGAGATTCACTCTTGCAACAGGTAACAGCCCCGGAAACGATATGCGTTTCTCTGATGATAAGGTTGAAGCAAGCCGTAACTTCGCAAATAAAATCTGGAATGCTGCAAGATTCATTCTTATGAACCTTGATGAAAATGAACCTGCTGCACATATTCCCGAAGACCTTGCACTTGAAGATAAATGGATTCTCAGCATCCTTAACGGTGTATGTAAAGACGTTACAAACAACCTTGAAAACTTCGAGCTTGGTATGGCTGTTCAGAAGCTTTACGATTTCATCTGGGACGTATTCTGCGACTGGTACATTGAAATTGCAAAAATCCGTCTCCAGGCAGGCGGCGAAGGTGCAAAAACAGCAAGAGCAGTTCTTGTTTATGTATTCACAGACATTCTCAAACTTCTCCATCCCTTTATGCCCTTCATCACAGAAGAAATCTGGCAGACACTTCCCCACGACGGCGAAGCAATTATGGTTTGTGAATATCCCACATTCAAGGAAGAACTTGTGTTCAGAACAGAAGAAACTGAAATGGGCAGAATTATGGATGCAGTTCGTGCAGTGCGTAACCGCAGAGCAGAAATGAACGTTCCGCCCTCAAAGAAAGCACACATTTACATCGAAAGTGATTTTGAAGATACATTCTCAGAAGCAGGTGTATTTATGCAGAGACTTGCGAGTGCATCTGATGTAACTCTTGGCAAAAACTTTGATTTACAGGGTGCAGTTTCTATCATCACTGCAGATGCAAAGATGTTTATTCCTATGGATGAGCTTGTAGACTTCAAAGCTGAAAAAGCAAGACTTGAAAAAGAACGTGCAGCAGCACAGAAAGACCTTGATTTTGTTATGAACAAGCTTAACAATCCCGGTTTCGTTGCAAAAGCACCTGAAAAAGTTGTTACAGGTCAGCGTGAAGCTGCTGCAAAGCTTACAGAAAAAATCAAGATGCTTGATGAAAGTATCGCTTCACTCGGAGTATAAATTATGACTTACGACAATGCTCTGGAATATATCCATTCATTTCTGAAATTCGGCTCAAAGCCGGGACTTGAACGTATCCTTGCATTGCTTGAAAAACTCGGCAATCCGCAGAAAAATCTGCGGATTGTTCACGTTGCAGGCACAAACGGCAAGGGTAGCGTTTCAACAATGCTTTCAAATATTTTTATAGCAGACGGCAAAAAAACAGGGCTGTTCACTTCGCCTTACATAGTTGATTTCTGCGAAAGAATCCAGGTTAACGGTGAAATGATTCCCCACGAAAAATTAGCGGAAGAAACCGCGAAAATCATACCCATTGTTGAAGAACTCAATTCTGTGGGAATTGAGCCTACTGAATTTGAAATTATAACCGCAATGGCTTTTGATTATTATTATCAGGAAAACTGCGATATTGTGGTGCTTGAAGTCGGTCTTGGCGGTCTTCTTGATTCAACAAATGTTGTTGAAAAACCGCTGGCATCTGTTATTACTTCAATTTCCTTTGACCACACCGAAATTCTCGGTAATACACTTACAGAAATTGCAGAGCAGAAATGCGGAATTATAAAAGAAGATTCTGTTACCGTTGCTTATCCCTTGCAGGAGCTTGAGGTTATCAGGAAAATAAGACAAACGGCAGGGGAGAAAAACAATAAACTTGTTGTGCCTGATTTGTCGCTGATGGAAATTGAAGAATGCACTTTTGAAAAAACAGTTGTAAAATACAAAGGCTGCGAATTCACACTCCGCCTTTTCGGTGAACATCAGATTTACAATATGCTCACTGCAGTTGAAACCGCGTTTTCTGTCGGAATTGATACAGAAAGCATACAAAAAGGTGTTGAGAGCACAACTATGCCCGCTCGTGTTGAATTTCTTGATAAAAAAACTGTCCTTGATGGCGGTCACAACGAAAGCGGAACAAAGATGATGTCAAAGGTTCTGTCTTTGTTTGAAGGAAACACAGTTGTTGTGAGTATGATGGCAGACAAGGATGTTGAAAATTCGGTAAAGAATCTTTCAACCAACGCAAAAGTGATGATTGCAACGGAATGTTCAAACCCGAGAGCGATGAAAGCAGATGACCTTCAGAAAATCTGCAGTAAATATTGCAACGAGGTTTATGCAATTGCTGACCCCTTTGAAGCTATTGATAAGGCAGATGAGTTGAAAGGTGATAATCTTCTTGCTGTGTGCGGCTCGCTTTACCTTGCATCTCAAGTGAGAGAACACCTTAAAACAAAAATAAAATAATTGTTCAGACCGCTTTCAAGTAAGTCCCGAAAAGCGGTCTTTTCTTGTGTATCAGAATTTGACAAAAAACAACATGTAGTGTATAATACAATGGATTGGATATTTATTTAGTAGTATAAGAATGTTGAAAGGATTGTCATAAGAATGGCTAAAAAATCAACTTATAACGACAGTAATATTTCCCAGCTTAAAGGCGCCGACCGAGTAAGACTCCGTCCCGGTGTTATTTTCGGCTCCAACGGTCTTGAAGGCTGCGAACACGCATTTTTTGAAATTCTGTCTAACTCAATAGACGAAGCACGTGAAGGCTACGGTGACAAAATTGTTGTCACACGTTTCCTTGACGGCTCAATTGAAGTGCAGGACTTCGGCCGAGGTCTGCCCGTTGACTATAACGAAAAAGAAAAACGCTACAACTGGGAGCTTGTTTTCTGTGAGCTTTACGCAGGCAGTAAATATGACACTAACGATGCAGGCGGGAGCTATGAGTATTCACTTGGTCTTAACGGACTTGGTCTTACATCAACCCAGTACGCATCGGAATATATGGACGCTGAAATTTTCTACGGCGGCCACAGATACGAAATCCACTTCAAAAAAGGTGAGGTTGCAAGTGAACTCATAAAAGAGCCCTATAACAAACGCAACACAGGCACACGCATCAAGTGGCGTCCTGACCTTGAAGTGTTTACTGATATCAATATTCCCCTTGAATATTTTCAGGAAACAATGCAGAAACAGTCTGTTGTTAATGCAAACGTTAAGTTTATTCTTAAAAATCAGACTTCACGCGGTTTTGAAACATTTGAATATCTTTATGAAAACGGCATTGAAGACTACGTTAAAGATTATGTGGGTGAAGAAGATGCTTTTACAGGTATTCAGACCTGGCACACAGAGCGTGTGGGACGTGACCGTGAAGATTTAAGCGATTATAAAGTTAAAATCAACGCATCACTCTGCTTCTCTAATAAAAAACAGCTTAAAGAGTATTTCCATAACTCAAGCTTCCTTGAGCATGGCGGTGCACCTGATAAAGCCGTAAGAAATGCGTTTACTTATCAGATTGATAACTACCTTAAACAAAGCGGTAAATATACAAAGTCAGATTCAAAAATCACATTCCAGGATATTGAAGACTGCCTTGTAATTGTTATCAGTTCATTTTCAACCCTTACTTCTTACGAAAACCAGACAAAGAAATCAATCACAAACAAATTCATTCAGGATGCAATGACTGATTTCTTCAAACATCAGCTTGAAATTTATTTCATTGAAAATAAAATGGAAGCAGACAAAATTGCTGACCAGATTCTTATTAATATGCGCTCCCGTGTGAAAGCTGAAGCCACACGTACAACCCTTAAAAAGACACTCAAAGCAAATAACGATTTCAAAAACAGAGTTCAGAAATTTGTTGACTGCCGCAGCCGTGATGTAAATGAACGCGAAATTTTCATAGTGGAAGGTGATTCAGCTCTCGGTGCTTGTAAGCAGGCAAGAGATTCACAGTTCCAGGCGATTATTCCCGTTAGAGGTAAAATCCTTAACTGCCTGAAATCAGACTACAACAAGATTTTCTCAAGCGAAATCATCACCGACCTTATTAAAGTTCTCGGTTGCGGTGTTGAAGTAAATTCAAAGAAGCATAAAGAACTTTCAAACTTTAATCTTGATAATCTTCTGTGGAATAAGGTTATTATCTGTACCGATGCCGACGTCGACGGCTATCAGATAAGAACACTTATTCTTACAATGATTTACCGCCTTATGCCCTCAATTATCGAGGCTCACAAGGTGTTCATAGCAGAGTCACCGCTTTATGAAATTCAGTCAAAAGACCAGGTGTGGTTTGCTTATACTGAAAAAGAAAAAGCCGATGCTCTGGCTGAAATCGGAAATCAGAAATACACAATCCAGCGCTCAAAAGGTCTTGGTGAAAACGACCCTGATATGATGTGGCTGACTACTATGAATCCGAAAACAAGAAGACTTATTCAGGTTGAACCTGATGAAGCACAGAAAATGGCAGATACTTTCGATTTGCTCCTGGGTGATAACCTTCAGGGCAGAAAAGACCACATCACAAACGATGGTTACAAGTATCTTGACATTACAGACTTAAACTAAAAGGGGGAGATTCAGATGGCTAAAAAGAAAAAAGAAATTGACTGTTCAAATGAAGAAATCAACCCCAATGCACATATTTTAGGTGCAGGTATTGTTGTTGAACAGAAAATTACCGACACACTTGAAGAAAACTATATGCCCTATGCCATGAGTGTTATCGTATCCCGTGCAATTCCCGAAATTGACGGTATGAAACCCTCTCACAGAAAACTCCTTTATACTATGTATAAAATGGGTCTTCTTACAGGCGGCAGAATCAAATCGGCAAACATTGTCGGCCGTACAATGCAGCTTAATCCTCACGGTGATGCGGCAATTTACGAAACGATGGTGCGTCTGTCAAAGGGTAACGAGTCACTTCTCCATCCTTTTGTTGATTCAAAGGGTAACTTCGGTAAAGCGTATTCAAAAAATATGCAGTACGCAGCATCACGTTACACAGAAGCAAAGCTTTCTCCCTTTGCAGCAGAGCTTTTCAAGGATATTGATAAAAACACAGTAGACTTTGTTCCCAACTACGATAACACAATGCAGGAGCCTTTGCTTTTCCCTGTATCAGTGCCCACAATCCTTACCAACGCAAACCTTGGTATTGCCGTTGGTATGGCAAGTAATATCTGCTCATTCAATCTCCGCGAAATCTGTGAAACAACAATCGCACTTATTAAAAACCCTGATGCAGACTTGTTTGAAACTCTCAAATGCCCCGATTTTGTTGGCGGTGCACAGGTTATTTTTGACAGAGATGCTCTCCACAGCATTTTCGAAACAGGTCGCGGTTCAGTGAAAATCCGTTCAAAATGGACTTACGATAAAGCCAATAAATGTATTGATATCACTGAAATTCCCACCACAACAACTTCAGAAGCAATTATTGAAAAAATCATTGAATGTGTCAAGAAAGGCTCATTCAAGGAAATCAAAGATATCCGTGACGAAACAGATAAGAAAGGTCTTAAAATCACCATCGATGTCAAAAACGGCACAGATGTTGATAAGCTTATGTCAAAGCTTTTTAAGACAACAACCCTTGAAGATACATTCTCCTGTAACTTCAACGTGCTTATCAAGGGTATGCCCAAAGTTCTCGGTGTACGTCAGATTCTTAATGAATGGATTGAATTCAGAACTGACTGTGTACGCAGACGTCTTGAATTTGACCTTGCAAAATGTAAGGACAAGCTTCATCTTCTCCGCGGTCTTGAAAAAATACTTCTTGATATTGATAAGGCAATTTATATTATCCGTAACACCGAAGAAGAAGCAGAAGTTGTTCCCAATTTGATGATAGGCTTCGGCATCGATAAAATTCAGGCTGAATACGTTGCTGAAATCAAGCTCCGTCATCTTAACAAGGAGTATATTCTCAAACGTACAAAGGATATCCAGAGCCTTGTTGAGAGCATTGCACTTCTTGAAGATATTCTTTCAAGCAAACAGAAAATCAAGAAAATTATTGTTGCTGAGCTTAAAGATGTTGCCGCTAAACACGGTCAGGACAGAAAGAGTGAAATTATCTACGTGGATGAAGCGGAAGAAGTGGAAAAAGAAGAAGAGATTCCCGATTATCCCGTAATTCTTTTCTTCACAAAGGAAGGTTATTTCAAAAAGATTTTACCTCTTTCATGGCAGAAGAGTTCAGGTGAGCATAAGCTCAAAGAAGGCGACGAAGTTATAAAAATGGTTGAAACTTCAAACAAAACCGACCTTCTTTTCTTCACAAACAAATGTCAGGTTTATAAAGCAAAGGCAAACGATTTTGACGAAACAAAAGCAAGTAATCTTGGTGAGTTTGTCGGCTCTTACCTTGGTATGGATGAGGGCGAAACTGCAATTCATATGGTTTCAACTCAGGATTATAAAGGCTATGTTATGTTCTTCTTTGAAAACGGTAAAGTTGCAAAGGTTGACCTGAAATCTTACGAAACAAAAACCAACCGTAAAAAACTTATCAAGGCTTACAGCGATAAATCACCCCTTGTTGCAGTTAAATACATCGAAGAAGATAAAGAAATTGTGCTTATTTCTTCTGCGGGCAGACATCTGCTTATTCACACAGGTGTAATTTCTCCCAAAACCACAAAAGACACAATCGGTGTATCTGTAATGACTCTCAAAAAAGGTCAGAAGCTTTATGAAGTAAGGGATTACAAGCAGGGTGAATTCTCTAAACCCTACAGATATAAAACAAAGAATCTTCCCGCACTCGGTATGCTCTTAAGTGCAGAGGATGCAGGTGAAATGGAAGAACAAATCAGTATGTTATAAGGTGAAAGCATATGATTTACAAGAATTTTAAAGATAAAAAACTGTCAGCTCTCGGAATGGGATGTATGCGTCTGCCCGGTGACGGCTACGGCAACCCATTTATCGAAGAAGCAGAAACACGTAAAATGGTGGCTTATGCCTTTGAAAAGGGTATAAACTATTTTGATACTGCATGGGGTTATCACGCAGGACGCTCGGAAACAGTAATGGGTAACATTCTCTGTGAATATCCGAGAGACAGCTATTATATCGCAACAAAGTTCCCGGGGTACGATTCATCCCTATGGGATAAGGTTGAAGATGTTTTCGAAAAACAGATTGAAAAAACAGGTATGGAATATTTTGATTTCTATATGTTCCATAATGTGTGCGAGGTAAATATTGACGCTTATCTTGACCCGGAATACGGAATTTTTGACTACCTTAAAAAGCAGAAAGAGCAGGGCAGGATAAAACACTTAGGCTTCTCCGCACACGGCGATTTACCCGTTTTAAAGCGTTTTCTCGAGGCTTACGGAAAAGATATGGAGTTTTGCCAGATTCAGCTTAATTGGTTTGACTGGACCTTCCAGGATGCAAAAGCAAAGCTTGAGCTTTTAAAGGAATGGGATATTCCCGTATGGGTTATGGAGCCTTTAAGGGGCGGAAAATTTGCGGAATTAACCGACGAAGATACTTGTGAACTTAAAAAATTCAGACCTGATGCCAATATCATCGAATGGTCATTCCGCTTCCTTCAGCAGTTTGATAACGTGAAAATGATACTTTCAGGTATGTCTGTTTTTGAACAGATGGAAGAAAACATCGGTATTTTCGAGACAGATGAACCGCTGAATGAAGAAGAAACAAATGCACTTCTTAATCTTGGCGAAAAAATAATTACAAGAAACGCACTTCCTTGTACAGAGTGCAGCTATTGCACAACACATTGCCCGATGGAACTTAACATTCCTCGTTTCATATCACAGTATAATGAAATCTGCTACAGAGGACCAAGCTTCCTTGTATCCCTTGAAATTTCATCGTTACCTGATGATAAAAAGCCCTCAGCCTGTATCGGTTGCAGGTCCTGCGAGGCTGTGTGTCCGCAGCAGATTAAAATTGCTGATATGATGGCTGATTTTACTGAAAAGTTAAAAAACTGATTTTTTGAATCAATGGTTTGTCGTAAAAACTATCCCTTTGATGTTAATTATAGCGAACAGATAAATTATAGGCAACCTCTAAAAACCTCTGATTTTGAAGTAGTTTTCAGAAAATTTAGGGAAACCTCAAAAGTATGCCTCTGAACACCCCTCATGAAGAGGAAATATATATATTGCACTCCAAAAATGGGTGCAATTATC
>JAFUIO010000015.1 GCA_017468425.1 Clostridia bacterium | reverse complement strand
GGTAGGAGGAATTCACCAATCCACAGCACCATTTACAGTGTAGCATATTGTCCTTGGAGAGGGACACTAAAAACTACTACTTTATTATACGAGGAAGGATAAAATGACAGAAAACAACGTACCGCTTTATCTTTTCCATCAGGGCAACAATGCAAAAGCTTACGAATATCTCGGTTGCCATTTCGAAGATGACAGATGTGCTTTCAGAGTGTGGGCACCTAAAGCACGTGAAGTTTATCTTATGGGCGATTTCAATTCGTGGGATGAATACAGTCTGCCTTTGCAAAGAGTGAGCGATAACGGTGTGTGGGAAGTTAAAATTGACAAACCGGACATTTTTGACAACTACAAATACAGAATCGTCACTCAGGACGGCAGAGTGCTTATGAAAAGTGACCCCTACGGTTTTCACTTTGAAACACGCCCTCAGACAGCAACAAAAGTTTACGACATTGAGGGCTACAACTGGCACGACGAAAAGTGGCTCAAAAAGAGAAAAGAAACCTCCGTTTACACAAGTCCCGTAAACATTTACGAAGTTAATCTCGGCTCGTGGAAGCAGCACGATGACGGAAATTTCCTTTCATACCGCGAGGTTGCAAAAGAGCTTGTTGAATATGTAAGCGATATGGGATATACCCATATTGAACTTATGCCCGTAAATGAGCATCCCTTTGACGGCTCATGGGGTTATCAGGCAACAGGATATTTTGCACCCACTTCACGTTACGGTGAGCCGAAAGATTTTATGTATCTTGTTGACGAATGTCACAAGGCAGGAATAGGCGTTATTCTCGACTGGGTACCTGCCCATTTTCCGAAAGACGCTCACGGACTTTACGAATTTGACGGCACTGCCTGTTACGAATATGAAGACCCGAAAAAAGGCGAACATTACGGATGGGGAACAAGAGTTTTTGACTACGGCAAAAACGAAGTACAGTCCTTCCTCATTTCAAGTGCAATGTTCTGGCTTGAAAAATATCACATTGACGGCTTACGCGTTGACGCTGTGGCATCAATGCTCTACCTTGACTACGGCAGAGACGACGGACAATGGATTGCAAACAAATACGGCGGAAACGAAAACCTTGAAGCTGTTGACTTCTTCAAAAAACTCAACCAGACAATTTTCAAGGACTATTATGATGTTTTAGTTGTGGCAGAAGAAAGTACAGCATGGCCTCTTGTTACAAAGCCTACAGATGTTGGCGGTCTCGGATTCAACTTCAAATGGAATATGGGTTGGATGAACGATTGTCTGAGATATTTCTCACTCAACGGTCTTTCAAGAAAATACAACCACAACTGCCTTACTTTCTCTTTCTTCTATGCATTTTCGGAAAACTTCATTCTTCCGATTTCTCACGATGAAGTTGTTCACGGCAAATGCTCCCTTATCGGCAAAATGCCCGGTGAATACGATGAGAAGTTTGCAGGAGTGCGTTCATTCATCGGTTATATGATGGCTCATCCCGGCAAAAAACTTATGTTTATGGGTCAGGAATTCGGCCAGTTTATTGAATGGAATTATGAGCAGGGTCTTGACTGGCTTCTTCTTGATTATGAACGCCACGCACAGCTCAAAGCTTATTTCAAAGCAATAAATGAGTTTTACAAGAAAACTCCCGCTTTCTGGCAGATTGACTACAGCTGGGAAGGATTCTACTGGATTTCAAGCGATGATGTTGACAATTCCGTTATTGCATTTGTAAGAAAAGACGAAAAAGAAAACGAAATTGTCTGCGTGTGCAACTTCACTCCCGTCAGACGCGAAGATTATAAAATCGGTGTTTTGAATCCCGGAACATATGAAGTTCTTTTCAATTCTGACGATAAAGAATTCGGTGGCGAAGGTTCAGGTACTCACGGCAAAATCAAATCGGTCAAGAAACCTCTCCACTCATTTGAAAATTCAATTACGCTCGACCTTCCCGGAAACAGCGTAATTTATTTAAAAGCACCTAAAAAACGTAAACCAAAATCTTCTAATAAATCTTCTAAGGAGGCATAAACTTATGGCCCGTAAAAAAGAGTGTATCGCAATGCTTCTTGCCGGCGGTCAGGGAAGCCGTCTCGGCATACTCACAAAAAACATTGCAAAACCTGCCGTACCTTACGGCGGTAAATACCGTATCATTGACTTCCCCCTTTCAAACTGTGTAAATTCAGGTATTGACACAGTAGGCGTTCTCACCCAGTATCAGCCCCTTGAACTCAACGATTATATCGGCAACGGCGAACCCTGGGACCTTGACAGAACAAACGGCGGTGTTCACATCCTTTCACCCTATCAGCAGATTGAAGGTACATCATGGTACAAAGGCACTGCTAACGCAATTTATCAGAACATTAATTTCATCGATAAATACGACCCTGAATATGTTGTTATCCTTTCAGGTGACCATATTTATAAGATGGACTACAATAAAATGCTCCAGTATCACAAGAAAAAGGATGCTGCCTGCACAATCGCTATGCTTGAAGTGCCTTGGGAAGAAGCATCACGTTTCGGCCTGATGTTTGTTGACGATGACGGCAAAATTACTGCATTTGAAGAAAAACCCAAGGTTCCCAAATCAAACAAGGCTTCAATGGGTGTTTATGTATTCACATGGCAGAAACTCCGTGCATATCTCATCGACGATGAAAACAAAGAAGGCTCAAGCAACGATTTCGGTAAAGACGTTATCCCTGCAATGCACGAAGCAGGCGAAAAGCTTTATGCATATCTCTTCGACGGATATTGGAAAGACGTTGGTACAATCGATTCATTGTGGGAATCAAACCTTGACCTTCTCAACCCGAAAGTTGACCTCGACCTTAACGATGACGATTGGAAAATCTATTCACGCAATCCCATCGCTCCCCCACACTACATTTCACCTGCTGCAAAAATCCAGAATTCGCTTATTTCTGAAGGCTGCACAGTTGAGGGTACAGTTGATTTCTCAATTCTTTTTGCAAATGTTGACATTGAAGAAGGCGCAGTTGTAAAAGATTCAATTATTATGCCCGGCACAAAAGTTAAATCAGGTGCTGTTGTTCAGTATGCAATAGTTGCAGAAGATGCAGTTATTGAAGAAAACGCAACAATTGGCGAAAGACCTGAAGCTATGGAAAACCTTGACGACTGGGGCGTTACTGTTGTTGGTAACGGTGTTACAATCGGCAAAGGTGCAAAGGCTCTTCCCAAAGAGCAGGTAGCAGAAGATATCGGAGGTGCAAACTAATGAGAGCCAATAATGTTCTTGGAATTATTTTTTCAAACGCTTATGATTCAGCTTTAAGCGAAATAACTTCTTTGCGTGCAATGGGCTCTGTTCCCTTCTGTTCACGTTACCGCCTTATTGACTTCCCGCTTTCAAGTATGGTTAACAGCGGCATTTCAAAAGTAGGCATTATCACAAAATCAAACTACCAGTCACTTATGGACCATCTGGGCACAGGTAAACCCTGGGATCTTTCAAGAAAAAGAGAAGGTATGTTTATCCTTCCGCCTTTCCACGAAGCACAGACAGGTATTTATAAAGGCAAATTAAGTTCTCTCGAGGGTATTTCAAAATTCCTTCAGCATTCAAAAGAAGAATATGTTATTCTTTCTGACTGCAACGTGGTTTACAACATCAATATGAAAAAATTGATGAGATTCCACGATGAAAAAGGTGCAGACATTTCTGTTGTATACAAAAACGGTAAAATCCCCAAACTTTCAAATATGATGTGCTTTGACATCAATGAAGAAAGCCGTATTACAGGTATCACCGTTCACGATGAAGCAGAAGGTGAAGGCAACTATTCAGGAAACATTATTCTTATGAGAAAAGCTCTTCTTGAAAAGCTTATTGCAGAAGCAAAGAGCCTTAATCTCCGTTCACTTGAAAAAGATGTTTTCCTTAAGAATGTAAGCAAGCTTAAAATTTACGGCCTTGAAGCAGAAGGCTTCTTCGAAACAATCGACAGCCTCCAGAGTTATTTCGACATCAGCCGTATGCTGCTTGACCCCAAAAATATGAAAGCACTTTTCAATAAAGACTATCCCGTATATACAAAAACACGTGACGATATGCCTGCAATTTACGGCCTTGACTCAGACGTTAAAAATTCACTCGTTGCTGACGGTTGCGTTATTGAAGGCACAGTTGAAAATTCAATTATTTTCCGTGGTGCAAGAATTGCTAAAGGCGCAGTTGTTAAAAACTGCATTGTAATGCAGGATTCATACATCAGCGAAGGCGCACAGATTGAAAACGTAATTGCTGACAAACTTGTTGTGCTTCGCCCCAACAAAAAACTTGCAGGTGCAGAAACTTACCCCGTATATATCGGAAAGGATATTGTAATCTGATATGGCTAAAAAGTTATCTTATGATAAAAATAACTTCCTGTTGGATGGTGAGAAATTCACCATCCTTTCAGGTACTATACACTACTTCAGAGTAGTTGAAGAATATTGGGAAGACCGCCTGAAGAAACTTAAAAACTGCGGCTTCAATACAGTTGAAACATATTCTCCCTGGAATTTCCACGAGAGAAAAGAAGGCGAATTTGATTTCAGCGGTAATCTCAATGTTGCAAAATTCATTCAGACAGCACAGGACCTGGGACTTAATGTTATTTTAAGACCCGGCCCTTACATCTGTGCCGAATGGGAAATGGGCGGTCTGCCTTCATGGCTTCTTAAATACAGAGATATGCATCTGCGTTGCAACGATAAGCTTTTCCTTGAAAAAGTTGAACGATATTACAGAGCATTTTTCGAACAGATAAGACCTTTCCTTGCATCAAACGGCGGAAACGTAATCGCAGTGCAGATTGAAAACGAATACGGCAGTTACGGCGATGACCACGAGTATCTTCAGGCTATTGTTGATATTTATAAAAAATGTGACCTTGACTGCTTCTTCTTTACATCAGACGGACCTTGCGATTCTATGTTCACAGGCGGTACTCTGCCTGAATATCTTGCAACAGCAAACTTCGGCTCACACCCTGATGAAAACTTCAAAAAGTTAAAAGAATTCAGGCCTGACCAGCCTATGATGTGCTGCGAATTCTGGAACGGATGGTTTGACCATTGGTACGACATTCACCACGAAAGAGATTCATCTTCAACAGTTACAGATTTTGAAAGAATGCTTGAACTCGGTGCAAGTGTCAATTTCTATATGTTCCACGGCGGCACAAACTTCGGCTTCTCAAACGGTGCTAACTGCTACGACGGTGCATATGAGCCTACAGTTACAAGTTATGACTACGACGCCCCTCTGAGCGAAGCAGGCGATATGACTGAAAAATATTATGCAATCAAAAAGGCCGTTGAAAAATTCACAGGCGAAAAAGTAAGCCTTGATGTTTCCGACACAAAGAAAAAAGCTTACGGAAAACTCACAATGACTTCTTTCGCTCCCCTTTTTGATAACCTTGATAATTTATCAGAAAAAATTATTTCTCCCGCACCGAAAACAATGGAAGATATCGGTCAGGACTTCGGTTATATTCTTTATTCTACTGATGTAAAAGGTCCGCTTTACGATGATGATAATTTAGAACTTAAATTCGATTTAATCCGTGACAGAGCTCTGGTTTATTTCGACGGTAAGTATATGGGTAAAATCGAAAGAAGCAGACCTGATAACGATAAATTCCCTGTTAAAATCAAACCCGGTGAAACACTGCACATAGACATTCTCGTTGAAAATATGGGCAGAGTTAACTACGGTATTGAAATCCAGCGTGAATTCAAAGGAATCATCGGCGAGGCAAGAATCAACCTGCGTGCTCATTTCGGATGGGAAATTTATCCCCTTACTTTTGACGATATTTCACGTCTTGAATACAAAAATAAAATGAAAGTGCCGGGCTTCTTCAGAGGTATTCTCACCACAGACGAGCCTTGCGATACATTCATCCGCCCTGACGGATTTGAAAAAGGTTTCATAAAAGTAAACGGTTTCAATATCGGCAGATACTACAACTCTGCAGGACCGCAGAAAACTCTTTATGTACCTGCACCCTTACTTAAAAAAGGCGATAACATAATTGAAATCTTTGAAAGTGACAAGGTAACAGAGCCTTGCGTTACTTTCACTGATAAACCCGAATTATGAGGTAAAAAATATGACTCAGTACCCTAAATTTATTGCGGCAGGCAGAGTGCCTTGTTCATACGAAAAGCACATACCTGCCCCGTATTTAAGAAAATCATATAATCTTGACAAAAAGTCCCAAAAGGCTGAAATCACAGTAAGCGGTCTCGGTTTTTACAGACTTTTTGTAAACGGCAAAGAAATCACAAAAGGTTACCTTGCACCCTACATTTCAAACTCTGACGATATAGTTTACTTCGATAAATACGATGTAACAGATTTATTGACAGAAGGAGAAAACGTTATCGGTGCAATTCTCGGTAACGGTATGCAGAATTGTTTCGGCGGCGGTGTGTGGGATTTCCACATTGCAAAATTCCGCTCTGCTCCCAAACTTGCTTTAAGGCTTAACATTGACGGTGAAATTTTTGACACAGACGAAAGCTGGAAATGTGCCGATTCACCTATTTTCTTTGACGATTTAAGAAGCGGTTGTTTCTACGATGCCAACAAAGAAATTGACGGCTGGTGCGACAAAGGCTTTGACGACAGCAGTTGGAAAAATGCAATTTTTGCAGAAATTCCCAGAGGCGAAAACAGAATCTGTGAGGCAGAGCCTATAAGAGTGCAGAGAGAAATCAAGGCTGTAAGCATAAAAGAAAATATTCTGAAATTCCAGAAAAACAGTTGCGATACAAGACTCAGCGATGCAGAAAAAACACGTCTTGTAAATTCAGTCGATTATCAGACACATTTCGGCGATGAAGAAGGATATCTCTACGATTTCGGAGTAAATACTGCAGGTCTTTTCAGACTCCGCATAAAAGGCGAAAAAGGACAGAGAGTTATTCTTCAGGCCATTGAATATTTAAATGAAGACGGCACTTCACAGTGCGATAACGTAGGTTCATTCTATCCCACAGGATATGCACAGAGAGATGTTTACATCCTGAAAGGTGACGGAGAAGAAGAATTCATCCCCTCTTTCACATATCACGGTTGTCAGTACTGCTTTGTAACAGGCATTACAAAAGAACAGGCAACAGAAAGCCTTGTGACTTTCCTTGAAATGAACTCTGACTTTGAAGACAGAGGCTCTTTTGAATGCTCCGACAAAACAATCAATTTCCTGCAGGAAATGGCAATTCGTTCTGCAAAGAGTAATTTCTACTACTTCCCCACAGATTGTCCCCACCGTGAGAAAAACGGTTGGACAGGCGATGCATCTTACTCTGCAGAATATATGACAATGAACTTTGCCACAGAAAAAAGCTTCAGAGAGTGGGAAAGAAATATCTGCAAAGCACTCAATTACCGCGGTGAACTGCCCGGAGTTGTACCCACAGCAGGTTGGGGTTATCAATGGGGCAATGGTCCTGCCTGGGACAGAGTTATTGTTTACATCCCCTATTACGCCTACATTTACCGCGGAGATAAATCACTTATTACAGAAAGTGCCCATGGTATTTTAAGATATCTCGACTATCTTACAACAAGAAGAAATGAAAACGGACTTTTTGAATGGGGTCTTGGCGACTGGTGCCCCACAGGCAGAGGTGCCGGAGATTACATTGTTCCCCTTGAAATGACAGACAGTATTATGGTAATGTCAATCTGCGAAAAAGCCGCTTATCTTTTCAACGAAGTCGGAATGTCTTTACAGGCAGACTTTGCAAAAGCAATTTACAACGAAACACGCAAGAATTTAAGAGAACAGTATATTGACTTCTCTACAATGACTGCAGTCGGCAATTGTCAGTCTGCACAGGCAATGTGCATTTTCTACGATGTTTTTGAAAACGCAGAAAAGCCTGAAGCATTCAGACGTCTTCTTGAATTTATTGAAGAAAAAGACGGACACTATGACTGCGGATATTTGGGCAACAGAGTAATCTTCCACGTGCTTGCTATGCACGGGGAAACAGAGCTTGCTCTTAATATGATAACACGCCCCGATTATCCCTCCTATGTTTACCCCGTTGTTAAATTCGGCGCTACTGCTTTGTGGGAGAATTATTTCGACTATCAGCAGAATTCACTCAACCATCACTTCTTCGGCGATATCAGCAACTTCTTTATAAAGAGAATTGCAGGTCTTGAAATGAACCCGTTAAGACGTGATGTGAACGAGTATTATGTGCATCCGTATTTTGCAGAAAATCTCAGCTTTGCAAAGGCTCACTACGATGCAGTTGCAGGCAGAGTTGAAGTGAAGTGGGAGAAAGAAAATGAAGATATTATTCTCACAATTACTGCTCCCGAAAACTCAAAAGGTAAAATTATTCTGCCCAAAGGTTATGCTTTTGTTTCAGAAAAAAGAAACCTTGACGGCACTCGCGTAACACCTGTCAAACAGGATAAATACATAATCAGAAAGGTGGTAAAATAACAGATGAAAGTTTTATATGTTGCAAGTGAAGCACTCCCCTATATTGCATCAGGAGGACTTGCAGACGTTGCAGGTTCACTTCCCAAGGCACTCCGCAAAAGACTTATCGGTTGCAGAGTTGTAATCCCGATGTATTCATCAATCAAAGAAGAACTTAAAGATAAACTGAAATTTGTTACAAGTTTTTCAGTTCCCGTAGCATGGAGAAGACAGTACTGCGGAGTTTTTGAAGCAAACGTTGACGGAGTTATCTATTATCTGCTTGATAATCAGTATTACTTCAAACGTGACGGCGGAATTTACGGCCACTACGATGACGCAGAAAGATATGCATTCTTCTCACGTGCAGTGCTTGAAATGCTTCCCCACATCGGCTTAAAGCCCGACATCATCCACTGTAACGACTGGCAGTCAGCACTTACACCCGTTTACTATTCACTTTTCTACGCTAACCGTCCCGGATATGAAAATATCAAAACTATTTTCACTATCCATAACATTGCTTATCAGGGCGTGTACGGCAAAGAACTTCTTGAAGATGTTGTGGGAATCCCCCTTGACAGAGCAGGTGTGCTTGAATATGATAACGACGTAAACTTTATGAAGGGTGCTATTGAATGTGCAAACGCAGTTACAACTGTAAGCCCCACATATGCTGAAGAAATTCTTGACCCCTGGTTCAGCCACGGTCTTGACGGAATTTTACGTGACAGACAATTCAAGCTCAGCGGTATTCTCAACGGTATCGACACTGTTCTTTACAACCCTGAAACAGATACAAATATTTATGAAACATTCTCTGCAGATGATTTCTCTGCAAAGAAAATCAATAAGCAGAAGCTTCAGGAACATTTCGGTCTTCCCCAGCGTGACGATGTGCCTGTTATCGGCATTGTTTCACGTCTTGTTGACCACAAAGGTCTTGACCTTGTAAAAACAGTTATGGAAGAACTGCTTACAACTGAAGATATGCAGCTTGTTGTTCTTGGTTCAGGCGACTGGCAGTACGAAAACTTCTTTAAATATCTTAACGAAAAATATCCTGATAAAGTTGGTCTTACTCTCGGCTTTATTCCTGACCTTGCAAAGAAAATTTATGCAGGTACAGATATCTTCCTTATGCCCTCAAAGAGTGAGCCTTGCGGACTTTCACAGATGGTTGCTTTGCGTTACGGTTCTATTCCGATTGTACGCGAAACAGGCGGACTTAAAGACTCTATTTTTGACAGCGGTGACAACGAGGGTAACGGCTTTACTTTCGCAAGCTACAATGCCCACGATATGATGTACACTATCCGCCGTGCTATTGAAGGCTTCAAAAACAGAGAAGGCTGGAACACTCTCGTTAAACGTGCTATGGAATGTGACAACAGCTGGAAGAAATCTGCAAACGATTATATCAGACTTTACAACGCATTAATCAAAGGATGAGTCAGACTTGAAATCTTATTATATCTATCTTTACAGAAACGGACTTACCGATTCTAACCTTGAGGGAAAATACATCGGCCACACCGATGTACCCTTAAGCGAAGACGGCATAAAACAGATAAATCAAATGAAAGAGGATTACGAATATCCTGAAGTTGACGTTGTTTTTACAAGTCCTTTGAAACGCTGTACTGAAACAGCAAAGCTTGTTCACCCCGATAAAACACCCCTTGTAATCAATGACCTTATTGAATACAACTTCGGTGAATACGAAGGAAGAATTGCAGAAGAATTGAAAGAAAATGAACTTTTCAAACGCTGGCTTTCAGGCGAAGCAGGAGTTGAGCCTCCTTTCGGCGAAAGCAACGAAGCCTTTGCACAGAGAATTTCCGACTGCTTTATAAAAATAGTTGACGGTCTTCTTAAAACAGGCACAACGAAATCTGCAATTTTCACCCACGGCGGTGTTATTATGTACATTCTTGCGGCTTTCGGAATTCCCGAAGCACCTATGCACGAATGGATGATGCCTTGCGGTTGCGGTTATGCAATAAGAATTACTCCCGGAATATGGTCACGCGGCAGAAAATTTGAAGCTATTGCCGAAGTGCCTTATGTTCCTGAAGAAGAAAACGAAGAAACGGAATAAAACAGAACCTCCATACATAACATTTTGTATGGAGGTGTTTTTATGCCGGAAGAAGATGAAATATTAAAAACCACAAACGCAGATTTTCCTCGCAGAAAAAAGAAAGACACGGAGAAGAAAGATTTTTTCACACATATTATTGCAGTGCAGATTGTTGTTGTGACGCTTTTGATAAGCGGAGTTTTTGCAGTTAAAAATTTTTATCCGCAGAACTTTGAACTTCTCAAAGCAAGTTATACTTATATTATGAGCAAAGATATGACTGTACGTGAAGTTTTTTCGGGCATAAAAAATTTCGCGTTTTCTCAGCAAGGCGGCGATGATATTTCTGTTTTTACACCCCAAAGCGGTACATCATTTTCGCCTTATTTCATCTCAACAGAAATCTGTGTACCTGTAAGCGGAAGCATTTCCTCCCCCTTCGGCTACAGAATCAACCCCGTTACAAAAGCTTTTTCTTTCCACTCGGGAGTTGATATTGCTGCAGATAGCGGAGAAAAAATAAAAGCCGCATATTACGGCAAAGTTACAAAAGTTGATTACGACGACACAAGCGGAAACTATATTGAGCTTACCCACGAAGACGGACTTGTTACACGATATCTGCATTGTTCAAAAATTATTGCAGAAGAAAATATGGTGGTACGCAGCGGTGAAACCATTGCCCTTGTCGGTTCAACGGGACGCTCTACAGGTCCGCATCTGCACTTCGTAATTGAAATTGACGGCAAAAAAGTTGACCCTCTTTATGTTATGGAAGTAAATGACAATAGAGTTTAAAAGAACTAAACTGAAAATCAGTTTCTTTTTTGCCCTGACGATAGCGGTTATAGGAATTACTGACAAAACAAATTCAATTCTCCTTTGCCTTGCAGCATCGGCTCTCCACGAAATCGGACATTTATCTGCAATTTACCTTTTCAGAGAAAGGCCAAAAGAAATCGCAGTTACTCCTTTCGGAATCAGAATAGAAAGAAAAGAAAACAATTCACTCTCTTTTATGAAAGAGGCTTTCTGTGCCTTTGCAGGACCGCTTGTGAACCTTATACTTTTTCTTGCTTTCCACAATACATATTTTTCAGAAATTAACCTTGCCATTGCTTTTCTCAATCTTCTGCCCTGTGAACCGCTTGACGGCTCGAAAATTTTTGAAAACATTTTAAAAACAAAAATTTCATACGAAAAAGTTGAAAGAATTTCTCTGATAGTTTCCTGCATTACTGTTTTTCCCGTTGCAGTTTCAGGTTTTCTTCTGCTGTTTCAGAGCAAAGGAAATTTTACACTTCTGCTTGTAAGCTTTTATCTTATATTCTTCATCGCACTGAAAAAGAAAAACATCCCCTCTGCAAATTGATTCTGCAAAGGGGAATTTTTCATGAAATTATGTATACGTCGCAACCGTGTTTCTCTGTTGCTGACATAATTTTATTATCCTGACAGGTTTCATCTGTCCAGCAGTTGAGGATAGTATATTTATCTTTTTTATCCACATTCACGTCAGCAAGTGCTGTGATTTTATCTATATCAACTTTTGTTTTCTTTGCACCTGATGTTGTGTTGAAAACGCATACTGCAACACGCTTTTTATCAAGCGGTTTCACAAGCACATCAACACCGCATTTACCTGAAAGTCCTTTGATTTTTTTGCAGGGAATTCCCAGGATATCCTGGTTGATTGAAACAAGATTTTTATTTGTGAGAATTCTGTAAATCTTACTGTCTGTATCAACTGTGCCGTCAGATTTAATAAATTTTCTTATATCATTTCCGAGAATGAGCGGCGCACACATCATACACCATAAAGAAAAGTGACTTCTGTTTTCTTCGTATGTCAGCTCTCCGTTGCCGACTTCAAGCATATCAGGGTCATTCCAACCGCCCACAGTTGCATATTTGCCAAGTCGGATAGTTAATTTATACAACGCAAAAATGCTCGGCCAAGTAGGTGTGATATCAGGAGTTGTTCTCCACAGATTACCTGCTTCTGCACCCCATTTCCACGGCTGATTTCTGCCCCATTCACAGATTGAAAAAACAATTTTCTTTTCTTCCACAGAGTTTTTCTCTGCATATTCTCTTGTAGCTCTTTTCAGTTCTTTTCCCATAAGCTTATACTGGAAAAATGCACTGTCCTGTTTTGACACAATGGGGTTATAAAATTTAATTGTGTTTTCACCTGCTTCAAGTTCAACTTCAAGCTGGAATCTGTGTTCAGGAGTATAATGATTCAGAGAAGGCGTATCAAGATAATATTCTTTATCTGAATTTACGGAAATAACAAGAAATCTTTTTTCCTTTTTTGCTTTGCCGGCAGTTAAAGTAAGCACATATTTCCCTGCTTTTTCTGCAACAATTCCGCTGAATTCTGCGCTGCCTTCGTTGGCATCAAGACCTGCTATGTAGTAACCGCCCTCAATATTTTTTTCGCTTACAAGCTTCGCTTTACCGCTTAAGGTTGCTTTTTCAGCCACAGCCTCGTAAAACTCCTTACCGTATTTTTCACCGATACTGATTTTACCGATATATGGAGCAGTTGTGGGCACAGGTACATTGTGGCAGAAGTCGTATTTAAAATACTCCACTCCCCACTCTGCAAAAGTATCAGCATCAATTCGCTCGTTACCGAGAGATGCAGGATAATCTTCACAGGTATGTGTTCCGTTTGAAGAATAGATGCCAAGCTTCAGTCCGAGAGAGTTGACATATTCATTAAGCTTCTTTATACCTGAGGGAAAAGTAATAAAATCTGCCTGCAGCTTTCCGTTTTCGTCTCGGGAAGAATTCTGCCAGCAGTCATCAATATTCACATATCTGTATCCTGCTTCTGCAAGACCGCTTTCTTTCATGGCAACAGCTATTTCTTTTATAAGGTCTTCATTTATTTTGTATTTAAAAAGATTCCAGCTGGACCAACCCATGGGCGGAGTAAGAGCAACACCGTTATTATATTTTTCTGTTATAGGCTGATTCAGTCTGCGTGAACGTATAAATTTTTTGATTACGCATATAGGGCAATATTTAGGACTCATTTTTACCACACCTTTCCATATCTATATATTATCTTATTTTTACAAAAATTGCAACAAAAAAGCTCCCGATGGGAGCTTTTTATTTTGTTCTGTCACTGATAATCTTGCCGTCCTGAATTCTGATAATCCTGTTAGCTTCTTCAGCGATATCGTTATCGTGAGTAATAAGAATTATCGTTCTTCCCTCATCGCTGAGTTCATGGAGAATTCTCATAACCTCGCGTCCAGACGCTGAGTCAAGGTTACCTGTGGGCTCGTCTGCAAGAATCACAGGAGGTTTTGCAGCAACTGCTCGTGCAATTGCAACTCTCTGCTGCTGACCGCCCGACATCTGCGACGGTCTGTGGTGAATTCTCTTACTAAGGCCTACTCTTTCAAGTGCTTCCATAGAAAGACGGTTTCTTTCTTCTTTTCGCATACCTCTGTAAACAAGAGGCAACTCAACATTGTCTATGGCAGTAAGGCTTGGAATAAGGTTGAATCCCTGGAAAATAAAGCCTATCTGCTTATTTCTGATTTCCGACTGTTCATCATCTGTCAGCGTTGCAACATCTCTGCCTGAAAGAAAATATTCACCGCTTGTAGGTCTGTCAAGAAGGCCGAGTGTGTTCATAAGAGTAGATTTACCTGAGCCCGACTGACCGATAATTGCAACAAACTCTCCTTCATCAATAGTCAGATTCACTCCGTCGAGAGCACGTACTTCATTCTCACCGGGATTATAAATCTTATATACATCTTTAATTTCAATTAAAGCCATAAATTAACCTCCCGTAAATTATTCGTGCCTCAGAGCATCTATAGGCAACATTTTCGCTGCACGTCTTGCAGGATAAATTCCGAAGAAAATACCGATTGCACTTGAGAAGCCTACTGCAATTGCAACCGTACTTGCCTGCAGGCTTACACTTATGTTCATCAGACTTGCTATAGAATACGCTCCTACAACGCCGAGCATCAGACCTATAATTCCGCCTATCAGACACAGAATCACCGATTCTGTAAGGAACTGGAACATAATTGTTGATGTTTTCGCACCCAACGATTTACGTATACCGATTTCACGCGTTCTTTCCGTTACGGAAACGAGCATTATGTTCATAACACCGATACCGCCGACTAACAGTGAAATTGCACTTACACCTGCTATGAATATTGTAAGAATACGGATAACGCTGTCGAGCATATCGATATATGTTGCCATATTCTGCACCATATAAAGACCCGAGCCGAAGTTATTGTTTCTTGAATAAAGCACGTTGGAAACAATATTACCTATGGCCTCAAGCTGACTGTCATCATCTGCCATAACGTAAATCATATTGTATTGGTCAGCCGTACCCATAAGCGTATCAAGCAAAGTCTGGGGTACAAGGAGCATAGCAGCACTTGCCATATCCATATTTGCCATACCCGCCATACTTTCCATCACCATATCGGTCATATCCTCTGATGCTGCAGCATCGTAAAGTCCGATAAGTTTAAGCTGAACCGTCTGGTCGTTCACTGTAAGATTGAAATATTTGCCCACACAATCGTTTGTGCCGAAAAGCATTGATGCCATAATGTTGGGCATAACACAGACCTTTGCTCCTGAATCGTATTCTTCTTCAGAGAAAAATCTGCCTTTTTTTGTTTTCACCATCATAACGCTCTGCAAATCGGTATTACCGCCGATTGCAATAGCAATATCAGCATTGGAAAATTCTGTTGAACCTGAACCGATTCCGTATCCCATCTGGGAAACACATTTTACTCCGTCAATTTTCTTCAATGCCTTGATATCTGCGTTTGAAATATATTCACTCGGAGCCGCCTCCGACTTTACAGTTATGGTAATCATACTTGAACCCATACTGCTGAGCATCTCTATAATGTAATCACGTCCGCCGTTACCAACGGTAACAACTGCAATTACAGATGCAACGCCGATAATAATTCCGAGCATTGTCAGGAGCGAACGCATTATATTTGTTTTAATGCTGAATATCGCAATACGTATGTTTTCAATGATATTCACGCTCTTTGCCTCCTTTTCAGAGCAATCAGCCCGGAATTACTCTCTGACCGTCTTTCATTGTAATTGACGGTGCTCTTACAATTTTATCGCCTTTTTCAAGACCTTCAACAACTTCGTAATTGGTGCCGTCGAAAAGACCTACCAGCACAGAAGTTTTTGTAATAATTGTTTCATCTTCGTTGTATTTGAAAACGTAATATCCGCTTTCGTTATCGTACTGAATTGCTTCAACAGGTACGAGAGTTACGTTTTTCTTTGTTTCAAGTGCTGCTGAAAGCTCAACATCCATACCGATGATAACACTTCTGTCAGCCTTTTCAATTTCAACCTTTGCAGTAAGAGTGTTTGATGCTGCACTGCCTGAACCCATAAGAGCGTTGATATCAAGTCCGCCACCTGAAGTTTCTGCCACTGCACTGATATAATTTACCGTTGCATTATATTTTTTGCCGTCTGCAGAAGTAACTGTTACTTTCTGATCCATATAAATTTTTGAAATATCGTATTTGCTGATTTCAAAAGTTGCTTCAAGAGGATAATATTCAAGCACAATGCCGTTTTGGGACTGACCTGTGAATGCTGAAACAATTTTTGAAACATCGTAATTTCCGCTTGTTACTGATGCGAGAATTGATGTGACATCAAGCTGCTGACCTGCATTTGAAGAAGAACTTGCAACTGTTTCGCCTGCTTTGATGTTCACTTCACGTACAAAGCCGTTGTCTGCTGCCACCCAACCTGCATTGAGTACATCAACCTGTGCTGAAAGCGCTGTGTATGAATCACGTGCTGAATCAGCAATAGTTTTGTAAACGCTCTTAAGTGAATCTGTTGATTGTGTTGTGAGAACGCCTTCCTGAACTTTAAACTGAACAAGCTGAATTTCTTTTTCAATAAGAAGTTTTTCTGTTTCGCTCATTACAGAAGACGTCATAGAGTCAAGTGCTGACATATCAAACGACGGCATTTCGATAGTTGCTGAATCAACAAGTGCCTGAAGTGCGTCTACCATCTGTGCTGTTGCACTTTCGGGAGAAAGAAGTCTGTCGACGATTCTGTCGCTCATTTTATTGTTGCCGAGAACTTCTTTGAGAGCTTCTCTCAATTCTTTAAGGTCATCTTCGTTAACCTGTTCTTCGGGTTTTGTTTCAGGCTTAGTAACAGGCTTTGTTGTCTGTTCTTTTTTTGCTGCTTTTTCTTCATTAACCTGTTTTTCAAGGTTTGCAATTTCTTTGTTGAGAGTTGCAATCTGTGCAGAAATGCCGTCCAACTGAGAAGATGCAGATTTAGCACCGTTTATGTAATCGTTGTATGCTTTCTGCGCTGTATTATAAGCACTTCTTTTTTCATTCAGAAGTGAGTTGAGACTTGATGTATCAAAGGTTGCAAGAACATCACCCTTTTTAACATTATCACCCACACGTACATTGACTGTTTTGACTGTCACACCGTCAAAAATTTCAAAAACATCCTGATTGGCCGACTGCACAATAGCAGTGGTATCAAAAGTTTCGGTAATGTCACCTGTTTCGATTTCTGCAATCTGAGTAACAATGGGGTCCTCAGGTTTAAGCGCAATATATAAAACTGCTGCTGCAAGGGAAAGCACCCCGATAATAATAATTGCAGTTATAACTTTCTTTTTTGTGCTCCATTTTTTCTTCATAAACAACAAGCCTCCCGTGCCTGACTTTTCTCTGATTATATTCTATCACAACGTATCTGAAAAGTAAAACGAATCCGCTGATTCTTTAAAGAAAATTAACATTTATTCAATATTTTTATACAACAAAAAAACACATATTTTTTCCGAATTAGAATTGACTTTACGGTACCAAAGTTTTATAATAAATTATATTGTGGAAATGTGTGTTTTTTTGACAGATTTTCTGACACGATATATATTTTTGTCGGATTAAATCACATCGGAAATACATAACAAATTATAATTTGCATTACATTCCGCCGATAGCGGTTCAAGTCCTTTTATGTTTCTGATAAAAAATAAAAAGCCTTGTAACCGAAAGCTACAAGACCTGTAATTTGGTGCCGGTGACCGGACTTGACGGCGCTCGCTTCGCTTTGCCGTCACGGCAACGATCAAAATCGGCTTCGCCGATAGCGGTTCAAGTCCTTTTATGTTTCTGAAAAAAATAAAAAGCCTTGTAACCGAAAGCTACAAGACCTGCAATTTGGTGCCGGTGACCGGACTTGAACCGGTACGATGTTGCCACCGAGGGATTTTAAGTCCCTTGCGTCTGCCTATTCCGCCACACCGGCGCACCACATTAAAGTATTATAAATCAAATATTTGATATTGTCAAGAAAAAAAGCAAATCAATGTCAAATATTATTTACATATTTTTAATTTTTTCTCAAATACATTTCAAATTATCGGGTTTATCATTGATATTCCCAAGGCAAGGAGGTGTAATTTTTGCCGTCTGATATTTTTATTTTCAAAAGGGTTGAAAAGAAATATTTCCTTAACCCTCAACAAGTTGATATGCTGATGAGCAAAATCGGCTGCTTTGTTGTGCCTGACTCTCACGGAGAAAGCACTATATGCAGTCTGTACCTTGACACACCGGATAACCTCCTTATCCGTAACTCTATTGACGCCAAAGCCTACAAAGAAAAGCTGCGTCTGCGAAGTTACGGCACGCCTGACAAAACTGACAAGGTTTTTCTCGAAATCAAGAAAAAGCTCAACGGCGTTGTGTACAAACGGCGAGTGGCTCTGCCTCTTGGTGATGCGATGGAATACATAATTTCCCTTGAAAAGCCTTTCGACTCGCAGATTATGAGAGAAATTGACTATGCTATGAAATTTTATAACCACCCGTTGCCAAAAATGATGGTTGCGTATAAACGAATGGCATATTTTGCTGAGGATATTCCGGGGCTCAGAATAACTTTTGACTCGGAAGTCCGATACCGCACTACTGACCTTGAACTTGATTCAGGCGACAACGGCACGAAAATTCTGCCCGATGACGTGATAATTATGGAAATCAAAACAGGCGGTGCAATGCCTGTGTGGCTATCACGTGCCCTTGACGAATGTGGAATTTTTCCCACGTCTTTTTCTAAATACGGAACAGCTTACAAACAAACTTTGACAAGATAAGGAGTTATAGATATGTTAAATATTTTCAGCGCAATCGACGTTACAACTGCAGGAGGTTATTTCATCTGCCTTTTATTTGCACTCATCTGCGGTATCATCGCAGCAGTTACATCTTCTTTCCGCAACAAAACATCAAAAAGCTTTGTTATTGCACTTATTCTTCTTCCCGTTATCGTTGAAACGGTTATTGTTATGGTAAACGGCAACGTGGGTACAGGTGTTGCGGTTATGGGTGCTTTCTCACTTGTACGTTTCCGTTCAGTACCCGGTAAAGCAAGAGATATTGCTGCAATTTTTCTCGCAATGACAGCAGGTCTTACCTGTGCTACAGGTTATGTTGCAATGGCCGTTCTTTTCACACTTATAGTAGGTGCAATCACCATTATTGCTTCTCTTATTTTTGTTAAAGACCACAATGCAATGGAGCTTCGCATTACAGTGCCCGAAAGTCTTAACTTCTACGGCGAATTCGACGATATTTTCAAAAAATATACAAACTCTCACCGCCTTATGAAAGTTAAAACAAGCAACATGGGTAGTCTCTATAAACTGTTCTATAAAATTGACTTGAAAGACAAGAATCAGACCAAAGAATTTATTGACGATTTGCGTTGCCGTAACGGAAATCTCGAGATTTCAATTAACGAACAGATTGAAGGTATTGAAGAATTATGATAAAAAAAATAATTTCCCTGCTTTGTTCAGTTTTATTAACACTGTGCCTGTTTTCATCGTGCAAAAAAGATGAAAACAACAGCACTGCAGATAACACTTCTGAAAACGAAAACCCGGCATCAATGGATTTTTCTTTTACAGATAACGACCTTGATGCTTCATATGATAAAAGTTCGGCAGAAAAAATTGATGTTTCAGAAACACAGACCATTACCAAAGGCGGAACATATATTTTAAGCGGTAAGCTTACCGATAAAGCTTTTTCCGTTGAAGTAAGCAAAGAAGAAAAAGTACGCCTTGTTCTTAACAATGTTTCCATAAACAATTCAACAGGCCCTGCCCTGCTGATAAAATCTGCAAAGAAAGTTTTTCTTATCCTTGAAGATAACACAGAAAATACTCTTTCTGACGGAAACTATTATTCACTTACAGAAGACGGCAGTTCTGTTGACGCAGCAGTTTTCAGCAAAGAAAAACTGACCATAAACGGTAACGGCAAGCTGACTGTAAAGGGCAATTACAAGCACGCAATTGTTTCAAAAGATGATATTGTTGTGGCAAGCGGTACACTCGATATCACTTCAAAGGGTGCCGGAATTATCGGCAAAGACAGCGTAAAATTCGCAGAACCTGATATTAAAATCGACGCAGGGTCAGATGCAATCCGCGGTGATAATGCTGACGATGCAACTCTCGGATTCGTTTATATTCAGAACGGCACATATGACCTTGTTGCCAAAAATGACGCTATCCAGTCAAGCAGTGCAATCAGAATTTCAGGCGGTAAAATCAACGCTTCAGCAGGTTCAGATATTGAATACAACGCTGAAAGCGAAGAATCGCAGAAAGGCTTGAAAGCATCAGGCGATATTATCATCGAAAACGGTTCAATAAGAGTTGATTCAACAGATGACAGTATTAACTCTGCAACGTCAGTTACAATTTCAGGCGGTACAATAAACCTTGCAACAGGTGACGATGCAATCCACGCCGACAATGCCATAAAAATTTCTGACGGCACAATTAATGTTGCAAAAAGTAACGAAGGCTTTGAATCAGGTGAAATTTCTGTTTCAGGCGGTAAAATTGACATTTCTTCAACAGACGACGGTATTAATATAACAAATGCAGAATCGTCTTTTTCCGTATCTGACGGATATATTTACATCCGTGCAGGCGGTGACGGAATCGATTCCAACGGTGCAATCAGCATGAGCGGCGGTGTAACGTTAATCAGCGGTCCTGAAAATAACGGCAACGGCTCATTTGACTATGCAACAAAAGCTACTGTCACAGGCGGTATCCTTGTTGCTCTCGGCTCAAATGGTATGATGCAGAATTTCTCCGAAGCCGAAAATCAGGGTGCGATACTTTACACATTCAAATCACAGCAGGCAGCATCAACTCCCTTTGCTTTATGCGACAGTAATAATAAAGTAATTGTATCCTTCACGCCCGAAAAGCCGTATTCAGGTGTACTTGTAACAGCTCCTGAAATCAAGGAAAAAAATTCATATAAAATCGTTACCGGTATGACAGTTAAAGATACCGATGCTAACGGCTACGTTCATAACGGAACGGGAAGCGGCGGCACTGTGCAGGAAACAATTGAAATGACTTCCTCACTGTACGGTGAAGGCGGTATGATGGGTGGCAGTCCCCACAATGGCGGTAAATTCGACCGCGGTGAAAGGCCTACAGGTGAAATCCCGGAAGATATGCCCGAAATGTCGGAGGGTATGCCCGAAATGCCGGAAGGTATGCCTGAAAAACCCGAAGGTATGCCTGAAAGACCTGACGGAGGAAACAGACCTGATTTTCCTCGCGACGGTAACTTCGAAAATTTCTCAGAGATGTAAAACTAATCTTATGATATATGGCAGAAAGTGCATTTAACTTTGCATTTTCTGCCTGTTTTTTATGATGCTTTCATTTTAAGTTTAAGGTCGTCTGCTATCATAGCAATAAACTCTGAATTTGTAGGCTTGCCGCGTGTATTCTGTATCGTATAACCGAAATAAGAATCAAGCACGTCCACATCTCCTCTTTCCCACGCAACCTCTATTGCATGGCGGATTGCTCTTTCAACTCTTGACGGTGTAGTTTTGAATTCTTTTGCAACGGTAGGATAAAGAAGCTTTGTTACCGAATTCATCATCTCGTCATCGTCAATAGCAAGAATTATAGATTTACGGAGATACTGATAACCTTTGATGTGTGCAGGTACACCTATCTGGTGCATAATATCAGAAATAACTATTTCAAGATTATCCTTTTTCTTTTCGCGGACATCCTGCGGAGCCGATGTATTCCAATTCAGTATCTGCCTGATTCTCTGTGCCAGCATTTCGTTATCAAAGGGTTTAATCATATAATAATCAGCACCTGTCTGCAATGCTTCATTTTCAATCCGCTGATTATCCACACCTGATACCATAAAAATAACAGGTTTTGAAGATATTTTACGGTTTTTAATTTCTTTCAGAACACCTAAGCCGTCAAGCCTGGGCATAAAGGTATCCATAATAAGCACATCTGCCCGTATTTTTTCCAAGGCTTTGATAACCTCATTGCCATCTTTAGGTACAAGAATAACTTCCATTCCGTTTTTTCTGAGAGATGATGCACATTTCTCTCCGTTCTGAGTTCCTTCTTCTGCAAGAATTACTTTAATTTCCTTTTCCATTTTTTCCTCCTGTAAAAGTAGTGATTTTGTTAATTATTTTCCAATAATTCCCATTTCTTGATTATATTACCATATTTTGGTAATTTTGACAATACTTTGCAGAAGGTTTTTTTGTAATCGCGATTTTTTTCATCGCAAATAAAACCATAAAAAGATAAATTCCGACAAATTTGTACTTTATTTTGCTTTAGTAAATCAATATAATAGATATAATCTGATTAAACATTTTTCTGAATTAACATTTTCGCAATATTTTGTTAACACTTAATTAATTTTAATTTTTTTTACATTGTATTTAGGTCTTTAAAATGTTATTATATTAATAGAGATAATAAATTAAATAAAAGGGAGGTAAAAACAATGTTACAGATGCTTTTTGATCTTGTAAAACAGATCCTCGTATGGGCAGAAGCAAGTGCTGAAGCACAGGAAATCGTTAACGAGGTTTTCAACTGGCTTCTTGGTATTGCCGGCTAAACTTTTTTTACTCCAGAAATTACAACACTATACTACCAAAAAAGCGGAATCGTTATGATTCCGCTTTTTTGTGTTAAATAAAATCTTCCTTTACAGATAACACACTGCAAAGGAAGATTAATTTTATATGTGGTTTTAGTCGATAGATTTTAAGCTTTCAACCATATCAATACGTTTGATTACAAAGTGCATTACCACATTTACTATAATTGCAAACAGTATTGTAAGACCTATTGAATAAACATAGCTTAACGGCTCTATAATTCTGCCGAACATTACAACGTTTACCTCTGCTTGTGCAACAACAATCTTGTGCAGATAGTAACCGAATACCACACCAACAGCTATAGCGATAGCTGTAATTATATAATTTTCACGTCCCACATAAGAGGTTGCTTCCTTATTATGGAAACCAAACACCTTAAGAGAAGCAATTTCTCTTCGCCTTTCGTTGATATTGATGCTCGTGAGAGTGTACAACACTATAAATGCAAGAAGTGCAGCAGAAATAATGAATATCGCAATTACAAGATTGAGACAGTCAAACAACTCATCGAAGGTTCTGATTGTCTGTTCAGCATCCACAACTGCGTTGATATCATTAAATTTCATAAGCTCCGTTGCAACAGTTTCAACTTTCTGTGTACCTCGTATACCGTCTGCATATTTTGCGTACATATAGTTGAACGCCACAGGCTTCTGGAAAATCTGACTGTAAAGAACAGGCGACATATATGCATAATGGAACGCATAGTTTTCAACAATTCCCGTTACGGCAACTTTAATGGTCAGTTCATCGTTGAATTTAAGATCAACCGAATCACCTACAGATACTTTAGCCTTCTTGGCAAATTTTTCAGTTATGATAACACCATCGTCACCGAGCTTGTATTTTTTATCTGTAGTACGTGATCTTAAATCTACAAAATCTGTAAGCTTTTCTGCTGTCTGCGGAACAAGAAGATATACGCTGAGCGTATCGTCTGAGTTCTGTGATGAGCCTACAACTGAACGGTTATATACCATCATTGCATCTTTTATATTCTTGTTCTTAAGTACATTATTATATATAGCACTTTCGTTTGCTGAAATCTGGCTGTTTTTTAATGCAATCTGTGCATCAAAAGAGCTTACACCGCCTGCACCGTACTGTGCAGTAAGAATCTGGTCTGTTGAGTCGTTAAGACCGAAGCCTGTAAGCAGAAGTGCCATACATCCTACAATACCGAAGAAAGTAACAAATGCTCGTTTCTTATTTCTCATAAGATTTCGTATTGTTGCTTTTGCAGAGAAATTAAGATGCGACCAGATAAATGGTACTTTTTCAAGCAACACACGTCTGCCTGTCCTTGGTGCTTTCGCGCGCATAAGCTCTGACGGTTTTGCCGCCATTTCTTTTCTGCAGGAAAGATATGTTGCAATTGTTGTGCTTAAAACTGAGAAAATAACACCCAGAACGGTTAATTTTACCGGGAACAGAATAATAAGCGGAGGCAGCTGGAAAACGACCTCATATGCCGTCATAATAGCATTGGGATATGCATAGTAGCCTGCGATAAGACCGAGTATTGAACCGATGAAAGTCGCAACAAGTGAGTAAATAAGATATTTCGCTCTTATCTGACTGTCTTTGAATCCGAGAGCCTTCAATGTACCTATCTGTGTTCTTTCTTCGTCAACCATTCTTGTCATGGTTGTAAGAACAACCATTGCTGCAATAAAGAAGAAAAATACGGGGAAAACTTTTGCAAAAGCTTCAATATTCTGAGAAGTCTGTCCGTAGTTTTCGTAGCCGGGAAGCATTCTTCTGTCGTTAACCATCCATCTGGGATTAGAAGATGCTTCTTCAAGCTTTGCTTTTGCTTCTTCTATATCGTATTTAGCCTCGTCAAGCTGTGCATATGCATCTTCATATGCTTCGTTATATTCAACGTTATATTTTGCAAGTTTTTCCTTACCCTCAGCAAGTTCCTGCCTTTTTCGTGCAATTTCTGCTCTTGCCTGTGCTTCGCTTGTTGCAATCTGAGACTGACCGCCTGAAATCATGCCTGAATATTTATCCAGTTCTTTTTTGGCAGCATCAAGCTGCACTTTGCCGTCTGCAAGCTGTGCCTTTGCAACAGGAAGATTCTGATTGATTGTGCTGATTTCCATTACGTTTGCCGTATAAGAACTTGCAGCCTGTCTTCTTGCAGTTTTCTTTTCTTTAAGAAGTGCTTTCAGCTCAGTAAGCTCAGGGTCTTCTTCAGGAGGAATAACTTCGCCTGATTCATCTGTTTCGGGTTCACCCGTATCAGGTTGAGGGAAAGCATTGATTTCCGCCTGAATTTCGTCGATTTCCACTTTCAGGTCAGCCATAAGCTGGTCCTGCTCAACAACCAATTGTTTCAGTTCTTCAAGCCTTGCCTCATATTCAACAACCTGTTTGTTGCCGTCTTCCCACTGCTTATATTTTTCGTCATATTCTTTCTTTGCAGTGTCATATTGATTCTTACCGCTTGTAAGCTCATTCTGTTTTGAAGATAAAATCGCCTGAAGCTGTGCTTCTGCTGCAGCTATCTGTGCGTCACCGTTCTGAACAAGATTTTTGTAATATTCAAGTTCAGTGAAGGCGTTGCCAAGCTCTGCTTCAACTTCTTTCTTTTTCTTTTCGTATTCAGCCTCACCCTTCTGAAGCTGCTTTCTGTATTCGGCTGTTGCCTCATTCACACGGATTTCAAGATGCTCTGCCGAAATTGATTCAATTTTTTTAATTACGGGTTCAACGTGTTTATAATATTCTTCCGAAAACGGATAAAAATCTTCTGCACCCTCAACCGTTGCACAGATTTCTGTATAATAATCCATTTTGAAAGCACTTTCAGGAACATAAATAAAGCATCCCAGTGTACCGCTGCCCACATCAGTCTGACCTCTTTCAAAAGAGATATAACGCGGAGTTCTGATAACACCTACAATTTTATATTCCGTAACATTAAGCTTGTTTTCGATATTTTCTTCAATACCTACCATTTTAATGGTTTTGCCTATTTCAAAGCCTTTAGGCGTTGCCATATCGCTGCGGTCAATCACACACTCGTTCTCTTTTTGAGGCAGACGGCCTTCAAGCAGAGTAAGTCTGTTGATATAATCTTTATATTTTACACCGTCTTCATATTTCTTTGCAAAATCAAGATTAAGACCATATGCTCGGCAGATTGCCTGACCGCCGTCTACATTAGCTGCCGTTTTGCCGTCTACAACCACTGTGCCATCGGCAAACTTTGAACCTGTTGCAGATTCAACGCCCTCAATGTTTCTTATTGCATCAACGTCGTGCTGATTGAATCCCACTGTAGATATCATCCAGATATCCATGAGATTGTTTTCTTCATAATATTCAACTGCCGTTTGTTTCATATCAGGCCCTGCGGCACTGATACCTGCGAAAAAGCTGATTCCGACTGCTACAATTGCGATGATTGAAATGAATCTGGCTTTATTTTTGCTTATAGAACGCAGGGCTTCTTTAACTAAACCTTTGCTCATTTACCAAACAATCCTTTCAACATCAACCGGATTACGGTTTATTTTAACGGAATTTATTTTACCGCTACCCATTGAAATAATTTTATCTGCCATAGGTGCAATAGCCTGGTTATGGGTAATGAGAATTACCGTCATACCTGTATCACGGCAAGCCTGATGAAGCAATTTAAGTATATTTACACCTGTTTTGTAGTCAAGGGCACCTGTAGGTTCGTCGCAAAGAAGAATTTTAGGATTCTTTGCAAGTGCTCTTGCTATTGAAACTCGCTGCTGCTCACCGCCTGAAAGCTGCGAGGGGAAGTTATCAAGTCTGTCTCCCAGGCCTACCATCTGAAGCACTGTTGCAGGGTCAAGAGCATTACGGCTCATCTGTGTTACAAGCTCAACGTTTTCAAGTGCAGTAAGGTTAGGCACAAGATTATAAAACTGGAAAACGAAACCGACATCATATCTGCGGAAATCCGTAAGTTTTTTTCTGTTGAGTGAAGTAATATTTATTCCGTCAATGAAAACTTCACCTGAAGTTGCGTTATCCATACCGCCGAGAATGTTAAGTGCAGTTGTTTTACCTGAACCGCTGGCGCCTACTATTACGCAGAATTCGCCTTCGTCAACAGTAAAGCTTACATCGTCAACCGCTTTAATTTCTATTTCACCTGATTTATAAATCTTGCTTACATTATTAAACTGAACATAATTGTTTACTGATTCCATTTAATTTATCCTCCTATACATTACACCAGACTCTGCAACACCTGATTGGCCAGGGGAATTGCCGCAGACCTTGCTGATGAATCTGAATCTTCAATAAGCACCACTATAGCGTAAGGGAAATCACTTCTCTGTGAAAATCCCACAAACCAGGCATTATCACCTGTGTTTTCATCGCCTACTTCTGCAGTACCTGTTTTTCCGCACATTTCAAGTCCGGGAAAAGCTGAATCACCGTAGTAATTCACAACATTTGAACGTAAAAGTTCTTCAAGTTTATCTGCAGTTGCAGAATTCAATTTGATTTCTCCTGCAGTTTTTTCCGATGCCTTATACATCGGGAAGCCCTGCTGAGAATTTATGGATTTTACATAATAGGGTTTTATTGCTTGTCCGCCGTTTGCTATTGCGCCCATAAGTGTCATCATCATACACGGGTTTGCAGTAGTTGTATACTGCCCTATACCTGCCCAACCGAGGTCGATATCAACAGCCTTTGATAAGTCGATTTTGCCGACACTCAACGGTACTCTGTCAACTTCAAAGGATGAAGTAAAGCCTAATTCTTTTGCAGTTTCTTCAAGCTTCGTTTTACCAAGTTCAATTGCAATTTCCGCAAAAGCTGAGTTGCAGGAATTGTTCAGCGCCTGTTCAAAGTTTATTGTGCCGTGTGTACCGTTACAGACAACTGATGTACCGCCTATCTCATATTCACCGTCACAGGTAAATGTTCTTGCATATATATCGGTTATATTTTCAATTGCACAGGCTGATGTGACTATTTTGAAAATTGAACCGGGTGTGAAAGATGCTGAAAGGAATTTATTAAGATATGCACCTTTGTAATCGTCGCTGTCCATTTTTTCATCTGACGGTTTATTTTCAGGGTCATATGTGGGAGAAGAAACCATACAGACTATCTCACCTGTTTTATAGTTGTAAACGCCAACCGTACCCTTTCTTCCGTATAACGCATTGTATGCAGTTTTGCACACATCTGCCTTAAGAGAAAGATTTATATCGTTACCGATTCCGTATTTTTCAAGATAATACGTACCAGACACAATGTTATATCCTGTAAGCTCAGTTTCATACAACGCGTGTATACCTGTTGACATAAAGCCTTCCGTATCGCCTATTGCGTGGAGAGTTGCCATTCTTACAGCGTAGTCATCGTTATAAATACGCTTTGACGATTTCGTCTGTGCAAGGATTTCACCGTCAGCGTCATATATAGTACCTGCAGAGGCAATCTGACCGCCCGTATAAATGTGTGCGTTTGCGCGGTGTGTTGCCCATTCTTCACCATGGAAGAAGAAAGAAAGTGCAAGAATAACTGCACCTGCAATAAAAGCGCCTACAACTATTAAAAGCAAAAATGCTCTTTTTACAGTATTGTGCATTAAGCCTGACTCCTTTCATCTGATAGTTTTTTAAAATTTATCCTGTAATCTGTGTTTCCTTCAGGGTTTTGGGATATGCTCTTGGGTCTACGCTCTTGATAAATGCAAGTAATGCCCAGCAGGACATCATACTTGAACCGCCTCGGCTGACAAAGGGTAATGTAACGCCTGTCCAGGGCAGTATATCTGTAACGCCGAAAACGTTAAGGCTTGTCTGCACAAGTAAAAGACCTGCAGCTGAGCAAGCCGCAATAACATAGAATGATGTTCTTGCAGATTTTGCAGAGGCAATTGTATAAACGAGAATTGCCGCAAAGGTAAGAAGTACAATAAAGCCTACAATAAGTCCGTATTCTTCGCACACCATACCGAAAATAAGGTCTGTGGTTGATGCATAAATATCGCGGAGTCTTCCGTTACCGAGACCTGTGCCGAAAAGTCCGCCGCTTGCAGAATAAATAAGCATTCTTGTCTGCTGCATACCTTCGTCGTAAGGTGTATCCCAGATATGGCGGTATGTGGCAAAACGTGCCGCCACCGTAGATTTGAACGAAATAATAAGTATTGCACCAAGCACCGCAGCAACGCAGATTACTGCTATTGTTTTCCAGTCGCCTGAACGCATATATGCAATAATCAGGAATGTTGCAAAGAAAATAAGTGCTGCACCGAAGTCACGCATAAGGAAAAGTGCACCAATGCAACCTGCCGCAAAAACAAGGTATTTGAAAACACTCTTGGTTGTCTGCAGTTTATCAAGTGTTGCCGCACCAACGAAGATGAAAGCAACTTTAACAAACTCAGAAGGCTGAAGTGAAACAGGACCAATCTGCACCCAGTTTTTTGCACCGTTAAATTCCTGTGCAGCAACAAGGTTAAACGCAAGTGCCGCTGCAGCAAACACAGCCGCAGGCAGACGCAGAAGTGTTACTCTGTCTGAATTTGCTATAAGCCAGCGCATAAGTATAAACAGCATCACACCTGCAAGGATATATATAAGCTGCTTCATCGCATAGTCAAAAGAAACTGTTGCAATAAGGGACAAGCCTATTCCTGACAGGAAAAATGCTATAAGTTCAAGTTCAAACGATTTCTGTTTAAGCACAGAACGCATAATAATAACATAGAACCATTCAAGAAGTAAGAAAGACAGAAAAACGGCAACATACTGCATATGGTCTTCTGTGATTTTTGTCATAACCTGAATAAATGAAAACAACTGAAACACTGTTGCAAGCAAAAGATACCAGAGATATTTAAAGGGTTTAACTCTTTTTTTCATTGCAGTTGCCATTTCTGATTCCTCCTTTCTTTACTTCTGTTCAAATTTTATTTTTGCTCCCCCGATATCGAGAACATCGCCGGGTTTTAATATTTTTTCATCGGTACACAATCTGCCGTTTATCAGCACACCGTTTGGAGAAAAGTTTTTCATACTCCATTTTCCGTTTATAAAGTGAAGTTCAACATGCCGCCTTGATACTGTGGGCAGGTTCATAAAAACATCACAGTCGGTTGCTCTGCCTATTGTGAAAAACACACCGTCAAGCGTAAATGTTTTTCCGTTTGAAACACTCACAAGCTGATATACAGGTGCTTTGTTTTTATCTTGCTTATCTCCGAAATCAGGTGCAGAGAAAATATATGTCACTTCACCGAAGGTAACCTTGTCACCATTTGAAAGATTTGCTTTTTTCTTTATTTTCTGACCGTTCAGAAGAATTCCCGTCTTCGAATCAGTATCAAAAATAACCCATGTGTTTTTTCTTCGCGAAACAACGCTGTGAAAACGCGAAATAGTCGGATAATTAAGTACAATATCGCAGGAGGTACTTCTGCCGATTGATGTTTCCCAATAATAAAGAGGTACTGCTTCATCCGTTTTCTGATTTACAAGAAAAGCCACCGTTTTCGACTTGGGACGTTTGTAAAAAAGTGAAAGAACGCATCCGAATATCACAAGAAACGCCAACACCGGAAAAACAAAACGTATATACTCTTCAAACTGCTCCATCGGACACACTCCTCCCCTATTATATAGTTACAATAATTATATAACATACGGAATAAAAGGTCAACCGAAACAGGTCGAAATTTAAGAAGTTTTAAAGAATATTTAATAAAATCTTGATATGTTCGGAAATTTATCATATAATGATTAGACAGAGGAAAAGGAGATGTTAAAAATGAGTGTTGAAAAAGTATTTTACGGTGCAACTTCCAGAGGCGAAGATGTATACAAGTATATTATCACAAATAAAAACGGTCTTGTAGCAGAAATTATTTCCTACGGTGCAACTCTTGATAAACTTTTTGTGCCTGATAAGGAAAATATTCTTGACGACGTGCTTATCGGTTTTGACGATATAAACGGCCACGAAACACGCACTGACTATCAGGGAATGACCGTTGGCAGATACGCAAACAGAATCTGCAAAGGCAAATTCACAATTGACGGAAAAGAATATGAAGTTACTCACAACGAAGGCGAAACCTGCCTTCACGGTGGCGGAGAATTTTCAACTTCAGTGTGGAGAGGAATTATTGTTGACGACAACAAGGTGGAATTTTCTCTTTTCAGCCCCGACGGCTCAAACGGTTTCCCCGGAAATATGAATGTGACTGTAACCTACACTCTTGACGACAGAAACGCTCTTTCTATTGAGTACAGCGGTGTAAGCGACAAGAAAACAATTATGAATTTCACAAACCACGCTTACTTTAATCTCGGCGGTTTTGACTCAGGCTCAATATGCGACCACGAGCTTTACATTGACGCAGATTACTTCACACCTATTGACGCTGACAGCATCCCCACAGGCGAACTCAAATCAGTTGAGGGCACTCCCTTTGACTTCAGAACTCCTAAAAAAATCGGTCAGAATATCCACGACGATTATGAGCAGTTAACTTTAGCAAAAGGCTACGACCACAACTTCTGCCTGAATAAAAAAGATGACAAATCCGCAAACGTTGTTGCATACGATGAAAAGTCAGGCAGAGTAATGGAAATGTTCACAGACCTGCCCGGTGTTCAGCTTTACTGCGGTAACTTCCTTGACGGAATCGACGGCAAAGAAGGAACAAAAATGAATCAGCACGCAGGCTTCTGCCTTGAAACTCAGGTTTATCCCGACAGCCCAAATCAGAAAGATTTCCCCGACTGTGTATATGACGCAGGAGAAGAATACAAAACAAAAACTGTTTATAAGTTTTCCGTTAAATAATATAATATAAAAAATGCTCTGTGCTTTTGCACAGAGCATTTTTGTGTGTAAAATTATTGCTTAAGTAAATCGATTAACCGATAAGTGCGAATTTATCAAGGAATTCTACGATAAAATCAAAGATACCCTTAATCATTTCCATTGTAGCGGGGTCAATCAGATCAGCAAGTAAAGTTTCGATTGTTGCTAAAAATTCTGCCATTTCTTTCACCTCCTTAATTCATTCTGTTCATTGCTTCATCGATTTTGCCGTCGAGCATAAGAGGTAAATTCTTACACACTTTTTCGGCAACATCGTGCAAAGTTTTAAGTTCATCATTTGTAAAACGGGAAAGAACCCAATCTGCCAGATCTTCCCATTCTGCAGGTTTTTTACCTACACCGATTTTTATGCGTGGGAAGTTATCGCTGTTCAAATGATAAATTATGCTTTTTATACCGTTATGTCCGCCGTCCGAGCCTTTTCTTCTCACCCTGATTTTACCCACATCAAGTGAAATATCATCGTAAATCACAATAACATTTTCAGGGGGGATTTTATAAAACTGTGCGGCATCTCTCACGGCTTCACCGCTGTTGTTCATAAAAGTCTGCGGTTTCATAACAAGGCATCTGTGGCCTCTTATATCAACATCGGCAAGCAGAGATTTATATTTTAATCTGTTGATTTTAAAATCAAGCTTATCCGCTAAAAAATCAACACACATAAAACCTGCATTATGCCGTGTGAATTCATACTTATCGCCGGGATTTCCCAGACCTACAATTAAAAATTCTGCACCGCTTGACGCGAACTCTTTTTTCTTTTTCAATCCGAACATAGTTTATTTTTTCATCCTTTTATAAGGCTTTTTATCTGTAACCCATTCCGCTTTATTTACCTGCCTTGAACGGGCAATACAAAGTGAATTTCCAGGTACATCTTCCGTTACGGTTGAGCCTGCTGCAACAAAAGCATCTTCACCCACTTTTACGGGAGCAACAAGATTTACTCCGCAACCGATAAACGCACCGTCTGAAATTACTGTTTTGTTTTTATTTCTGCCGTCAAAATTAACTGTTGCACATCCGCAACCGATGTTCACATTTTCTCCCACAAAGCTGTCGCCTACATATGACAGGTGGGATATTTTTGTGTCTGCACATACAGTTGCATTTTTAAGTTCAACAAAATTTCCGACTCTCACATTTTTCCCGATAACGCAACCCGGTCTTATTCTCACAAAAGGTCCGATTTCCGCACCTTCTGAAATTTTGTTTCCGCCCATAATAATTGTTGACGGATGAATAATCACATCGCTTGCTATTTCCGCATCTTCCGAAACAACAACACCGTCAGCACATGGAATTTCCACACCTGAAAGCATTAATTTTTCAAGAATTTTTTTGCGTTTATATTCACTGAATTTCTGCACATCGCAGAGGTTTTCTGCGTTCAGGAAATCGTCATCGTTATAGCTTGTGAATTCATTGATTACATCGGAATTCTTCACAATATATTCAAGAAGAATTTCTTCTTTCTTTTCAAAAGAACAGTATTTTTTCAAATCCTCAACAGTCATCCACACTGCAGAAAACGAATTGCAGAAATCAGAAACAACTGCAGTAATTTTTCTGGAATTCTTCAAGAAATTCTCATAGGATTTTTCTATTGTTTCCTTTGAAATAAAAGGACTTGTTCCTTCCGCAATGAATATATCCGATGCTTTGTTCTGCAAAATAAAGTTGCGTAAATTTTCAGTTCTTTCTTCTTTTTCAAAAAGGAAAAAGATGTCGTTTATTCCTGCCTTACAAACTGAAGTTTTTAAAATTTCAAACATAGGTTTAAAAATAATTTCAGCAGAAGACAGACTCTTTTTACTTTTCTGCGACATCTTTTTTTCGCACAGAATCAACGAACATTTTTTCATATTTCAATGCCCCTTTTCAGAATTTTCAGGTGCATTTATTTTATGAAAAAATTTTCATAATATTACATTGATTCAGGTGCTTCGATTTTGAGAAGATTAAGAATATTTTTGATTGTATCACGTACGCAGATGCAGAGATATGCTCTTGCCTGCATAAGTGATTCGTCTTCACAAACAACACGGCAAGCGTTGTAGAACTTGTGGAAAAGTGTTGCAAGTTCAATTGTGTAACGAGTGATTTTTGCAGGATCATATTTCTTGACTGCGTCAACAATTTCTTCTGTAAGAGATGCTAAATGACGGATGATATCTTTTTCTGTTTCGTCTGTAAGAAGCTGAAGTTCTTCATCGGAACAATCGCGGATTTGGATTCCGTCAGCATTTAATTTTTTGATGATACTACAGATTCTTGCGTGAGCATACTGGCAATAGTAAACAGGGTTTTTGGAGCTCTGTTCAACCGCTAAATCAAGGTCGAAATCCATCTGTGAACCCGCTTCTCTCATATTGAAAAGGAAACGTGATGCATCAACGGGAATTTCTTCAAGCAAATCAACGAGTGTAATTGCTTTACCTGTTCTCTTTGACATTCTTACTGCTTCACCGTTACGTGTAAGGCGTACAAGCTGCATAAGAATAACATCAAGACGGGTTGAATCTACACCGATTGCATCGAGAGCAGATTTCATTCTTGCAACGTGACCATGATGGTCTGCACCCCAGATATCAATAGCAATATCAAATTTTCTTACTTCAAGTTTGTTGCGGTGGTACGCAATATCTGCTGCAAAGTAAGTGGGGTTACCGTTTGCACGGATAAGAACATCATCTTTGAGTTCAAGCTTATCGATAGCATCCTGTGTTTTGCCCTGTGCAAGGAGCATCTTTGTCTGCACTTCAATGTTTTTATACCAGAGTGCACCGTCTTTTTCATAAGTAAGACCGTTAGCTTTGAGAAGTTCAATTGTGTCTTTAAGTTCACCGTTGTTGTGAACAATTGATTCGTTGAACCATTTATCGTATTCGATTCTGTATTTTGAAAGAGTAGCCTTCATATTGTCAATGTTTTTCGGCAAAGCATAGTCAATAAGTGCTTTTCTTCTTTCATCTTCACTTTTTTCAAGGTAACTGTCGCCATAAATTTCTGCAAATTCTTTTGCTCTCTCTTTAATATCTTCGCCGTGATAACTGTCTTCGGGAAGCTCTACTGCATCTTCGCCTTTGTAAAGCTGCTGATATCTGATATCAAGAGAAAGTCCGAATTTTTCAATCTGATTACCTGCATCGTTGATGTAGAATTCGCGGCTTACTTCATAACCTGCGTAATCCATAATTGCTGCAAGGCAATCGCCTAAAGCACCGCCACGTGCATTGCCCATATGCATAGGACCTGTAGGGTTTGCAGAAACAAATTCAACATTAACCTTTTTGCCCTTACCGTAAGATGAACGGCCGTAATCCTTTCCGCAAGCACGCACGTCTTTGAGAATTGCGGAATAGTAAGAGGGGCTTAAGTAGAAATTGAGGAAACCGGGTCCTGCAATTTCGCATCTTTCAAGATATGTTCCGTCCAGATTGATATTTTCAAGAATTGTTTCGCCGATTTTTCTGGGGTTCATTCTGAAAGCTTTAGTTGACATCATTGCAACGTTTGATGAAAAATCTCCGTTTGCAGTGTCGTTAGGCACTTCAATTTTAAAATCACAAATCGGCTCTGCAGGAAGTGCACCTTCGCTTATTGCTTTTCCCATTGCATCGAGAATAGCCTGCCTTATCTGCTGTTGAGTTTCATTTACGATTTTTGACATTTCTAAACATCCTTTCAGGCCGGTGTGACCGTTATAACAAGATAATTTTCAGAAACAACACCTGCACCTAAATCAAGTGTGTAATCAAATTCAAGTTTACCGCCGTTTTCGTCCACATCGCTTTCAACGCGACTTGCAAAAACACCTAACATAAGTATTCCCGCAGGTGTTGAATATGAGCAGTTGTGACGTTCACCGCGTTCGATAATAAGTTCAGTTTCAAACATACCTGAGCGTGTCATTGTAACGCAGCTTCCGTTTTCAACTTTAATGCGTACTCTGCAACCCTCAAGTTCACCGTCTTCGGCATAAGTAAGAACATAATTATCTTTTCCGCCTTCAAAATGTCCGATAACCGTTGTTTCAAGTCCGTCGGTATCGCCCTCCATTTCATGGCGGTCAACAATTTTTATAACAACTTCTTTTTCCATTATCTGCTCCATTTTTCTTCTGCATATTCAATAAGTCTTGAAAGCAGATCCGCACTGTCGTATCCTGCAGCCTTCATAAGCTTAGGATACATACTGATGCTCGTAAAACCGGGCAATGTGTTAGGCTCGTTGAGCATAATATTTCCGTCAGATTCTCTTACGAAAAAGTCAACTCGTGCAAGACCTGAGCAACCGAGAGCCTTATATGCATTGCAAGCGGCTTTTTTTACTTTTTCAAGCATTTCATCAGAAAGTCTTGCAGGGATGAAAAGCTTACTTGCATCTGAAATATACTTTGCTTCAAAATCGTAGAATTCATTTGCGGGAACAAGTTCGCCCACCTGACCTGCTACGGGTTCATCATTACCCATAACTGCACATTCAACCTCTTTGCCCACAATGCCTTCTTCGAGAACAAGTTTGCTGTCTTCATTAAAAGCAGTAACCATTGCTTCTTTGAAGTTTTCGCGTGAAGAAACTTTTGTAACACCCACTGATGAGCCTGCGTTTGCAGGTTTTACGAATACGGGATAGCCAAGATATTCTTCTGCTTTGTCGAGGATTTTATCTTCGTCAAGTGAATATTCATATTTTGTAACGCCAATCCATTTTGCCTGAGGAATACCTGCACAGTCAGCCACAGTGTTTGTAAGAGTTTTATCCATACAAACAGCACTTGAAGCACAGTCGCAGCCTACATAGGGAATACCTGCCATCTGCAGAAGTCCCTGGATTGTACCGTCTTCACCGTTTTTGCCGTGCATTACGGGGAAAACAACATCAATGTATTCTGCTTTCACACCGTCTTCTTCAAAAACAAGAAGTCCGTGGGTTGCAGAGTCGGGAGAAATAACTGCTTTTCTAAGATTTTCTTTATCTTCTGTCCATTTATCTTCGGGAAGATTTTCTGTTTTACCTGTATATTTAAACCATTCGCCCTGCTTTGTGATACCAAGCATCATAACTTCGTATTTATCTGCAGGAATATTTTCAATTACAAATTTTGCAGAAACGGTGCTTACATCGTGCTCACTTGAAACACCGCCGAAAATTACCAGAACTTTCTTCATTGTAACATAACCTTTCCGTGAAATAACTTATCTCTGCTGTTGCTGCTGAAGCATTGTCTGCATCATACCGGGTTTCTTTTCTTTCGGAGGTTTGTATGCAGGAGGATTTTTAAGAAGTTTCACTGCTTTTTTACCTGCACCTGATGCAAGATATCTGTTAACGTTGATTGTGATTGCAGCAAGTTCAGGGTCCATATAGTCAACGCAGTTTGCAAGTAATTCATCATCGTTTTCAAGCTGACCGAGAAGTGTTACAACAACAATGCTCTGCACTTCGTTTGTGCCGTCGAGATAAATTTCGTTGAGCATATTGAAAAGCTTTTTCATCTGCTGCTTGTCATTTTCTCTGATTGTTTTAACTGCGTATGAGCCGTATTCACGGAAGAATTCGTCAGCAAGGAATTCACCATAAGTTTCGATATTTCTCTTATATTCATCGCGGAGCTCGGGATACATAATTGTGTATCTGTTTGCAAGAGTTACAGGGTCGTAGAAACTGCCGCCGTTTTTGGCTGCTGCCTTTGAAACAGGAGGGGGAAGTTTGACACCTTTAGTTGATTTCTTCGCAACTTCAAAAGTTTTGAATCTTGAATCGATACAATCGTTGAATTCGTTGATGATATATTTTACATCTCTGTCGTCAGATTCGTCACCGAAAAGTGATGCGGAAATACTTTTGTATTCCACTGTATCATTTTTTGCTTCACCAATCTGGAAACAGAATTTACCGTCAGATAAAAGAATTCTGATGTTTCCTTTTTCTGAAACGTAATCCACATATTGTTTTTTATCTTCCTCACAAACAGGAAGTTCATCTTTTTTCTTACCATCGGGATAAACGGCTGAAAAGCCTTTTAATGTAAGATTTTCATTAAGACCTTTATCAATCATTCTGAAAGCTTCTTGAATATTCATTGCAAAATCTCCCTATTATAAAAATTACATTATATTGTATCATAAATTTTCGCGTTTGTCATCATCTAATTATAAAAGATTTTGCAAAAATTCTGCCGATATATGTATATAATGGAAATAAACTTGCTTTATTTTCTATTCTATGGTATAATAACACAATTATTATAATGGGCGTTTGTCCGCCGGCAAAGGAGCAAATTTTATGGACTATATTTTTTCGGACAAAATCTCTTCCCTCAAGCCTTCCGCTATAAGGGAAATACTCAAAGCAACTTCTGACCCCACGGTTATCCCTCTTGCTGCAGGCAACCCTTCTGCAGAGGCATTCCCCGTTGAAGAGGTTCAGAAAATTACAAAAGAGATTTTAGAGGAAGACCCCATTCTCGCTTTACAGTACGGTGTTACTGAAGGTTACAACCCGTTGAGAGAATTGATTTCTTCCTATATGAAGGAAAAATACAATATCGGCAGAGAGTCTGACAGTATTATCATCACTGCAGGTGCACAGCAGATTATGGACCTTACAACAAAAGTTCTTCTCAACGAAGGCGATACGGTTATCTGCGAAGCCCCCTCTTTCATCGGCTCTCTCAACTGCTTCCGTTCATATAATGCAAAGCTCTGCGGAATTGAAGTTGAAGATGACGGTATCAACACCGAAAAACTTGAAGAAGCTCTTAAAACAGAAAAGAATGTAAGATTCATCTACACTATCCCCAATTTCCAGAATCCTTCAGGCGTTACAATGTCGCTTGAAAAGAGAAAGAAAGTATATGAACTTGCAAAAAAATACAACGTGATTATTCTCGAAGACAACCCCTACGGAGATTTACGTGTAAGCGGTGAGCATCTTCCCTCAATCAAAAGTTTTGACGAAGACGGCATAGTAATTTACGGCGGCTCATTCTCAAAAATTCTTTCTCCCGGTATCCGCGTTGGTTACGTTATTGCAAACGAACAGCTTATTGCAAAAATGACTGTGGGCAAGCAGGCTACAGACGTGCATACTCCTATGCTTACACAGCTTATCGTTTACAAATGGATGAAAAACTACGATTTTGAAAAACATATTGAAAAAATCTGCGGCATATATAAATCAAAGCTTGAACTTATGTGCGATAATATTGACAAGCATTTCGGCGACAAGGTTACTTATGTACGTCCCGAAGGCGGTTTGTTTGTATGGTGCAGACTCAGAGACGACATTGATATGCTCTCTTTCTGTGCAGAGGCAGTAAAAAATAAAGTTGCAGTTGTGCCCGGCACAGCATTTATGATGAGTGCTGAAGATAAAACACAGTGCTTCAGAATGAATTTCTCCACTCCTTCCGATGAAAAAATCGTTAAAGGCATTGAAATTCTCGGTAATATATTGAGTAAATATTGATTTACTTTAAGTGAGGTTATAAAATATGGAAACCACAGAAAAGAAAAAGAAAATATTAAGCTGTATCCAGCCTACAGGTACTCCTACGTTGGGAAACTATCTCGGTGCTCTTAAAAACTGGAAAGCACTTGAAGATGACTTTGACGCAGCTTATGCCGTTGCTGACTTACATGCAATTACAGTAAGACAGGACCCGCAGCAGTTCAGAAAACAGATTATGGAGGCTTTTGCACTTCTGCTTTCAATCGGTCTTTCTCCTGAAAAGAGCATCGTTTTCGTGCAGAGCCACGTGCCCACACACGCTCAGCTTGCATGGATTCTCAACTGCTACACACAGTTCGGTGAAATGAGCAGAATGACACAGTTCAAAGATAAGTCACGCTCACACGCAGACAATATCAATGTAGGCCTTTTCTCCTACCCCGTTCTTATGGCAGCAGATATTCTTCTTTATCAGGCAGATTTCGTTCCTGTCGGTGCAGACCAGAAGCAGCACCTTGAAATTGCGCGTGACATTGCAAACAGGTTCAACGGTATGTACGGCAACGTATTCACAATTCCCGAGCCTTATATTCCGAAAGCAGGCGCAAGAATTATGTCACTTCAGGACCCCTCAAAGAAAATGAGCAAATCTGACGAAAACGTAAAGAGCTTTATTTCTATGCTTGATAAGCCTGAAACAATTATGAAAAAAATGCGTTCAGCAGTAACAGACAGTGAAGCTTCGGTTCATTTTGACGAAGAAAATAAACCCGGTGTTTCAAACCTTATGAACATCTATTCCTGCTGTACAGGTCTTTCAAACGAAGAAATTGAAAAAGAATTTGCAGGTAAAGGTTACGGAGATTTCAAAACTGCAGTAGGCGAAGCTGTTGTTGAAGAACTCCGTCCCATCCGCGAAAACTTTGAAATGTATATGAAAGACCAGGCTATGCTCAAGGAGCTTATGGCTAAAGGATCTGACATTGCAACAAGAATCTCACAGAGAACTCTTGATAAAACAATGAAGAAAATAGGGTATGTTCTCAGATAATATTCCCGGAAAATTTTATTGGAGGTTTTTATTATGAAAGCCAAAGACAGCGTTAAAAATTATGATTCAAAAATCAGAGAGTACACTAACTACTCTTACAGACAAGCCAAAAATGCCTGCAAAAATTACGGTCCCAGACCGGCAGGAAGCGACAAAGAAAAAGAGCTGCAGGAACATCTTATGAATGAACTGAGAGGTTGTACAAATGCCGTAACCTCTGAAAATTTCAATTTCATCAAATCCACTGCATTCAGCGAAAATATTTTCACTCTTATTCTTATTGTCATTGCTACTGCAATCACAATTCTCTGCTGCCTTAATATGACAGGCGGAAATGATACTATTTTTGCAATGGTAGTTGCAGTTCTCGTATTGTTCGGCGGAATCAATATTTTCACAGGCTTCACAAACAAAATGTTTGCAAAAAAAGCATCATCTGCAAACATTCACGCTGTGAGAAAAGCTGATGAAAAAGCCGAAAAAAGACTTATTCTTATTGCTAACAGCGATTCACTGGAAAAAAGAAAATTCAACACTTCCGTTTTTGCAGTAATTTCCGCAATCGGATTTGTTTTTAATCTTATTGTTGTTTTCCTTGATTCTTACCTGAAGCTGTTTGCAAATTTCCCGTCACTCAAATATGCATCTTTTGCACTTGTGATTTTTATCCCGTTTGCAATCATTCCTCTTTTCGCCGACAGCGATGAATATTCAGAAGGTGCTTCCAAAAACCTTTCAGGTGCTTTCGCTTCAATTGCAGTTCTCAAATACCTTAAGGATAATGAAATCAGAATGCCTTCGCTTGAAATCTGCGTTGTTATTACAAGTGCACACACAAACGATACCGCAGGTGCAAGAGCTTTTGCAAACAGACACGCATCATATTATTCAGATATCCCCACAACATGTATCTGCATAGATTCAATTGCATTTGACGAAAAAAATCTCGGTATAATAAAAGCCAAAAACTCACAGACATCTTATGATTTCCTCAAAGCAGGTGCTGCTGATGCAGCAGTTGAAATCATTGACAGTCCTCTTCAGGGCAAATATTCACCCGACAGCACTTTCATTTCAACAATGGGAATCGATGCATGTGCCATCACTTCTTTACCCCTCAATTACGCAAAGCAACCCGACACCTTTGAAGATATGAAGGTTAAAACCATTGAAAGTGCTCTGAAAACAGTGGTTTCAGGTGCATTTTTGTTCGAAGAAAAATAAATTTCAAAATTTTTTCAAAAATTTTGAAAAATGTCTATGAAATTCCGAAATTTTGTGTTACAATGGTTTTTGTAGATATTGTTAACTCCAAGGAGGATGTTTTATGAAAAGCTCTATCAAAAAGGTTCTCGCAATTGTTCTTACCGGAATTGTAGTTGTATCTCTTGCTTCCTGTTCTGTAACAGATAAGGTTCAGGAATACTTCAAAGAAGAAACTACAGTAACTGAACCGTATACAAACAAATCAGAAAAACCCGACACTCAGGCTGAAGTAGTTAAGTATTTCAACGCTATTTCTGCTGACCTTAAGAAATCAAATCCTTATAACATCACTATGAGCAGAGATTTCTCAGCAAACGATTTTGAAAGCCAGAACGAACATCTCAAAGCTGCTTTCCCCACAGTTGCAAACTTCCTTATCGATAACTCATCTTTCATCGAAAAAGGTCTCAACGGTAAAGAAGCTATTGATGCCGGCACAATCAGCAACATTGCTCACGTTTACCCCATAGAAGGTTCAATGGAATCAAGCAATGTTCTTCTCAAACAGGTTAAGCTCGCAACATGCTCACAGACTGCAGATAACTTTGTACTCACAATCGATTTCAAAGACGATGCTGCTCCCCTTGAAGCAGGCGGTCTCGGTGAAGTATTCAATATAAACGATAAAGATGCTATCCTTGAAGAACTCAAAGGTGCAAGCGATTTAATCACAGTTAAAGATTACGACGTTGAATACAACGGCGGCAGAATTGTATGCACAGTTGAAAGAGAAACTGACAGAATCGTTTCTGCAACATATTCAAGAATAATCAAAATCACTGCTGACATTACAGGTCAGGGCGAATTTTCTTCAGTTAAAAACGAAAAAGTTACTTTCAACATAACTGAAAACGAAAACTACACAATCGAATGGGATGCTCCCGTAGAAACTACAGTAGCTGAAAAATAATTTGTAGCAACATATAAAAGTTAACCGCTGTGTTCATTTATGAATTTCAGCGGTTTTTTCAATATAATAATATTCGGGAAGGAGGATAAACCTTGCAGAATAATTTTTACAATTCAGATCCGTATAATTTCAACAACGGTATGCCTTATTTCAATTTCTATGAAATAACACATAAAGCAAAAGCTGACTTGAAAAGGCTGAGCATACGCATAGGTGTATGTATTCTTGTTTTTCTTTCAGCACCGTATATTTTAGGTTTAATGCTTAATCTTTCCGGCACGTATGATTTATACCTTAATAATTCTGCTTTTCAGTTTGCTGTTGAACTCCTTTATTCTGTAATTTTCCTTTTTCTCCCTTTCTTCTTACTTTATAAGACAGAAAAGAAAGACAACAGGTTATTGATAGAATCATCCTTTGAAAAGCCACAATCGCCGGGAGTATTTTTTGCGGCAATAGGTTTCGGACTGATGCTTTGCTTCTGCGGAGACTTTATTTCCACCTGGATTTCTGCTTTCTTTGAAAATTTAGGTATAACACTCACAACGACTGCAGAAATTTCTATCCCCACTTCAGGTGCTCCCCTTTTGCTTTTCATATTGTCAACTGCAATACTTCCTGCCGCAGTGGAAGAATTCGCTATGCGTGCAGTTACTATGCAGGCTCTGAGAAAATATGGTGACAGATTCGCAATTATTATGACTGCGCTTGTTTTCGGGCTTATGCACAGAAATGCGGTACAGGGAATATTTGCTTTTATAGCAGGTGTCGTTTTCGGCTATATCACTATTGCAACAAAATCAGTCTGGACTGCAGTTATAGTCCACTCTCTCAACAACGGAATATATGTTATTTTCAATGTAGTCAACGAAACAGACCCCGCACTTTTCGAAAAAATATATCCCATATTTTTAACAGCGGTATTTGTAATCGGTTTAGGCTGCTCAGTACCTTTTGTTATGAGCAGTAACAGACTTAAGCTTGCAAAAGCTCCTGTGTTCCCGTCTGCAAAGGATAAATTAAAATCATTCCTGCTTACCATACCCATGATTATTTCTATTGTGTGGATGCTTATTTACACATTATTTGTACAGATATGAAAGACGATATTTTTTATATGAAAGAAGCTCTTCTTCTGGCTGACCTTGCAGCAGAAGAAGGCGAAGTACCTGTCGGAGCAATTGTTGTCTGTGACGGTGAAATTGTCGGACGCGGCAGAAACCGCAGGGAAAAAGACAAAAACGCACTTGCACACGCAGAAATCGAAGCTATAAACGAAGCCTGCAAAACACTTGGCGGCTGGAGATTGTGGAAATGTGACCTTTATGTCACATTAGAGCCTTGCCCTATGTGTACGGGTGCAATAATCAATTCAAGAATCAGGAGGCTCGTTTACGGCGCCGACGATAAAAAGGCAGGCTCTGCAGGAAGTGTTGTGAATCTTTTTGATTTACCTTACAACCATAAGCCTGAAATTGTAATCGGTGTTATGAAAGATGAATGCAGTGAAATTCTCACTTCATTTTTTAAAAAATTACGTAACAGGAAATAATTCTCACACTGTGTGGGAATAATATAATAAAAAGAAACAGGAGGAATCCACAATGAAAGAACTTAAAGGTACAAGAACAGAAGCCAACCTTATGGCTGCTTTTGCCGGTGAATCACAGGCAAGAAACAAATACACTTACTACGCAAGCAAAGCAAAGAAAGACGGCTACGAACAAATCGCAGCACTTTTCCTTGAAACTGCTGAAAACGAAAAAGAACACGCAAAAATCTGGTTCAAGCTTCTCCACGGCGGTGCAGTTCCCTCAACAATGGAAAACCTTGAAGACGCTGCTGCAGGCGAAAACTACGAATGGACAGATATGTATGCAGGTTTTGCTAAAGAAGCAAAAGAAGAGGGCTTCGACGAAATCGCTGCTCTCTTTGAAATGGTAGCAAAAATCGAAAAAGAACACGAAGAACGTTACCTTAAACTCCTTGCAAACATCAAAGAAGGCATCGTATTCTCAAAAGACGGCGACGCTATCTGGAAATGCCGTAACTGCGGACACATCGTTGTCGGCAAAGCTGCTCCCGAACTCTGCCCCGTTTGTGCACATCCCAAAGCATATTTCGAAATCAAAGCAGAGAACTATTAATTCGGTTAAATAAATCTATGCAAAATTAAATATCTGCAAATAAACTGAAACCGTCTGATTCTTACTACAAAATCAGACGGTTTATTCTTTCACAAATTCAATTATATCGCTTACATCACAATCAAGAGCGTAACAAAGTGCATCAAGAGTTTTGCTTTTATTAACTAATTATGCTACAATAAGAAAAAAATACGAGGTGAATTTATGCTCTGGAACAATTTTGAAACAGACGAATTTATTTTTGAGGGACACAAAGCAAGTGTTGTTAAACCTGAAATCAAAAATTACAATCCTGTATTTGTGCTGAAAACAGAATACCGTGATGCTTTTCCCGAAACTGAAATTGAATTTTTAAACAGAGGCTTTTTTGTGGCATTCATTGAAAACGATAACCGTTGGGGCACCGACAGAGATCTGGACAGAAAAGCCCGCTTTGTAAATTTTGTCAGCGAAAAATACGGTTTACATAAAAAGTGCATTCCTGTAGGAATGAGTTGCGGCGGTCTTATTGCAATTAAATTTGCAGCAAAATATCCTGAACTTATCTCCTGCCTTTACATTGATGCACCTGTTTTGAATTATATGAGTTGTCCTTGCGGTTTCGGTATAGGCGAAAGAATTGATGACGAAAATTTCACAGAAATCCTTACTGCCCTTGATATGAAAAGTATTTCTGAACTTATCTGTTACAGAGAAACTCCGCAGGATAAAATTCCTGACCTTATTGAAAACAGAATTCCCGTTGTTATGGTTGCAGGTGACAGCGATACAGTTGTACCTTATGTTGAAAACGGAATTCTTATTGAAAAAGCTTACAGAGAAGCATCACTTCCTATTGATATTTTCATCAAAAGAGGTTGCAACCACCACCCTCACGGTCTTGAAAACCCCTCAGTTACAGTTGATAGCATTCTGAACAAAATTTGCGATTTTCATTGACGGATTTTGAAAAATATGATAATATGTTTACATAAATTTTGTTCCCGAAGGAGGAATATATAATGAAATTCAAAAAAACGCTTGCAGTTATTTTAAGTGTGCTTATGGTTCTTTCCATCGCACCGATGACTTTAGCTGCAGATTCAGCAGACGTTGACTACACAATTGAAAACCCTTATCAGAATGTAAACTTTGAAACAGACAACGTTTACAAAGCTGACCTTCATTCTCACACAACTTTCAGTGACGGCAACAACACCCTTCCTGAAATGGCAGAAAGACACTATGAGCTCGGTTTTGATATTTATGCTATCACAGACCACAGTTCCACTTTCTACAGCTATACAGAACCTCAGCACGTTGAAGTTATGAAACTTTTCAGCCTTGTTAAAAACGGTTTTGTTGACAGCACTGCACTTTCCGAATCAGGCACTGCAGCCAACGGAAAAACTTATACTGTTACAACTTCTGAAAAAGGTGATCAGTATTATACACAAGATGGCGGCCAGCAGATGATGGCTGTTCCTTTCGGTAACGAGCAGAACGGCACATCTTTCAACAACGCTCACATCAACACATGGTTTGTTGACTACGGTCACGGCAGACTCGGCGGCACAAGCTACTATGAAGATGTTATCAAAGCAATTGACGAGCTTGGCGGATTAAGCGTTATCAACCATCCCGGTGAATACACAAACGCAAGAGATGAAATCTACACAGCTGATGCTTATAATAAAGATGATATTATGTACAACTACAAAATCAGAAAATTTGAGCATCTTCTTATCAACTATGATTCCTGTATCGGTATTGATATCAACAGTAAAGGTGACGGCAGAACACGTTTTGACAGAAAGCTCTGGGACATTATGCTTCAGGACCTTCTCCCCATAAGCAGAAACGTTTTTGCTATTGCAACATCTGACGCACACAACCTTAACATTGTTGATTCAGGTTACACAATGCATTATATGCCCGAGCTTACATCTGCTACACTTAAAAAGAATATGGAAGAAGGCGGTTTCTTCGCAGCAAGTAAATATGTAGGCAACTACGATGAACTTGCAACTCTCCGCGACGAACTCAAAAACATCAATACAGAAGAAGCTCAGGCTTTCTATGCAACCCTTGATGCACTCGTAACAAGCAGTGCTGAAGATATGGCAAACGGCGGTGAAGGAAACAAATACGAAGCTCCCGAAGGAGCAGCACGTCCGCTCTTCACAAACGTAACAGTAAATGAAGCAGAAGATACAATCACTCTTGAAGCTGAAAACGCACTTGTTGTTCATTGGATTGCAGACGGAAAAGTTATCCATGTAGGTAACACAATCGACCTTGATGATTATTCAGATGAAATCAGAAACTATGTCCGTGCAGAAGCTTACGGCACAGGCGGCGTTATGTATACACAGCCCTTTGCACTTGATTATGACGGTGTTCCCACAGGCGGAGATTTCGGCGATTACTTTGACTGGGGTATTATTGCATCAGCAATCTGCGACAATCTTGTAAGATTCCTTGCTGCAATTCTTCCCGTTAAACTTATAGTAAACATCTTCGGATAATTTATATATTAATATTTAGTTCATAATTTTCATTAAAACCCACAAAAACACCTGTAGTTTTTCTACAGGTGTTTTTTATATCCTCGTTGATTTTTTGCAAAAATATGGTATAATTAATTGATACATTTATTAAAAAGTATTAAAGAAAGTAAAGGAGAAAAACTATGAATCCAATCTTTATGAAAATCCTTACCGCCCTTTCAGCATTCCTTATGCTGTTTTTGAGCCCCGGCGGTGCAATCGGACAGCCTTTGGCAGCTAAAAAATGTCCCGCATTTTATGGCGAAGCAGCAGTAGCTAATCCCCTTGAGGATGAAGGCAACCTTCCTATTCCTCAGCATCCTTACCTTGCTCCCGAAGGAACAAACGGTATGCACGGTAACGGTTACAACACAGACACATACGATTACATGGGACCTCTCGGCATCAACCCCGTTGTTAAATCACGTTCAATGAACGTTTTCGGCGGCCTTGTTGCAACTCTCATGTTCGACTCACAGGGCAGAATCATGTGCATCAGCGGTAACGTTGTTGGCTTCCGCCTTCTTCTTATCGATGCTGACACACTTGAAATTCTCGCTGAAACAAGACTTCCCCAGCGTCCTTCAACAGTTGAAGCTATCAAAACTTTCAACTTCAGCGCAATTTCATCTGACACATCCGGCGGTGCTTATTGCCACCTTCTCCCCGGCGACAGACCCATCATCGGTAACTCTGACAACATTATTCAGATTTACTACATTGATGAATCATCAGGCAAGCCTGAATGGAAAATCGAAAAAGAATACGATGTTGACTCTTACCTTCCTGAAGGTTCTCACCTTACAGACGCAATGCCTGACTATGAAGGCAACATCTGGTTCCTTACTCGTCCCGGTGAAGTTGGTTACATCGATGCTGAAACAGAAAAAGTTCACGTTTTAAACATTAAAGATCTTACCGGCTTGAAAAATGAAAACGAAGAAATCCAGAACACATTTGCTATCTGCGAAGACGGTATCTATATCGTTTCTGACAGAGCTATGTATCGTTTCGAAATCGGCGAAGACAAACTCCCCACATACACATGGAGAACTCCTTACGACAGAGGTACAACTCTTAAACCCGGTGCTATCAACCAGGGTTCAGGTACAACACCCACACTTCTTGACGTGCCCGTATACGATAAAGAAGGCGAAGGTGCAAAACAGATTGGTGTAAGAAAACTCTGTGCTATCACAGATAACGCTGACAGCCAGGTTAACATCGTGGTTTATGACCGTACAACAGGTGAAGTTGTTGACCAGTATCCGCTCTTCACTCCCGGCAAATCAGTAAGTGAAAACTCAATCGTTGCTTACGGCCGCTCATTCATCATTGAAAACAACTATTCAGATTCAGGTGCAGGCTTCCTTGTAACAGACCCCACAAGTGAACCCGGCGTTACAAGACTTGATATGAACTATGACTGCACAAAGCTTGAACTTGCATGGCACAGTAACGAAGCTTCTGCAACAGTTGTTCCCAAGATGTCAACAGAAAACGGTATTCTCTATCTCTACACAAGAGTTAAGAATGATGATATTCCCAAGAATGCAGTTGCATGGTACTTCACAGCAGTTGATTTCAGAACAGGTGAAACTCTCTACAAAGTATTCACAGGTTGCGGCAGAAACTGGAACAACTCTTACGGTCCCATCACAATCGGCCCCAACGGTCACGCTTATGTAGGTGTATTCAACGGTCTTATCTCAATTGAAGACACTCCTGCAAAATAATCATTAAATAACATTAAACACCTGACAGGTTTAAAAATCTGTCAGGTGTTTTTTACACTTTTGCATTTAAAAATAACACTTTTGCACAGCAGAAGAAAAAGCGTTGACAAAATCACCTTATATAAATACAATGTAAAAAATATAGAAAGGAAGGCGAAAAAATGATGAAAAGAAACACTGTCAAATACTCTCATATTTTATTATATGGTTATGCCCGGGATGTCATTTTTTCTTTCCTGATAAGTTGACAGAATAGTTTTACCTGCTTTCAGACATCTTCCGCAAAGGAGATGTCTTTTTTATTTTTTCGAGAAAGGAGAATATATAATGAACCATAAAAACAAGGACATACTGAAAGCACTTGCAATCACGCTCATAGTTGTGGGAGCCATAACTGAAATTGCTTCATATTCTGCAACTCCTTTTTTACTTGCATTTTTCAGAATTACAGGACGGATTTTTATAATAATTGCAATGTTTTTGCTTCTCATAACACAAGAATGAAAATTAATTGTTTTTCTTTTCGTATTGTGCTATACTTTTTTCAGGTATTATATTAAATTATAATTTATATGATTATTAATTCCTTCATTGTAGGGGACGATGCCCACATCGTCCCGCTTCAGATTACAAGAGATTTTTCGGGTCGATGTGGGCATCGACCCCTACGGAATAATATTAAAATAGACATACGAATTATAATTTATCTGTATATCTATGGTTATATCGTAGACCAACTATGTTAAGTCAAGCGAAATTTTTGTGAAAATCAATATTTTTAGAAAGCAAGTGAAAAATGATACGAACAAGCTTTTTGGCAACGTGAGAAATAGCGACGTTGTAGTGTTTACCCTCAT
>JAFUIO010000035.1 GCA_017468425.1 Clostridia bacterium | reverse complement strand
TTTAACTGTGTATTTATTTTAATTTTCGTAGGGGTCGATGCCCACATCGACCCGAAAAATCTCTTGTAATCTGAAGCGGGACGATGTGGGCATCGTCCCCTACAATGAAGGAATTAATAATCATATAAATTATAATTTATATGTATATTCAGGCTATAGGCTCCCCTTGAAAATGCAAGGGGAGCTGTCAGAATCTGCGATTCTGACTGAGGGGATTTTTCGTTGAAAATTATAATTTATCTTTAACAAATCCCGGCATAAAATTTTCGTAGGTCAGGTTATTGTTTTTCAGGAATTCTTCCACTTCAAAATTGCGCGGCGGATTTGCGCGAGCCGCACAATTTTGTTGCACGTCACCTGAATTATTCTGAAAATTTACGTTTTGCACATTAAGACTTCCGCTTTTTTTTGTAAAGAAAAAGCGGAAGTCTTCTTATCTTCTCTATCTCTACTCTTACTCTTACTTTTACTCTTCTCTTTCTCTATCTCTGTGTTACAATGTAACATTTCAGCGTTACATTGTAACTCATCGTCGTTACACTTTTCGGTATTTCTGTGTTTTCTTACTCTGTTTGCACTTGATGATTCTGACCCGATGCAGTCTTCGATTATTGTCAGGTAGTATGTATTCTCATCAATTTTTTTAATAGCACCGAATTTAAGCAACGTTTCAACTGTCAGTTTTACAATATCAATATTTTCGTCAATCGCCACTGCAAGTTCCTGCTCAAAGGAGGGGAGCATATTTTCAAAATAAACATATCCGTCGTTGACAAGTGAATGAAGCTCGATTTTCAGAAACGTAAGTATCATTTCGTTTCCCTTTTCAAAGGTGCGGAGAATTTTTATCATCTTTGATTCGAAAAAATCCTTCTTAAGTTTCAGCCAATAATATTTTTTATTTTCGCTCAATTTTCAATTTTTCCTTTCATTTAGGGTAAGATATTTCAAAATACCTTCCATAAATAGGGCGGACAACCAGTTTTTTCTACCGAAGACGGTATAATTTTTTCAGAAATGCAAAAATGTTCACAAAAAGTTTAAAATTTATTATCTTTAAACCTTGACAGAGCAGGGAAGTTATTGTATAATAGTGAGGCTGTAAAGTTCAAATGCTTTACAGATAACTTTCAGGAGGTGTCAGGTCGATGGCAAAGAACCTTCAGGTGGCAGTTCTGCTCGATTACTACGGCGATTTGCTTACAGAAAAACAGCGCGATTTCATTTCGTTGTATTATGATGAAGATTTGTCACTTTCCGAAATTGCAGAGAATGAAGGCATTACCCGCCAGGGGGTGCGTGATTCTATCAAACGTGCCGAAACTCTTCTTTTTGATATGGAAGAAAAATTAGGCCTTGCAAAACGTTTTGAAGAAATTAAAGATAAGCTGAACCTTATAAACGAAAGTGCCGTTGAAATCAGCAGAATTAATATGCAGACACTTCTTTCAAAGGAAATCAGCGAACTTACGGTTAAAATCAGAACAGCAGTTAACGAAATTTCCCAATAAAGGAGAAACAACATGGCTTTTGAAGGACTTGCCGATAAGCTTGAAGAAGCGTTTAAAAAGTTAAAAAGTAAAGGAAGTCTTACCGAATCTGATGTTAAAGAGGCTATGCGTGAAGTCCGCCTTGCATTGCTTGAAGCTGACGTAAGCTACAAGGTTGCAAAAGATTTCACAAAAACCGTTACAGAGCGTGCAATCGGTGCTCAGGTTATGGAAAGCCTTACTCCCGGTCAGATGGTTATCAAAATCGTCAACGAGGAATTAACAGCACTTATGGGAGGCACAAAGTCACGTCTTGCGGTTGCAAACCATCCGCCGACGGTTGTTATGATGTGCGGTCTCCAGGGTTCAGGTAAAACAACTCACAGTGCAAAAATCGCAATGATGCTTAAAAATCAGGGTCACAGACCTTTGCTCGTTGCGTGTGATATTTACAGACCTGCTGCTATCAAACAGTTGCAGGTAGTAGGTGAGCAGGCAGGTGTTCCCGTTTTTGAAATGGGCACTGAAAACCCTGTTAAAATTGCAGAGAATGCAATCAAGCTTGCCAAAGACCAGGGCTATGACTATGTTTTCCTTGATACTGCAGGTCGTCTGCATATCGATGAAGAACTTATGCAGGAACTTAAGAGCGTTAAGAGCGCAGTTCATCCTCATGAAATTCTTCTTGTTGTTGACGCAATGACAGGTCAGGACGCAGTTAATGTTGCATCATCATTCAACGAGGCTCTCGGAATTGACGGCCTTGTGCTTACAAAGCTTGACGGTGACACACGTGGCGGTGCTGCACTTTCAGCAAGAGCAGTTACAGGCAAACCTATCAAGTTTGTGGGTGTTGGTGAAAAGCTTGGTGACCTTGACGTTTTCCACCCCGACAGAATGGCATCACGTATTCTTGGTATGGGTGACGTGCTTTCACTTATCGAGAAGGCTGAACAGGCTATTGATGAAAAGAAAGCAGAAGAACTTGAGGCTAAACTCCGCGAAAACAAGTTTGACCTTAACGACCTTATTGAGCAGATTGAATCTGTGAGAAAAATGGGTTCAATTAAAGATACGCTGAAAATGCTTCCCGGCATCGGCAAAAAGGTTGACGAAATCGACATTGATGAAAGAAAATTCGACAGACTCCGTGCTCTTGTTGAATCTATGACTCCTCAGGAAAGAGAAAAGCCCGATATCATCAACCCCTCACGTAAAAAACGTATTGCTGCAGGTAGCGGTCAGACTGTTGAGGATGTAAACAAGCTTCTCCAGCAGTTCAAGCAGATGCAGAAGATGTTCAAACAGCTTGGCGGTAAATCAGGCTCAAAGAAAAGAAAAAGAAAGTTCAATATGTCACAGCTTGGCAATATGAACGGTTTCAACATTTAATCAGTTTATAAAAAATAAAATATATATTTATTGGAGGAAACAAAAATGGCAGTAAAAATCAGATTGCGTCGTATGGGCGCTAAAAGAGCACCTTTCTATCGTGTAGTAGTTGCGGATTCAAGATATCCCCGTGACGGCAGATTCATCGAAGAAATCGGTTACTTCAATCCCATGACAGATCCCGCAGAAGTTAAAATCGATGCTGACAAAGCTAAAGCATGGATTGCTAACGGTGCACAGCCCACAGACACAGTTAAATCTCTTCTCAAAAAAGAAAACATTATCTGAGTTCGCTCACGTATAATCCGTTGACTTTCGGTAACACTTAAGCTGACGGAACAATGAAAGGACGTACGACAATGGAAGAATTGTTAGTATCAATCGTTAAAGGCCTTGTTGAAAAGCCCGATGAAGTTAAAATTACATCATCAACAGATGAAGATGGCCTTACAGTTTTCCACGTTAACGTTTCTGCTGAAGATATGGGCAGAGTTATCGGAAAACAGGGCAGAATTGCAAAGGCAATCCGCACAGTTATGCGTGCTGCTGCAATCCGCCAGGATGTTAAGGTGAAAGTTGAAATTGACTAATCGATTGATTGAAGCCGGTATTTATTTACCGGCTTTTTTCTTTTTTGTCGCATTTTGTATTAAAGATTTTATTGACAATATGCTGTTTTAGGTTTAAAATATATTATGTATAATTTTGTAATATCTGAAAGGATGAGTTTAATGAGCAATATCAACGAGTTGTATGATTTATGGTGTGAAAATGCAGTTAAAGATTCAGACCTTATTGCAGAACTTGAAAGTATAAAAGGTAACGAAGCTGAAATCAATGACAGATTTTATCGTTCCCTCGAATTCGGCACAGGCGGTTTGCGTGGTGTAATCGGTGCCGGTACAAACAGAATGAATGTATATACTGTCAATCAGGCAACACAGGGTCTTGCTGACTATCTCAAAGAAAATTTTGAAAATCCTTCAGTTGCTATTGCGTATGATTCACGTATCAAATCTGATTTCTTCGCAAAGGGTGCAGCTTCAGTTCTTGCGGCAAACGGAATTAAGGTTTATATCTATAAAGAGCTTGTTCCCACACCGATGCTTTCTTTTGCAGTAAGACGTCTTGGTTGTTCATCAGGTATTGTTATCACAGCAAGCCACAATCCTGCAAAATACAACGGCTTCAAATGTTATGATCCCCGCGGCTTCCAGATGACTGATGAAGGTGCAAAAGCAACTTACGAATATATTCAGAAGGTTGATATTTTCAACGATGTTAAGGTTGTTGACTTTGACAAGGCAGTTGAAGATAAGCAGATTGAATTCATCGAAGAATGGCTTATAAATGAGTTCTTTGATTGTGTTGAAGAACAGAGAGTTGATAAAAAAGCCTGTGCAGACAGTGACCTTAAAATTATTTACACTCCTCTCAACGGTACAGGTAACAAGCCTGTACGCAAAATTCTTGAGAGAATGGGTCTTTCAAATGTGAGAGTTGTTCCCGAACAGGAAAATCCCAACGGCAATTTCCCCACGTGTCCTTATCCCAATCCTGAAATCCGTCAGGCATTTGAATGTGCCCTTAAAATGGCTGAAGAAGAAAGTGCAGACCTGCTTCTTGCTACTGACCCTGACTGCGACCGCGTTGGTATTGCAGTTAATACAGGTGACGATTATCGTCTTATGACAGGTAACGAAGTTGGTGCAATGCTTACAGAATACATTCTTTCAACAAAGAAGGCTGAAGGCACACTTCCTGAAAACCCCATTGTTGTAAAAACTATTGTTACAAGTGAGCTTATCAGATCTGTTGCTGATAAATACAACACAGAAACTGCAGATTTGCTTACAGGCTTCAAATATATCGGCGAGCTTATCACACAGCTTGAAGAAAAAGGCGAAGCAGACCGCTATGTGCTTGGTATGGAAGAAAGCTACGGCTACCTTGCAGGTACTTATGCACGTGATAAAGACGGTGTTGTTGCTGCAATGCTTATTACAGAAATGGCTGCACACTACAAGAAGCTCGGCAAAAACCTTGCAGAAGTTATGGATGATATTTATGCTGAACACGGTATTTATATCAATACACTTCTCAACTTTGCATTTGAGGGTGCAGAGGGTATGGCAACAATGAGCAAGATGATGGATAATCTCCGTCAGAATCCTCCCGCAGAAATTGCAGGACTTAATGTTGTTAAAGTTTCTGACTATAAAACAAGCACTGCCACAGACACTTCTTCAGGCAATGTAAGCACTATCGATTTGCCGAAATCAAACGTTTTGTCTTACGGTCTTGAAGATGCCTGCTCTGCAATTGTGCGCCCTTCAGGCACTGAGCCTAAAATCAAAATCTACATCACTGCTCACGCAAACAGCTTTGATGATGCTAATAAAATTACAGAGAATATCACAGAAGATATGAAGAAGATTCTTGGTATTTAAAGATATGGTGGGTATATAAACTATGCTTAATAAAAGTATTATAAGAATTATTGCAATAGTTATGGCGGTACTTATGGTGTTAGGTGTTTTCGGTGCAGCTATTTCAGCCTTTGCAATAGGTGATGATGTTGCGGTGAATGCAAACCCGGCAACAGGTCAGCCGATTTCGTGGACTCCTATTATTATCGGCATTGTTGCACTTCTTGTGGCAATTATATGTGTTGCTTTATCTAAGAAAAACAATAATGTTCCTGAAGAAAATATCGATAAAGACTACATCAACGAAGATGAAGTTGAAACAGGTCTTAATTTCTTTACATCAAAGAAAGATGATGTTGTTGTTCAGGAAGCTGAAGAATCTGCAGATGAAAATTCTGATGATATCTCTCAGGAGGAAGAATCTGCCGAAGAAACTGATTCAACTGAAGAATAATTATAAGAGCACCACTGTCATGGTCTGTGACGGTGGTGCTTTTGCGGATTTGGATTTTACAAAAGAAAAGATGTGATAATATGCTTATCAGTAATAACAAAATTGCCGAAGGGTGGCACGCTGACCCCGAAGCAAGAATTTATAACGGTAAATATTATATTTATGCCACACGTTCCGCACCTTTTGAAAAACAGCTCAACCTTGATGCTTATTCTTCAGAAGACGGAAAAACGTGGGTAAAACATGAAAGTATTATTGATATGTCAGGCTTTCCTTACACCAAACAAGCGGTGTGGGCACCTACAATAATTGATAAAAACGGAAAATATTATCTTATTTTCGCTATAAATGACATTCATTCAGATGATGAGCTGGGCGGATTGGAAATTGCCGTTTCCGATAAACCTGAAGGTCCGTTCACAACTCTTATGGGTAAAACTCTTTTGGGCGAAATCATTAACGGAGCACAGCCTATTGACGCTCATCTTTTTAAGGATGATGACGGCACAATCTACCTTTACTACGGCGGATGGGGCCATTGCAACCTTTGTATTATGAATGAAGATATGACAGGCTTTGTTCCTTTTGATGACGGAGAAATTTTCAAAGAAATCACTCCTCCTGATTACAGAGAAGGCCCTTGTATGTTCAAAAAAGACGGTAAATACTATTTTACCTGGTCAAAGGGTAATTGGACTGATGATACATACGGTGTATGTTACTGTGTAACTGACAGTCCTCAGGGTCCTTTTACCGAAAGTGAACTGATTCTGTCTACCGATATGTCTGTTGCAAAAGCACCGGGACATCACGGATATTTTGAAGACGGAGATAATTGGTTTATAGTTTATCACCGCAGACCTCTTGAAGAAACCGATTGCAATTCCAGAATGCTCTGTATTGACAAAATGGTTTTCAGCGACGGTAAGATTGAAAAAATCATAATGACTTAAGGTGACACGGATGAATAAAGATATTTTTTATGAAAGTGAAAAAGACTACGCCCTTTCGGCTTTTATGAAAATGGGCGCTGGTTATTCTCACTATGTTATTCTCGGTAACGAAAACGATTATCTGTTTTCTTCACTGACGGATTTATTCTCGCAGATACACGTGAGTTTTTCGTGCAATTTTGAACCGTTCAATTCTGATAATTTCTGCGTTATCTGCCTTGCACATTCATTTGATTACAGGGAAAATCTTCTTTCAGCCACAGAAAGCTTAGTCAACAATAACGGTTGCGGAAAATGTATTATTTTTGACAGAAATACACTGCCTGTAAACCGTGAAAAATTATATGTAGCAGAGCGTGAATATAATTTCCTCAATAAATATGACCCCGCTTTTGACAAGGCTAAAATTATTAATAAATATATTCCGACCGTGCTTCTCAGGTCTGATGAAATTGTAGGTCCCGGATGCGGTTTTGAGAAAATTTTCGAAAATGTGAGAAAAACTGACCGTATAACAATTTCCGATAAAGATGATATGGATGTGTACGGTTATACATACATCAGAGATGCACTCACTTCAATAGTTATGGCTATCGGAAAGCTTAAAACGGGAAATGTTTATAATGTATCTTCTTTTGCTTTTTCTGTAAGAGAATTCAAGCAGATTCTCTACAACCTTTTCAAAGACAAGTTTTCACTTGCCTGTCTTGTGGAAGCACAGCCTGATTTCTCGGTTAAATCACTCTGTTCTCTGAAAATCGTATCAGCAGGTTTAGCTCTTACTTCCGCAGAAGATGCAGTTTACGCAATGGCTTCGTCTTATTTCGGCTTTGCATACGACTACGGCAAACGCCTTCCCCAGTATTGCGCTAAACTTCATCTGCTTAAAAAGCTTGAACTTGATATACTTAAAGAAGTTGACAGAATATGCAAAAAATATAATATAAAATATTTCCTTTCAGGCGGTACGCTTCTCGGTGCTGTGAGATACGGCAGAAGCATTCCCTGGGATGACGACCTTGACATCGGTATGCTCCGTGAAGACTTTGAAAAATTCAGAAAAGTCTGCCCTCAGGAGCTTGACGGTACTGTTTATGCATATGCATCTTTTGATACAGAACCTGATTGCCATTATCTTTTCGATAAAATCAGGCTTAAAAATACATATTTTTCAACTGAATTTTCGTCGGGATACCGTATTCAGAACGGAATATTCGTTGATGTATTTGTGTACGATAACACTTTCAGTTCTTCAAAGCTTCAGTCATTGCATATTAACCTTGTAAAGACTGCCATACGTTTTATGAACCTTAAATGGACAAACAAGGCTGACAAGAATATGAACGGATATCTGCTTTCTGTTCTTGCAAAACCGATTATCAAGCTTTTTTCATTCAAGGCTTTGCATAGTTTTTCCGAAAAATCCTTAAGCCTTTGCAGGAAGAATAAGAGCCGTTATCTTATTGACGGCACAGGGCTTAACATAAACCGCGGTGCTTTTGATAGAAAATGCCTTGAAAATCTTACAGAAATTGATTTTGAAGGTATCACAGTGCCTGTTCCGCAGAATTATGACGCTTTCCTTAAACACGTTTACGGCGAAAATTATATTGAAGAACCGCCTGTGTATATGCGTGGCGGAACTCACGATTTTGTCCGCCTTGATTTGGGCGAATATGTTGCAGACGACGTTATGGAAGCAACCGAGCAGTCACTTGACGGTGAATTATTCTGATTTTTCGCGTTAGAATAATAATAATTTTAACATTTTTCAAAAAATGTATTGCTGTTTTTAAAATAAAAATATATAATGTATTTCAGTAATCAGAAAAAGGAGAAGGATTATGGCAGAAAAACTTAAATTAGACATAAAAAAGACCATACTTATCGGCTTCGGATTTATGTCAACATCAATCGCCTGGGCAATTTATGACCCGTATATCACAAAAATTCTTAACGCTGTTCTTTCAAGCAACGCAACAATCAATGCGTGGAGTGCAGAGCTTATGGAAAAATTCCCTGCATTGCTTGAATTCTCAAAAGCACAGGGTAATGAAGCTTTTACGCTTGTTCCCTTGTTTATCGGTATTATTATGACTTTCGATAACATCTTCGGTGTTATTTTCCAGCCCACATTCGGTAAACTTTCTGACAGATGCCACTCAAAATTCGGCAGACGCAGACCTTTCATTTTCCTCGGTGCTCCCATTTCAGCACTTATTTTTGCACTTATTCCCGTTGTGTTCCTTTCAAACGGATCTCTTCCGCTTCTTATGACAACAGTTATTCTTTTTGTTTTCACGATGTCTTTGTGGAGAGCACCCGTTGTTGCACTTATGCCCGACCTTACTCCTTCAGAACTGAGAAGTGAAGGTAACGCTATCATCAACCTTTGCGGTGGTGCAGGTAGCCTTGTGGGTATGATAGCAGGTACAATTATTACATTTGTTTTCAACGCTGTTTACGGCAAAGGCAACTTTGACGAAACTGCAACATATCCTTACGTTTTCCTTATCGGTTCAGTTGTTATGGTAATTGCAGTGTTCGTTCTCCGCTACGGTGTAAAAGAACCTGACAGCCGTCTTAAAGCAGTTGCTGACAACAGAGAAGCAGAAGCAGTTGCAAAAGCACAGAAAGAAGAAAAAGCACGTCTTAAGGCTAACAAGCTTTCAAAAGGTGAACGTGTAAGCCTTGTGTTTATGCTTGCAGGTCTTTTCTTCCTTTTCTGCGGCTCAAACGCTATCACAACATTCTTCGCTCTCTTTGCAGAAGAAGTTCTTCACAAAACAACTGCAGAAGCAACATTCCTTATGGCAGTGTTTGCAGTATGCTCAATGGCTGCTGCTATTCCTGCAGGTAAACTCGGTAAGAAAATCGGCAGAAAGAAGACTATCCTTATCGGTCTTGCACTTTTCTCAACACTTTCACTTGTTTACTTCTTCAAAGACAGTTCTGCACTCAACTGGATGATATGGATTCTCCTTGTTATCGGCGGTGCAGCAAATATGCTTATCACAGTTAACACACTTCCTCTCGTTCTTGAAATCGGCGGACAGGAAAAAATCGGTACTTTCACAGGTTACTATTACACTGCAACATTCTCTGCACAGATTGCAGCACCTATCGTATTCGGTATGTTCCGTATGTTCTCAGGAACTTACAGCACATTGTTTGTTTTCAGCCCCATTGCATTTATAATTTCACTTCTGTGTATCTCTTTTGTTAAACACGGTGAAGCAATTCCCGAAAATCTTATAAAAGAAGCGGAAATGGCTGATGACTGATAATTCACTTAACTTAAAACCACAGCATTTTTTCAACTGTCTTACTGAAATTACGGCAGATGATTTCACAAAAATGGGTGTAAAGCTGATTGCCGTAGACCTTGATAACACCTCTGTTTTTGACTGCACAATGACACCTGTCAAGGGTGCAAAAGCCTGGTTTAAAAAGATTAAAGAAGCAGGCTTCAAGGTTGTACTCATATCAAACTCGTTTGAACTCAGAGGACATATTATGGGTAAAGTGTTCGGTTGTAATTCCTACGGACCTGCTGCAAAGCCTGATACAAAAATGATGGCAAAAGCAGCAGAGGAAGCAGGAGTTAAGCCTTGCGAAATGGCACTTGTAGGTGACAGACTTTTTACTGATATTGCAGGGGCAAACAAATTCGGTGCAGTATCTGTTTATGTCAGACCTTACAGAAAAGAATTTATGATTCCGCGTTACTGGAAAAAAGCAAGACAGGATGAAATTGATTATCTTAAAACAATAAACATCAGCAGAGATTTAAAAACAATTTATTACAAATAATTGAGGTCGGTTGTGCTTTCGCCGAGTGTTGGTAAGGAAGTTTTTGTTTCTCGAACAAAATTCCTTGTATTATTACCAAAAGCCTCGCAAGGCGGCAGCCTTGCTGCATTTTTGGCTTCAATTCAAGCAATTTTGCTTTTCTACGAAACTGCGTAGCACTTTAAAATGCGAAATTGCGTGTGCAAGAAAAGGAAAAACCCATCGATTACGCTGTCGCGTATCGGTGGGTTTTGACG
>JAFUIO010000034.1 GCA_017468425.1 Clostridia bacterium | reverse complement strand
TTAACTGTGTATTTATTTTAATTTTCGTAGGGGTCGATGCCCACATCGACCCGAAAAATCTCTTGTAATCTGAAGCGGGACGATGTGGGCATCGTCCCCTACAATGAAGGAATTAATAATCATATAAATTATAATTTACCAACAGCATATATAATAAAATCCCGCTATTGTTGCGGTAACAATAACGGGATAGCTTTTATATTATTATGCGATTATGCGGGAAAATCAGCAAGCGTAAAGATGTACGATTGTGTATGTTCCGTCGGGATTTTTGCACATTGCCATACCTGACTTTGTCCATTTGTTGCCAAGCATATTTCCTTGATGTGCTGAAGAGTTTTTCCATCTGTTGAATATTTCATCGGGAGATACCTTGCTGACAAAAGCAATGTTTTCACCGCAACCGTAATATGAATACTTATATTCATCTAAGATTGTGTAATAATCGGTTCCGTCAGGACGTGTATGACCTTTTAATTTTCTCTGCTCAAGAGCTCTGAGATATGCCAATTTGCAAAGTGTTGAATCAAGAGCAACTTTGTTAAGACCGTTTGCTGCTCTGTAGTCGTTGATTTTATTGAACAGAGTTTTTACTTCTGCTTCAGGAGTGTAGTTGGGTAATTTGTTTGACTGAGCGGTTGTTGTAGGTTTCTTAGTTGTAGTAACTTTTTTAGTTGTAGTAACCTTCTTAGTTGTAGTAACTTTCTTAGTTGTAGTAACTTTTTTGGTTGTAGTAACTTTTTTAGTTGTAGTTGCTTTTTTAGTTGTAGAAGCTTTCTTAGTTGTAGAAACTTTCTTAGTTGTGGAAGCTTTCTTAGTTGTGGAAGCCTTTTTGGTTGTAGTGGACTTCTTTGTTGTGGTATCTGAAGATTCGTCGTCAGATTCTTCGGAAGTAGTTTCATTTTTTTCAGTGTTGATTATTTCTTCTGTTTCCTGTTCAGGAGCGATAGTCTGAACAATTTCAGCTGTTTCTTCTGCTTCTGTTGTGATAACTGCCGGCTGTGATGTGGTATTTTCTTCCTTTTCTTCATTCTGTGTTGTGCTGCCGCAGGCAGAGATGCTGAATACGAGAAGTAATGCCACCATTGCCGAGAAGAATTTTTTCATTGAAAAAGCCTCTTTTCTTGTTTTTGGAATTTGTAAGGATTTTAACTCCCTGCATACTAATGATACTACTATGTTAAATCATTGTCAATATAGTCATAGTGCAAAACTTTGCATTTTTTTATAAAATATAAAGCCGAAACCCCCGCAATCGCCGTCCGAACAATCACAGGGGTTTCAGTTTTTTATAGAAGGAGGTGAAAGCGGTTATTTAATAACTCTTACTTTCTTCACTCCGTCAATAGCATTAAGTGCATCAGCATCTGCGTCAATATCTGCAACTGTGTAAGCATAGCCTTTCTTTGCAGCTGTTTTAACATCGCCGAGGATATTTCTGATTGCAGCAAGCACTGCTTCGTCATCCTTGTGAATAACGCAAGTTCTTGCTCCGTTTACTTCGTCGAGAAGCATATTGGGAAGGTTAACTGAATTTTTGATTTCGCCTTTTTCAATGTAAGCGATAAGCTCATCTGCTGCCATCATTGCACAGTTGTCTTCGCTTTCAGGTGTTGAAGCACCGAGATGGGGAATAGCAGTAACACCGTCAACTCCGATAACCTCGTCTGAGGGGAAGTCTGTAACGTATGCTGCAGCCTTACCTGTGCCGAGAGCCTCGATAAGTGCGTCTGAATTAACAAGACCGCCACGTGCAAAGTTTACGATTCTCACACCATCTTTCATAACAGTGAAAGTATCTTTATTAATCATATTCTTTGTTGAATCGTTAAGGGGAAGATGAAGTGAAATGTAATCACTCACTTTGTAAAGGTCGTTAAGGTCAGAATAAATAACTGTATCTTCGGGTAACTTTTTCTTGCCTTCTTCTGTGATAAAGGGGTCATAGCCTACAATTGTCATACCGAGTGCATTTGCAGCATTTGCAACGAGTGCACCGATAGCTCCGAGACCTACAACACCGAGAGTTTTGCCGAGAATTTCAGGACCTGCAAAAGCAGATTTGCCTTTTTCAACCTTCTTGCCTACTTCGTCGCCTTCGCCTTTGAGAGTTTTGCACCAGTCAAGAGCGTTGCCCACTTTACGTGAAGCCATAAGAAGACCGAGAATTACAAGCTCTTTAACTGCATTTGCGTTAGCACCGGGTGTGTTGAAAACGCATACACCGTCTTCTGCACATTTTTCAACAGGAATGTTGTTTGTACCTGCACCGGCTCTTGCAATAGCAATAGTGTTTTTGTCAAGTTCCATTTCGTGCATTGAAGCACTTCTTACCATAATTGCAACGGGGCTTTCTACGTTGTCTCCGCAAGTGTATTTTGCTTTGTCGAATTTGTCTGTACCGCAAGCGGCAATTTTATTTAAAGTGAGAATATTGTTCATAATTTTTCTCTCCTGTCAGCTGTTCTTTTCTTCGAATTCTTTCATGAATTCAACGAGTTTTTCAACGCCTTCGATGGGCATTGAGTTGTAGATAGATGCTCTCATACCGCCTACTGAACGGTGACCTTTAAGGTTAACAAAACCTGCTTTTGTTGCTTCTTCAACAAATTTAGCATTGAGTTCATCATTGGGTGTAACGAAAGTAACGTTCATCATTGAACGGTCTTCTTTTCTTACTGTGTTGATATAGAAATCAGTTGAATCAATGTAATCGTAAAGGATTGAAGCCTTTTTGATGTTTCTTTCTTTCATTGCTTCAAGTCCGCCTGTTGTTTTGATCCATTCAAGCATAAGCTTGCACATATAGATGTTCCAGCAGGGAGGTGTGTTGTACATTGAGTCTGCGTCTGCAACCTGTTTGTAATCTGTAATTGAGGGGCATTCCACTCTTGCGTTGCCGATGAGGTCCTCACGGATGATAACTATTGTAAGACCTGCAGGAGCAACGTTTTTCTGTGCTCCGCCGTAAATCATACCGAATTTGCTTATATCGAGAGGTTCAGAGAGGAAGCACGAAGATACATCGGCAACGAGAGGAATATCACCTGTATCGGGGATATAGGGGTATTTTGTACCGTAAATTGTGTTGTTGAAGCAGATGTGGACGTAATCTGCATCTTCGCTTATATCTTCTTTTGTGATTTTTGGAATGTAAGAGAAGTTTTCATCTTTTGAAGAAGCAATAGCTTTAACTTCGCCGTATTTTCCTGCTTCTTTATAGCTTTTTGTTGAGAACTGACCTGTAAGGACATAGTCAGCCTTTTTGTTTTTGTTCATAAGGTTGAGGGGGATAGCTGCAAACTGAAGTGAAGCACCACCCTGAAGGAAGAGAACCTTGTAGTTATCGGGGATATTGTAAACTTCCCTGAAAAGAGCCTCTGTGTCTTTTGCGATTTTGTCAAAAACCTTTGAACGGTGTGACATTTCCATTACAGACTGTCCGCTGCCTTCGTAGTCGAGAATTTCTGCTGCTGCGCGGTTGAGAATTGATTCAGGCAGCATTGAGGGACCTGCTGAAAAATTGTATACTCTTGCCATAATTTTTTCCTCCTATAAAAAACAGACACGGTGTTTCCGTGCATTAAATTATCTCTAATGTTACTCTACTTTCAGTCAACTGTCAATGGTAAAAAACATAAAAATTACAAAATATTTCAAAAAATATCAAAATATATCAACTATTAGTTGATATATTGAAAATCAAAAGAAGTCTCGTCTATTTTATATGACAAAACTTTAACAAAAAATTTCCAATGTTTATCCATATTGCTACTTGAAAAATTTTCATTTATATAATACAATAGTATGCGGTAAGTAGGGTTTATGTGTATTATTGCACTTAAAAACCCTATACTATAATATAACAACGTAAATTAATTCTGAAAGGAAGTTAAGGAAATGAACGTATTAAACAAGAAATCAGTTGAAGACATTGACGTAAAAGGCAAGAAAGTCCTTGTTCGTTGCGACTTTAACGTAAAGATGGAAAACGGAGTTATCACAAGCGATAAGAGAATCGTTGCATCACTCCCCACTATCAAATATCTCCTCGATAACGGCGCAAAGCTTATCCTTTGCTCACACCTCGGCAGACCCAAGGGCGAATTCAAACCTGAATTCTCACTTGCTCCTGTAGCAGCAAGACTCGGCGAACTTCTCGGACTTGAAGTTAAAATGGCAAAAGACGTTATCGGCGAAAGCGCACAGGCACTTGCAGCTGACCTTAAAGAAGGCGAAGTTCTTCTTCTTGAAAACGTTCGTTTCCATGCAGAAGAAACAAAGAACGACCCCGAATTCTCAAAAGCACTTGCTTCTCTTGCAGAAGTTTATGTAAACGATGCTTTCGGTTCAGCTCACAGAGCTCACTCATCAACAACAGGTGTTGCTGATTACCTTCCCGCAGTAGGCGGCTACCTTATCCGTAAAGAGCTTGAATACATCGGCGGCGCTCTTGAAAATCCCCAGAGACCTCTCGTTGCTATCCTTGGTGGTGCAAAGGTTTCTGACAAAATCGGTGTTATCACAAACCTTATGGAAAAAGTTGATACACTTATCGTAGGCGGCGGTATGGCTTACACATTCTTTGCAGCAAAAGGCTACTCAGTAGGTACTTCAATCTGTGAAGAAGACAAAATCGAAATGGCTAAGGAAATGATGGCTGCAGCAGAAGCAAAAGGCGTTAAATTCCTTATTCCCGTTGATAACAGACTCGGTAAAGAATACAAAGAAGACACAGAAACAATGCTTGTAGATTCAGACAACATCCCCGACGGTTGGATGGGTCTTGACATCGGCCCCAAAACAGAAGCTCTTTTTGCAGATGCTATCAAAGGCGCAGGCACAGTTATCTGGAACGGACCTATGGGCGTTTCTGAATGGAAAAACTTTGCTTCAGGTACAATCGCAGTTGCAACAGCTATCGCTGAAAGCGGTGCAATCTCAATCGTAGGCGGCGGCGACTCTGCAGCAGCAGTTCAGAAGCTCGGTTTCGCAGACAAAATGAGCCACATCTCAACAGGTGGCGGTGCATCACTTGAATACCTTGAAGGTAAAGAACTTCCCGGTATCGTTGCTCTTAACGAGAAATAATTTTTAAGCGAAAAATCCCCTCAGTCCTTTTCTATCGAAAACGACAGCTCCCCTTGCATTTTCAAGGGGAGCATCTATCAATAAGCACACATACAGATTATAATTTATCTTTATATCACAGCATCGCACGTTTTACCTGCGGTGCAGAAATTTTGAAAGGATGTAATTGTTATGAATAAAAATCTTCGTAAAGCAGTTATCGCAGGTAACTGGAAAATGAACAAAACTCCTGCTGAAGCAACAGCTCTTATCAACGAAATGAAACCCCTTGTAGCAGATGCAGACTGCGAAGTTGTACTTTGCGTACCTTTTGTTGACCTTTCAGCAGCTCTCGCAGCAGCAGAAGGCTCAAACATCAAAATCGGTGCTGAAAACTGCCACTGGGCAGAAAGCGGTGCATACACAGGTGAAGTTTCAACAGGTATGCTCAAAGAAATGGGCGTTGAATATGTTGTTATCGGCCACTCAGAAAGAAGAACTTACTTCGGTGAAACAGACCAGACAGTAAACCTCCGCACACTTGCTGCTCTCAAAGCAGGTCTCAAACCCATCGTTTGCGTTGGTGAAACTCTCGAGCAGAGAAATCTCGGTTACACAGAAACTCTCCTTAAATTCCAGACAAAAATGGCTCTTACAAACGTATCAGCAGAAGACCTTAAAAATGTTATCATCGCTTACGAACCCGTATGGGCTATCGGCACAGGTGTTACAGCAACTGATGACCAGGCTGACGAAGGCAACGGCTTTGTACGCGCTGCTATTGAAGAAGCATACGGCAAAGATGTTGCAGAATCAGTCACAATTCAGTACGGCGGTTCAATGAACGCAGGCAACGCTGATGCACTTGTTGCAAAATATCACGTTGACGGCGGCCTTATCGGCGGTGCTTCACTTAAAGCTCCCGACTTCGCTGCAATCGTTAAAGCTGCAAGCAAATAAGCAAATATAAAAGAGGTATATACAATGAAAAAACCTTATGTTTTATGTATAATGGACGGTTACGGCTCAAACCCCGGTGCAAAGGGTAACGCTATTGAAGCAGCAAAAACTCCTTGCCTCGATAAGCTTTTTGCCGAAAATCCCCATACACTTATCGGTGCATCAGGCCTTGATGTTGGTCTTCCTGACGGACAGATGGGTAACTCTGAAGTAGGTCACACAAATATCGGTGCCGGCAGAGTTGTTTATCAGATGCTCGTTAAAATTTCAAAAACAATCAAAGACGGTGAACTTGCAAACAATAAAGAGTTGTCATCTGCGATGGATAACTGCCTTGAAAAAGGTTCAGCTCTTCACCTTGTAGGTCTCCTTTCAGACGGTGGTGTTCACAGCCACATCGAGCACCTTTTCGGTATTGTTGAAATGGCAAAACAGAAAGGCCTCGACAAAGTTTACGTTCACGCTATCACAGACGGCCGTGACGTTTCTGTAGAATCAGGTGCAGGCTTTATGCAGGATTGCCTTGATAAATTTGCAGAAATCGGTCTCGGTAAAATCGCAACAATCTCAGGCAGATACTATGCTATGGACCGTGACTTTGCATGGGACAGAGAAGAAAAAGCATATGCTGCTATGGTTTACGGTGAAGGCAACCAGTGCGATTGCCCCGTTAAAGCAATGAAAGAATCATATGCAAACGGTGTAACAGACGAATTTGTTCTTCCCGTTGTTATTGATAAAGACGGTATGATTAAAGAAAACGATTCAGTTATCTGCTTTAACTTCCGTCCTGACAGAGCAAGACAGTTAACAAGAATGTTTGTTGACCCTGATTTCAACGGCTTTGAAAGAAAGAACGGTTTCTTCCCTGTAAAATACGTATGTATGACACAGTACGATGCAACAATGCCCAACGTAACAGTTGCATTTGCAAACGAAGACCTTACAATGACTATGGGCGAATATGTTTCATCACTTGGTATGACACAGCTCAGAATTGCTGAAACACAGAAATATGCTCACGTAACATTCTTCTTCAACGGCGGTGTTGAAGCACAGTTCCCCGGTGAAGACAGAATCCTTATCAACTCACCTGATGTTGCAACTTTCGATATGAAACCAGAAATGAGTGCATACGAAGTTACAGATGAAGTAGTTGAGCAGGTGCTTTCAGGCAAATATGATGTTATCATCATCAACTATGCAAACTGCGATATGGTTGGCCACACAGGTATCTTCGAAGCAGCAGTAGCAGCAGTTGAAGCTGTTGACGAATGTGTAGGCAGACTTTCAGATGCAGTAGCAAAAATGGGCGGTAAAATGATTATCACAGCCGACCACGGTAATGCTGATAAAATGCTTGACGAAACAGGCGAGGCATTTACTCCTCACTCAACAAATCCTGTTCCCGTTATTACAGTAGGCAGTGAGTATCAGCTCAAAGAAGGCGGCAAACTCTGCGACCTTTGCCCCACACTTCTTGATATTATGGGTCTTAATCAGCCCAAAGAAATGACAGGCGAAAGTCTTCTTGTAAAATAATTCAATTTCGGGTAATCTGTTCTGCAGATTGCCCGTTTTTACAAAGGCAGGTGTTACTTGTGGGAAAATATACGGGATATATGATTTGCACTGACCTTGACGGCACTTTCACAGAGCCGCCGAGAAACGACAATGAGGATTTATATATAAGCCGCGAAAACCTTGATGCAGTTGAATATTTCAAATCAGAGGGCGGAATTTTTACTTTTTCCACAGGCAGACGCCCCGGCTATATAAAAGAGAAAATTTTTCCCTTTGTAAAGCCTAATGCACCGATGATAACTGTCAACGGTGCGTCGATTTACGACCACGAAAAAGACGAAATTCTCAAATCGGTTTTCCTGCCGCAGAATGCACTTGATGCACCGTTTGTGGCATATGAAAATTTCAGAGATAAGCTGGAAGAAGTTTTCATTATCGCAGAAACAGAAGAATTCAATCTGCAGTTTGATGAAGAAGATTTCTGCGGTAAGCTTAAAAATATAATGTCACTTCACGAAGAATGGTATAAATTCGTTTTCCGCGGAGTGAACGCAGAAGAAACAATAAAATTTCAGAAGTTTCTGCAGAAAAGATATCCTGAATGTTATCTGCCGAGAAGCTGGGAAACAGGGCAGGAGATATTAGCCCCTGATGCCACAAAAGGTGAACGTGCCCTTGAACTTAAAGGAATGTTCCCTCAGGTACATACACTTATCTGTGTGGGCGACCACGAGAACGATATTCCTATGATAGTAGCGGCGGACAAGGGATATGCCGTGAAAAATGCGGTGGCTGAAGTTCTGAAAGTGGCAGATTTTGTTACTGTGGATTATACTGAAGGTGCAATTGCAAAAATTATTGCAGAAATATAAAAAGTGTGAAATACTATTGCATTTTAGTAAAAAATATATTATAATACTGTAGCAAGCTTTGTTTTGGTCATGTGGCGTGTGGGTCCTGTGCGACGGGGCGCCGTGAACCATGTCAGGCGGGGAATCGAGCAGCATTAAGCGGTTAGCGCTGTGCGCCACAGTCCGCCTGCATGCCATATGACCAAGGCAAAGCTTTTTTAATCGGATTATTATTTTGTGAAAGGGTGAAAGAGATGTATCAGGTACTTTACAGAAAATACAGACCGCAGGTATTCAGTGATATTGTCGGTCAGGAACACGTCACATCCACTCTTTCAAATGAATTGAAAGAGGGCAAAATTTCCCACGCATATCTTTTCAACGGTTCCCGTGGTACAGGTAAAACAACGTGTGCCCGAATCCTTGCAAAAGCAGTCAACTGCCTTAATCCGCAGAACGGCAACCCTTGTAACGAATGTGAGATGTGCCGCGGAATTGACAATTCTTCAATTCTTGACGTTATTGAAATTGACGCCGCAAGTAACCGCGGTGTCGATAATATCCGCGACCTGACAGATGAAGCAAACTTCACTCCTGCCAACGCAAAATACAGAGTTTATATCATCGACGAAGTTCATATGCTTACTATTGAGGCGTTCAATGCACTTCTCAAAACTCTTGAAGAACCGCCCGAACACGTTAAATTCATCCTTGCAACAACGGAAGTTCATAAATTACCGCCAACGATTCTTTCTCGTTGTCAGCGTTTTGATTTCAGAAGAATTCCCGTTGAAGATATTGTAAAAAGGCTTAAATTTGTGTGTGAGCAGGAAGGTCTCAGCATTGACGATTCAGCAGCAGCGCTTGTTGCTTCAATCGCAGACGGTGCGTTGAGAGATGCTCTGTCACTTCTTGACCAGTGTGCTTCACGAAGCAAAACAATAACTGCAGAAGTTGTTGAAAGTGCGGCAGGTATGGCAGGTAAAAGCTATCTCTATGACCTTGCCGATGCACTTAATTCAAAAGATACATCAACAGTTTTTCAGATGATTGATGACCTGCATAATGCATCCTGCGATATGGAAAGGCTCTGCAGTGAGCTTATCAGCCATTTCAGAAATCTGATGGTTGTAAAAACCGTTAAAAAAGCAGACGGACTTATTATCTGCACTCAGGAAGAACTGAAAAAAATCGCAGAACAATCACAGAAATTTACTCTTGAAAATATACTTTTCTGTCTTTCACAGCTTGAAAACACACTTTCAAATATAAAGAGAGGTCTTTCAGGCAGAATCGAAACAGAAATGGCAATGGTGAGAATCTGCTCACCCAGACTTGACGAAACAAATAAAGCTTTACTTTCACGCGTGGCAGAACTTGAACTTAAACTTTCAGGGTTGTCACAAGGTCAGGTTGTTCAGACACCTGTGCAGAAAGCAGAGCCGAAAGCGGAAGAAAAGAAACCTTCGCTTCCTGTTGAAGACAGTTTCACACCACCGCCACCTGAAGAAGACGAGTTTGTACCGCCACTTCCCACAGAGCCTGTTCAGCCTGTAAGGAATGAGCCGCAACCGGCACCCGTAGCAGCACCTACACCGCCACCGCAGCCTGTGCAGAAAGAAAAACCTGTACAGAAACCTGAGGAAATATCTTCCCAGGAAGACAGACCTTTTGCTCTCTGGGCAGAAACTCTGGCAATACTCGGTGAAACAGATAAACCTTTACGCGGTCTGCTTGCAGGTTCAAGTGCAGTGTTGAGAGGGGATTTTGTTCTTATCAACAGCTTCAACCCCACCCTTGACCAGTTTATTAGAATTGATACTCACCGCAGAGCTCTGAGTGAGGCAATTTATAAAGCAGCAGGCAGAAAATACAGACTCGGTATTTTCAAAGGCGAAACAAAACAGCAGTCACCTACAGGCAAAAAAGACCCCCTTGATGATTTTATGAAAAAAGCAAACGCAAACAATATTCCGTTTGATATTAATTAATAGTTTAAATATAAACTATAACTTTGCCATTTTGCTGTCATCCTTGAGCGTAAGCGAAGGATCTCAAAATGGCAATGCATAAAACATTTCCAAACGAGATTCTTCACTGCGTTCAAGAATGACGCGTTTGGAAATGATACAACCGATTAATAATTTACTTTTTTAAAAGGAGAGTTAAAAAATGAAAGCAAGAATTCCCAACCAGGGTATGAGCCAGAATGCAATGCTCAAAAAAATTCAGGATATGCAGGCTGATATGGAAAACAAGCAGGCAGAAATTGAAGCAACAGAATTCACAGCATCTGCAGGCGGCGGAGCAGTTGAAGCGGTTGTTCTCGGCACTCACGAAGTAAAGAGAATCAAAATTGACCCCGAAGTTATCGACCCCGAAGATGCAGAAATGCTTGAAGATATGGTAACAGCAGCAGTTAACGAAGCAATCAAAAAATCAATCGATGCTATGGATAAAGCTATGGAATCTGCAAAAGCAGGTCTTGGCGGTCTCGGCGGATTGGGCGGTCTGTTTTAATGGGCTATAAGGTTGCGCCTTTAGCCAGACTTATTGAGCAGTTTGAGCGTATGCCGGGCATCGGCAAAAAAAGTGCCCAGCGAATTGCGTTTCACGTGCTCGGTATGTCAGACAAAGAGGCAAAAAATTTCGCTCAGTGCATCATTGATGCCCACGAGAAAATTCACAGATGTTCTGTCTGCGGTGACCTGACAGATGCAGAACAGTGTCCCATTTGTGCAAGTGCCACAAGGGATAAAAGCGTTATCTGCGTTGTTGAAAACCCTGCAGACGTACTTGCATTTGAAAGAACACGTGAATATAAAGGGACTTACCACGTTCTCCACGGTGCAATTTCGCCCATTAACGGAATAGGTCCTGAAGAACTTAATATCAAATCTCTTATTACCCGTGCAGCATCGGGGGAAGTCAGCGAAATTATTATGGCAACTGACCCCACTGTTGAGGGTGAGGCTACGGCTATGTATCTGTCAAAGCTTATAAAACCCTTTGGCGTTACGGTTTCACGCCTTGCTTACGGCGTGCCTGTAGGCGGAGATCTGGAATATGCCGATGAAGTAACTCTCCAGAGAGCTATTGAAGGCAGACAAATTTTGTGAAAATCTGAATAATTTACATTTGAAATATTCAGAATAAATGTATACAATGAAAGGGCGTGATACGCATGAAAAGTGAACAGAAATCAGTTGCAACCAACAAAAAAGCGTATCACGACTATTTTGTTGAAGAAACGGTTGAAGCAGGTCTTGAACTTTTCGGTACGGAAGTAAAATCCGTCCGTCAGGGTAAAGTGAATCTTAAAGATTCATGGTGCAGTTTCAAAGAGGGTGAAGTTTTCATCCACGGTATGCACATCAGCCCCTATGACCACGGCAATATTTTCAACCGCGACCCATTGAGACCGAAAAAACTTCTTCTCCATAAAAGAGAAATAAACCGCTATTTCGGCCTTACAAAACAGCAGGGATTAACACTTATTCCGCTTTCTGTTTATTTTGTAAAAGGCAGAGCGAAAGTTGAAATCGGACTTTGCAAAGGTAAAAAGCTGTATGATAAGAGAGCAGTTGCCGCAAAGAAAGATGCAGCACGTGATGTTGAAAGAGCATTGAGGGATAAAAGTTAAAAATCAACCGACAGTTTAGTTGTTTTTTATGCAAAAACAACTGATGGTTGAGAAAAAATCCTCTTTTTCAACCTTTGTTATATTAAATCTTTTGAAGTTCTCCAGTAAAATTGAATTGTAAAAACGGTTTATCCGTAAAGAAAGGAGAATGAATATGTCAATATTCAAAAGAAAAGAAAACGAAGAAAAAACTCTGACATTAGGTGAGAGAATTGCCGAAGGCAGAAAGAAATGCGGATATACGCAAGAGTCTTTTGCAGAGCTTCTGGATGTAACACCACAGGCGGTATCAAAATGGGAAAATGATATTTCCTGCCCTGATATTCAGTTGCTTCCGAAAATATCGCAGATATTCGGTATATCTGTTGATGAACTTTTAACCGGCAGAAAAGCAATCAGTAATGAAACTCCGCCGATTGAAAAAACAATAGATACAAGTAAACTGAAATTTGTGATTAATGTTGAAAAGCCGGGGCAGAAGCCTGTTGTAGTATCGTTTCCCTTTGCAACAGCGAAAAGGTTTGCAAAAATAGGTAACGGTATATCAGGAATAACCGGCAACGGAGCATTGAACAGTGAACAACTTGATGAAATAATCAGCCTTGTTGAAAATGGTGCAACAGGTGAGGTATTCAAAGTTGAAGCAAATGACGATACTGTTGTAAGGTTTGTTATTGAATAGAATGAATATGGTAGCATATATATTGAAAACTATATATGTGCAGTTTGAAATTCAGTTTTTATAATTGGGGACGGGTTTCCCGTCCCGAATAAAAACATTTTCACCTGAATGTAAGCGAATATACGGGGATGAAAGGATTTCGACGGGGATTTTGAACCATGATAAGCGAGTAGAGGCGCGGTGCCGCTTTAAAAACCGCACGTTTTAAAAATAAACGACAAAAATACTACTTTACAGGCTGCTTAATTTAAGCGCCCGTCCTGAATAAGACTACCGCGACTTATTTAAGGGCGTCGATTAGCGGTGAACGTGAACAGGTGAGTACCTTGTAACCTGTCATGCATTAAAGGCTACCTGAAAAGTAAGTCTGCCGACTGACGGACTTTGAGGGGAATTTTAAACACTCGGCTACACTCGTAGAAAGTTGTGAGGATGAGTTTTCGGACGCGGGTTCGACTCCCGCCATCTCCACCAAAATTAGTTTTTTATAATAAAGATAGAAAACACCGATAAACCTTGATGTTATAGGGCTTATCGGTGTTTTACTTGTTTTTATAATTGTTGCTATTTGTTACGTATTATTACTATTTAAAACTAAAAATGCAAGTCAATATGCAAGTCAGAATCCCCCTACCGTAGCATTGAACTACAATAGGGGGATAAACTTTTGAGTATCTTATAGTATTTTATAGTATTTTAGAGTACAGCCCAGGTTTTGGGACCTGCGATGCCGTCAGCAGAGAGGCCTTTTGCTTTCTGGAATGCACGAAGTGCAAAATCTGTGTTGGTTCCAAAAGCACCGTCGTAGGAAAGTTCTTTGCCGTCTTTGCCTTTGTAGCCGAGTTTTTTCAGTTTGGTCTGTAATGTCTTTACTGCGTCACCCTTTGACCCGAGTTTTACGGTTGTAAAGAAAGAAGATACGGAATAGGTTGAACCGTCTTTTCTGT
>JAFUIO010000014.1 GCA_017468425.1 Clostridia bacterium | reverse complement strand
ATTTATATGATTATTAATTCCTTCATTGTAGGGGACGATGCCCACATCGTCCCGCTTCAGATTACAAGAGATTTTTCGGGTCGATGTGGGCATCGACCCCTACGAAAATTAAAATAAATACACAGTTAAATTATAATTTATATGTGATAAATGAGAAACAAAAAATCGGCCCCCTTGCCTAAAGGGGGCTGTCATTTTGTAAAAATGACTGGGGGATATCGTTTCTTTTGCAATTCATTTAATATATCCCGCCACCGCTTACGCGCTCCCCATTCCTTTAGGCAAGGGAGGCATAATTACTCACACTTCTCGTTTGCGAAGTAGTCGGATTCGATGTAATCAACATTCATTGAATAACAGAATTCCATTGCTTCTTTTGTGTTTGCAGTCCAGAGAGCAACTTTAAGGCCTTTATCGTGGAAATCTTTGACTGTTTTTTCGTCAACATTTCCGTAATACATATCAATGTCAAAGCCGTCTTCAAGGCATTTTTCAACGTTTGCATCGCGTTCACCACAGGTGTACATAATCTGCAATTCAGGGAATGCCTTGTGAGTTCTGATAAGATTATCATATTCAAAAGACTGAAGTGAGCACATTTTCAGGTCGTAAATCTCCCCTGCCATTGTGAATGCCTTATTAATCATTTCATCCGTGAAATTACCTTTGAATTCAATAAAGCAGATCATATTTCCGTCACGGCAGATTTCAAGATAACGCTGAAAAGTGCAGACATAAAGTTCTGTATCTGTATGTTCATTCTTTATAGGTTTCTGAATCAATTCTTCATATGTTGATTCTTCCGGAACAAGCTCTGTGCCGTCGAAATATTCAACAGTATCGTTGTGGTTTACGATAAGTACACCGTCTTTTGTAAAGCGTACATCAGTTTCAATACCGCCTGAGCCGTGCTTTACAGCTTCAAGGAAAGATTCTTCCGTATTCTGCTGATATTTTCCGCTGTAACCTCTGTGTGCAATAAAACAAGTTTTCATAATTAATTCTCCTTTTTTAAATCTACTAATATTGACTGTGCTTCTTTTACCATATAAAGCTTATTTCCGTTCTGTACAACAAACTCAAAGCATTTTTCTGCCTTATCCGTCATACCGTAACGGAGATAATAATCCCCGAGAAAATTGTTGTCTGATACCTTATAGAACATTTTATCCCCGCGAAGCATCTTATCAATTTCTGATTCATATTTAACTTTTTCTTCAATATCAGGAATTTCGCCTTTACGGCAATCAAGGGAAAGATGTTTCATTCTGACAGAGCTTTCGTTCATCTCCCGTAATACCCCTTCTGAAGAAGATAACAGATTATCAATGATATCAAGCGTTTTTTCTGCAGACTCAATGTCTTCAACTTTCAGGAAATAGAAAAACCACCTGTAATAATACTCAAATTTCAGGTTTTCAAATTTTATGTTTTTCTTTTTTGATTCCAGTTGCCTTAAATCTATTCCGTCAAGGATATATTTCATCTGCTGAAAATCACCGCAGTAATAATACGCATATGATAAATGAAGTTGTACCTGAATTACGTCATCCTTACTCAATTTTTTCGTCAACATTTCAAGGAGAAAATCGCGATATGCTTCCGGGTCGCATTTATCAGCAAGCAGATTAACTTTATCTGCATATTTTTTCCTTGCCAGAAGCTCCAGAGCAAGTAAACCTATCATCAGAAAAACGAGAGCAATTGCAAATGACAAAAAGACTTTATCTGTAAGATTTGTCAGACCTATTGATATTACAAAATAAAAAGGAAACAAAACAAGATACAGTAATCTTTTTGTTAACTTAAAAGCATTTATCATATTAAAAGCCTCCTATAAAATCCATAATCACGTCAAGCGGATTGATACCAAAAACAAGTACCCACTCAAGTGCAACAATCAGAAGTGCATAACAAGGCACTATAATTCTGAACCCAAAAATATGAAGAAAATTCGCCGTAAAATCAGAAGACGAATCACCATAGAACTCTCTGCAATTAACTATGTCAGAAAAAACAACAATAACTATCATCATCAGAACCATACTTGTAAAAAGTATTGCAGTGACATAAGTTACAGGTTTAAAACAACCAAGAGTAAACATCAGGGCAAACGTGATGGGATAAAGAATTACAACCCACTTATTTAGATAATATATAACACCTAAATTGCATTCTTTATGTAATTCTTCATACCACCAATAATTTTTAATACCTTTCTTGTGTTTGCGGATATATGTTTTACTTCTGCCACGATGACGAAGCCACGTATCGATTGAACCTCGCGAAAACAAATATGAAAGCCCAAGGATAAATATCAGAAATAAATTAAGAAAATACGTTACCATTGCTTCTTCGGAGAAAATACCGCCATACATCAGGAAACATCCGAAAAGCAACACGCATACCCCTGCGGTAATACCTGCATAAACTGCAACATAAAATTTCTGCGATGGTTTTTCTTCCCTCGTTTTGTAACCTATTCCGAAAAACGCAGCAGCTAAAGAAACAACACCAATAATTATTGTTCCGATATAGCCAACTGATTTCCATAGAGAACTTTCATCAGGAACGGGAAAATATTTATCTGTCACAAAATGGAAAATAATGCTCGGAATTGAAATCAGAAAAATAAGTCCTAAGGCAATTCCCAGACCCTTTGCAATCTTTTTAAGCTGAACTATGGGTGCAACAGGTACAGTCTTTTCAATTTTCTTTTTTCTTCTTTTCTTTTTTGATTTGGCCATTTTTACCCCCGCTTAATTACTGATTAATTAAGTATACAACCTTCTTAAAAACTTGTCAAACAAAATGCTTTCAATTTTGCGTCATAATTATTGACAAAAAATTAACTTTTAGATATACTATTATTTGTAAAACTATGTTTTCAAAAAATGAAAAGGAAGTGTTGTTATAATGGATGCTAAATATGAAGCATTATTTACTCCCTGGAAAATCGGTAACGTTGAAATCAAAAACAGAATAGTTATGTGTCCCATGGGCGGTACATCTCTTTTCGGTTGGTTTGAACTTGGCGGTTGCCATTTCGACAAGGAAGCTGCAAAGCTTTTCCTTGAAAGAGCTAACAACAATGTTGGTCTTATCATCCCCGGTATTGCTCCTCTTCGCGATACATTCTGGGGCAAATGGCTCTGGCAGAATCCTAAAATGTTTGAAGAACTCAAAGAATTTATGGATGAAATCCATAAGACAGGTGCAAAGCTCTTCGTTCAGCTTACAGCAGGTATGGGACGTTCATGGGCTATTACAGAGCTTGTTGCTCCCCTTCACAAAAACAAATTCACACGCGCACTTGTAAAACCCATTCTTGATACATCACACGAACTTGCTTCACCCTCTCCCCAGCCTTCACGTTGGGCGCACGATATTATTTGTCCTGAAATGACAAAGCATCAGATTCACGAAATCATTGAAGCATTCGCAAAAACTGCTAAACTCTGCCGCGATGCAGGTGTTGACGGTGTTGAAGTTCACGCTGTTCACGAAGGTTATCTTCTTGACCAGTTCGCAATTGAATTCTTCAACAAACGTACTGACGAATACGGCGGAAGCTTTGAAAACAGATATCGTTTCGCTGCTGAAGTTGTTAAAGCTATCAAAGAAAGCTGCGGTGACGATTATCCCGTATCGCTCCGTTACTCAGTTGAATCAAAAATGAAGGGCTTCTGCGAAGGCGCAATGCCCGGCGAAGAATACACAGAAGTTGGCCGTAACATGGCTGAATCTGAAAAGGCTGCTAAGTACCTTCAGGATGCAGGTTACGATATGCTCAACGCTGACAACGGTACATACGACTCATGGTACTGGGCACATCCGCCTATGTATATGCCTCAGAACTGTAACCTTGACGACGTTGCTCACATCAAGGAATTCGTTGACATTCCTGTTGTTTGTGCAGGACGTATGGAACCCGACGTTGGTGCAGAAGCAGTTAAAGCAGGTAAAATTGACGGCGTAGGTGTTGCTCGTCAGTTCCTTACAGACCCCGAATGGATTACAAAGATTATCGAAGACAGAATTGAAGAAATCAAACCTTGTATCTGCTGTCACAGCGGTTGCTTCAACTTCTCATCTTCAAAAGGTCACGCTAACACTCAGGACCTTAAAGATACAATGGGTCTTGCACGTTGTGCACTTAACCCTGAAACAATGCAGTCTAAGAAATATAAGATTGCTCCCGCTAAGAAAGCAAAGAAAATTGCTGTTATCGGCGGCGGTATCGGCGGTATGGAAGTTGCTCTCGTTGCTGCAAAACGCGGTCATACAGTTACTCTCTATGAAAAGAGCGATGTTCTCGGCGGTGTATTCATTGCTGCAGCTGCTCCCTCTTTCAAAGAAAAAGACCGTGACCTTATTGCCTGGTACAACAGAGAAATCAAGAAATATCCCTCAATTACTGTTAAGATGAACACAGAAGTTAAAGATATTGCTTCTCTCGGTGCTGACGAAGTTGTTATTGCAACGGGTTCAACTCCCAACAGCATCCCCGTTAAAGGTGCTAAAGAATACGGTATCGAAGCTTGCGATTACCTTCTCGGCAAAAAGACAGTTGGTGACAACGTTGTTATTGTCGGCGGCGGTCTTACAGGTTGCGAAATTGCTTACGACCTCTTCCTTCAGGGCAAGAAACCCGTAATCGTTGAAATGCAGGACGACCTTATCACAACTCCCGGTGTTGCTCTTGCAAACACAAGCTTCCTTCGTGACTGCTTCAAGGCTAACAATGTTCCCGTTTACCTTGAATCAAAAACAACTGAAATCCGTGCAGACGGTGTTACAATTGCAGGCAAAGATGGTAAAACAACAAACATCCCCTGCGACAACGTTATTCTTTCAGTTGGTTACAGACCCGCTCCCGTTGCTGAAAAAGCAAAACACGTTCACATCGTTGGTGACGCTTCAAAAGTGGGCAACCTGAGAACTGTTATCTGGCAGGCTTGGGACGTAGCAATGAAATTTTAATTGAATTTCTTATATATATCGGGCACATTATCGTGCCCGATATTTTTTGCTTTTTTCGCTTGACATTTACTATATTTTATGATAGAATACTTGCAATTGAAAATTCAAATGCGATGAAGATATTAAGCACTTTACCGTGTCTTTCAGAGAGTCGGCGGTTGCTGTGAGCCGATAGATAAGTTTATGTGCTGTCTCGTATCAGAGCAGAGTTCCCTAACCGTCTTACGGACTGCATAAGGAACTACGGATGCCCCGTTACCATGGCTATGGACTTTATAACGAGTCCGATGAGTGGCTGTTTTTTCAGCAATCCGGGTGGTACCGCGATAAGTTTATTATCGTCCCGAGGCTTTCAGAAGCTTCGGGACTTTATTTTTATTCAGGAGGTTTTTACAGTGAAAACAGTTAAAATCGCAGACATTACTTTAAGACAGATTATGTCAGACAAAAAAAGCACAATCAGCTTTAAAAATAAAATTGAACTTGCCAAACTACTTGATAAACTAAGAATTGACATTGTTGAAACAGGTATGGTTGACGGCGGTAAAACTGACGAATTACTTGTAAGGACAATTGCTCTTACAGTAAAACACAGTATTCTCTCCTGCCCCACAGGCCTTACAGAAGATGAAGTTGCAAAGGCTTATGAATGTATCAAAGATGCAAGAAAGCCCAGACTTAATGTGAGAATTCCTGTTTCTCCCGTACAGATGGAATACCTTTGTCACAAGAAGCCCCAGGCTGTTGTTGAGCTTATTTCAACACTTGTGAAAAAGGCAAAGGAATTATGTACTGACGTTGAATTCACTGCAGTTGATGCAACACGCTGTGAAAAGGAATTCCTCTTTAAAACCATCGAAACTGCAATTGAAGCAGGTGCAGGTACAATTACAGTATGTGATACAGCAGGCACAATGTTTGCAGACGAATTTGCATCATTCATTTCAGAAATTTACGATGCAGTACCCGCTTTGAAAAATGTTTCACTTTCTATTGAAGCCAATAACTCAATTTCAATGGCAAGTGCTTGTGCCTTCGCAGGTGTTAAAGTTGGTGCAGACCAGATTAAAACAACTGTAAACGGCAATGAATTCCCCTCAGTTGAAAGCATTGTGAATATTCTCAAATCACGCGGTGATTCCTGCGATATTCACACTAACGTTAAAACAACTGAATTTAGACGCGTACTTGCAATGATTGAAAGTGCAATAAGCGATGCAAACACATCTTCTTCTCCCTTTGATACAGTAACAGACGATGACCATTCAGGTATGGCACTTACTGAGGGCGACGATATTGCAACAGTAACAAAGGCTGTAAGAGAATTAGGCTATGACCTTACTGAAAACGATAATGTAAGCGTTTACGAAGCTTTCTGCCGTGTTGCTAAAAAGAAAAAGGCTGTAAGTGCAAAAGAGCTTGATGCAATTGTTGCAACAACTGCTTTGCAGGTACCGCCTACTTATAAGCTTGACAGCTATGTTATCAACAGCGGTAACATCATCACAGCAACAGCAAACATTATGATGAAGAAAAACGGCAAGGAAATTACAGGTGTAAGTGCAGGCTCAGGTCCGATCGACGCTGCATTTATGGCAATTGAACAGATTGTTGGTTGCCACTATGAACTTGATGATTTCCAGATTCAGTCTGTTACAGAGGGTAAGGAAGCTATGGGTTCTGCCCTTGTTAAACTCCGTTCAAACGGCAAAGTTTACGCAGGCAAAGGCGTTTCAACCGACATTATCAGTGCATCTATCCGCGCATATGTAAGCGCACTTAACAAAATTGTTTACGAGGAGGGCTAATTAATGAAACTTGCTTTCTCAACTAAAAACTGGAAAGGATATTCATGGAGTGATTTTTGCTGTTCTGCACAGGATATCGGCTTCAAAGGAATCGAAATCCACGATATTGAAGACGAAATCTTCAATGCGAAAAACGGACCTCTTCACCCTGATAACACACCTTCCGTAAGAAGAAAACTGAAAAATATGGGACTTGAAATTTCTGCAGTTGATTATGTTGGCGATTTTTCTGACTTTGAAAAAATTGCAGAATGTATCAATGCTGCAAAAACTTTAAGTTCAGACTATATCAGAATGACATATACAGGCAGTGCAGATAACGAAACTGTTATTGATTTGCTGAAGCCTGCCGTAAGCCTTGCAGAAAAAGAGAATGTTATTCTTCTTATTGAAACAACAGGTATTTTTGCAAGCACAAAGAAGCTCTGCGAAGTGCTCAACGAATTTGCGTGCGATAATCTCTGCGTATGCTGGAATATGCACGATACATTCTTCAAGGCACAGGAAGACGCTGAAACTACAATCAAAAACCTCGGCTCTTATGTAAAGCTTGTTCACGTTGCAGATGCTGTTAAAAATGGTGACAGCTCAACTTACACACTTATCGGTGACGGTGAACTCCCCTTTGAAGAAATGATGAACGCACTTCGTTCAATTAACTATGTAGGTTTTGTTTCTATTGAATGGGCACCTGACAGAATTGAGGAAATCAGCGACCTTGAAGTGATTTTCCCTCACTTTGTAAACTTTATGCGCCGTTTCAGAACAAAGCATAACAAAAAGAGTGCTCTTTACCACAATGCAACAGGCACAGGTAAATTCATCTGGCCGAAAGAAGCACTTATCGAATACACATTCTCACAGATGCTTGACAGAGTTGTTGAAGAATTCCCCGACCAGTATGCTTTCAAGTACACTACACTTGACTATACAAGAACATATTCAGAATTCCGCGACGATGTTGACACTTTTGCACGTTCACTTATTGCTCTTGGCGTAAAACCCGGCGATAAAGTTGCAGTATGGGCAACCAACATTCCACAGTGGTTTATCGCTTTCTGGGCAACAACAAAAATCGGTGCAATTCTTGTTACTGTAAACACAGCATACAAAATTCACGAAATTGAGTATCTTCTCAAACAGTCAGATACTCACACACTTATTACTATTGAATCATGCCTTGATTCAAACTATGCAGAATCAATTGCAGAGCTCTGTCCCGAACTTCAGACTGCAATTCCCGGTCAGCCTCTCCACTGCAAACGTCTTCCTTTCCTGCGTAACATCATTACTGTCGGTTACAAGCAGAAGGGTTGCCTTACATGGGATGAAGCAATGAACTTCTCTGCTAACGTTCCCGTTGAAGAAGTTTACAGAAGAGCTGCAAATGTTGACTGCCACGATGTTGCAAATATGCAGTACACTTCAGGTACAACAGGTTTCCCCAAAGGTGTTATGCTTACACACTATAACATCGTAAACAACGGCAAATGCATCGGCGACAGAATGGACCTTTCAACTGCAGACAGAATGATGGTTCAGGTGCCTATGTTCCATTGCTTCGGTATGGTACTTACTATGACATCTATCATGTCACACGGCGGCACACTCTGCCCTCTCCCCTATTTCTCTGCAAAGAGCTCTCTTGCTTGCATCAACCTTGAAAGAATCACCTGCTTCAACGGTGTTCCCACAATGTATATTGCAATGTTCCAGCACGAAGACTTTGCAAAAACTGATTTCTCATATATGAGAGTTGGTATTATGGCAGGTGCTAACTGTCCTGCTGACCTGATGAAGAGAGCAGCAAAAGAAATGAATATGACACAGATATTAAGTGTTTACGGTCAGACAGAAGCATCACCAGGATGTACTATGGGTGAATTTACAGAAAGCCTTGAACACAGAACTGAAACTGTGGGCAGTGCTTTCCCCAACGTTGAATGTAAAATCATCGACCCCGAAACAGGCGAAGATTTACCTGACGGCGAAAACGGCGAATTCGTTGCACGTGGCTATAACATTATGAAAGGCTATTACAAAATGCCTAAAGCTACTGCATCTGCTATTGATGCTCAGGGTTGGCTTCATACAGGTGACATTGCCTGCAGAAGACCTGACGGATATTACCTTATCACAGGACGCCTTAAAGATATGATTATCCGCGGTGGTGAAAACATTTACCCCAGAGAAATCGAAGAATTTATTTTCACTCACGATGCAGTTGAGGATGTTCAGGTTATCGGTGTACCTGACAAGCGTTACGGCGAAGAAATTATGGCTTCAATCATTCTCAAAGACGGTTATGAAATGACTGTTGATGAAATGAAGGATTACATCCTTTCACATATGGCAAGACATAAAGTGCCAAAATACATTGAATTCGTTTCATCCTTCCCGAAAAACGCAGCAGGTAAAATCCTTAAATACAAAATGCGTGAAGAAGCAATTGAAAAATTAGGTCTTCAGAATGTTGGTAAATAAAAACTATTGGCAGGAAACCCAAACAAAAGGTTTCCTGCCATACAATTTTTATACATTATTTTGCTTGACTTAATATTTTGGCAGATGTATAATTTTATCATAATTATTTGAAAGAGGGATATTAGTATGGATATCAGAATAGAAAAAACAGCTACTCCCAAAGTTAAACCCGACCCTAACACACTCGGCTTTGGTGAAGTTTTCACAGACCATATGTTTATGATGGACTACAGCAAAAAAGAAGGCTGGCATGATGCAAAAATCGTTCCTTACGGCGACCTTGTTCTCAGCCCTGCTGCTTGCGTATTCCACTATGGTGCAGAAGTATTTGAAGGTATGAAAGCTTACAGAACACCCGACGGTGACGTTCAGCTTTTCAGACCTATGGAAAACATCAGAAGACTCAACAACTCTGCTGAAAGACTCTGCCTTCCTCAGATTGATGAAGACCTTGCTCTTGAAGTGCTTACAAAATTTGTTGAAATGGAAAAAGATTGGGTTCCTTCAAAGAAAGGTACTTCTCTTTACTTAAGACCTTTCCTTATTGCAACAGATGCAAAACTCGGTCTCCACGCTATTGACGAAGCAAAATATGTTATCATCGCTTCTCCCGTTGGCAGCTACTACAAAGAAGGCATCAACCCTGTTAAGATTATGATTGAAACAGAAGATGTACGTGCAGTACGTGGCGGTACAGGTTATGCAAAATGCGGCGGTAACTATGCTGCAAGTAACAGAGCTGCTGCAAGAGCTGAAGAAAAAGGCTTCTCACAGGTTCTCTGGCTTGACGGTGTTGAAAGAAAATACATCGAAGAAGTTGGCGCAATGAACGTTATGTTCAAAATCGACGGCAAGGTTAAAACTCCCAAACTTATCGGTTCAGTTCTTCCCGGCATCACAAGAAAATCTTGCATCGACCTTATGAAATCAGAAGGTCAGGATGTTGAAGAAACATTCATCACAGTTGACGAAGTTATCGATGCTCTCAAAGCAGGCAAACTTGAAGAAGCCTGGGGTTGCGGTACTGCTGCTGTTGTTTCTCCCATCGGTCTTCTCTCATACGAAGGTGTTGACTACGTTATCAACAACGGCGAAATCGGCAGTCTTACACAGCATCTCTATGATGAACTCACAGGTATTCAGTGGGGCGAAAAAGAAGATAAATTCGGCTGGACACTTAAAGTATAATTTACAAAACCGGATAAAACAAACCCGAACATTCAGATTTGAGTGTTCGGGTTTTATTTATTGATATTCAGTTTTAAAACTTTCCGCCGCCTCCGCCTGAGCGACCGCCGCCACCTGAACGTGAGCCTGAAGAATTGTTCTTCGGTTTTGCAGTTTTAGTAACATGACGATGCGTGAAAACATCAAGGCTTCTTGTAACCTTCATACTGCCGTTTTTCATATAATCTGATGCTTCAGTTTTGATAACAGCGGTATTCATTTTACTCTTCATTATTGAAGTTACAATAAATGCAACAACAAGTGCTACTACAATTATTATAAGCTCTTTTACAACGGGTGACATTGGTTCAGAACTGTACTCAACCGCACCGTCTGTGTAATAATCGCCTACAAATACCCCTTCATCATCAGCGATATCATAAGTTATTTCGCCTGAAAGATATGATTCTGTAAGTTCCAGATAAGTCTGCAAAGCCATATAATAATCTTCATTTGCAAGATACGGCAGAACTGCACTATTTACGTAACCGTAATCACTGTTATATGCTTCATCGCCGAATGTATCATACACAGTGCCCTGATAATAAGTGTAGAAATCGCGGTTGCCCACTTCGTTATTATTCAGATTGATAACGAAAACGAGGCCGTCTTGAGCATAACCGTTTGAGAGATAGAAATTTTCACAATAAGAATATATTTCTTCACCATCTGTTGACATTGTTGTATGGATTACAACATCAATGCTGTAGGCTTCATTTATTGATAAAATCTGCGATTCCAGTGTGGCTTCCATATCTTCTGTAAGTAAATCAGCATCGTCAACAATAAACTCGCCTTGTGCAAAGGCAGTGGGAGTGAAAAGCGCAAGAATAAAAATCACTAAAAATACTGATAAAATCTTTTTCATCACTGCACCCCCTTAAAAGACAAAGAACTGTCCGATTGCAATTATCGCTGCTGCAATACCTGCAAAATAAAGCCAGAATTTCTTTTTATCAATGGGAAGTTTGCCCGAAACTTTACCTGTCTGACCGTTTACGGCAAAGGTATACATTTCTCCGTTATACTTGGAATTAAGCATCCATACAGGCAGAAGTGCATATTTATATTTACCTTTATCAGCTTTAATATTTGACATTTTCGGAACAACAGTGGAATAACCTACTACAGTCGAACGAAAAGCATCTTCTGTACTGTTTTTTACCCTTGTTTCTGCACGGGGGAAACTGTCTTCTGCAGTAACATCATATTTATCTGCCATATAGCCGAGAAGATAACCGGGGTTAAACTCTGTCATATCTCTGTAATTATACGGCTCAACACCATCCATATAAGCATCATCCATTTTTGATGAACCGTCAACAGGAATATCTGCAAATCCGATGTTACCTGAACGGTAAACATTATAGTGGCGTGTTTCTGTGTAGTTATAGTTTGAATCGCTCCAATGTCTTACTTTTGTTGCATCGTAAACAATATTTGCATCTGCATCGCAATCAAAGAGCCAGAAAGGAACGTAAACGCCTTTCATTTCTTTAATTTTGTTGTCGCTGACGAAGTTTGAGGGAAGAAGCGGTTTACCTTTACAGAAAGCTTTCAAAGCCTCTCCTGCAGCTTTTTTGTCAAGTTTAAAAGGAATCACACAATCAGGTGTGTTCATACCCGCAAGCTGACCCTTCATAATTATAGGACTACCGCAATACGGACATTCAGACGCGGCTGTTGTTTCGTCAACTGCAAGATGTGCAGCACAGGATTCACAGATATATTCGTTCATCCCTGACATTTCACCGGCGTTTGTTTCTGTTTTTTCCCAATTAAAACTTGACTCTTCACCGAAATTCTGTTCAAAATCGTGAATAGTATTAAGTTCTTCCTCTGTAAATGATGCGTCGCAACTTTCGCATTTGAACTTCTGTGACGAAGAATCAAACTTTATGTCAGACGCACAGTTAGGACACTTGTACTCTAAAATTGATGACATATTATCACCTCTTATAAGTAAAAATTATTTAGCATCATTTGAATCAAAAACATCTCCGCATTCGGGGCAGAATTTAGGAGGATTATGGGGGTCTTCAGGTTTCCATCCGCATTTATCGCACTGATAAAGAGGTGCACCTTCAGGTTTCTTTGAACCACAGTTGGGGCAGAATTTACCTTTGTTCACTGCACCGCAAGAACAAGTCCAGCCTTCTTCTGCAGGCTTGGGTGAACCGCATTCCATACAGAATTTGCCCTGATTTGTTGCTCCGCAAGCACATTTCCAACCATTTGTTGCCGGTGCTGCAGGTGCGGGAGCCTGAGCCTGTTGCTGCTGACCCATTGCAAAGAGATTCTGTGCATTTACTCCGCCTGACTGCTGAGCAAAGCCCATACCCATAAAGCCTGTCATTGCTCCTGCCTGATTGTTTGCTGCATCCTGCATTGCCTGTGCCTGTGCACCTACAAGGTGTGCACCCGCCATTGTAGGATTGCGGAAAACTACATTTCTCTGCAGTTCTTTTATCATATCTTCGTCTTCTTTAGGTGCTGTTACTGAGTTAACACCGAAAGACCAGACTTTGATACCGCGCATTTCTGTCCATTTCTGTGAAAGAACTTCGTTAAGTGCATCTGCAAGTTCAACTGTATGACCCGGAAGTGCACTGTAACGGATACCCATTGCAGAAATTTTTGCAAATGCAGGCTGAAGTGCTGTCATAAGCTCTGTTTTAAGCTGTGAATCAATTTCACTTCTGTCATATTCATCGCTTACGTTACCGCATACGTTTGTGTAGAATTTGAGGGGGTCTACGATTTTATATGAGTATTCACCGTTGCAACGGATTGAAATATCAATATCGAGACCGATATTCTGGTCAACTACTCTGAACGGTACAGGGTTTACTGTGCCGTATTTGTTGCCCATAATTTCTTTTGTATTGAAATAGTAAACTCTCTGGTCTTTGCCTGTGTCGCCGCCGTAAGTAAATCTCTTACCGATTGCTTTGAAAGTTTCTTTGATTGAGTTGCCGAGGCTACCTGAGAAAATGCTGGGTTCTGTTGATGAATCGTAAGTAAATTCACCGGGTTCTGCGCAAACTTCAACAATTTTACCCTGCTCAACAATAATCATGCACTGACCATCTGCAACAGCAATGCCTGAACCGTTTGAAATAATGTTGTCGCTGCCTTTGGTGTTTGAAGAACGTCCGCTGATACGCTTCTGTCCTTTTACCATAAGCACATCGTTTTCAATTGCATCACAATAGAAAAACTCTTTCCACTGGTCAGCAAGCACTCCGCCGACTGCGCCTAATCCTGCTTTTATAAGTCCCATAGTAATTTCTCCTTTACTTTTATAGATTTACAATTTTATTGTATCACTTTGTTTTTATAAATGCAACACAATAAAAAATATTTACAAAGTTATAAAAAAATGATAATATTATAAGCGAGGTGAATAAAATGAATATTGATAAAATTCTTTCTTACGTTGACCATACTTTACTTTCCCCTGCTGCTACGTGGGATGAAATCAGACAGATTTGCGACGACGGCATTGCATACAAAACTGCATCTGTTTGTATACCGCCCTGTTATGTCAGACAAGCATCTGAATATGCAAAAGGCAAGGTAAAAATCTGCACTGTTATAGGTTTCCCGAATGGTGCAAACACGCCTGAAGTTAAAGCTTTTGAAACAAAAAATGCAATAGAAAACGGTGCTGATGAAATTGATATGGTAATCAATATCGGCAACCTGAAAGACAGACTTTACGATGATGTTCTCAACGAAATCAGACTTATAAAATCTGTATGCAAAGATAAGGTGCTGAAGGTTATTATTGAAACCTGTCTTCTCACCGAAGAAGAAAAAATAAGAATGTGCGAAATAGTTTCTCTTGCAGGTGCAGATTTCATTAAAACCTCAACAGGTTTTTCAACGGGCGGTGCAACATTTGAAGACATCGCACTTTTTGCAAAACACGTTGACAAAAAAGTGAAAATCAAAGCTGCGGGCGGAATCAAAACAATGGACGATGCAGAAAAATTCATTTCACTTGGTGCCACAAGGCTGGGCACAAGCAGAATTGTGAAACTCGTAAAAGATACACCCGTAGAAGAAGGCACGTATTAATCATCAACAAAGTTTTATATAGCAAAATCCCCGCACAATAATCGTGCGGGGATTAATTATTTTAGATAGCGTTGATGATAAGTTTGGGGATGATTATGAAGAGATAATCAAAGAACATCTTACCAAATCTGTAGATGAAGTTGAATGTCTGTGCAACGCCTGTTGTAGCTGAATCTGTGGGAAGCATAGTTTTATCGCTTGCTTCGCCTTCAGTTGTTTTCTTGATTGCATATGTATCAACAAGTTCTTTTTCGCCTGTTTCATAATCTACTGCATATGCGTTGTAAACAAGTTTACCGCCCTGGATTTCAACTGTTGAGAAGATACCGCGGTCGCCGATATCACGCTGTGAGAAGCAGTTAGCAACGATGTTTGAATCAAATACGCAGTCAAATACATAATCGTTGATTGAATATGTTTTTGTACCTGCTGTACCGGGAAGAACGTGACAAGCGCCATCGGGGTCAACAGCAAATGTTGTTTCTACACCGTTGAAATCTTCTGTAACATAAGTTACATCTTCAACAAGCTTGTCGCCCTTAACCTGATGTGTTCTCATATAAACGTGGTCATGACCTGCCATTACAAAGTCGATATCAAGTTCATCAAACAAGGGAAGAAGCTGTTCTCTCATGATGATTGTATCGGGCTTGATAAGGTTTTTACCTGCTGAATAGAAAGCTCTGTGCATAAGGATAATTTTCCACTGTGCATCTGATGAGTTCATTTCGTTTTTAATCCAGTTTGTCTGCTGAACTGTCATAGGATACATATCGTTTGTGTTGAGAACTACGATATGAGCGTTACCGTAATCAAATGCATAATAAACGCCTTCAGCTCTGATGCATTCCTCGGGAGGATCCATATTGAACATACTGTCGAACCAATAGTGGTTGATTTTGTTTGTGATGTTACCATCGTGGTTACCTGCTGCAGGAACGTGAACAAGTGAAGAATGTACGAAATTGAAATTATTGAAATACCAATCCCATTCTTCCTGTGTGCAGTCGTTTACATAGTCACCCATGTGTGCGAAGAAATCTGCATCGGGCATTGTTTCATAAGCAGTTTTCATAACGTTTGATGCTTTTCTGAAGTTATCTTCGTTACCTGCCTGAACGTCTGTGATAGCGATAAACTTGAAGTTTTCGTCACCGTTATCAGTTGTGAAAGAACGGATTTCACTCCATTCATCTGCAACATCATCGCCTACTCTGTAGAGATATTCTGTGCCGGGTTTGAGAGCTGTGAGTTTTACTTTATGTACGTAAATCTCTTTGAAAGATTCGCAACTACCTCTGAAGGTTTTTGCACCTTCAAAAGTACCTGCATAATCTTCAGCTATAACAAACTGAACTGCAGTTGCAGATTCTTCATCTGTGTGCCAGCAAACGCCAACAGAAGACTGTGAATCCTGAGCCATTGTAACGCTTACGTTTCTGATTTTTTCTGACACTACATAGTCTTTTTCGATTGTTGCATCTGATGCAATAGCAAAGCTTGCACAACCGAGAACTACGCAAAGTGAAAGAACAACAGCAATAATCTTTTTCATAATTATTGTCTCCTTTGCTTTTTAATAAAATTTACATCTTACCTGATATATAATACCATATTTTACGTTTCTTTGTCAACGGAAATAAGAGAATTGATTTCGTTTTCATAATAAGAATCAGGATATTTTTTCACTACATAACATCTGTCAGATGATTTGTCTTCTTCAAAATAATTCTTACCGTTTTCATCAATATACGCATTACCGTAAACCGTTGTATATCCTGCTTTCTCTTCGTCACCATGAAGACAGAGCATTGCCGTCATCGGGTCCCACGAATTTCTGCCTTTTTCTGAGCCGTGTGCAACCATTGATAAAGATAACGCATCTTTTTCGTCGCCGATAACACTTTTACCGCCTGTGATGACTGTTACCCCTGCTTCAAAGCCGAGATAAGTTATGGGACAAGGAAATTTTTCAGCAACAATTTTTGCAGCAGATGCTGAATGAGCGTTATTCGCAATATTATATTCCAATCCGCCTTGTGTATCCCATTTACCCGCCATTGACCAGAGCTTATTCACCTTTTCGCAGCACAAATCAATTCCGTTAAGAGAAGAATATTCGTCAGCCTCACTTAGGAGAAGCGATGCAATAGAATTCTGAAATCCTACAGCAACAATATCAACCTTTTCTTCTGCTGACGATAAAATCCGTCTGTAAAAGCTGACTGAATCTTCATACAAATCCGGGGATTTATATTTTCCGCCAGAAAAAGACTCTATAATCTTTTTCTGATAACTGTTTTTCGGAGCATCACTGTAATATGTTGCACTTTTATCTATTGCCACAGGAATATCTTCAAGCCCGTAGCTTTCAAGAAAAAGTTCCACGGAATACGGTGAATCAGAAAGAAAGGCGTTAATATTAACGCCTTTCAAGTCTGATTTTATTAAAAGTTTTAATGCAACGCAATCGTCGCAATCTGTCCACCAATCCGTATCAAAAATTACAGGACGTTTACTTACACTGCTCATTATCAGAGAAGTTCACTGAAGCCTTTTGTGCCCCAGCTCTTGTAAGCGGTATCTGAAAGCCATTTGAAGATTGTGCGGAGAACATCGTTTGCAGGGTTGGGCTCTTCGGGAGCACCGTAAACGCCGACAGCAATAAGAGCATTTTCAAGTCTCTGCATTCTTGCTTCGCAACCCTTTGTATCAACAACTGTTTCTGTGAGCATAAGCTTGCAGTCATCAAGTGCTGCCTGAAGTTCTGCTCTCTGTTCAGCTGTCATTGTTGTGTTTTCAGCAAGTGCTTTTTCAGCGTTAGGGATGTCATTATTTCTCAAATCTCTTGTAGTTCTTGAACCGTTGAACTGGGGATACTTCTCAGGATTATAGTGTACATCCTTGATTGTATCGTCTTTAAGAAGAGCACCTGCAAAGTTGATAACAGAGTCACTTCTGCCTGTTCTTTCGTGGTTAAGTCCCTGAACATACCAGGTATTCTCGGGAAGATATGAAGTTGAAGCATCAACTACTCTGTCGGGAGAAATGTGGTTATGTGTGGGGTCTGTACAAACGGGATTCTTTGCAACATAGTCTGCGGGAAGTGTTTCTCCGAGGTTTGCAAATGTTGCATAAAGGCTTGTTGATGCTGAGTGGATAATTGAGTCAGCATTAATGTAAAGTGCACTTGAACCGATAGGATAAAGCGGAATACCGTATGAACAGATAGCGTGCACAATACCGTTGTACTTATCACTCATCAATTCGTTGATATTTTTCTGGAGATTGCTCTGTGCTGTGTGGTAGAATTTTACTTTATTTCTGATAGTGTCGTATTCCGGACCTTTATCCTTGAAATAAATTTCATATGATTTATCGAAATCATCATTGGGAAGAAGCGCCCAGATAATTGTGCAGTTACCTACAAGTGTATCTTTAGCACCTGCAAGGATACTGTCAAGAATTGCATCAAGCACATCGTGAGGCAGAATTCTCACAACAAGGTTAAGCAGATATGCATACCATTCTTCTTCAAGAAGTTCAGGGAGAATTCTTGTATAAAGGAATTCATCGTTTTTAAGAAGTGTATCGCCTACAAAAATGTCACCAAGAATTTTTGAACCGTCAAGAGCAGCGATAACGAAAACGATTTTATGAACGCTGTCATAGTTTGCATCGAACATATCGTATCTGCCTGAGAACATTTCAAGCCATGCTGTAACAATTGTACCACCCATACTGATAGGAGCAAGGCTTACTTCGTCTGCGCCTGTCTGTTCTTTAACCATTTCGATATAATCGTTAAGATCTTCTGCAATCTGAGTTACATCGCCTGATGAGTTGTATGAGAAGAAATAGAGCCATTCTTCACCGATTTCTTCACCGATTTCCTGGAAAGGAACTGCATCATAAACAATATCCTTGTGTTCCTGGTCCATATCGCCGACTGAGCAATACTGTCTGTCTACATATGTAGGATAAACAGGGTCACCGTTAAGGTCACAAGCATTGTATTTAAGTGCGTTACAAGCTGCTTTATAGCCTGCTTCTGAAGCGAAGTCTTTCTGTGTTACAAGTGTAAGAATCACAGGGAAAAGAACATCCATAATAAGCTGAGTAACATCAACTGTAAGGGGCCAACCTGTGATTACGTTTCCTTCTTTATCAAGAAGCGGATTGCCTTCGTCATCCATAATAACTGTATCAATCTGTGAGATACCGTGGATAATGATAATCGGCACCTGTTCATCTTTTGTGAGGGTGTCTTTTGCTTCCTCAACTGTGTTAACTACGGAAATAGCGTCATCAGCAGTTTCTGCAGCCAAAACCTGGGACATAACTCCTATGCCCATTGCCAGAGCAAGTACAATTGCAATTACTCTTTTGAAAACTTTGTTCATAAAACAAGCCTCCTTTTAATTTTATGTAAAAATTGTATCATAATTTACAAAAGTTGTCTATACTTTATTAAAAATAATGACAAATTTTTATATACTTTTCCATTGACTTTAACCTTAAACAATATTATAATGAATTTGAATTTCAAATTCAATTTCGCGGAGGACTGAAATGAAACGAATTGTACCGGTTCTGCTTGTAATTTTTATGATTTTTTCAGGATGCACTGCAGAGAAAACAAGCGATAAATTAAAAATAACAACAACTATTTTTCCACAATATGATTTTCTGAGAACTATAACAGAAAATGTTGATGTAGAGCTTAATATGCTCATTTCCCCCGGGATGGAAGTACACGGGTTCGAAACAACATTGGAAGATATTGCTCTTATTTCCGACAGCGACCTTTTCGTGTGTGTTGGCGGCGAAGATGATGAGTGGGTTAAAGATTTACCTGAAAGCGAAACAAAAATTCTTACTTTAAGCAGTATGGTTAAGCTTACTGAAGATGACCACCCCTGGACTTCTCCGAAAAATGCAATAACAATCACGCAAGGTCTTTGTGACAGTTTGTGCAACATCGACCCCGATAACGCACAAACATACAAAAACAACACAGAAAAATATATTTCTCAATTAAAGAAACTTGATGAAGGCTTTGAAGCTTGCGTAAAAAGCGGTAAAACAAACACAGTTGTTTTTGCAGAAAGATTTCCTTTCAGATATCTTGCAAAAGATTATAATTTAAAATATTTCTCTGCTTTTGAGGGTTGCTCAACAGAAACAGAAGCAGGTCTGCGTGCAGTTAACAACCTTGTGGAAAACATCAGACGTGAAAAACTTCCTGTAGTTTTCACTATTGAATTTTCCGAAGACACTGTTGCAGACAGAATCTGCAAAGAAACAGGTGCAACAAAACTCAGAATGCACTCCTGTCACAACGTAACTCAGGAAGAATTTGATAAAGGTGAAACATATCTATCACTTATGACAAAAAATCTTGAAAATTTAAAAATTGCATTGGGGTAAAATAATATGGCTCTGATATCTTGTAAAAATTTAACACTTGCATACGAAGGCAAATCTGTTCTTACGGATTTGTCTTTTGACGTTAAACAAGGCGATTATCTTTGTATAGTCGGCGAAAACGGAAGCGGCAAAAGCACATTGATGAAATCACTTCTCGGTCTTCTGAAGCCTGCATCAGGTGAAATAGTTTATGGTGACGGACTCAGACAGAACGAAATCGGCTATCTTCCGCAGCAGACTGAAATACAAAGAGACTTCCCTGCATCTGTGTGGGAAGTTGTGATTTCAGGAACACTGGGCAAACGCGGACTCAAACCGTTTTATTCAGCAAAAGACAAAGCTCTCGCAAAGAAAAATATGCAGTTGCTTTCTATAGACAAAATCAAAAGGCAGTCTTATCAGAATCTGTCAGGAGGTCAACAGCAGAGAGTTTTACTCGCCCGTGCTATGTGCGCAACAACATCAATGCTTTTACTTGATGAACCTGTTGCGGGACTTGACCCTGTTGTAACTGCAGAAATGTATAAAATAATAAAAGAACTCAATGATAACGGTACAACTGTGATTATGATTTCTCACGACATTGCTGCTGCTGCAGAATATGCAAGTCATATTCTTCACCTGCACAACAAGCATTTATTCTATGGTACGAAGGAAGAATATATTTTCAGTGATTTTTATTGTAAATTCTGCGGAGGTGACAAAAAATGATGACATTCCGTGAACTTTTCGCAAGTGAATTTATGATAAACCTTGTAGTAAGAGCTTTGATAGTAGGTCTGCTTGTTACATTGTGTTCATCACTTCTTGGTGTAAGCCTTGTGCTTAAAAGATTTTCAATGATTGGTGACGGACTTTCACACGTAGGCTTCGGCGCAGTTGCACTTGCCGCTGCACTGAATATGACTGATATGAAGCTTTTTATTTCAATTCCTATCGTTATTGTTACGGCAATTTTTCTCCTGAAGCTCGGCAACAGCAAAAAAACAAAGGGAGATGCATCTCTCGCTATTGTTTCCACAGGTGCAGTTGCTCTGGGTAGTTTGCTTTACAATATGTCTAATCAGCGTAGTTCTGATATCTGTAACAGTCTTTTCGGCTCTGCATCGCTATTCACAATCGGTGATATTGACCTTATATTAAGCTCGGTGCTGAGTATTGCAATAATTGTGCTTTTTGTTTTCTTTTATACTAAAATATTCGCAATCACTTTCGATGAGAATTTTTCAAAAGCAACAGGAATCAACACCAATTTATTCAATATGCTTCTTGCTGTTTTAACGGCAGTTACAATTGTGCTCGGTATGAATATGATGGGTTCACTTATGATTTCCGCACTTATTGTTTTCCCCGCAATGACATCAATGAAAGTGTGTACAACATTCAAAGGTGTACTCATCTGCTCTGCATCAGTTTCACTTATATGCTTTGTTATAGGTTTCTTTGCAGCGTGTCTTCTCGGCTGGCAGACAGGTGCTACAGTGGTTGCCGTTAATCTTGTTGCATTTATCGGTTTTTCAGTTGTTGGTAAAAGCAGAAGAAAAGTATTGCAATAGAGAGAAAAAAGTGTTAGAATATAAATGAAATCTTTGCTTAAAGGAGGCAAAAATTATGTCAGCATTACAAAAAATCATAGCAGTTATCATCGCTGCACTCACATCCCTTGCAAATATCACAGGATATTTCGGACTTGAAACAAAACCCGGCGAATACGAAACCTACAAAAACGTTATCGTTATGATTGGTGACGGCATGGGCTTCAATCATCTCGAAGCAACAAAACAGGCTTATGACCTTGATTCACTCCAGATGGAAAACGTTGTTGTTAAAGCTGAATCAAAAACCAATTCACTTTTCTGGGCAACAACTGACTCTGCTGCAGGCGGTACAGCTCTTTCATCCGGTATCAGAACAATCAATGGTATGGTAAGCACATATGCTTTAGACCCCTTCAGAGTTTTCGCAACACCCAAGAGTGTAACCGAGGTTGCTATTGAACAGGGCAAAGCCACAGGCGTTGTTACAACTGACTACACTTCAGGTGCAACTCCCTCAGCTTTCAGTGCTCACACATACTCAAGAGATAATGATGTTGATATTACAGAGCAACAGCTTGCTTCTGATATCGACCTTATATGGGGCGGTTACAACGGACTTGCAACTGCAGACGTAGTTGCTGCTGCAGGACGCACATACATCGGCTCTGCAACAGACCTTTCAAACTTTGACGGTGAAACTAAATCTTTCGGTCAGTTTGATTTCGATGATATGAAATACGTTACAAATAACCATGACACTCCCACAATAGAAATTATGACAGAGAAAGCAATCGAAATTCTTTCGAAAGACGAAGATGGTTTCTTCCTTATGGTTGAAGGTGCTTGCATTGACAAACACTCACATTCAAACGATAAAGAAAATATGATTCTCAGCACATATGAATTCGACAAAGCTGTTGGCGCTGCACTTGAATTTGCTGAAGAAGACGGTGAAACACTTGTTATCATCACTGCTGACCACGAAACAGGCGGACTCACATACAATGCTGAAACAGATGAATATTACTACACATCAGGCAGCCACACAAACGTTAATGTTCCCCTTTTCATCAACAAATCTGATGCCGGTTATGTTAACGGTGCTGCTTATAAGAACAGACACATATCTGCTCAGGTAGGTCTTATTCTCGGTGCTGAAGAAGGCACATATCCCTGTGCAAAATAAGAAGTTACCGACCACTAAAAGCGGAATCTTAACGGTTCCGCTTTTAATTTATAAATGAGGTGTAATAATGGATTATAAAATGAATATTGCAGGCATAGACTGGTCTTTGCCCCTTTGCGAAGTTACTGAAGATTTATATATCGGTGCTTTTATTCTTTTCGGTGCCCCACAGCTTACAGAAGCCTGTGCACGTGACCTTTTAAAGAAAGCACCCGAATATGACTACGTTATCACTGCCGAAGCAAAAGGTATTCCTCTTGCCCACGAAATGGCAAGGCAGAACAATGATAGCACATACTTTGTTGCAAGAAAATATCCCAAGCTTTATATGAGCGGAATTTTCGACGTTGAAGTAAAATCAATTACCACGGATAAAGTTCAGCATCTGTTCCTCGACACTGCAGAAGCAGAGAAAATGAAAGGAAAAAGAATTCTTATTGTTGACGATGTTATTTCAACAGGCGAATCTTTGTGGGCTGTTGAACAGCTTGTGAATAAAGCAGGCGGTGAAATCGTCGGCAGAATGGCAGTACTTGCTGAAGGCAGTGCCGCAGACAGAGATGACATTATCTATCTTGAAAGACTTCCTCTTTTCAATCCTGACGGTACAATAAAAGCATAAAACAAACAAAAAACTGACTTGTATTACATTGATACAAGTCAGTTTTCTTTTATTCTGCAAGTAAAAATCCGTAAGGTACTTCTCCCTGGTCGTAGTTTACGTTTACAACATAATAATATTCGCCGCTTTCAGGGAAAGTAATTGTCTTCGACGAGGTACTTACAAGGTATTTATCGTCGAGGATTTTTGTTTTATCATTTTCAATTTCTTCACAGGGCGCTTGATATATTTTATAATCTGAAACACTTCCTGAAAACTTAAGCGTAATACTTCCGCCTGTCTGCTCTCTTGTGAAAGTACAGAGGCTTTCCGTGTCGTCGAGGCAAAAATATCCGTCGTGTTCAACATAGACTTTTTTGCCGCTTTTATCTATATACTCCCAAGAATATGTTCCGTTTTTAGTAAGAGCATAAAAACCGATATTTTCGCTGTTTTCCACCTCTGCTCCGAGCACAGGTGCAATATCATCATAATTATTCTCTGTTGGTAATTCAGTTTTTTCTTCTGATGAACAAGCACACAAAGAAAACAACATACACACTGAAATCAGACCGCAAATTAATTTTTTCATCAATTACACTTCCTTATTCAAGATACATCTCTCTGAGTTTTTCCTGTTTTTCAGAATCGAGACCAAGACATTTTTCTGCATAGTTTTCAACTGTGCCGTAAAGTGTTTCAATTTCATCATACATTGCGAGAATAAAGTTTTTGTTGGTGCTTAAAAATACAGTTGCATATTCAGATACCTTGCTGTCCTTTGAAACGCATTTTGCGAGAGTTTCATATTTTTTATTATATTTTTCACCGAATTTCTGTGTTGCAAGATAGTCTTTTATAATGGAAGACTGAGGCACGCCAAGAATTGACATAAGAATCATACAAGCTGCACCCACCCTGTCTTTACCTGCACTGCAATGAAAAAGAACAGAGCCTTCTTCATTTTCAAGCAAAACTTCAAAGAATCTCTTTACATTCTCAATTGACGATTCTTTTGTGATAAGCGCACGATACATACTTTCCATATAATGAACCGGAGATTCATCCATTGTTCTGATTTTTTTAACCGCAGAAACAACAATATTCTTTTCTCTTGTTATACCAACAGTTGTTGTATCAACAAAAGGAATATGCTCAAACTCAACGCCTTCAATTTCAGGGTCGGGCTTGTGTTCCATTTCCAGATCAGTTCTCAGATCAACTACTTTTCTGAGATCATATTCATTTTTAAGAACCTCAATATCTTCACTTGCTATTTTTGCAAGTTCACCGCTTCTGATAAGACGATGATATTTAATACTTCTTCCGTCTGCAGTTTTTATGCCACCTAAATCGCGCGTATTATTAAGGCTTTTAAGCGGTATTCTTTTTACTATATATTTTTTATCTGCCATTTTATATCCTCTGAAACAATTTTTCAAAATTGTAACATACTTATACATATTTTTCAAGTGTTAAAGTATTAATTGTTTTGAAAAACATTTAAATTTAATTAAGAAGCTTTTTTCTCATCTTTAAAAGTGTCTTTTTTTCTTTTCTTGATATCTGAACCTGAGATAAATTCAGGATTTCTGCCGTTTTAGATTGTGTCAGACCTTTATAATAACGTAGTTCGATTATTTTCCTCTCCTCTTCTTCCAGAGTATCAATAGTCTGACGTAATGCCAGCATTTCTGATATTTTTTCTTCGGGCGCTTCTACAGGTATATCAAGCTCTCTGCCGTTATTTTCGTCATCACCTGTCAGTGACACTGCAGGCATTGACGCTGTAAGAAGTTCTGCTGTTTCTGCAAGAGACAGATTAAGCTTTTCTGCCAATTGGCTCACTGTCGGCTCGTAGCCGAGCGTTTCTGCAAGTTTTTCTTTTTCTTTTAAGGCAACTCTGATTTTTTCTTTCATTGAACGTGATACTTTTACTGTGCCGCCATCGCGGAAAATCCTTTTGATTTCTCCGAGTATTACTGGTACAGCGTATGTGGAAAAAGAAAAACCCCTTTCCGCATCAAAACCATCAGCCGCTTTTATGAGACCTACGCACCCTGCCTGAAACAAATCGTCATACTCCACTCCTCTGCCCCTGAATTTATTTGCACAGGAGTGCACAAGACCTATATTGTTTTCAATGATACTGCTTCTTGAAACTTCACTTACCATCACTTAAAATCTTCCGTTAATTTTCTTTTCGAGCGTTACTGTTGTGCCTTTTCCCACAGTTGAGATAACTTTGACCCTGTCGGTAAAACTCTGCATAACCGCAAAACCAAGACCTGCTCTTTCTCCGCCCATTGTTGTAAAAAGAGGTTGCATTGCTTCTTCAATATTTTCAATACCGCACCCTTTGTCTCTGATTTTTATTCTTATCTGTGCATTTTCATAAATGAATACAGTTATGTAAATTTTCCCTTTCATTTCTTTATATCCATGCACTATTGAATTCGTAACCGCCTCGCTTACAGCGGTTTTGATATCGCCCAATTCTTCAATTGTCGGGTCAAGCTGAGACACAAAAGCTGCTACTGCCACACGAGCAAAACTCTCGTTGACAGAGCGACTTTCAATTTCCAGTTTCATTGTGTTTATTGCCTTCATTTTAATTCTCCTTTATTGTTATTCTGCCGAGCTTTTCGACACCTGATAGTTTAACAACCTTTGCCATATTACGAGGAATATTCGTTACCTCAATTTTACCTGAACACGATGTGATAAGCTTATATCTGCCCATAATCAGACCGATACCTGAGCTATCCATAAAGGTTACACCACCATAATCAAGTCTGAGAACACAAGGCTTGTCCTTTAAAATTCTTTCATCTATTGCTTCTCTTATTGCTGTTGCAGTATGGTGGTCAATTTCTCCGTCGATAAATGCAGTCAGAACATTATCTGAATAATCAAATACCATCTGAATACCTCCTTTAAAAATAAAAAATTCCTTACCATTATATGATAAGGAATTTGTGTTATATATTCTGCCGAAACTTGGCGGAAAAATATTTTATTTTTTAAGTGCGATAGCTTCTTTTGCTTTCTTCGCAATATTTTCAGCATCAAGTCCGTAAACTTTAAGAAGTTCAACAGCAGGACCTGACTGACCGAATTCATCATAAACACCGTGTTTAACAACAGGAACAGGAACAGTTTCTGTAACAACTTCGCTTACTGCTGAGCCAAGACCACCGATAACACTGTGTTCTTCACTTGTTACTATGCAACCTGTTTTTTCTGCTGCTTTCACTATAATATCTCTGTCAATAGGTTTAATAGTATGAATGTTCACAACTGCTGCGCTGATGCCTTCTTTTTCAAGATTTTCAGCAGCAATAAGAGCTTCATTCACCATAAGTCCTGTTGCTATGATTGTAACATCTGTACCTTCTTTAAGCTGTACACCTTTGCCGAGTTCAAATTTATAATTTTCATCATAAATTCTGGGAGTTGCAAGTCTGCCGAAACGGAGATAGAAAGGTCCGTTTTTCTCTGCTGCTGCAAAAACAGCTGCTCTTGCTTCAACATCATCAGCAGGATTTACAATTGTCATTCCGGGAATGGTTCTCATAAGTGCGATATCTTCGCAACACTGATGGCTTGCACCATCTTCACCTACAGAAATACCTGCGTGAGTTGCGCCGATTTTAACATTAAGTCCGGGATAGCCGATTGTATTTCTTACCTGCTCAAAAGCTCTGCCTGCAGCAAACATTGCAAAAGAACTTGCAAATACTGTATAACCTGTTGTTGCAAGACCGCCTGCAATACCCATCATATTGCTCTCTGCAATACCTGTGTCAAAAAATCTTTCAGGAAAAGCTTTTTTGAACATACCTGTTTTTGTTGCTTCTGCAAGGTCGGCATCAAGAACTATAACTTTTTCATTAACTGCACCGAGTTCTGCTAAAGAAGCACCGTACGCTTCTCTGGTTGCTTTTTTAATTACATCTGCCATATTCTTATGCCTCCAATTCCAAAAGTTCAGCATTAAGTTCTTTCATTGCCTGTTCGTATTCTTCAGCACCGGGTGCTTTACCGTGCCATGAACACTGGTCTTCCATAAAACTTACGCCTTTACCTTTTACTGACTTAGCAATAATAGCTGTGGGCTTACCTTTGAATTCTTTTGCAGCAGCAAATGCAGCTTCAATTTCATCAAAAGAATGTGCACAGATTTCAATTACATTCCAGCCGAAAGCCTTGAATTTTTCGGGAATGGGATAAGGTGAATTAACCTGAGCAACAGTGCCGTCAATCTGAAGATTGTTGTTATCGATAACTGCAACAAGATTATCAAGTCCCTTTGCGCTTGCATACATTGCAGCTTCCCAGACCTGACCTTCCTGAATTTCGCCGTCACCGAGAACTGTATATACTCTGAAATCCTTACCTGAAATTTTTGCACCGAGTGCCATACCTGCAGCAGTTGAAATACCCTGTCCGAGAGAGCCTGTGCTCATATCAACGCCGGGAGTTTTCTTCATACTGGGGTGTCCCTGAAGCATTGAGCCCGTTTTTCTGAGAGTTTTAAGCTCTTCTACAGGGAAAAATCCTCTGTGTGCAAGGCAAGCATACAGTGCAGGTGCTGTATGACCTTTTGAAAGAACAAAGCGGTCACGGTTTTCATCTGCAGGGTTTTTAGGGTCTATTCTCATTTCATTAAAATAGAGATAAGTCATAATATCCGCTACTGAAAGTGAGCCACCGGGATGTCCCGATTTAGCATTGAACACACCTTCAACTATACCCATTCTGACCTTACATGCTTTGATTTTGAGTTGTTTTTTTGTTGCTGACTCCAAAATTAGCCACCTCCGTCAGTTTTTAGCAATCTTACCCAGAAAATTTGTAAAATATTCAGGTAATTCGCTTGTAATTTTTATCTTTTCGCCGCTTGCAGGATGTCTGAAGCCAATAACTGCTGCATGCAGACACTGCCCTCCAAGCTCTTTAATAACCTTTGTCGGTCCGTAAACATCATCGCCCGCAACGGGGTGACCGATATATTTCATATGCACTCTGATCTGATGGGTTCTGCCCGTTTCAAGAATCAGTTTTACGTGCGTAAAATCTTTATATTCTTCTATAACTTCGTAATGTGTTACAGCATTCTTTGAATTTTTATCTGTTACACACATTTGTAAACGGTTGTTCGGACTTCTTCCTATCGGTGCATTTATTGTGCCTTTATATTCTTTAAGATGCCCATAAACTATCGCCTGATACTCTCTGTCAAAAGAATGGGCCTTGATTTGTTCTGCCAGATTAAGATGAGCCAAATCATTTTTAGCCACAATGAGCAATCCGCTTGTATTTTTATCGATTCTGTGGACAATCCCGGGACGTGCAACACCGTTAATGCCTGATAAGCTGTCACCGCAATGGTGCATCAACGCATTGACAAGTGTACCATCATAGTTACCTGCGGCAGGATGAACGACCATTCCTTTAGGTTTATTAACAACCAGAAGGCAATTGTCTTCATATCTGATATCAAGCGGTATATCCTGCGCAATAATATCAGGTTTTACCGGCTCTGTTGACTTTACTGCCACAACATCTCCTGCACTGACTTTTGCATTTTTGCCGACAGGTTTCGAATTCACAAGCACGTCAGAATTTTCTATCAGTTTCTGCACATAAGAGCGTGTGAGCGACTCGCATTTTGCCGATACAAGCTTATCTATTCTCTGGCCTGAATCTTCTTCACTTACGCTGAAAATAAACGCATCAACCATTTTTCTGACCTTTCTTTTTATCGGATGAACTCCTGAATGTGTCAACAAGCATATAAATAATTATTATGCCTGCACCGACACATACAAGACAATCTGCAAAATTGAATATAGCAAAATCAACAAATAAAAGTTTTATATAATCCACTACATAACCATGGAACAATTCACTGCCGCGGAAAATTCTGTCAATAAGATTTCCTAATCCGCCTGAAAGCACAAGTATGGCAGCGGCAACGAGAACTTTATTTTTGATTCTGCCAGAAAGCAGATATATAAGCCCCAAAACTATGATTACAAGAGTGAAAACCGACAGTATTTCTGTATGATTTTCCATTATACTGAAAGCAGCACCTGTGTTTTCGGTATAATTCCACTCGATTATTCCGGGAATAAAATCTATACTTCCGACAGGCATCAGACGATCCTCAACAACCATTTTTATCAGCTGGTCAGCAGCAACAAGTACCGCTATACAAAGTATTGACACAAGCTGTAACATTTTTGTCTGATCCTCCGATATTAGTTTTATTTTTTACCAAAAATATTTTTAAGGAAACTGAAGCCTTCGCTGTCGTCATCGTCTTCCGGTTTTCCGAAAACCTCATCAGCCTCTGCTTCAACTTCATCATCGTTGATTTCGATTCTGAAGCCTTCATTTTCATCAACATCAATATCGTTGAAAAGCTTAAAGCCCTCTTCCTCTTCTTCTACTTCGGTTTCCTGTGACAGGAACAGGTTTTCGTCCTTTTCAATTTTCACTGCATCGTCGTCTGAAAAAGCTATATCAAACCTTTTATGACGCTGTGATTTTGTGATGGGGATATCTCTCTCATCTGCATCTTCTGAAAAAATGTCCATATCATCTGCAGCAAGATTTTCTTCTGTTTCCTGTTCAGCATCTTCAATTTCATCTAAATCTTCAGCAGTAAATCTGAAACCTTCGCTGCTGCCTGAATCAGAGAAAATATCCTCGTATTCATCAGCATCAGCTTCAACAGAAATATCATCATCTGAACTTTCTTCAAGTTCTTTCTCAATTTCCGCTTCAATTTCTGCTTCTTTATTTTTTATGTCGTCGCTGATTTCTTTTTCTACAGCATCTTCAACTTCTTTCTCAATTGCCTCCGTTTCTTCTTCATCAAGGTCAAAAGAGAAAACATCATCGTCTTCTTTATCTGCATCGTCTTCATCATAGTTGAAATTAAATCCGAATGCAGAACTTTCGTCGCCGTCTTTCACAGCGTATTCTCTGATGAGCTCTTCTGCATCAAAATAGTTATCATCGTTTTCAACGAATGTTTCAACGATATTTTTAACTTCTTCGCTGGGTTCATCATTTACACCTGTTATGTTGTTATATTCATCCTCAAGTGTTTTATCGAGATTGAAATCAGGCATCTGTTCAACAGTTTTAATCTGTCTTTCATAAAGAACAATAAGCTCTTTTTTGAACTGATTTGATGTATCTTTAATGCAATCGAGAAGTTCTTTTTCTTTTTCAATTTCCGCTTTAAGCGTTTCTGCATCCTTAAGTGCGTTAGTTGTGGCACCTGTGATGATAGTTGCAGCTTCCTTTTTTGCACTTTCAACAATCTTATCAGCCTTGTCGCGTGCTTCAAGAAGAAGTGTTTCTGCCTCTTTCATTGCATCTTCTCTTGTTTGTTTTGCTTTTGCGGTTGCTTTGTCATACGCTCTGCGCATATTACCTTCAACTTCGTCAACCATTACTTTGATTTTTGCATTAGTGATTGAATCCACATTTTTTGCTCTTTCCTGAGCATCAGCAACAATTTTCTTTGCTTCCTTATTTGCGTCTTCAACCATTTTATCAATAAAAGCCTGAGCATTCATAAGAGCTTTGCGAACACTTGTTTCTTCTTTTCTGTATTCGTCAAGCTTAGTTGCAAGAATGCTGAGTTTTTTTACAAGCTCTCCGTTTTCTTTGAAAACCTGTTCGTATGATTCAACAACCTGACCGAGAAAATCGTCAACTTCTTCTGACTTGTATGTGCCTCTTCCGGCCTGCTGAAACTGATATCCTTTAATTTTATTGGGAGTAAGCATTGCCATTCTCATCCCACCCTTTCTCTTTATTCGGCTACGGCTCAACACCGTATACCTGAAATATGCTGTCAGAATAAATTATCAGTTGTTGCCAAATACGATGCCGTCCATATTATTACTGTCAAATCCGTCGCCGCCTGTGTAATCGTATCCTGCAGGTTTGATGATATATGTTCTGAAAGCAACTCTCTTAAGTTCACTGCTGTTTGCAATTGTAACACCGTAAATAAAGTCGATGATTCTCTGTGTAGTCGCATTATCAGCGTTTTCAAGGTTAATGATAACCATACGTTTTTCGTTGATATTTTTTGCGATTTCGCCTACATCTTCAAATCTTTCAAGCTTTGCCACAACAACATGAGGACGGTCACCTGATTTCTGAGAAGCAGGTGTACTTCTTGTGAAAGATGAAGCTGAATTGAAATCAACAACTTTACTCTTTTCTGCTCTTTTGGGTTCATAGCTTTCAAAGCTGTTAAAGCTTTCATATTTTTCAATAGGGTCATATTTCGGCATCTGAGGAGCCGGTGTTTCATCATAATTATCGTCAGCAATTCCTTCAAAGCTGCCTTCGTCTTCTGTACCTAATACGAGATCTTTCATTTTGTCAAATAAATTCATTGTTTTATCCTCCTTGAAATTAATATACTCTTTTACCAAACAGGGATGAACCTACTCTTACTTCAGTCGCACCCTCTTCAATTGCTTGCACATAATCGCCTGACATACCCATTGAGAGGATATGCATATCTATATTATCTAATTTTTTCGCCTCAATGTCAAGAAACATATTGTACATATTTGAAAAAAATCTTTTTACTTCAACGGAAGTGTCACAAATAGGCGGTATTGCCATAAGACCTTTTACCTTAATATTGGGAATTTCACTGATTTCTGCAAGAAATTCTCCCAGAAGAACACTGTCAATACCGAATTTGCTGTTTTCCATGCCAACATTTACTTCAACGAGAACATCCATCGTTTTATTGATTTTGGCACATTCCTTGCTTATTTCCTTTGCGAGGCGGACACTGTCAACAGATTCTATCATTGAAACATAGGGTACTATCTGCCTGACTTTATTTGTCTGCAGATGACCGATAAGATGAACATCTGTATTTTCAAGATGAAGCTCATCTTTTTTTGAAAGAAATTCCTGAACTCTGTTTTCACCTATAAGATTAACTCCGCAGTTATCAATTGCGTGATTGATAAAAACAGTATCAACTGTTTTGGTGACAGCCATAAGGCTTATGTCTTCAGGCTTTCTACCGCTTTTTTCTGCTGCTATCGCGATGTTTTCTCTTATAATTTTTGTGTTTTCCGAAATTTCAGAAAATCTCTGTTCATTATACGATTTTATTGTCATACAAATCATTTCCTTCAACTATTACTTCATCATATAATTTTATATAGGATTTTTGCATAAGCTTTGCACGCGAATACAAGTCTTCACACTCAATAATCCACCCCGGCTCTTCTTTATGTCTTTCGGCAAGCTGAGCGGTATATATTCGATTTTCTTCTTCAATATCATCCATTTCAGCAACATAGTTTGCATTTTCAGCTTCGTATGTTCTTGCTACAACATAATCTTCGCCTGTATACAAAGCAGTCACTCTTCTGAAATTGATAAGATTTCCTCGCTTTATGTAAACTCCGTTTACACCGTCAACTGTCCTTAAGGCTTCACGAGGTATTCTGTAGCCTGAAATTGTTTCAAATATTATTTCAGCATTTTCTATTCTCAGCTGAGATGTACCTGCCGTAATTGTGTTGCATTTAAGAACAAGTGCCACTTTGCCGTTTGAATCTCCATTGATTGCTGCCACTGTCATTTTTGCGTCATCTGCAGAAGAATCAACAAAACGTACCTTGACGTTTTTGCCTACGGTAAGAGCAGCTGCATCGTTTCTGTCCACTATTGCAACCACATACCAGTTAAAGTTATTTACAAGTTTACCTATATTTGAAATTTTAGTTTCATCAGGCTTTGACTCAAGTGCTTTTTTAACCTGTGCAACAGAAATATCAGTAACATCGGAATACTTGATTACATTCTCATAACCGTCGGTATTATTGATATAATAACCTGTGTTATCGGCAACAAGACAAGAGGGTTGTATGTTACCCAATGATGCCGCCTGTGTACTCAATGAGGAAATAACTTCAGAAGTGTCAACATCGTAACCAAGGCATAACTGACGGCTTGTTTCTCTGTCACGTACAGCCTGTGCATATGTTTTTATAAGAGAATAATCACCGTCTGAAATTGAGTTGACAAGGTTTAAAAATTCTTCGTTTGTTGTCTGGTCATACGTAGAAATATCTCTGATATTCATCTTATCTGACGCTTCAATGTTCTGAAAACGCTCAAGCTCACTATGCACCTTGCGAAGTTCAACATATTTGTTTGCTTCTTTTTCATCACTGAAAACAGCAGCAATATCCTGACCTTCCGCAACTCTCTGACCGTCTTCAACCAGCGGCACTATAGTGCCTGATGCTTTTGCTGAAATATAGTTTTCGTCACGCACAATGAACACTTTTGTGCTTACGCTGTTTTCAACCGTTTTCATCGTTGCGACTTCTGTTTTTACAGGACTGTAGTTTGCATCAAGTGCAAGATAAACAAGGTATATAATCATAAAAACCGCTACTGCATAAACAAGAACTTTTACAGTGGTTTTTATAATTCTGTTTATAACGGAATTCACATTATCTGTCTTCATACAAACTTCAACTCCTTTACTTTAAAAATTCTTCTGCCAACTCACCTGCTTTTTCAACAAGCTCATCAGCTGTATATTCATCAATATTAAGCCATTTGATTTTTTCATTTCTTCTGAACCATGTAAGCTGCCTTTTAGCATAACGGCGTGTTGCCTGCTTGAGGTTTTCTTTGGCATCTTCAAGGCTCATAACTCCGTCAATATAAGGTTTAAATTCTTTATAACCTATAGCCTGACAGGCAGTTGACGCAGTTTCTGTTTCAAAAAACTTCTTCGTTTCCTGAACAAGTCCGTTATCAACCATCAGGTCAACACGGAGATTGATTCTGTCATAAAGCACATCGCGATTCAGTGCATTAAGACCGATTACAAGGCTTTCAAACATACTCTCTATTTCGTGAGACTGCTGATTCTGCTCTGTAAGTGTATTGCCGCTTGAATATAAAATTTCAAGAGCACGTATAATTTTAAGAGAATTGTTGGGGTGAATTTTTTCTGCCGCATCAGGGTCTTTTTCGAGAAGTTCTTTATATAAACTTTCATTTCCCTCTTTTTCAATACGCGACTGAAGAAGTGCCCTTATTTCATCATTCTTTGTATTATCAAGAAAAGTGGTATTGTTGAGTAAACAATCCACATATAAGCCTGTACCGCCTGCAACAATGGGAATTTTTCCTCTTGCAGTGATATCTTTCGCTGCAGCTTCTGCCAATTCCTTGAATCGTGACACGCTGAATTCTTCATCAGGTGAAATGATGCTGATTAAATGGTGAGGAATTCCGCACATTTCTTTCTCGTCAGGCTTGGCAGTAGCAATATCCATACCTTTATAAACCTGCATGGAATCGGCTGAAATAACTTCACCGTTAAATAATTGCGCCAATTTCACCGCTAAAGAGGTTTTGCCCGACGCGGTAGGACCTACAACGGCGATAATTTTAATTTTATCCATAATTTATCTCACTGTATTCTTCCGAAGAATTTTTCAAGTTCTCTTTTTGTAAGCTCTGCCAGAACAGGTCTGCCGTGAGGGCAATATCTTACAGATTCGTCTGCAAGTAACTTTGCAGTAAACTTTTCAAGTTCATATCTGTCAGTTTTGTCCCCTGCTTTTATTGCTGCTCTGCAAGCGGATGAATGGAAAATCCAATCAAGCTTTTCGCTTATCAGGTCATTTTTATTCTGCAGAAGATAAGTTGCTGTTTCAATAAGAAGATTTTCAACATCTGCCGCTTCAATAACTGACGGACACTCTCTTACAATAACACTTGATGTACCGAATGCTTCAACTGCAAAACCTGCTTTTTCAAGTATTTCAAGATTATTGACAATAACGTCGTATTCTTCTTTTGAAAGTGTAACAGTAACGGGAATCATAAGCGACTGCATAAAAATTCCGTCTGTTGATTTTTTAAGCTCGTTATATATCATTCTTTCGTGAGCGGCGTGCTTATCGATTATCATAAGCTTGCCTTCACACTCTGCAAAAATATATGTTTTAAATGCTTCGCCCACAATCCTGAATTCAGGAATAACAGGCTGTTCTTCTTTTATTTCAGGTTGTACAACAGGCATTGTTTCCTGAACAACTGTATCTTCAGTTCCCTGAACTTCAACTGCTGCTTCTTCTTTTACTTCCTCTTTGATTTCTTCTTTAACCGCAGGAGGAGTGAAAACAGTAATTTTCGGTTTCTGTACCGTCTGTTCATCTTTTACTTCGTCAGTTTCATAAACAGTTTCAGGCTGAGCAAGGAATGCTGTTGTATGATTTACCTTAGGCTGATAGGAATTTATTTTTTCTTTTTCAGGCTGAATTCTGATTTCTTCTTTCACCTGAATTTTCTGTTCCTGTTTCTGTGGGATGAACTTAATCTGTTCTGCTTTTTCAGGTACAAACATCTGCGGTTTGGCAAACTTGGGATTTGACAAAACTTTTTCAAGTTCAACCTGGGGACGTTCTTTTTCTTTATTGAGAGCATTTTTTACACCGTAATAAATACAATCATAAACTGCTTTCTCATTAGCAAAACGAACTTCCAGCTTTGACGGATGAACATTTACATCAACGGCTTCATTAGGCACTGTAAGGTTGATTACGCAAGCAGGAAATTTACCTGCCATAATTGAATTTCTGTAGCTTTCTGTAAGTGCCACTGAGCCTGTCTGTGTTTTCACAAGACGTGAATTAAGGAAAAACATCTGCATATTTCTGTTGGCTCTTGAATATACAGGTTTAGAAATATATCCTTTTGCTGAAACTCCGTTAAGAGAATAATCAATTTCAATTAAACTGTTTGCAAATTCCTTGCCGAAAACTGCATAAATTGCAGAAGTAAGTTTTCCGTCACCGGGTGTTAAGAGTGTTTCTTTTCCGTCGCGGATAAATCTGAAACTGATTTCGGGGTGCGACAAAGCAACTCTGTCTATAACACCCGCAACTGCATTTGCTTCGCTTACATCTTTTTTAAGGAATTTCATTCGTGCAGGAGTGTTGAAAAACAAATCACGTACAATAAGTGTTGTGCCGTCGGGACAGCCTGCATCATCAAGAAGGATTTCTTCTCCCCCTTCAATGCGGTAGTGAGTGCCTATAGATTCTTCTCTTGCTTTTGTAAGCACTTCTACTTTGCTCACTGCACTTACAGATGCCAGAGCCTCTCCTCTGAAGCCTAATGTACCTATTGCATCAAGGTCATCAGCCGTTGCAATTTTGCTTGTTGCGTGGCTGACAAATGCATTTCTTATATCATCACGGAGAATTCCGCAACCGTTATCTGTAATTCTTATGTAGGTTATACCGCCGTGCTGAATTTCCACGGTAATTATAGTAGCACCCGCATCAATTGAGTTTTCTACTGCTTCTTTTACAACAGATGACGGACGTTCAACAACTTCGCCGGCTGCTATAAGGTCTGCTATATGTTTTGGTAAAACATTGATTCTCGGCACTTCCGCCACCTCCTGTTTTTAATAAATTTCTTTTGATTTACCGACAAGCTCATAAAGCTTTGAAAGAGCTTCAATCGGTGTCAATGTATTAACATCAATGGTTTTTAATTCTTCAATGATTTCATTTGATGAATTATTTGCAAAAGAAACCTGAGTAATGTATTCTTCTTCAACGGGAGCAAGTTCTTTTTCACTTGACATTTTCAAGGCTTTTCCGTCAAGAAGTTCAAGTTCTTCAAGAATTTCCCTTGCACGTTTTACAACACTTGTGGGAACACCTGCAAGTTTTGCAACTTCAATACCGTAACTGCCGTCCGCCTTGCCTTTCACAATACGGCGAAGGAAAGTAATATCATCTCCGCGTTTTTTAACGGCAATGTTATAGTTTACAATACCTTCTGTTTTGCTTTCAAGCTCTGTCAGTTCGTGGTAGTGCGTTGCAAAAAGTGTTTTTGCACCAAGGCGTTTTTTGTCTGACGTATATTCAAGCACTGCACGTGCAATGCTCATACCGTCAAAGGTTGATGTACCTCTGCCGATTTCGTCAAATATAATAAGACTTTTCTGTGTTGACTGTTTGAGAATCTGTGCAACCTCATTCATTTCAACCATAAATGTTGACTGACCTGCTGCAAGGTCATCAGATGCACCGACACGTGTAAAGATACTGTCGCAGATTGAGATTTTTGCTCTTCTTGCAGGTACAAATGAACCTATCTGTGCAAGCAGAGTAATAAGTGCAACCTGACGCATATATGTGGATTTACCTGCCATATTGGGGCCTGTGATAATATTGCATCTGTTACTGCCTGAATCAAGTAGAGTGTCGTTGGGAACAAAGGGCTGTGAGCCGAGCATTACTTCAACTACGGGATGTCTTCCGTCTTCAATCTGAATAACACCGTCGTTTGAAATTTCAGGGCAACAATAATTTCTGCTTACCGCAACGTGAGCAAGTGAACAGAGAGTATCAAGTTTTGCAATATTTTCTGCGGTTTTCTGCACACGCATATATTCACGTGCAACAGCTTCACGTATTTCAGTGAACAATTCATATTCGATTCTTACGATTTTTTCTTTTGCACCTAAAATCTTCGTTTCAAGTTCTTTTAATTCCTGAGTAATAAATCTTTCGCAGTTTGAAAGGGTCTGTTTTCTGATATATTCTTCGGGAACTAATTCTTTGAATGAATTTGAAACTTCAATATAATAACCGAACACACGGTTATAACCTATCTTTAATTTCTTGATGCCTGTTTTTTCCTGTTCACGCAATGCAATATCGTTAATGTAAGTAACACTGTCACGTTCAATTGAACGCAAAGCATCGAGTTCTTCATTATAGCCTTCTCTTATCATTCCGCCTTCGCGTACTGTAAGGGGCGGTTCATCAACAATAGCATTAAGAGTTAACGAACAGATATCTTCAAGCACATCAAGATTTTCATAAATGCCTTTTAATTTTTCACTTTTGCAGGTAGAAATAAGCTCTTTGATTTCGGGAAGTTTAGTGCATGCAAGGCCCAGAGAACGGAGTTCTTTTGCGTTTGCAGTGCCGTAAACCACACGCGTCATAATTCGCTCAAAATCATAGATGCCGTCAAGTGCTTCTCTGATTTCGGCACAGAGAACTGTGTTATCAAAAAGTTCTTCAACTGCTCTGTTTCTGCGTACAATGGAGGCTAATGATGTAAGCGGGTTTTCAAGCCAGCGTCTTATCATTCTTCTGCCCATTGAGCATTTTGTTTTATCAATTACCCAGAGAAGTGTTCCTTTTTTATCGCGGCTGCGCATTGTTTCCACAAGTTCAAGATTGTTTCTTGAAGAAGCATTGAGGAACATAAAGCTTTCGCCTTTGTAGTAATCGATGTTGGTAATGTTTTTAATATCACTTTTCTGAAGTTCACTTAAGTATCTGATACAAGCACCTAAAGCAGAAACTGCTTCTTTTTCTTCAGAAAATTCAAAATCTGTTACGTCTTTATTTAAACGCTGATTGATAACATCAACGCAGTTTTCAAAGTTAAAATAGTCTTCATCAAGCACTTCTTCAGTTGCTGAAAGCATTGTTTTTATATACTTTGAAATGCCTGAAAGCTCTTTTGCTTCCCTGTTAAGAACAACCTCACTCGGTGAAAATTTACAAAGTTCATTAACAATGGGAGTAAGAAGGTTTTTATCTTCCAGATGAGTTACGTGAATTTCACCTGTGGAGATATCTGCAAAAACAAGACCTGCATGATTTTTGTTACAAACAATAGCTGCAAGGTAGTTGTTTTTACTTTCGTCAAGCATTGTGCTTTCAATAACAGTACCGGGTGTAAGAACCCTTGATACATCTCTTTTAACAATACCTTTTGCAAGTGCCGGGTCTTCCATCTGTTCGCAGATAGCAACTTTATAACCCTTTGCTACAAGTCTTGCAAGGTAATTTTCAACACTATGGAAAGGAACACCGCACATAGGTGCACGTTCTTCCTGACCGCAATCGCGTCCTGTAAGCACAAGTTCAAGTTCTTTTGATGCAATTTTTGCATCTTCAAAAAACATTTCGTAGAAATCGCCCAGTCGGAAAAACAAAAGCGTATCGGGATAATCTTTTTTAATTTCAAAATACTGTTTCATCATAGGCGTTAATTCTGCCATTGTTCTTCCTCCTTTCTTTTTCACCGCATCCGACCGCCGAAACAGTCGGATGCAAAAATTCAATTAATCAGTGGCAATCTGAACCGCAGGATGAGCAGTTACCTGAACACTGGTGAGCGTTGGGGTCACAAGTTTCGGGGTCTTCGCCGTATGCACACATACTGATGATGCCTGTGATATATTTCATAAGCTGGTCGAAATCAGCTTTTGCGATTTCGAAGTTTTTCATATTTTCGTTTGCCATAACCTTTGTGTAAACTTCATTGAACTGTTTTTCAAATTCCTGAAGCTTTGCTTCGTCAGCTTCTGCACCTTTTGATGCTTCGTGGTTGTAAGACATATGAACAAGCTGAATCTGCTGCATCATTTCGTTGAGTTCTGCGTCTGCTTCGTTCTTATCTCTTGCTGCCATAAATGCTTTATAGCGTGCATCTTCCTGAATTGCAGCACCAAGCTGTCTTGCGAGTTTTTCGAGTTCCATTGTTTTTTACTCCTTTATTTTAAATAATATTTTAAAATTTTCTGACGAATTCGCCCTTAACAATCCAGTTAAGCGGTTCATTCACAATTACTTCGCAGAAAGAGCCTATAACGCTCTCATCTGCGGGAAATTCAATAATAACATTCCCTGATGTTCTGCCTGAAATCCATCCTTCTGTTTTGCTTTTTTCTTCTGCAAGAACCTTATAAACTCTGCCGTTCATTTTTGCAGTTCTCTGTGCTGCAATTTTTTCCTGAAGTTTAAGAAGTTCGTCAAACCACTTGCCTTTTTCCTCACGTGTTATAGGATCGGGCATTTCTGCAGCTTTTGTATTCTTTCTTGCAGAATAAATAAATGTGTAGAGCGATGTATATTCAACTTTTTCAACAAGGCTTAATGTATCGCAGAATTCCTCATATGTTTCACCGGGGAAGCCTACGATAATATCACTTGTAATTGACAAATCAGGCATAACCTTGCGTGCGTATTCAATGAGTGACAGATATTTTGCTCTGTCGTAATGTCTGTTCATCTCTTTCAGAATTCTGTCGTTACCTGACTGAACGGGAAGATGAAGGTGTTTTGCAACTTTATCGCACTCTGCCATTGCATCAAGAAGTTCTGCTGTGCAATCTTTGGGATGAGATGTCATAAAACGGATTGTAAAATCACCGTCGATATCGTTTATCATCCTGAGAAGTTTTGCGAAGTTTATATCTTCTTCAAGCCCTTTACCGTAGGAATTGACATTCTGACCAAGCAAAGTGATATCCTTGAATCCCAGTGACACAAGATGTTTTGCTTCTTTTAAAATTTCTTCGCTTTTACGGCTTCTTTCTCTGCCTCTTACGTAAGGTACAACGCAGTATGAACAGAAATTATTGCATCCATACATTATGGGAAGCCATGCACGGATTTTACCGTCACGCCATACATTATTGCCTTCGGCAATTTCAAGGTTGGTGTTATCTGTATCATAAACTCTTTTGCCTGTGGTCAATGCTCTGTAGACAAATTCGGGGAGTTTATGGATAACGTGAGTGCCGAATACAACAGTAACGTAAGGATAACTTTTACGGATTTTTTCTTCAACGTGCTTCTGCTGAACCATACATCCGCAGATGCAAATTATCAGGTCAGGATTCTGCTTTTTGAGAATCTTGAGTCTGCCGATATTTCCGTAAACTCTGTCTTCAGCGTGTTCACGGATTGCACAGGTGTTGAGAAGGATTAAATCTGCTTCTTTTTCATCATCAACAAACATATATCCCATATCGGAAAGCAAGCCTTTCATACGCTCACCATCAGACACATTTCCCTGACAACCGAATGTGTGAACATAGGCTTTCGGAGCACTATTGCCGAACCTGAATTCAAGCAAACTCTTTGCCAGAGATAAAAATTTATTCTGTTTTTCCATTTCTGTTTTCATAAATTCCAACCTCTCGCCCATTTTAACTAATATATTATACTATATTAGTTAATTAATTGCAAGACCTAAAGTGCAGTTTTAACACATCTGTTATAATTTAAAAATCCCGATAATCAGAATTGATTATCGGGAAAAATATTTATAAAAATCAGAATTTAAACCATGCAACAATCTGATTGCCGATGAATTTGAAAATGTTTACAACTTTTGCAAAAAATGCTTCAAAATCGTTTGAATATGTTTTGTAATCTTCATATTCCTGAAGTGAGAATTCACCGTTTTCATAAACATAAAGATTTGTTTCAAATGAGCCGTCTTCATCAAGGACAATTTCTCTTACACCGTAAGGTCCTGCCTTTGAAAACTGACAGCCGTAAGTAAGTCCGAGTGTGATTCCGTCGTATGTGCCTGTGAAGCCGTCCGTATGAATATGGCCGAAGAAAGCACCTTTTACGCCTTTATCTTTCCACATAAGGAATTCGTCTGTTGTGCCAGCAGAGTAGGTTACATAGTTTACACCGTTTGCAATTTCTTTGTTAAGACGATAGAACCCACCGTCGCCTGAAAGCGCCCCTTCATCCCAGATGTTGCATTTTTCAAAAAGATTGCCTACATCGTCTGTAGGGATATGTTCAAAAACGATTGAGGGAACATTTCCTGTTTCTTTATTTCTGAACCAGGCTTTCTGGCCTTCGGTAAAACCTTTGCCGTTATCAAGTGCCCATATACCATAGCCGATTTCTTCAGAATTATGTTTTTTTATTTCAACGTAACTGTCAATTTTGCCTTCTGCATCGTCACTCTCATCAACTGTTATGCAATGTGGATATGATGCATAAATACTGAGCCAGTCTTCGTTGGAAATTCCGCTTTTATAGTCGTTATTACCCTGTGCAACAGTGTAATAAATACCTGCTTCTTCAATAGGTGTGAAAACGTGTTTTACTGCTGTTTTTACATTTTCAAGAGTTTTTTCATAGTCGCCGTCAACAGCTACACCTTCCTGAAAAATTTTGTCATCAGAAATGTCACCTGCACGGCTGTCTTCAACAATATCGCCTGAAAGAACGATAAAATCAGGTTTTACTGTTTCGATTGATTTTCTTATAAAAGAATCAAGCTCGTGTGCGGGATAAGCATCATCCTGCGGGTCTGAAAGCTGTAAAACCGTAAATTTACCGTCTGAACCGAATTCAAATCCGTCTTTTTCTTCTGCATAACCCATAATTGAAAAAGACACCATCGCAATGATAAATGCAAGTAACACCGCTGCAATTCTTTTGATTTTCACAATAAAACCTCCTTTATTTTTCAATCAACCCAACAAGCGGTCGAGCATTGCTTTGTTTGCATTAAGTTCAAAAGTGTCGTCAAGTTGTGAAAGTTCGAATTCTTTATTATATTTTCTTTCAAGGGCAGTTTTAATAATATAATCCGCAAGTACGGGATTTTTAGGCAAAAGTGAGCCGTGAGAATATGATGCAAATACATTTTTGTATCTTGCACCCTCTGTGAAATCTTCGCCGTTGTTGCCGTAGCCTTTAAGGACTTTTCCGAGAGGTTTTACACCATCGGAAAGATATGTTTTACCTGCGTGGTTTTCAAAGCCTACTATTTTAAGTCCGCCAAGTTCTTCCGACTCAAAACAATAGTTACCTATAAACCTTTCTTCACGGGCAATTGTGTGGAAATTCACTGCACCTGACATATCGTACTGTGTGCCGTCAACTGCTTTACAGTAATTGCCGAGAAGCTGATATCCTGTGCCGATTGCGAGAAAAACTTTCTCATCATCAACTGCTTTTTTTATTTCTTTTGCTTTTTTATCTGCAAAATCAGGAATATTAAAGCCGTGTTCAAATTCCTGACCGCCGCCGATAAAAAACAAATCATAATCGCTGACATTAAGGCTTTCACCAACAGGAATTTCAGTTATATCCGCTTTTATCCCACGCCATTCAAGACGTTTTTTTATGCACGTAATGTTACCGCTATCAGAAAAAAGATTGAGAATATCAGGATAGAGATAACAGATTTTAAGTTCATCCATAATAATGCCTCCCCTTAATTTTCCCAATAACTTTTAAGATTGTAGCGTTTGCTGATTTTCTCTCTGAAAGAAAGCATTGCAGAATATGTGGGCATAATAAACACGTCAACATCTGCCTTATCTATTTCATCAAGAAGCATATCGTCATCTTTGATTATTTTAATTCTGTCGATGCTTCTGCCTGCATATTTAAGTCTGTTTGCCATATCGTCTGCACGTGCACCGCCAACATAAATCATAGGCAGATTATCGCCAAGGTCTTCGAGTTTCTCAAAGTTTGCATCCCAGATCCATGAAATATCTGTACCATCAGAAATTCTGTCGTTCACTATAGTTACAAAAAGGCATTTTTCTTTAACTGTGTTTTTAAGGAAATTAAGCACCTGATTGCATCCTGCAGGGTTTTTTATAAGAATCATTCTTACATTTTTGCCGCCGATATGGAAATTTTCCATTCTGCCGAAGCCACATTCAAAGCTTGAAAGTGCTGTGATAATTTTGTCTTCGCTGATTCCTATTCCCTTTGCAACTGCCGCTGCAGAAATAGCATTGTACACATTATATCCGCCGGGAAGATTTATGCGAAGCAATTTTTCATCATTGTTGATTTTAAGTTTAACTGTTGTACTGTCAAGGTCACCGGACACAACCTCAGTAACATAAACTTCTGTTTCAGGTCTTTTATATCCGCATTCAGGGCAAACATAACTGCCGAGATGCCCGTAAGTTTTATACTCATAGTTATACTGAGCGTTACAATTGATGCAATACTGTGCATCAGAAACTTCCGAAACAAGGTCTTCGTAAACAGGACAATTAACTCCGTAGTAGATTATTCTGTTTTTTACATTTTTAACGAGAGATGTTGTGAGAGAGCAATCGGCATTGATTGAAACTATCGCTTCAGGTGAATTTTCTATACCTGCTCTGATACCGCTCATTGTTGTTTCCAGCTCTACAAAACGGTCAACCTGGTCACGGAAAATGTTTGTAACGATAATATGCTTTGCGTTTACATAACGGCTTACCTGTCTGAAAGCAGCTTCATCACATTCGATAACTGCATACTGCTTTCTGCATCTGCCGAAAATATCGGAATTCTGTGCAAACTCGTTGGTTATACCTGTCAGGAGATTTGCACCTGATTTATTGCAAAAGAAACTTACCCCCGCTTCCACAAGACATTGTTCAATCATTCTGGAAGTGGTGGTTTTGCCGTTAGTACCGGTAATAATTATAGTTGTTACTCCCCTTGCCATAACGCCAAGTACAGAAGGACAGATTTTCACGGCAATCTTACCGGGAAGATTTGTACCGCCTTTTTTCAGTATCCGGAGCAAAAACTTTGTAAATTTACAAGCAATAATCGCAATAACGGCTCTCAGTTTCATTTTTGTTACCTCTTTAAAAGTTTTTCACAAGCTGCAAGACGTGCTGAAATGCAGAGAAGCTCTGCTGCTTTCTCAAGTTCTTCCACACAAGGGAAAGAAGGAGCAATACGGATATTAGTATCTTCGGGGTCTTTACCATAGGGATACGTTGCTCCGGGAGGCGTGAGAACTACGCCTGCCTCTTTACAGAGTTCACCTGTTCTTTTTGCAGTGCCCTCAAGAACATTAAGGCTTACAAAATAACCGCCGTTGGGCTTTTTCCAATCTGCAATGCCGAGACCTGAAAATTCTTCATCAAAACACTTGAGAACTGCTTCAAATTTAGGTTTGAGTGAATCTGCGTGTTTTTTCATATGAACTTTTATACCGTCAAGGTTTTTAAAATACATAACATGACGCAGCTGGTTAAGCTTATCATTACCGATTGTCTGCACTGTCATACGGCTTTTTATCATCTCAATATTTTTATCAGATGCAGCAAGTGCAGCCACACCTGAACCGGGGAATGAGATTTTTGAAGTTGATGTAACTTCAATAAACATATCTTCACTGGAAAACTCTTTCGCTGCTTCAAAAACGTTAAGAAGTTCGTCAGGAGTATCATTAATATCGTGAATGCAGTAAGCGTTATCCCAGATAACTCTGAAATCCTCTGCTGCAGGTTTCATTGCAGCGATTTTTCTTACACAATCATCAGATAAAGTAATTCCTTCGGGATTAGAATATTTAGGAACAAGAATCATACCTTTTACAGTTTCATCCTTGATAAGTTCATTGACTTTTTCCATATCAGGGCCGTCTGAAAGCATGGGAACATTAATCATTTCAATGCCGAAATGTTCAAGAATTCCGAAATGTCTGTCATATCCCGGAACGGGGCAGATAAATTTTATATCTCCCTGCTTAAGCCAGGCTTCTTTGCCTGAACCGTGAGTCATACACTGTGCAATATAATCAAACATAAGTGTCAGGCTTGAGTTACCGCCGATAATTATATTATTTTCGTCTACATCAAGAAGTTCGGCAAAAAGCTTTTTACATTCAGGAATACCGTCAAGAACACCGTAGTTACGGCAGTCAAAACCATTTTCAGCTTTAAACTTTTCAGTCAAATCAATATTGCCGAGCATATCCATTGTCAAATCAAGCTGCTGCGGTGAGGGCTTACCTCTTGACATATCCAAAGAAAGATTCTGAGCCTTGAATTCATCATATCTTTTCTGAAGCTGCTCCTTTTCAAGAAGAAGCTGTTCGGGTGAAAACTGGCTATAAAGCATAATATAATCCTCCAAAATTACATACTGCCAAACATTGTAATATATTTATTGTATTTTTGCAAGTGTTTTTTATTATTTTTGCAACCAAAAAGATAAAATCTTGCAAAAATCACAAAATCAAAGCTCAAACAAACTGTTTTTTATGCCGTTTTTCGATAAAAGTTTTGAAATTCTTTCATACACATCAACCCGAATCAGATAAAACCATTTATTTCCAGATTGAATTTACGCCCTTCACCTGACGCTGAATCAGAGCATAGTCAGAAACTGTTACTCTGCCGTTTGAATTAACATCAGCAACAGCAAAGCTCTCATCATCAAGCAACTCAACCATCTTTACGTGACGCAAAACTGCGGTACTGTCGAGAATATTCAGTTTGCCGTCACGGTTAACATCACCATATGCATAGATAATCAGGTTTTGTTTGATTTCATTCTGGTCGGTTACAGAAACATCAAAACTCTGCGAATAATGGTTGTTTTTGGAAACGGTAACAGTATACTCCCCTTTTATTACATTTTTAAAAGAATAAGTTGCTGTGTTTCCTGTTATTTCCAGTGTCTGCAACGGCTCTGTTTCACCTTGTGATGTGAGCACAAGCCTTACTTTATCGCTTTCAAAAGCAGATGTTGAAACCACGCCTGTAATTTCAATGCCGGGTCCAGTATAATTATCAATGTAGGAATAACCGCACACCTTGCAGGTATAAGTTGAATAACCTTGTTTTACTGGTGTCGGCAAAGTTATTGATTCTTTGTAATCGTGGTCTGTAAGAGAAAGAACTGTATCTTCAGGTGTTATTTCTTCTGTACAATCTTCATCACGGAAAAGCTTTGAACAGACAGCACATTTATAATATGCAATATTGCCTTCAACCGTGCAGGTTGAATCTGTGCTTTCAACAAATTCAGAATTATGTTTTGCATAACCGATTGGTGTGTTTTCATTCTGAATATAACCGCATGCTGTACATTCTTCAAACTTACTTCCCTCATAAGTGCAGGTAGGTTCATTTTCCGTTATCCATTTAAAATCATGAATTTTCAGAGGAAGCATTGTTTCTTCTGCTTTTATTTCATCTGCACAAATTTCGTCACTGAAAAGCTTATTACACACACTGCATTCATAATAAGCAATATTGCCTTCAACCGTGCAGGTTGAATCTGTGCTTTCAACAAATTCCGGATTATGTTTTGCATAACCGATTGGTGTGTTTTCATTTCTTTTATAACCACAGACTATACATTCTTCATGCCGGCTGCCTTCGTCTTCACAAGTCGCATCGCGGTCTGTTTTCCATTCAAAAGTATGTGATGTTATTTCAAACTTCTGTCCGCAGGAACATTTTTTGAAATGTGAATCTGCATCTGACGACCACTCTGCATCTGTCAGGTCATCGTGACCTGTTGCAGGGATAATTGCAGGCTCATCTATTTTATTGATACAACCAATTTCACTGAAAGAATCTCCGCAGTAACCGCAAATCCAATATGCTTCCTTACCGTCTTTAGTATGTGTAGGTTTGACTTCGGGGATTTCAAGCAGACCGTCTTCAGGGTGATTAAGTGGCGGAATTATTATCTCTGTTTCATTAATTTCATTTTTGGCATCAGCATCTGAATAAAGTTTTCCGCAGGTACACTCATAATATGCTATATTTCCCTGAGTGTAACATTCGGCCTCTGTTGCTTCAATCAGAACAACTTCAGCAAAGCACTGATGAAGAACGGTAATATTACAGGCTGCAACCTGACCGTATGGAGTTTCGGCTGAAATTACAGCCTCGCCTGAACCTACGCGTGTTACTTTACCTGCAGAATCAACTGTAGCAACAGATGTATCGCTTGATGTCCATGTGATTTTTTTGTTTATTGCAGTATCAGGTGTAACCGTAGCCACAAGCTGAACGGTGGGATTATTTTTTGTAAGAGTGGCTTCTGTGATATTAAGAGAAATACTGTCGGTAGGAATCATAGAATCTGTTACAGGATTATATGTCATTCCTGTTGATTTATAAGTAAGCGGATTTCTGTTGAGAACAGTTGCTGAAAAGCCGACACTGAATGTACCCGCTTTGTTCTCATTGGTCTTTTCCCAATCAGGACTAATAAAAACAAGTTCCTCGGCATTTTCAATATCATTCTTTGCCTGCAGGCGGAATGTTGCAAAAACTTCGTCCTGAGGTACGGCAAGGTTTAAATTTGAAGGATTTTTTTGAGAATTGAAGTTTGCAGTAAAAAATGCATAATCATATTTTGCACGTGCTTCATCAGTATCCCATTTTTCAGAATCTGAAGTATAAGAAAAACCTGTTTCAATACCTGCGTTACCGTTTAAATCATAGCTGCCTTGCATAAAACTGCCGTCATAGAAAGTTATATATGAATTTGAATTATCAGGGTCGTAATCAACAAGTGTAAACTGTGTTTTATCATAAATTACAGGCAACTGAAAACCTGTTACAGGATAGTTTGTATTAATTTTGATAAAGACAGTTATTATATCATCCTGCTTTACAATTTTTCTGTCTATAAGCACAGTAGCCGTTGCAACTGCTTTTGACAAATCCATTGAAAGAGCATTTATTGCCGCCAGCAAATCTGTGCGGTATTGGTTTACAACAGCCTGATCGGCAGAGGTAAGATTTCTGTCAAAGGATGCCACCATTGCATCGATTGCTTCAAGTTCTTCTGCTTTATATACACCGTTATTTCTGTTAGGGCCGTCAGGGATTGTTGCAATAGCCTTATCAAGTTTAGAATAATCAGCAAGGTCTTCAGCGTAAACAGAACTGAAAACACCTGAACAGATGATAATAGCCATAACGAGAACAAGGGATATTATTTTATTAAGGAATCTGCTGTTTTTCATAATGCCACTCCTTTTCAGCAACTTTAACTTTACAGAAAAATTATACCATATCACAGGATAAATTCAATAGACAGAACGTAATTATTTGTTAACTATTATAAATTACTTTTTTCTTTTGTATATTGATTATCACACTGAATTGTGATATCTTAAAAGCAGTATTATTAAAAGGAGAAAACACTATGAAATACATCAACACATTTTCTGCAGATACAGAAGTTTCCCAGGTTGCTCTCGGTTGTATGCGAATTGCTGATATGACCGACAAAGAGGCTGACAGATATCTTTCCACTGCCGTTGACCTTGGTTACAATTACTTTGACCACGCTGATATTTACGGCGGCGGCAAATGCGAAGAAGTTTTCGGGAATGGACTCAGCAGAAATAAATCTTTACGCGATAAAATTATTATCCAAACAAAATGCAGCATCCGTAAGGGAATGTATGATTTTTCAAAAGAACACATCATTTCTTCTGTTGAAAATTCGCTTAAAAGATTAGGTGTTGAAAAAATAGATGTTCTCCTTCTTCACCGCCCGGATTTGCTTATGGAGCCTGAAGAAGTGGCTGAAGCATTTGATAAGCTTGAAAAAGAAGGCAAGGTTTCCGCATTTGGTGTATCAAACCACAGCGCTATGCAGATTGAGCTTCTTAAAACTGCAGTTAAACAAGACCTTAAAATCAATCAGATGCAGTTGAGCATTACAAATGCAACAATGCTGTCTTCAGGCGCAAACGTAAACCTTGACAACCGCGACGGAATTAACAAAGACGGATATCTCCGTGATTACTGCAGACTCAACGGCATTACTATTCAGCCCTGGTCACCTCTGCAGAGAGGTTTTATTTCAGGCTATTTCCTTGAAAGCAGTGAAAATGCTGAGCTTGGAAAAACTATTAACGAAATGGCTGAAAAATACAACACAACAGACAGCGGTATTGCTATTTCATGGCTTCTCCGTTTACCCGATAAAATGCAACCGATTGTTGGCAGTACAAATCTGCAGAGAATTACCGATATTGCAAAAGCATCTGAAATTACAATATCGAGAGAAGATTGGTATAAAATCTATCTCGCAGCAGGATACAAATTACCATAAGGATATGAAAATATGACAAAAATTGATTTAAACGGAAAATGGCAAGGAAAATGCATAAAAAATAATACCGTCGACTTTACTTTCGACGGCACTGTACCGGGATGTGTTCACACTGACCTTGTGGGCAATAAAATCCCTGCAGATATTTATTACCGCAATAACTCCGACGAGTGCAGATGGATTGAAGAATGCGATTTTGAATATTCTAAAAAATTTACTGTTGAAGAAGCACCTGAAAAAGCGATGCTCGTTTTTGAAGGACTTGATGTTTATACAGATGTTTATCTGAATAAAAAACTCCTTGCTTCAACAGACAATATGTTTATAACACACCACTTTGATATCTCTCACCTGCTAAAAAAAGGTGAAAATGAGATTACCGTGTACTTTTATTCACCTGTGAAAAAAGTTGAAAACCTTGAACACTGCAACGGTGCTTTCACCTGTGAGAGAATGCACACAAGGCGTATGCAGTTTACTTATGGTTGGGATTGGGCAGAAAGATTTGTCACTTGCGGAATCTGCAGAGATGTTTATATTGACACTGACAATTCCTTCAGAGTTAAAAACACCTATATTTATACAGAAAGTATTTCTGATAATTCAGCAGAGGTTGTTATAGAAGCTGAATTTGAAAACTACGAAAGCGGTGCATTTGCTGATGTTAAAATACTTTCCCCCGATGGAGAAACGGTTTACTCAAACCGCTTTTTCAGAAAAGAAAACTTTCTCAAAGAACATATTGATATACCCGATGCAAAGCTTTGGTATCCTGCAGGTTACGGAAAGCAACCGTTATATAAACTTATAATCGGGTCGCAGGAATTCACTTTCGGCATCCGCACTGCTAAAATTCTGCAATTGCCTGATAAAAAAGGTAGCGACTACTACAAAAAATGTCTCGAAATCAAAGATTCTGTCAGCGGCCGCGAATATGACAGAAACGAAGATTTTTCAGGTTTTCAGCTTCTTATAAACAGCACACAGATTATGTGTATGGGTGCAAACTGGGTACCTTGCGAATCTTTTGTTTCCGCTGAAACTGACGAAAAAATTACCGAGCTTCTTACCCTTGCAAAAGAAGCAGGCGTTAATATGTTGCGAGTATGGGGTGGTGGTGTTTTTGAAAAGCAACACTTTTATAACGAGTGTGACCGCCTCGGAATTCTTGTAACACAGGATTTTCTTATGGCTTGCGGCGAATACCCCGAATACAAGGAAGAATTTATTGAACACATGAAAAAAGAAGCCGAATTTGCGGCAATTTCACTTCGTAACCATCCATCGCTTGTGTGGTGGTCAGGCGATAACGAAAACGCAATAAACGGCTACGACGATGCTGAAGATTACCACGGAAGAACAGCTATACACAAAGGTATTTTCCCTGTACTTAACAGACTTGACCCCAAAAGACGTTTTCTTCTCTCAAGTCCCTGCGGCGGCACTCCCTACGCTTCCAAAACAAAAGGCACTACCCACAACACACAGTATCTCGGATGTTCCATTTTCCCTTACATAATGGATGAAGATATGGTTGACTACAAGGAACATTTTTCTCAGTATCTTGCACGTTTTATAGCAGAAGAGCCTACAATGGGTGCCGTAAACTACCACTCACTGAAACGCTTTATGACAGACGAAGATATTTTCGAGAAAGATGAAATGTGGAATTTCCACACCAAAAGTAACCCCGGTCTTCCTTTCTCACTTTTTGATGTGCTTATTAATTTTACAGAAAAAGTTCTCGGCAAATTCACCGACGGCAGAGACCGCTTCTTCAAGATGAAATACGCGCAATACGAATGGATAAGAATTTCCATGGAAAACATCCGCAGAAACCGCGGTTTTATAAACGGCATAGTTTACTGGATGTGGAATGACTGCTGGCCCGCTTCAAGCGGTTGGGCATTTGTTGACTATTATTGTCTGCCGAAGGCATCTTTTTATAGCTTCAAACGATGTGCATCAGAATTAATCGCATCGATTGACAAGAAAGATGAATATGAAATTTATCTTTGCAACAATTCACTCGAAGACAAAGATACACACATTGAATTAATGTGCCTTTCTGATGGTAAAGTCAATCACATAAAAGATTGCCTTGTTACCGCAAAAGCGGAGTGTGCAGAAAAGGTGTTGACTTTACCGCTTGAAACAATACCTGAAAATGCAATTCTTATCTGCAATATAAAAAGCGGAAACATTACAGACCGTGCATTTTATAAGTCAGGAGCACTTGAAATCATACCTTGTGATGCTGTTGAGGTTATATCAAAAACTGAAGACAGCATTACAATAAAAGCTAAAGAATATGTTCACGCAACAGAATTTGAGGGTGAATATATATTTGATGACAACTATTTTTCACTTCTTCCTGATGAAACACGCACTGTTAAAATGCGTAAATCAAGCACTGCAGAGTGTGACGAAATTTTAATAAAAGCATACACGATTAAATAAATTAAAACCGTACTTTTAATGAAGTACGGTTTTCTTCTTTTTTAGTTTAAAATTCTCAAGCCTTTGGGATAGTGGTTTTTGGCTTTGCCTCCGCTTACCTTTACACCGCCTGCAGCACAGCTGTCAACCATAACAACCGCCCAGCCGTTTTCGCAGGAAGTTTCAAATTCTTCTCCATGAAGATATTTTTTTATTTCTTCTGAATCTGCAGAAAGTTCTATTTTTCTTTTGAAATCCTTACCCATAGCCATAAAAAACTGATGATGGGGTTTTATATAATTCTTTGCAATTTCGCCGATTGTTACACCGCACATAAAAGCAGTGCCTTTTTTTATTTCAAAATCAGGCGTGAAATAAACGGGATTTCCGTTGTACATAACCACTTTTTCTTTTTCGTAAGAAACAAGTGTACTGTCGAGAAAATCATACACTGATTTATCAATTTTCTCCTTTTTTACAGGCGGGATTTTTTTATTTTCATACGGCACATTTTTATTATGAAGAAGTGCCATAAACTGACCTTCGCCTTTTGATTTATGAGGATAAAATCTGCGAGTGAAGTTTATATTTTTACAAGTGCATCCATCATAGAAAAATCCGTCTGAAGTATAATTTTTCACATCTTCATTTACAGGCAGAAGTTCAAATTCAGGGTGATTTTCAAGAAAATTACAAACTGTCATTTCGTTTTCTTCAAGAGAAAAAGTGCAGGTTGCATACACTATGTAACCACCGTCTTTCAGGCATTTAACTGCATTCTCAAGAATTTCAGCCTGTCTGTCGGCACACATTTTTACGTTTTCTTCAGACCATTCTTCTATGGCGACATCGTCTTTCCTGAACATCCCCTCGCCTGAGCAAGGCGCATCGACCATAATAAAATCGAAAGTTTCAGGGAAAGTTTTTGCAAGACGCGAAGTATCCATACAAGTTGTAACGCAGTTTTCAAGACCTAATCTTTCGATATTACCTGTGAGAATTTTACATCTTGACGGTATAATTTCGTTGGAAACAAGCAGACCTTTTTCGCCAAGTTTATTCTTAATCTGCGTACTTTTGCCGCCGGGAGATGCACACATATCAAGAACTTTCCAGTCTTCTTCAATTTCAACACATTCAGCAGGCGCCATCGCTCCCGGCTCCTGGATATAAATCATCCCTGCGTGGTGATAAGGGTGGTTACCCGCTTTTTCGTAGTCAAGATAAAATCCGTTTTTTACATAAGGGATTTTTTCATTTCCGAAAATATTGATTTTGTCAAAATCTTCCAATGAAATCTTGTCTGTGTTAACGCGGAAGCCTTTCACGGGCTCACCGTTTACCGCAGTAATAAAATCATCATATTCGTCTTTAAGAAGCGTTTTCATACGCTCTTTGAATTTTTCAGGTAAATTTTTCATTATTCCAAATTCATCTCCACGTGAAGCATTACCATTCCTACAGCTGTCATTGCAGCAGTTTCCGTTCTTAAAATTCTCGAACCTAAAGAAACGGTTTTTCCGCCCACAGAAATTGCATCTTCAACTTCCTTGTCTTCAAAGCCACCTTCAGGGCCGATAATTATACCTATTTTCATACCCGCTTTGATTTCGCCAAGGGCATCTTTTGTATCAAGCATTCCCCTTTTGCTTTCAAAAGGCACTAAAAACAAATCCATTTCTTTTGCTTTTTCCATTGCTTGCTTATACGATAATACATTTTCTACTGCAGGGATTTTACAGCGCTTACTCTGCTTTGCGGCACTTTCAGAAATTGCCTGCCAACGCTGTACCTTTGATTTCTTTTTCTTATCATCAAGCTTTACAACACATCTTTTCATCTCAACGGGATAAATTTTATCCACACCAAGTTCAACTGTTTTCTGAATAATAAACTCCATTTTATCGCCTTTGGGGAGAGCCTGAAAAAGATGAATTTCCACAGGCAGGTCGGTATTCTGATAGTTTTCTTTTATAATTTCAGCAACGCAGGTTTCGCCCTCAAGGCTTTTGATTTCACACAAGTGGCTCACACCGTTTTCGCTGACAAGAATTTCATCACCCGGGTGCATTCTTACAACATTTTTAATGTGGTTGAAATCTGCTCCTTCAATATAATAACAATTTCCCGCACGGGAATTATCTTCTACGAAAAAATTAAACATTCTTCCACCGCCTTTTCGCATATTATAACAAATTATTTATTCATTGACAATAGTCTGACGCGTATGGTAAAATATTTTAAAATAACACGGAGGTGTTTTTATGATAATTTTTGACGCTGAAAATAAGGTTTTCAAGCTTGACACTTGCGAGTCTACTTACCTTATCGGCATCTATGAAGAAAACTACATTTTGAACTACTATTACGGTGCGCCCATCCCTGAAACTTGTGTCGGCGATTTAATCGACAGAAACACCAACGCATCTTTCAGCCTTGCAAACCCCGTTATCACAGAAAACGGATTCACTCCTGACTGTGCACCTATGGAATACGGCACAAACGGTGCTGCGGACTTCCGCGTTTCTGCACTTTCTATCAGAAATGCAAACGGCGACACAACAACTGACATCCGCTATATCGGCCATAAAATTTACAAAGGCAAGCCCTCACTTTCTCCCCTGCCTTATGTTTATGCCAACAATGATGACGAAGCTGACACACTTGACATTTATACAGAAGATAAAGTTACAGGTGCAAAAGTTACACTTCGCTACACCGTTTTTGAAAAAATGGGTGCGATGACAAGAAGTGCAATTATTGAAAACACTTCTGATAAAGCAATGGACATCAAACGTGCATTCAGCCTTTGTGTGAATATGCCCGAAATGGATTATGATATGATTACTTTCTACGGCAGACACGCAAAAGAAAGAAGCCGTGAGCAGAGAAGACTTGCGCACGGACTTCAGGGAATTCACAGTAAACGTGGTGCATCAAGCCACTGCCACAACCCCTTTGTAGCATTCTTAAAACACGGTGCAGGCGAAGAACATGGCGAAGCAATGGGCTTCAACCTTGTTTACAGCGGTAACTTCTCTGCAGTTGCCGAATGTGATTTCAATTCAAACACACGTTTTATTATGGGTATCAACCCCGAAGATTTCTCTTGGCACCTTGAATCAGGCGAAAGCTTCGCAACACCTGAATGTGTTATGGTTTACACAGACAAGGGTCTTGGCGAAATGAGCCGTATTTATCACAGACTTTACAATAACAACCTTGTCCGCGGTAAATACAAACACGAAAAACGCCCCCTTCTCATCAACAGCTGGGAAGCAGCATATTTTGATTTTGACACAGACAAGCTTGTTTCTTTCGCTGAAAGAGCAAAAGAAGCAGGTATGGATATGCTTGTTATGGACGACGGTTGGTTTGGTGTAAGAAATGCCGACAACTGTTCTCTCGGCGACTGGTATGTCAACGAAGAAAAGCTTCCGGGCGGACTTGATCCACTTATTTCAAGAGTTAATGCTCTCGGACTTAAATTCGGTATCTGGTATGAGCCTGAAATGATTTCTCCCGATTCAGACCTTTACCGCGCACATCCTGACTGGTGCGTTCACGTTGAAGGCAGAGAGCCTATGATTGGCAGACGTCAGCTTGTGCTTGACGTTTCCCGCGAGGATGTAAGAGATAACATTTTCAATCAGATGTACGAGGTTCTTTCAAAGCATAAAATCGACTATGTTAAATGGGACTTTAACCGTAACATTTCTGATGCAGGCTCTGCAATTCTTCCTGCAGACAAAAAGCAAGAATTCTTCCATCGTTTCATTTTAGGTACATATGACCTTATGGACAGATTCACAAAGGCATTCCCTGATATTCTCTTCGAAAACTGCTCAGGCGGCGGCGGAAGATTCGACCCCGGTATGCTTTACTATTCACCCCAGATATGGGCAAGTGATCAGACAGACCCCATTGAAAGACTTACAATTCAGTTCGGCACATCAATCTGCTACCCTGCTTCAACTATGGGTGCTCACGTTTCAGCTTGTGACAGAACAGGTTATGAAACAAAGGGCGATGTTGCTCTGTGGGGCACATTCGGATATGAGCTTGACCCCAACAAGCTGACAGATGACGAAAAAGCACTTGTAAAAGAGCAGGTTAAAGAATATCACAAATATTACGACCTTATCCACTACGGTGACCTTTACAGACTTATTGACCCGTATTTCAATCATTTCAGATGTGCATGGTCATTTGTTTCCCCTGATAAAACAGAAGTTCTTGCAACTGCAGTTACAATGCGTTACGACCGCGATATGCCCACGTTTATTCTTAAACTCAGAGGTCTTGACAAAGACAAGAAATATGTCTGCGAAGAAACAGGCAAGGTTTACTCAGGTGCATTCCTTATGAACGCAGGTATCAACCTTACAAATGTTCAGAACCGCGACGGAGAAAGCATAAAATTCTATTTCAAAGCACAATAAATCTTTTTAGTCACACCAACCAAATAACACACAGCAGGACCCCTCACAAGGAAATTTAACACCTTGTGAGGGGTTTGAGTTTTTGAGCACTATTGAATTGTTAATTCATTTTTGAAATTGTTTCAAGCAACAATTTGCACTGGTCGTAGGTGTAGACATTGTGGCAATCTTTGTATGTTTTCACATCAGGAGCATCTTCTTTGCCAAAAATATTTTCAATTGATTTTTTGTATTCATTTTCAGATACTTCAACATCGTTCCAAAAATATTCATATCCTAAAAATTCTTCGTCATATTTTTCGCGAGTATCACCCACACCTAAATTAACGAATTTGCCATCAACAATTTTATAAATGTTATCTTGATATACACCCATATGTCCACCACTCGTAAAAATCAGATTCTGTTTTTCTTTCCATCTAGCTAAGCCGTGGTTGATATGAATGACATCTGTTTCATTTGAATTTTGAGTGTAAATTTCAGCTCCTGCGTAACCAAACCCGTAATCAATCCATAACTCAGGAATCGGATTATTATCAACATACAAAAATCTACATGCAGTTATGCTGGTGTCCGTAATTTCATTTTTTTCAAAACACTCCCTTAAATATATATTTGCCCAACCATTGCTGGCTGCATCAGGAAAAAAAGTCACCTTATCATCATAAATTTTTTCTGTTTTAGACGCATCCACACCATACTTTTCCTGTTCAATTGTTTCTTTTTCAGGATAAATATGAATTTCTGCAGATTTACCATCCTTACTAACACTAGGCTGATAAAATGTAATTTCACCTGTATTTTCATTCAGCATATCAGAGTCCAGAACTTTATCTTTAAGGTTTCTCTGTTCGTCATATGTATAGAGAATTGTATATTCATCACTGACATGAGTACCATCATTTATATGTTCTACCGAATAAAGCGTACTACTACAAAGAAGTCCGTTAGCATAATAGGCATAACACTCATAATAAAGAAGTTTGCCGTCAGAATTGTAATAATTTGTACGAGTCAGTTTTTCTTCATCTTTATCAGCATTATCGTCGGTTTCATCTACGTTTTTGTCAGTAAGCTCAACTTCGATTTCGTTGCCGTTTTCATCTTTACCGATAACTTTGCCGTCTTCTTCGCGGACATCTGAGTACTTACCTGAAATGTCTGATTCAACTGATTCACTGTCTTCTGCGGTGTAGATAAATGATTTACCTGTTTCTGCACCGTCGTCATAAACTTCAAGTGAAACATAGATTGTGTTACCCACTTCGATTGTGCCGTTTGCGTGACCGCGTACAGATTCTTTGATAACTTCCGCTTCTTCTTCGTTTACAAAGCAGATGTCTGCATCAGAATATTCAACATATTCTTCTTTTTCT
>JAFUIO010000013.1 GCA_017468425.1 Clostridia bacterium | reverse complement strand
TTAACTGTGTATTTATTTTAATTTTCGTAGGGGTCGATGCCCACATCGACCCGAAAAATCTCTTGTAATCTGAAGCGGGACGATGTGGGCATCGTCCCCTACAATGAAGGAATTAATAATCATATAAATTATAATTTACCATCAACAAAAGTATATTACACTACATGTTTTCCGTCAAGATAAATTGACTTTTTTATTTTGTGTTGATATACTGATTTTATCAAGTTGAATGCAAGGTGATTTTATGCCATATTTATTTGCTCATTTCAAAGAAAAAATTGCTCCCGACGGAGAGCAGGTTTATTTTTCTGTAAGTCCTGACGGTTTCAATTGGGAAAAGGTTAATAACGGTAATCCTGTTCTTATTGCAACTCTGGGTGAAAAGGGATGCCGTGATATTGAGATTGTAAGGCTTCATACAGGCGGTTTTATGGTAATCACAACAGATTTGTGTGTGGCAAACCGTTATGATGAAAACCTGAATCTTGACTGGTCGAATATAAACCGCACAGGCAGTAAATGCCTTCGTATGTGGAAAACTGATGACCTTGTAAATTTTTCTGAAGAAAGATTAATCCATTTCGGGAGAGATGATTTCGGTTGTATGTGGGCACCTGAAGTTTTCTTTGAAGCCGAAACAGAAGAATATCTTATTCATTGGGGTTCAACGGTTGAAGAATCTGATTATAAGCATATGTCAATTTACTGCTCTGTTACAAAAGATTTTGAAACGTTTTCAGCTCCACAGCTTTATTTTACAAAGCAAAACGAAATTCTTGATTCGCATATCACAAAAGTCGGTGATATATATCATCTCTTTTATAAAAATGCTCACAATCCCTCAATGAATATGCACGCAACTTCGGATAATCTTTTCGGACCTTTTGAACACGATGAAAAGTTTCAGCAATTTATGGAAGAAAATGTTCCGAATCCCGGTTCCTACGAAGGGCCTACAACATACATTCTCCCTGACGGAAGATGGTGCCTGATGCTTGACTTCTTCGGCTGTGAAAAAGAAAAAATGGGTTATGTTCCTTTTGTCTCGAAGGAAGCAGGGGATATGAATTTTGAAAGAAAAGATGAACTGTTTTCTTTCCCTTACGGCTTCAAGCACGGCAAGGTAATCGAAATAATAGATGATGAATATGGAAAATTAAAAAGTTTATGATGCAAAAAGCCACCGCGTCATCCTTGAGCGCAAGCGAAGGATCCCGGTGGCAATTTTTATTTGTTTGCTATTTTATTTACTTTGTCTGTAAGCCAGGTGCCGAATTTGTTTTCGATAATAAAGTAGCTTATATAAGCAATTACCCATGAAATAATAATTGCAACAGCCATAAAGATAATGTTTCTGATTGAGAAAGAGTCGATATGCAAAAACTTTTCTGCAACCGCAACAATATAGTAGTGTATGAGATAGTAGGAGAAACCTGCATTGCCTAAAAGCACAATGAATTTCGGCGTTTTTGCTCCCATTTTATCAATAAGGATTATCTCAATCACAAAGAAAAGACACATTACAAGCTGAACATATTGTGATAAATCGTATGCCTTTATTGTGTTCCAGAAGAATTGCGGTGTTACGAGTATTATAACTGTTACCGCAGACCATATTCCGAAAAGGGATTTTGAAATACTGTCTTTCTTTGAAACTTCCTTCACAATATAGAAACAGATAATACCGATAACAAAGAACAACCAACTGCTCCAGTTTACGTAGAGATAGAACTTGAAGAATACATTCTGAAACTCAAAAACTTTGCCGATTACCGCAAAAACAACTGCAAATGCGGAAGCGATAATTGCTCTGTATTTATGAGAAATTCTCATCGCCACAGCAAACACAATCGAAAAAGCAACTTCCATCTGCAGAGTGTGACCGAGTCCTACAATAGGTCTGATTGTTGAATCAGCTTTGTTGGCAACCCGTTCAAAAGGAATGCAGAAAAGTGATTTTATAAGCTGCTCAAAATCAGGCACATATCCTAAAAGCTCAGGCAATATATGTGCTGCAAAAAATGTTGCAAAAGTCAATGCCCAGTAAAGGGGAATAAGGCGTATAAATCTGCGTGTTAAAAATAGTTTACGTCTTTCAATTTTTTCTGTCGACATTACCACGAAAAATCCGCTGATACAGAAAAACAGATTAACGAAGAATTTAACATCATAAATTGTATGCCCTGTAATGTAAGGGGAAATCAATCCGAAGTGGAAAAGCGACACGCACAAAGCTGCAATAAATCTTATTGCCTGAATACTGTCGATTCTTTTTTTAGTAAGAGAACTCATTTGTTATCTCCTTTAAATTATTCAAATGCACTTGCAATATATCTGAAAAGACCTTCAAAGGCTCTTTTTATTACCTTGCAAAGGTCAAACGGAGTTTCTGGTAAGTCAATACCGTCGCCTTCATAGCATCCGATGTTGTGAGTGTCGTCAAGGGGATTTCCGTAGAAATCGTGTTTACCCATATCTTCTTCAACCTGAATACCTGCATTCATACAGGGCGAGCATTTTTTGAGCATAAAGCTGTTTTTATCTGTCAGGTCTTCGCCTGCAAACTGCGGGTCAGCCCAGAAAGAATTTTCATCAAATCTTGTAGGCAATGTGCCGTAGTAGCAGTTGTTTGAAATAGTGTTTTCGTATTCTTTGTTGTATTCAACTTTATGCCCCGGGAGAAGTGAGAAAATGTTGTTGCAGATGTAACTGTCTTTATAGCGAAGGAAACAGTAGTTACTGCCGTTTACAATTGTGTTGTTATAGAATTTAAAACCGATTTCAGGTAATCCTGTGCGGCTTCCTGCGTTTGAAGTTATATTATCGTTAACTGAAAGGCAATATCTTACTGTATTGTTGAAATGGTCTTCTTCATAAACACAGTTCCACATAAACCTTACGTTATCGTGGGAATAAATGTACTGGTACATACTGTTGTCTGTATGGTCATCAAAGTCGCAGGACATACCGTCTTTTATGTTTTTTGCACCTGCAATTTCACAGTTTTCAATGAGACCTTCCGTAACACCCCATGTCCATGTAGGTGCAGTAGCGTAGATACCGCTGCTTAAGCAGGTGTTAATAATGCTTGAGTTTCTCAGAGTGATTCTTTCAGCCTGTGCAAGAATAAATCCGTCATCCTGAAGGTTATAAATACTGCAGTTTTCAACAAGTATATCTTTGTTGTAGGGATATTCTTCGCTGTTGGGATTTTCTGCATTATAATGTCCGCCAGTGAAAATGCCGTAACCGCAGTTGTAAATTTCACAGTTATTGATGTGAATGTCGGAAAGATAGTTGTGTGTCCTTGAAGTGTTTCCTAACATTCTGATAGCAGCACGCTGACTGCCGTAGTAATTGTCAGAAGGATAATTCTGAATATCGTGCAGAACAACGGAATCAATTGTAATATCTTCAACAATTGTTTCGTTGAAATGGATGAAAATACCTGTACCGTTGGGTGCTGTGATTTCAATATCCTTAATAACCCAGTGTGACACATCGTTTATGAACATAACAGGATGATACTGGGGGTCTGTCGGAGCATTGGTAACAACGGGCATATCGCCTTCGCCGTAAGTTGCAAGAGTAATGGGCTTTTCTTTTGTGCCATTGCCGTGACAGGCAAATCCGCCGAAGAAGTAACTGCCTTTTTTCAGGAGAATTTTATCTCCGGGAGCGTAAATCTTATTTGATGCATGTGATAAAGTTTTCCAAGCTTTTTCAGGACTTGTGCCGTCGTTTGCATCGTTGCCGTCTGTGCTGTCAACATAGTAGGTATTACCGATATCTTCTGCAAAAGCGGTAATCGGTACAGCGGCAAAAATCATTATTAATGTCATTATGAGGGATAGTGCTTTGTAATGTTTACTCATTAAACCATCTCCTTTTAAGTGTATTATACATTCAAGACGCCGTCGTGTCAAACTGTTTTTATTGACTTTCGGACCTAACATTGATATACTGAAATTAAGAAAGCGAGGTATATTTCTTATGAGCAAATTTGAATCTTTCTGGGTTAAACTTATTACATCTGTTTTACTCTGTTTTATGAGTTTATTTAATCTTGTAGGCACAGGAGAAATCAAAGAGCAAAAAGCAGCTGTAAACGGTTCTCTTGTATGTAACGACAGTCTTGGCAGAAGTGTGACTTCGTCTTGCGGTGAAAGTGAAAAGCTTGTTGGTGTTTTCTATTTCCTTTGGCACGGTCAGCACGGAAGTAACAGAATTATTGATAACACAAAACTTGTAAAAGAACACCCGGAAGCAATTCAGTCTGAACAAGCCTGGCTTGAAGCGGGAGGCGGAAATCAGCAGGAGTTCCACTTCTGGGGAGAACCTGTTTTAGGTTATTATTCTGCAGATGACGAATGGGTTTACAGAAAGCACGTTCAGATGCTCACAGATGCAGATGTTGATTTTATTGTGATTGACGCAACAAACGGCTTTACTTATTCAGAGCCTGCAAAGAAACTCATTGATGTCTGGTATGAATATTATCTTGAGGGCTGGGATGTGCCGCAGATTGCCTATTACACAAATTCAGGCTCAGGCAGCGCAATGAATAGGATTTATGATGAGATTTATAACAACGAAGAACTTAAAAGTAAATATCCGAAAATAGAAGACCTGTGGTTTAATCTTGACGGAAAGCCTATGATAATCGGCGATGAAAACGATGCTCAGTTAAGAGCTGAGGTTAAAAACTATTTCAGAATAAAAGCAAATCAATGGCCGAATGAAGATAGGAAAAATGACGGCTTCCCCTGGATGGAATTTGACCGTATATTAACTTATCAATCCGTTTATAAAAATGACGGTTTAAAAATTATGAATGTTTCCGTTGCACAGCACGCAGATACAATTTGTTTCAGCAAGACTGCCTGGTACGGAGAAAATGACCACACACGCTCATGGCACGACGGAAAAAATGATACCTCGGAAAATGCAATGCTTTACGGTTATAATTTCAGTGAGCAATGGGAATTTGCTATTAAGATGAATCCTGATATTGTTTTTGTTACGGGATTCAATGAATGGGTTGCGCAAAGGCAGGCAACAGAAGAAAAATATCCTATAGTGTTTGTTGACTGTGCAGATGAAAATGCTTCACGTGATGTTGAACCGTCAGCAGGCGTTTTAGGAGATAACTACTACCTGCAGATGGTAAACTATATTGCGAAATTCAAAGGTACAGCTTCAAAGGTAGAAAAGAAAGAAAATGTAACAATAGACATTGACGGAGATTTTTCACAGTGGGAAAATGACAAAATCACTGCAGTTTACAAGGATTATAAAAACGATACTGCAGACAGAAATTCTGTTGATTTTGCACATCAGCCTATTTATGACACATCAGGCAGAAATGATATTGTAAATATGAAAGTTGCAGAAGACAAGGACAATATTTATTTTTATGTTGATACAAAAGAAAATCTCACTTCATCGGAAGATGAAAACTGGATGAATCTTTTTGTGAACGAAGAATATGTCATAAACAGAATTTCCCCTGAAAACGGTGTTGCATCAGTAGAAAAAATCACTTCTTCAGGCTTTGAAAAAACAGGTGAAGCAAAAATTTGCTTTGAAGGCAATAAACTTATGCTTGAATTGAAAAAAGCAGACATTTCTTTTGACGGAAACCTGATATTCAAATGGTCAGACAACTGTGATGTGAGTGATGTTAATTCATTCTACAGAAACGGTGATTCAGCACCTTACGGAAGACTTTGCTACAGCTATTAAAAAACTAACTGCATTCAGATTCTTTCTGAATGCAGTTTTTTGTCTTTATTTCATTAATTCAATTGATTTTCTTAATGCTTCCACAGAGAAAGAGGGGATTCTTCCTAAATGGTCAGGGCCTATGTTGAGAAGATAATTGACGCCTAAAGAATTAAGTCTTTCTTTTCTCTCTGCAATTTCTTCAGGTGTTACCCAATCCTGGTCGTAGTATTTATATCCCCAGCTCGAGTTGAGTGTGCCTGCAGTTTCATAAAGTCCGTAAGGTGAATACTTGAATCCGTCAAGGCTGTTGGGGTCAGAATTATCTGTTTCCTTGAACTCGGTGGGATATTCGTTATCGCCTAAAGATACATAATCATATGCACCGTTGCCGATTCGTGAATTAATAAGGCAGTCAGGCTGATATGTTTTTACCAGCTGATTCAGTTCAAGGCTCTGCTCTTTTGTAATTGTGTGCGGAACATCAAACCATATAAGGCATAAATCACCGTATTTAGTGAGAATTTCTTTAACCTGAGGCTTGATTTTTTCTTCGAAACATATCGAGAAATCTTTCTTTTCTCTTTCAGGAAAATCCCAACTGTTGTCCCATGAAACACCTGAACAGCCTGCAAAATTGTCATATCCGCCGCCGTGGAAATGATGCCAGTCAAGCTCCTGTGAATAATAAAGACCGAATTTCAATCCGTGCTTGTAGCAAGCCTCACCAAGCTCTGCCACAACATCTCTCCCGAATGGTGTTGCATCAACAATATTGAATTTGTCCACTTCACTTCTGAACATTGCGAAACCATCATGATGCTTTGATGTGAAAACAAAATATTTCATTCCGCAATCCTTTGCAAGGCGAATCCACTCATCTGCATCAAAATAAATAGGATTGAAAATTTTTGCATATTTTTCGTATTCGTTGTTGGGAATTGCCATATAACTCTGAATCCATTCAGCGTAGTCAAGAACTCGTCTTCCTTTGTATTCACCGCCGAGGATTGAGTACAAACCCCAATGTGCCATCATACCGTATTTTGCTTCTTTAAACCATTCTCTGTTATTCATATTTATCTTCCTAACCAAAATATTTCTGTTTTTCTTCTTCGCTTAATCCGAACGTACTGCAGAATGCATTTTTGAATAATTCAGGACGTTCAGTAATTATTCTTCTTAAAGTTTCACACTGTCTTTCCCATTCTTCATAGGAGCGGGGAGAGCCCCATTTCTGCGTATGATATGGCATTTCACCTTTAAGATTATCGACCATTTCATCGTAGATTTTAAGCATTCTTTCTGTATTGAAAGTAGTTTTATAGTGTTGTGAGTTCAGTTCAATAAGTCTTTGTCTGAAATCAGGGTTTTTAATCAGCGAGCACATCAGCCTTGTGCTGAACATATTTCCCACACCGTGTCCGCCGGGGTTTACATAATTTCTCACCATATTGCTTCTGTAAGTTGAGGGGAAAAGTGCCCAGTCAAGGTCGAATAATACAATTCGCCATTTTGATTGGTCGTTCTGTCCTCTGTAATATTTTATGTTGCCTGTATCGGTGTTGTTGAAAAATGATTCAATCATCCAATAGCATATTACATTATCTATATCAACTATGGAACAGATGTAATCGTAGTTTTCTTTCACAGATAAGTCGTGAGTTGAAAGATAATTCATCAGTTGCTGATAGTTTTCAAGATTTCCGTTTTTTACTGTATTGACACCTTTTATGATGTCTATGGAATCTCTGTCGATTCCTTCGTGATTTGCAAAATAATCTTCATCAATTTTTTCGCGTAAATCGTATATTCCGTGGTATTCGCCGTTAAGATAAACTACCACAGGCTTATAGTCCATAAAAGCTACGTCAACCTGATTTTTCATTACCATCGCACAGAAAGCATCGCGCAGAAATGCACGTGAATTATCCTGACCGGCATTACGGAGAATCAGAGAAGAAAATACGTTAACCTCGTTGTTCTCAAAAAACGGGTAGCAGATTTCTTTCGGACCGTATTTGTCTTTAAGGTTAATTGAAATACTTTTCTGGTCAAGTGCTCTGCTGTACTGACCGAAAACTTTGATTCCTGCATTAAAATCAAGCTGTTCTACACCTTTTTCATCAAGGAACTGTATGTTAGCAGGTTTAGTCCATTCTTTCCAATAGTTAGCACTCTTGAAAGGAAATACGTCACCCGGTGAAATATTTGATGCAAGCATACCTTTTTCGTTGCTGTAAAGGTCTGCGTTATCTGCAGTGAGAAAGAAAACAGGCATTTCAGGTTTTCTTCCTACAATGTATGTTGCAGTTACAGTTTCTGACGGCACGCAACCGTCTCTGAATGCTTTTATTCTTATGTTTATTGTGTTGTTTACGAGAAATGCACCATTGAGTGCAGGTGATTTTTCTGTGGGAATTGAGCCGTCGAGAGAGTATCTTACCGTTGCATTATCAGCTTTAACGGAAACTTTTGTGCCTGCGTTTACAAAAGAACTTTCCAGAGTGAATTCAGGTGTTCTGACAGGTGCTTTGAGAGCTTTCTGCGGGTTTGCACGGGATGGTGTTTCGCCTTCGAAATATACAAGAGAAGTGTCTCCTTTTATATTCCTTCCGCAGGTGTAACCGTCTGCAGATGATGTGTATTCAATGCTGTCAACAACAACTCCGTCTTCATTGAAAATATATATTTCTTCACCGTATCTGTTAAGACCCATATCAACATATGTTTCATTTCCGTCAAACTTTGTGAAATCATCGCAATGAATGGTATAATAACCGTCAGGTCTTATCTGCACTTCTGTTTCAAGCTTGATTGATTTTGAGAACTTCGGAGAGTCTGAAAGCCTGTAAGAAGAAAGACTTACAGGCTTATCGGTAGGATTGTATAGCTCAATATAATCATCGGAAGTACGGCTTATCATACATAATTCGGAAATAACAATTTCTTTTTCTTTACACATATCGGCACTTCCGATTTTGTCAAAACCTGCAATGGTGTTTTCTTTGCCGGGTGTAGCTTTGGGGAAGTAAAGATATTTTCCGTTTTCTGCATATCCGAATGAAAGGTTGGAAATAAGTTCAACAATGTCACATTTTGTTACAATTTCTTCACCGCAATATATGCCGATGGAATCGTCTTTGTTTGAAAGAGAAAAATCTGCGTGAAGCTCTTCACCTGATTTATATTCAGTTCCTTTGTCGGAAAGAAAAACTACAAGATATCCGTCTTTTTCAATTTCGATATCAGGAAAAAACCATTTATCAGGTTTATCTTCTTTGTCAGAAAGAGAAAGACCTTTGAGCGAAACGGCTTTGCTGCCGTAGTTGTAAATTTCAACCCAACCTACAAAATCACCGTCTTTATCAGCAAGAGTCTGTGTATTTGAGGTTGAAAATTCATTAATTCTTAAAGTGATATCTTCAATGTCTGCAACAGGGGGATTGTCGGTTGCGTTGTCTGCGTTATTCCCGTCAGCAGTTTTGTCAGAATTACAGGCACAGAATATGGTTGCAATAACCGTAATCAATATTATGAAAGGTATAATTTTCCTGAACATTGTTAGTCCTTCTTTCAGATTCTCTTGAAAATATAATATCAAAAAAGAAAACAAATTTCAAGTTTTTTTATTTATTGATAAAAAATGAGCATTTTAAAGGAAAAACGAGTATTCGGGAGAAAAACAGAGTTTTTCAAAATTCTGAGCGAAAAAATCACGGGTTTAACAGAATTTTTTGTAAAAAAGTGTTGACTTTTCAAGGATTTCGCATTATATTATATCTATCATAATGGGCACATTTAAGGGGGCTGTATAATTGGAAAAAGATATCATTATAGACCTTAAAAATATTGATGTTTCCTACGGCGAAAACAAAATACTTGATAATATCAGTCTCTATATCAGGGATAAAGAATTCATAACATTACTGGGTCCTTCAGGTTGCGGCAAAACTACTACACTGAGAGTTATTGCCGGATTTACACAGCCTGATTGCGGTGATGTTATTTTTAACGGCAAAAAAATCAATGATTTGCCGCCATATAAAAGACAGGTTAATACTATTTTCCAGAAGTACGCATTGTTTCCGCATCTCAATGTTTTCGAGAATATTGCGTTCGGTCTGCGTCTTAAGAAAAAGTCAGATAAAGAAATCAAAGAACGCGTTGCAGAAATGCTTGAACTTGTAAACCTTAAAGGTTTCTCAAAACGTAATATTGATTCACTTTCTGGCGGTCAGCAGCAGCGTGTTGCAATTGCACGTGCTCTTGCAAACGACCCGAAGGTTCTTCTTCTTGATGAACCTCTTGCAGCACTTGACCTGAAATTACGTAAAGATATGCAGGTTGAACTTAAAAATATCCAGCAGAAATTGGGTATTACATTTATCTTTGTTACCCATGACCAGGAAGAAGCTCTTTCTATGTCTGATACTGTTGTTGTTATGGATAACGGTGTTATTCAGCAGATAGGCACTCCGCAGGATATTTATAACGAACCTAAAAACGCCTTTGTTGCTGACTTTATCGGTGAGAGTAATATTCTTGATGTTGTTATGAAAGAAGACTTCCGTGCAAGATTTTCAGGCCATACCTTCCAGTGTCTTGATAAAGGTTTCGGCACAGGTGAAGCAGTTGACGTTGTTATCCGTCCTGAAGATATTGTTGTTACAACTCCCGATAAGGGTATGATTTCAGGTACAGTTACATCTGTTACTTTTAAAGGCGTTCATTACGAAATCATCGTCGATATCCGCGGATTCAAATGGATGATTCAGTCAATTCACGAACAGCAGGTAGGCGATGAAATTGGCCTTGTTATTGAGCCGGATTCAATCCATATTATGAAAAAATCAATCTATTCGGGCAAATTCGGCGACTACAGTTCTTTCAGTGATGAAATTGACCATCTTTCAGATATAGAAGAGGAAGAATAAGCGGGGAGGTAAAGTTTATGGAAAAGAAAACTCTTTCCGCAAAGCTTCTTGCTTCTCCTCACATTGTCTGGTCTGTGTTGTTTATTATAGCACCGCTTATAATGGTGGCTTACTATTCTTTCACAAACGCAGACGGCAATTTCACATTAGAGAATATAAAAGCTCTTTCGGATTATAAGGAAGTTTTCCTCAATTCAATATGGTACGGTATTGTTGCAACGCTTATTTGCCTTGTTATCGCTTATCCTACTGCATATTTTATTGCACGTTCAAAGGCAAGGGTGCAGAGCACTATGATAATGCTTGTTATGCTTCCTATGTGGACAAGCCTTATCGTAAGAACATATTCAATTATGTCACTTATTGAAAATACAGGTATCATAAATACTTTTATACAAAAATTAGGTTTTGAACCGATTCAGATGATTAACACTTCGGGTGCTGTTATATTAGGTATGGTCTATGATTTCCTGCCTTTTATGATTCTTCCGATTTATTCAGTGCTTACAAAGCTTGATAACAAACTTGTTGAAGCAGCGCACGACCTCGGAGCAGATAAAATAACTGTTCTCACAAAGATTGTTCTTCCTTTGAGCCGTTCAGGCATTCTTTCGGGAATTACAATGGTTTTTGTGCCGTCGGTAAGCACCTTCTACATTTCACAGAAGCTGGGCGGGGGAAATTTTGCTCTTGTAGGTGAAATTATTGAAGGTCAGTTTGTTACTTCCAACAATTTCAATCTCGGTGCATCGTTGTCGCTTGTTCTTATGGTGCTTATACTTATCTGTATGGCAGTAATGAACCATTTCTCGGGTGACGAGGAAGAAAGTTCAGGAGGTCTTATGCCATGAGTACAAAAATGAATGTTTCTTCAAAAATTTACCTGGGACTTGTGTATTTCTTCCTTTATGCACCTATTATAGTGCTTATTGTTTTTTCGTTCAATGAATCAACAAGTACATCAGTTATGTCAGGCTTTTCTTTTAAATGGTATGGGGAACTTTTAAGAGATGCCGACACAATAAATGCTGTTAAGAATACACTTTTAATAGCAGTTGTTTCTTCTGTGTGTGCTACTGTGCTCGGTACTGCAGCAGCAGTAGGAATAGACAAGATGAGAAACAAATATCTTCGTTCGGCAATTATGAATACAACAAATATTCCTATGATGAACCCTGAAATTGTTACAGGTATTTCACTTTTGCTTCTGTTTGCTTTCAGTTCACAGCTTCTGGGAATAAAGAATGCACTTGGTCTGCATACTCTCATAATTGCTCATATAACATTTGTTTTACCTTACGTGATTTTATCTGTGCTTCCTAAACTTCATCAGATGGACCACCATCTTTCAGAGGCGGCAATGGATTTGGGTTGTACACCTGTAAAATCATTTTTTAAAGTTGTTCTGCCCTCAATAATGCCCGGTATTTTAACAGGCTTTATTATGGCTTTTACGCTGTCACTTGATGATTTCGTTATCAGTTATTTTGTCAGCGGTCCCGAATGGCAGACACTTCCCATCAGGCTTTTCTCAATGACTAAAAAACGTGTAAAACCTGATATGTACGCACTTTCAACTTTAATTTTCTTTGTAATGCTCGTTCTTCTTATGCTTATTAACTTTATGCAGGCAAGAGGAGATAAGAAAAAAGAAAAGGATAAATAAACCACAGACAGGAGGGGTGATATGAAAAGAATTATATCAATGTTATTTGTATTGATTCTGATGTTTTCATGTTCTGTAATTGCGTTTGCAGAATCATCACCGCTTACTGAAACAGAACTTCAGGCGAAATATAAAAAACTTGCGGGCACTTCAATTAACGTTTACAACTGGGGTGAATACATCTCAGACGGCAGCGAAGGCGTAATGAACGTTAACGAAGAGTTCGAAAAACTTACAGGCATCAAAGTCAATTATGCAACTTATGCCACAAATGAAGATATGTATACTACCCTCAAAGCGGGTGGCTCAGCTTACGATATTGTTATACCCTCTGACTATATGATTCAGAGACTTATCGAAGAAGAATATCTCGAAAAAATCAATTTTGATAACATACCAAACTATAAAAATATTATGGATGAATACAAAGGTCTTTACTATGACCCGAATGACGAATATTCAGTTCCTTATAATGTTGGTATGATAGGCGTTATTTATAACAAAAAAGTTGTTAAAGGAAATCCCACAAGCTGGGATCTTATGTGGGATGAAAGATATAAAGGTCAGATTCTTCAGTTCAATAATCCGCGTGACGGATTTGCTACTGCTATGTTTCTTCTCGGTATTGATGTGAATACACAGGACGAAAAAGAATGGCGCAGAGCATACGCAAAGCTTATTGAACAGAAGGAAGTTCTGCAGTCTTATGTTTCCGATGAAATTTTCAATAAAATGGAAGCAGGCGATGCGGCTGTTGCAGCGTATTACGCAGGTGACTATCTTCTTATGAAAGATAATAACCCCGACCTTGAGTTTTATTATCCCGAAGAAGGAACAAATAAGTTTGTTGATGCTGTCTGCATACCTAAAGGCTGTCAGAACAAAGAAGCGGCAGAGTTGTATATAAACTTCCTTTTAAGTGAAGAAGTAGCTCTTGCCAATGCAGAATATCTTTATTATGCAACGCCGAATAAAACTGTTATCAACAACGATAATTACAGCCTTAAAGGTAATCCTATTCTTTATCCTGATAAAGAAAATGAACCTAAGACACAGTCTTATGAAAACCTTAATCAATACACACTTTCTCTGACAACAAAGTTGTGGTCAGAGCTTAAAATCGAAGGTGCATCAAATACTGCAGTTTATATAAAATTGGGTGTTACGGCAGGTATCGGTCTTGCATTGATTATTTATACAACCATCAAAAAGAAAAAACGCCAGAAATTATATGATGTGTAAACCAAAGGGAGGGCAGTAAACCCTCCCGATGATTTTTTATAAAAGTGGTGAAATTATGAAAACAAAACCTAAATCAATAGTTCTTTTGTTTCTTACGGCAATAATATGGGGCTTTGCTTTTGTGGCACAGAAAGTCGGCGCACAGTATGTGGGTGCATTTACTTTCAACGGAATTCGTTTTGCGTTGGGTGCTTTATCACTCTTTCCTGTAATTATGCTGTTTGAAAAAGAAAAAACAACAAAAGAAAGTTTTATTAAAACTTTAAAAGCAGGGGTAATCTGCGGTACTGTGTTATTTATTGCATCAACACTCCAGCAGATGGGTGTTGAAATTACAAACAGTGCAGGAAAATCAGGCTTTATAACAGGTCTTTATACTGTTTTTGTTCCTGTAGCGGCATTCCTGTTTATGAAGAAAAAAACAAGCATTCTCACCTGGATTGGTGCAGTTTTAGCAGTAGGTGGTCTGTACCTTCTTTGTATGACAGGGGAGGAAGCAGTAGGCATCGGCGACCTTGTTCTTCTTCTTGGCACTGTTTTCTGGACAATACATATTCTTGCCATAGATAAATTTATGATTGACGGAATAAGTCCTTTGCGTTTTTCGCAGATGCAGTTTGCAGTGTGTGCTGTTCTTTCAATTATCTGTGCTCTGATTTTTGAGGACATAAGCTTTACTGCAATCAGAAGTGCATTGCTTCCCATTCTTTACGGCGGGTTTATGTCGGTAGGTGTGGCATATACCTGTCAGGTTTTGGGTCAGAAGGATGCGGACCCGACTTTTGCTGCAATAGTTTTATCAACGGAGTCTGTTTTCGGTGCAATCGGCGGAGTGATTCTTGCAGGAGAAACTATGACTGTATCAGCATACATAGGTTGTGTTCTTATATTCATAGGAATTGTTTTATCGCAGCTTAAATTAAAGAAAAAATCGGCATAAACCCTTGCATTTTTTTGCGGTTTGTGTTATTATACTTGAAACGCGATGAAAAAGAGAGTAAGTGTTTAAAAACAATTTCCAGAGAGAACAGGACGCGGCTGAAATCCTGTTTATTTTGCAAAACACCGAAGTTCACTTTGGAGCGGCAGGCTGAAGCATAAGTTGTAGGCTTTGACGTGTTTCCCACGTAAGAGGAGAAAGAGTGTTTGCTCTGTTACAGTGCAAAAATAAGGGTGGTACCGCGGAAGGTAAATTTATGCTTTCGTCCCTTGTGTCTCACACAGGGGGACGGAAGCTTTTTATTTTGTAAAATTATGTTTGAAAGGAAGAATATTATGAAAGCAATGCTTGAAAGCATAGCAAGAGATGCCAAAGCAGCTCTCGAACTTGCAAACACAAAGCAGGAACTCGAAAACATCAGAGTTAAATATTTAGGTAAAAAGGGTGAAGTTACCGCTGTTTTAAAACAGATGGGTAAACTTTCTCCTGAAGAAAGACCTGTTATGGGTCAGCTTGCAAATGAGGTAAGAGCATCTATTGAAGCGCTTATTGAAGCAACTGATGAAAAAATCAAAAAAGAAGAACTTATCAAGAAGCTTAAAGAGGAAAAAATTGACGTTACAATGCCCGGTAAAAAGTCAGCATTAGGTCATAAGCATCCTCTCAACATCGTTCTTGATGAAGTTAAAGATATTTTCCTTGGTATGGGTTTTGATATTGCAACAGGCCCCGAAGTTGAATGGGATTATTATAACTTTGAAGCACTCAATATTCCCAAAGATCATCCCGCACGTGATACTCAGGATACTTTCTATATCACAGAGAATATGCTTCTCAGAACACAGACTTCTCCTGTGCAGATTCGTGTTATGGAAAAACAGGCTCCGCCTATCAGAGTAATTTCTCCCGGACGTGTTTTCCGTTCAGATGCAGTTGACGCAACACATTCACCTTTATTCCACCAGATTGAAGGTCTTGTTGTTGACAAGGGAATCACAATGGGCGACCTTAAAGGCACTCTTGAGGCATTTGCAAAAAGACTTTACGGCGAAGATACAAAAATCCGTCTTCGTCCTCACCACTTCCCGTTCACAGAGCCTTCATGCGAAATCGACGTAACCTGCTTCAAATGCGGCGGTAAAGGCTGTCCTATGTGTAAAGGTGAAGGCTTTATCGAAATCCTCGGTGCAGGTATGGTTCATCCCAAAGTTCTTAAGGCTTGCGGTGTTGACCCCGAAGTTTACAGCGGTTACGCTTTCGGCGTTGGTCTTGAAAGACTTGTTATGTTCCGCTTTGATATTGATGATATGAGATTACTTTACGAGAACGATATGCGTTTCCTCGGTCAGTTTTAATGAAAGGAGTGTCTGAAAATGAATTTATCAAAAAAATGGTTGAATGACTATGTAGAACTTGATGTCAGCGATAAGCAGTTTGCTGATGATATGACAATTTCAGGTTCAAAAGTTGAAGGCTTTGAAACTGAAGGTGAAGAACTTAAAAATATTATTGTCGGTCGTGTTGAAAGCCTTGAAAGACACCCTGACTCTGACCACCTCTGGATTTGCCAGATTAATGTCGGTAAAGAAGAAAACATTCAGATTGTTACAGGTGCACAGAATCTTACAGCAGGTGATATTGTTCCTGTAGCAATGGATAACTCTGTGGTTTTCGGTGGCCATAAAATCAAAAAAGGCAAGCTCCGCGGAGTTGAAAGTAACGGTATGCTCTGTTCACTCGGTGAACTTGGTCTTACAATCCACGATTTCCCCTATGCTGTAGAAGATGGTATTTTTGTTCTTGGTGATGATTGCGACAAAACACTTGGCATGGATATCCACTATGCAATCGGTCTCAACGACGTAATTACTGAATTTGAAATTACATCAAACCGTTCAGATTGCCTTAGCATTATCGGTCTTGCAAGAGAAGCAGCAGCTACATTTGATAAAGAGCTTAAAGTTAATGAACCTGTTGTTAAAGGCTCAGGCGGAGATGTTAATGAACTTCTTTCAGTTGAAATTGAAGAAGCTGAAAAATGTTACCGTTACTGCGGTGCAGTAGTGAAAAATGTAAGAATCAAACCTTCTCCCCGTTGGATAAGAGAAAGACTCCGCGCTTGCGGTGTAAGACCTATCAACAACATCGTTGACATCACAAACTTTGTAATGCTTGAATACGGTCAGCCTATGCACGCGTTTGACCTTCGTTATCTTGATGGCGGAAAAGTTATTGTAAGAAACGCTCGTGAAGGCGAAAAAATCACAACTCTTGATGACGTTGAAAGAAACCTCACAACAGAAATGCTTGTCATTGCTGACGAAAACAAACCCGTTGCAGTTGCAGGTGTTATGGGTGGCGAATACAGCGGAATTATGGACGATACAACGACTATCGTTTTTGAATCTGCTTGTTTCAACGGTGTAAGTGTACGCAGAACTTCAAAGGCTCTCGGCCTTCGTACAGAAGCTTGCACAAGATATGAAAAAGAACTCAATCCCGCAAGCTGCGAAACTTGCCTTAAACGTGCATTGGAGCTTGTTGAACTTCTTGATGCAGGTGATGTTGTTGACGGAATTGTTGACTGCTTCCCCACACCTAAAGAAGTTGTAAAGCTTCCCTTTGAGCCTGAATGGGTAAATAATTTCATCGGTATTGATGTAAGTGCAGATGAGCAGAAGAAAATGCTTGAAAAAATCGGCTTTACAGTTGAAGACGGTATGATTTATGCACCTTACTTCAGAAACGATATTGAACACAAGGCTGATATTTCAGAAGAAATTGCAAGATTCTACGGTTATCAGGCAATTCCCAACAGAGAATTATCAGGTGTTGCAAATGCAAGACTCACAGAAGAACAGCAGCTTGAAAGACTTATCCGTTCAACATGCCTCGGCTGCGGTCTTACAGAAATTGAAACATTCTCTTTCATCAGCCCCAAATATTACGATAAAATCAACCTTCCCGAAGACAGCGAATACAGAAATTCAGTTGTAATCACAAATCCTCTTGGTGAAGATACAAGCGTTATGAGAACAAATGCAATTCCTTCAATGATGGAAGTTCTCGCTCGTAACTATAAAAACAGAAACGAAAAAGCATATCTTTACGAAATTCCCGTAGAATATACTTCACAGGGTCTTGAAACACTTCCCCTTGAAAAACAGAAAATCGTAATCGGTATGTATGGTGATTGTGATTTCTTCTCACTCAAAGGCATTGTTGAAGAAATTCTTTATAAAACAGGTCTTTCTTCTTATGATGTTGAAGCAGTAACAGAAGACCCCACATTCCACCCCGGACGTACAGCACGTCTTACAGTTGACGGTGAAGAGTTTGCAGTGTTCGGTGAAATTCATCCTGCAGTTCTTGAAAACTACGGTATCGGCGAAAAATGCTATGTTGCAAGAATTGATATTGAAACAATCTTCAATAAAGGCAGAGAGCCCAAGCTCTACAAAAAATTACCGAAATTCCCTGCAAGCACACGTGACCTTGCTTTTGTTTGCGACAGAGATATTCCTGTTCTTACACTTGAGAAAGCAATCAGCTCTGCAGCAGGTAAACTTCTTGAATCAATCGAACTCTTCGACGTTTATATGGGCTCACAGATTGAAGAAGGCAAAAAGAGCGTTGCTTACAGCCTTAAGCTTCGTGCAGAAGACAGAACTCTTACAGACGAAGAAGCTGATAATGTTGTCAAAAAAGCAATAAAAGCCCTTGATAAACTCGGAATTTCTTTAAGAAGCTGATTTTTTGCAGTGAATTCATAAAAAATTATTAAAAAAAGCATTGTGTTATCACAAAATGTAGTGTATAATATATGTAATTGCGATACGGAGGTGTATTACTTATGGATGATAAGACAATTAAATTTTCCATCAAGGCTGAATGTGAGGATGAGATCAGAAAGAATCTTACCTACGTGTATAATTCATTGAAGGAAAAGGGATATAATCCTATTAATCAGATTGTTGGATACATTCTCTCTGAAGACCCGACTTACATCACTACTCATAATAATGCACGTAGCGTAATTCGCAAAATCGACAGAGACGAGCTTATGCAGAAGCTTGTTGAGAATTATCTTAAAGATTAATAAAGGAGTTGTTCCGAATGGCTGACGAGAAAAAAGTTCAGGATGAATTCCTGATGTTCAGAGATAAGCCTATGGTTCGCTGCGGAAATACAATTTACTACGGGGATATGAGAGACCCGTTTGTTGTAATGCTTTCAATCACTTCTAAAAAACCTCTTGGCGATACAGAAGTTGCTGACAGAGTTGTTGTTCAGCTTTTGTCAACAGACCAGAATGCAAGCCCCAGAGAGCGTATTATTAAGAAGAGCGAAAAGAAAGGCCTTTATGCAGCAATTGATATTGGCGAAATCTGGCTTAAACGTGCACTCCAGCAGGCAGCAGGAGAATAATTAAAAGAATAACCGCTGAATTTTTGTTGATTTCAGCGGTTTTCATTTTTTATGAATTACTTAAAATTTAATTCTTACCGTGTGTTTACCTATTCCTGTTTTAATCTCTATTTCAGATGTTTTATCTGTTATGGGGATTATTTTTGTTTCTCCGTCAACAGAGATTTCTTTAACAGGCTTGTGTGCAAAAACAACTGTGGGAGCATCAAATTCTTTATCCTGAGTGTATGTAAGCACAAATTCATTGTTCTTTCTGTCGTGGTAATACTCTTTTATTTCACCCGTAACTGCTCTGGGATAAGGGCGTGAAAGAACGGTCATAATTTCTTCTTTCAGAAGTCCGTCCCAATATGTCCAATAAGTGTTACTCCATTTATATTTGTTGAAAGTATCAATAAGAAATTCTACGTGAGGGAACCAGTCTGTACCGTTTGAATGTCCGCCCCATTCGCCCACAAGTACGGGATTTTTCATTCTTTCCTGAGTGATTCTGTGCTGTGAAAAGATTGACTCAACGCGTGAATTTGAAGCGTATTTATAAAGGTCTGTGTCAACCATAAGGTCATATCCGTGGGGTGCAAAGCACTGTAAATCTTCTCTTTTGCCGTTAATTTCAATAGGAGAGTTAAGGCAGGGTATGCTCAGGTTTGAATAATATGAGTTTTCAATAAAGAGAATACCTTTGTCTGTCACTTCCCTGATCTTTGAAGAAGTTTTATTAAGGAAGGGCATATATTTTTCTGTGTCGAATTTGTTTATAAGTTCTGCACCTGCACTTACTATTGAGTGAAAAACATCGCCTGTATAGTGGTCAAGAACTTTTATTTTTTCTTTGCCGAGAGCATCTTTTATAAGCTTACACCTGTTGACTCTTTTGTCAAAAAGTGTTACACGCACAAGCTTTGAAATAAGTTTTCTGAAAACCTTACCGCCGTCTTTACCCGGAAAAGGTTCATTGAATACATCAAAACCAAAAAGTGCAGGGTGGTTTTTGAATCTGTCTGCAATATATCCCCACATATCAGCAAAGCAGTCAATCAGTCCGTCGCCGTCTACCTGTTTGTTTGCCCAGAAGTTGTCGAATGCTCTGTGTACTGCTTTTCCCCAGAAATAACCTTCAGCCCACACAAATTTTGCTTTTTTAAAGGTATAGGGTTCACATAATGTTGCCCAATCGGGTGCACCGTCACCGTCGCCTGATTTGGGTGAATATAAATCCTGATGCATGTCAAGGTAAACATATATGCCTTTTTCGTGGCAGTAGTCCATGATTTTTTCAATGGAATTCAGATATTCTTCGTTGTACTTTCCTTTTTCAGGCTCAACAACAGACCATGTCATACCAAGTCTTATGATATTGAAGCCTTTTTTCTGAAATTCATCGACCCATGACAGATCTTTTGAATAACAATGTTCTGTAAATCCGGGAGTATATGGTGTTTTGTCAACGACGTTCATACCGCTGAAAATTCTTTCTCTGCCGTAAGAATCGACAAATATCATATCTTTAGTTCTGATAGTATCCATATCTGTTCTCCTTATAGTAAAATTTTCTTGATAACAGTTTTATTAAGGCAACTGCCGTCTTCTTTTCCGCCTGCGCAGAAAGAAATTAGCAGAGTTTTTTCGTCAATAAAATGAACAGCAGGGTAGCAATAACCTTTATTTTCATCATTTTCAAGAATTGTTTCATTTGAAAAATTAATTCCGTCGTTGCTTTCGCGTAATATAATCGGTGTTCTGCCTGCCTGAAAAAATTCTTCTTCCTCGTTACGTGTGTTGTAAAAAGGAACGGGGTTATATATACTGTAATATTTGCTTGAATACGGATTTTTTCTTATAAGCATCGGTGATTCGGGAGATGTGAATATGCTGGGAGAAGGGGTAGTCCATGTCTTGCCGCCGTCAACGGAAATGCTTTCATACTGGCATAAACAGTCTGTTCTGAAATAAGTATAAAGTGAGTCGTTTTTTAATTCTGTAATGCCAGGTTCCTGCAAACCTGTTTCGCTGTTAGGGTTGGGGTTTGCAAATTTTACATTAATTTCTTTCCATGTGTTTCCGTCATCTTCCGAACAGAAAAGCAGAGAGAAAGCATAGTAATCAAATTGCAGTTCATTTTTTTCATCAAATCCTGTTCTGTGTGAAGCGGCGGGAACAAAAAGCCTTGAATCGCTTGTTCTTAAAACTCGTGCATTATTGACTACATAATACGATTTGAAAGTATCGGGGAAACATTTTTTCTGTGAATAAAAGCTTTTTCCTTCATCGTCTGAACGTAAAAGATAATATTCTGAAAAACCGTTTTCAAGTTTTTTGAGAAAAAACAGACCGATGTCACCGTTTTGCATTCTCATAAGAGACACGCACATCAGGTTTTTTACACCAAGGTCTTCTGCTTTCACTAAAATTCGCATATCAGTAAAGCTTTCACCGTTATCATATGAGTATAAAGCCGCGATATCGCAGGAATCATCGTCTTCTCCGCCGTCAGAATTATATCTTGAATATGCAAACATAATTGTGCCGTCTTTTAATGTGATAAAATCACCTTCGCTGTTTCTGCCGTTTCCTTTCTGAGGGGGGATTTCGCATACAGTTTTCTGCGCTTTTATTTCAAACATAAATATCACCTGAAAATATTTTACTATATCATCACTATAAAGTCAAATAACATAAAATTTACATTTATTGCTTGAATTGAAAAGCAAATTGTGGTAGAATACCGAATCATACTAAAAGGAGAGAGAGTCATATGAAAAAAGCAGTACGTATACTTGCTGTGGTTTTATCTTTTGTGTTGATGACAGGCTCTGTTCTGCCTATCAGTGCATCAGCAGTTTCAAAAGAAAACTCATGGGAAGAATATCTGGAAGAAGGCAAAGGTGTTTACATCGGCCCCGGTGCTGATGATACAGAAATGTACGTTACATGGTACGGCGGTAAAGAAAATGTTACACCTGCAGTTAAAGTGAGTGCAAACAAGGATATGTCCGATGCCGTAACTTTTGAAGGTACAATTCACTCAAGCGATAAAGTTGAGCGTTCAAACCACGTTACAGTAACAGGTCTTGAAAAAGGCAAAACTTATTACTATGTTTGCTCTGACGGCACAAAAGATACAGAAGTTAAATCTTTTAAAACAGTTGCTGAAGGTGCAGATTTTTCTGCGATTTATGTAAGTGATATTCATCTTACAGGTAATACTTTTGAAGATGAATCACTTTATAAAAGCGCAAAAGTATGGAACGATGTTCTTGTTGAAGCAACGGAAAGAGAAGATATTTCTCTTATTCTTTCAGGCGGTGACAATGCAACTGAAGGTCAGCCCTGCGAATATTATGCATCATTTTTACCGGAGCAGGTGAAAACTATTCCCTATGCAATGGCAATCGGTAACCACGATGTCAAAAGATACACTTATGATACCATTGCAAACTATCCCAATGCAAAATTAACAGGTCTTTCAAAATCACTTATTCACGGTGACTATTATTTTACAAAGGGTAATGCACTTTTCCTTGTGCTTGACAGTACAAACTCATCAGCAGCAGACCACTATTTCTTTGTCAAAAATGCAGTGAAAGCTAACCCAGATGCAAAATGGAGAATTATGATGTTCCATCACGATTTGTATGGTGGTCACATTGAGTCAAGAGAAAGCGAAAATATGCTTCTCCGTCTTCTTTTTACACCGATTATTGACAGATTCCAGGTTGACCTTGTTCTTACGGGACACAGCCATTGCTTCAGCAGAAGCCACGCGATTTACAGAAATGAAATCACAGAAAATCTTGCAGGTAAAACAAGTGTAACAGATCCGAAAGGCACAATCTATCTCAATAACGGTTCATTACGTGTAAGTGAAGAATACAGCGAACCTATCAAGGATTCAGACAGAAAGAGCGAATTTATTGCAACTGACTACCTTTCATTCTCAAGAGGTATTTATAATATTCTTTCTTTTACAGACGATAGTCTTACAATCAAATCTTATGAATACGGCATTGAATCACCGTTTACTGAACTGACAATCAACAAAACAACAAATGAAGGCGGTCACCCCGATAAACCCGTTCAGCTGTGGTTTGCAATCGGTAAATACATCGGTACAATTTATAATATGATCAACAATATTTCACGTAAAGGTGAAATCGCTGAAAGAGGATAAAATTAATCCGTGGGAGTTAAATTCCCACGGATTTTTTTATGAAGTCTGAAATATAATCAAAACCGTTTATTGTGCCGAGATTTTCAGGTATGATTTTTTTGCCGTAAATCAGAAGCGGAACATTTTCACGCGTGTGGTCTGTGCCTTTAAAACAAGGGTCACATCCGTGATCTGCGGTGATAATAAGAATGTCATCTTCACGCAGTTGTTCTGTAAACTCAGGCAGAAATCTGTCAAAATCGGTAAGTGCCTGAGCGTAGCCGTCTTCATCGCGTCTGTGTCCGTAAACCATATCAAAGTCAACAAGGTTTACAAAGCAAAGTCCGTTGAAATCAGCTTTTGCTGTTTCAAGTATTTTTTGCATACCGTCATTGTTTGATTTTGTCAGGATGCTTTTTGTTATGCCTTTACCGGCAAAGATATCAAAAATTTTGCCTATTGAAATAACGTCATAATTATTATCTTTCAATATGTCAAGCAAAGTTTTCTGCGGTGGTTCAATTGAAAAATCGTGTCTGTTGGCAGTTCTCGAAAAATTGCCGTTTTCGCCCGTGAACGGTCTTGCAATAACTCTGCCTGCTCCGTGCTTGCCTGTAAGGATTTTTCGCGCAATGCGGCAATATTCGTAAAGTTTTTCAGGGCTTATGATTCCTTCATGCGCGGCTATCTGAAAAACACTGTCGGCAGATGTGTAAACAATAAGTTTGCCTGTTTTAAGATGTTCGTTTCCGTAATCGCGTATAACATCAGTTCCTGAATACGGCTTGTTACAAAGTGTTCCCACACCTGTCTGTTTTTCAAATTCGTTTATGATTTCATCAGGGAACCCGTCGGGGTAAGTGGGCAGGGGATTTTCAGAAACAATTCCTGCAATTTCCCAATGACCGATTGTTGTATCTTTGCCTTTGGATTTTTCAATCAAAGCACCATAAGTTGCCAGGGGCTTTTCACATCCTCCGATGCAATCAACAGAATCTATATTACCGAGACCCAGTTTCACAAGATTCGGTATATTGAATTTTGGTGATGAAGAAATGCTTTTTAACGTGTTTGCACCTTCGTCATTGAATTTATCTGCATCAGGTGCATTTCCGATACCGAAACTGTCAAGTACGCAAAGAAAAATTCTGCTCATAATCTGATTGCTGTCTCAAGTGCAATTTCCATCATTTCTGTAAATGAATTCTGACGGCTTTCGGCATCGAGAGCTTCTCCTGTTATAATATTATCGCTTATTGTGCATATTGCAAGGGCATTTTTCTTTGATTTTGCTGCGTTCATATAAAGTGCGGCTGCTTCCATTTCTATTGCAAGTATTCCCATTTCTTCCCATTTATCGTTGAATGCTTCATCGGCATTATAGAAAGTGTCTGATGATAAAATGTTACCAACGTGGAAGGTTGAACCCTTCTTTTCGCATTCTTCTGCACAGGCTTTAAGCAGGGGATAACTTGCAGTGGCAGAAAAATGACCGGGAAGATTGTATTGTTTCTGATATTCGGAGTTTGTGGAAGCACCCATACCAAGCACTATATCACGCACGTTTATGTCTTTATCAAGTGCGCCTGCAGAGCCGACACGTATTATGTTGTCAACTTCAAAGAAGTTAAATAATTCGTAACTGTAAATGCCTATTGAGGGCATACCCATTCCGCTTGCCATAACTGAAACTTCTTTGCCTTTATATATGCCTGTGTAGCCGTTTATTGCACGTACATTGTTTACAAGACGAGCATTTTCAAGAAAGTTTTCTGCAATGAATTTTGCTCTCAACGGGTCGCCGGGCATAAGAACAGTTTTTGCAAAGTCTTCAGGTTTTGCATTTATATGAGGTGTAGGATAATTTTTCATATATGGTCACACTCCTTTGTGTTATTTTACCACATAATTGTAAAAATAAAAAGAATAATTGTAAAAATTACTTGACTTTTTTATGAAAAAAGCGGATAATTAGATGTAATATTTTTGTAAAGGAGATATACAAATGTCAAGAAAATTTTTAAAAGTTCTCAGTGTAGTTCTTTGCTTTGCACTTCTTTCTTCTTTTGCTATTATGGCATCTGCAGAAGATACAGCAGCAGATTACACAATTGTTAACCCCTATGAAGACGTAATCTGGGAAGGCGAAAATGCCTGGACAGGTTACAGAGGCAGCCTTCATACTCACTCAACATACAGTGATGCTACTGTAACTCTCAAAGAGATGGTTATGGAATATTACAATCAGGGATTTGGTTTCCTTGGTATGGCTGACCACTCAGTTACAGGTGTTGAATGGAATCAGGCACCTGAACAGGCACCTCTTTACTACTATCAGTACCTTATCGGTTACACAATGGAACATCTTTCAGATGAAGAATATCAGGGCGTTATCAGCGGTACATATCCTATGGCTGACGGCTCAACACGTGAATATGGTCTTGCTTGTGTAACAGGTGCTAACGAACTCAACGGTATCACACTTACAAAAGGTCACGTTGTAGCTTACGACCTTGAACGTGGTGTAGGTACAGGTCACGCAGGTGTTGAAAACGGACACCGCGAAGCAGTTCAGTTCGCAGAAGAAAACGGCGGATATTCTGTTATCGCACATCCCGGTGACTGGATTGACACAAGAGAAGGCGTTAATGACCCTGAATTCATTGATTATTTCACAAAGATTTTCCTTGATTACGACTCATGCCTCGGTATGGAAGTTTTCAACGAAACAAACAACGCAACTCCCTGGGACAGAAACCTCTGGGATAACATCCTTATGGAAACACTTCCCTATGGCAGAATGGTATGGGGTTATTCAAACAGCGACGCTCATGAACTCAACAAGGTTGACTCATCATTCAGCGTATTTATGATGCCTGAAAATACCGCAGAAAACGTTAAAGAAACAATGTATGACGGTAATTTCTTCGCAGTTACAAGAAAGATTCACGATAACCCTGTTCTTGGCCCTGCAGAAACATATGACGTTATGGACCAGAAACTTCCCGTTCCTATGGCAACAAACGTTGAAGTAGGCGACACAACAATCACAATGGATGTTGAAAACGCTGACTTCGTTCAGTGGATTGCAAACGGCGAAATCGTTGCAAAAACAGAAGTTGACGGCACAGGCACATCAACAATCGACCTTTCAAAAATTGAAAACTCAGATGAATTCCTTTATGTACGTGCAGAAATCTTCGGTGAAGGCGGTTGCGCAGCAAGCCAGCCCTTTGCTCTTGACCGCGGCGATGCAATGGAATATGAAAAAGATACTTCTCTTGCAGCAAAAATTGAATACATTTGGTATCGCTTCATCAGCTGCAGATTCTTCATCATCTTCCAGGAAATCTACAGAGCTATTGTTTAATTGAATGTAAACATAAATCCCCTGATTGATTATCTCAATCAGGGGATAATTTTTTTGTGTTTATCTGTAATTTTCAATAACCGCCTTGAGCATACTTACTGCATTGTCAATTCCGACGGTGCCGCTGTTGATTGTAACATCGTAGTTTCTTGCGTCGCCCCAATCCTGTGAGCCGTAAAACTGATTGTGTCTGATTCTTGCTTTGTCGGTTTTCTTTACGATATCGTTAACTTCATTTTTGTTTATGCCGTATTTTTCAACAGCTCTTTCGCATCTCTTTTCGAAATCTGCGCAAATGAAAACATTGAAGCAGGGGAACTGATTTTTAAGAATATAATCAGCGCATCTGCCCACGATAACGCATGAACCTTCTTTGGCAAGGTCTTTGATAACTTTTGATTCAGCCTGGAAAACCTGGTCGGAAAGTGACTGACCGTAATGTGACATCATATTGCCGAAAGTATATGTGTTTGTAGCAAGGTTAAAAAGCAGACTGGTTGTAACTTTCTGTTCTTCTTTTTCAATGAATTCTGCACAGAAGCCTGTTTCTTTTGCAGTTTTATCGATTATAGTTTTATCATAGTATGGAATACCAAGCTCCATAGCGAGTTTTTCGCCTATTTCACGTCCGCCGCTTCCGAATTCACGGCTGATTGTTATTATTAAATTGCTTTTCATAAAAGTAATCTCCTTTCCTGTACGGATTACAAATATATATTACCACAAACCTTGAAAAATGGCAATAATAATGTTAAAATATAACTTAATCAATGATATAAAAGGTGATTTTATGACTTTGAATGAAGCAAAATTACGTGCGGTAGAATTAAGAGATTTTTTAAACTACCACAGCAAAAAATATTATATAGATGATGACCCGCAGATTTCCGACTTTGAGTACGACAAAGCCTTGCGTGAACTTGAGAATATTGAAAATGATTTTCCGTCACTCATAACTCCCGATTCACCTACACAGCGTGTCGGCGGAATGGCAGATAACCGTTTTGAAGAAGTTCATCACGCAGTGCCTATGGAAAGTCTGCAGGATGCTTTCAGTTTTGAAGAACTTGAAAGTTTTGATGAAAAAATTGACGATAAAACAGTTTCATATGTGGTTGAGCCTAAAATTGACGGTCTGTCTGTTTCGCTTGAATACCGCGACGGTGTTTTTGTCAGAGGGTCAACAAGAGGTGACGGTCAGGTAGGTGAGGATGTTACTGCAAACCTGCGTACAATCAAAACTATCCCACTTGTTCTTAATGAAAAAATTCCCTTTATCGAAGTCAGAGGGGAAGTGTATATGCCGAGAGAAGTGTTCCTTTCTCTCGTTGAAAAGCAGGAAATAAACGGTGAAAAACCTTTTAAAAACCCGCGTAATGCCGCTGCAGGTTCATTAAGACAGAAGAATTCAAAAATTGCTGCTGAAAGAAATTTGAGTATTTTTGTTTTTAATATTCAGCAAATTGAGGGCAAAGAGCTTACTTCTCATAAAGAATCACTTGATTATCTGAAAACATTAGGCTTCAGAACAGTTCCTTTTTATAATGAATACAGCGAATTCAGCGGTGTTCTTGGTGAAATCGAACGCATCGGAAATGAGCGCGGAAATCTTCCTTTTGACATTGACGGTGCAGTTATAAAAGTAAACAGCTTTGAAAAAAGAAAAGAGCTTGGCTCAACTTCAAAGTTCCCCAAATGGGCAGTTGCTTACAAATATCCCCCTGAAGAAAAGGAAACAACACTTACCGGTGTTGAAATTCAGGTCGGCAGAACAGGTGTGCTCACCCCTGTAGCAGTGCTGGAGCCTGTTCTTCTTGCAGGGTCAACTGTTGGCAGAGCAACTATGCATAATGAGGATTTTATACGTGAAAAAGGCATCAGTGTGGGCGATACTGTAATTGTAAGAAAAGCAGGAGACATTATTCCTGAAATTGTGTCTGTTGCAAAGAAAGGCGAAAACACTGAAATTTACAGTATGCCGAAAATATGTCCTTCCTGCGGAAGTGCTGTTTCACGCGATGAAGACGAAGCGGCAATACGCTGCCACAACCCTGAATGTCCTGCTCAGCTTCTGCGTAATATTATCCATTTCTGCTCACGTGATGCTATGGATATTGAGGGCTTAGGTGAAGCGGTTGTTGAAGTGCTTGTAAATGAAAATTTGATAAAAAATGCTGCAGATATTTATTATTTAAAAGAAGAGCAGGTTTTATCTCTTGAGCGTTTTGCGGAAAAATCTGCGAAGAATCTGATAGATGCTATTGAAAAATCAAAAGATAATGACCTTGCAAAGCTTCTTTTTGCTTTCGGTATAAGACATATAGGTCAGAAAGCCGCAAAACTCCTTGCAGTTAATTTCGGCACAATGGAAAAGATTATGTCTGCGACTAAAGAAGAAATTCTTCTTATAGACGGATTCGGTGAAATTATGGCAGACAGTGTTGCGGAATTTTTCTCCCTTGAGCCGACAAAGAAAATGATTGAAGAATTTATAAATGCAGGAGTTAATATGAACTCTCTGCAGGAAGTTAAAGATAATCGTTTTCAGGGTATGACTTTTGTGCTTACAGGCACTCTGCCTACAATGTCGCGTAATGAAGCCAGTGAAATAATCGAAAAATATTCAGGCAAAACATCTTCTTCTGTTTCGAAGAAGACGACATATGTTTTGGCAGGTGAAGATGCAGGCTCAAAGCTTACAAAAGCGCAAAACCTCGGCATAACTATTATTAATGAAGAAGAATTTTTACAGATGACACAGTGAAAGAGGAATTTATGAAAGTTTTGAATTTCGGCTCACTTAACATTGACTATGTTTATAAAGTTAAAAATTTTGTTACCCCGGGTGAAACGGTTAAATCAAAAGAACTTATAAGAAAAGTCGGCGGAAAAGGTCTTAATCAGTCCGTTGCGATGGCAAGAGCAGGGCTAATGGTTTATCACGCAGGTGCGGTAGGCGAAGACGGCATATTTCTTGTGGATTTTCTGAAAAGTGATAACGTAAATACTGACTATGTGCGTTTTTCTGATATTCCCACAGGTCACGCAATAATTCAGGTCGATGAAAAGGGTGAAAACTGTATTTTACTTTTCGGCGGTGCAAATCAGAGCATAAGTGAAGATTATGCAGATGAAATTCTGAGTAATTTTTCGCAGGGCGATTTTCTTGTGTTGCAGAATGAAACAAATATTGTATCTTATGTTATTGACAAGGCATATGAAAAAGGCTTGAAAATTATTTTTAATCCGTCACCCATAACTGAAAACATTACAGATTTTTCTCTCGAAAAAGTCAGTTTGTTTATTCTCAATGAAGTTGAGGGTGAAGCATTAACTGGGGAAAAAGACGTAAACAATATAATCACTGAACTTATTGAAAAATACCCTGCATCCGAATTTGTGCTGACTTTAGGTGATAAAGGCGCAATATATTTCAATAAGAATGAAAAAATTGCAGTTGAAGCAGAAAAAGCGGAGGTTGTTGACACAACCGCTGCAGGCGATACCTTCACAGGCTATTTCATTGCAACTATAGCAAAAGGTAAAAGTGTAAGTGAGGCACTCTGTATTGCCACAAAAGCTGCCGCAAAAGCCATAACTGTTTTAGGTGCAGCAGAATCAATCCCTTATATGTAAAACGAAAGCATCAGCAGAAAAACTACTGATGCTTGATTTTTTACTTGAATATCAGATATAAAATGCCATAAATCACAGGCTGATGAATCATATAAATCCACAGAGTATTTCTGCCGATGAATTCAAGCGGTTTGCAGGAAACAAAAGAAAGGTGCTTAAGCCAATCTTTTTTCTCTGAAAGCCTGAATAAGAAATATCCGCAAAAGAAAAGAAAAATCCAGGGTATTATCGGTGCATAGTCGGCTGTTGTAAATCCATAGGGTGGAAAGCCGAGAAAAGCAGTAAAATGATTCTTGTACAAAAAATACGGCACCTGAAATAACTCAAAGCCAAAAAGTGAAATTTCTCTCTCAACAATATTTTTAGTAAGTGCAAAAAGAATAGCCGAAATCGTAAAACCACACACGGCAGGGATTTTTCTGAAAATCTTGTCAAGGGGAATAGCAATGAGCATTGCTGTGCCCATAAAACAAAGCACTCCGAAAAGTATCAGATTCTCAGGCATAAACACGAAAGTTACAACACTTATTATAACAGAGCAAATTATTACCGTAATTGCCCTTTTAAGCCGTTTTTTGCCTAAACTGAAGCAGTAACCCGAAATTAAAACAAAGGTCCACATAATGCTTTGCTGCCATATTTCGCCTATGTCGTTTTTAAACCATGGCATATCAATTCTGAAAATATAAACTAAATCCCATACGGTGTGGAAAATAATCATACTGATAAGTGCCAGTGCTCTTAAAATATCTAAAGAAGTATATCTGTTTTTCATTTTACTTCCTTTCAAAAACAGGGTGTATCGTATTGATACACCCTTAACTTTATTTCTTATTATATGATGTCAGGTTGAAGTTTTTAATATCCACAGTACAATCGTAATTTCCGTGAATTTCAAAACCGATGTTTGTGCCGCCGATATAGAAATCTTCTTTTTTTACTTCTCTTGAAAAAGTGTCAGATTTATTTGCTGCTTTCATTGCTTTTTCGATGTGAGGAGTAAGGTCAACCTCTACATGAGTCCATTCATCTGAAACATAAGGCTTTCCGTTTCTGAAAAGCGACTTTCTGTCAGAGCCGTAAGTGTCTTTTGATGAAAGGCAATAAATCATCTGACCGCTGCCTTTGTCAAGCGCCCACGTTGTGTCTGCAGGTCCTCTGTCGTCAAAAAGATTTACACCAAACCAGATGAAATCGTGACTTTCGGTTCCTTTAAGATAAAAGTAAGCAAGAAACTGCGTTGCATTCACGCCTTCTTTATTTGTTGTGTCAACAAAATCCTTAAGTCTTATATCAAGGTTCAATACAATTCTGTCTGCAGAGCAGTTATAAAAAGCTTTATCCTCATCGCTCAATAACTGATAATCGCAGATAGGTGATTGTTCAAGAAGCAGGTGAGGCCAGTTTTCATATGTTGCGGATTCACCGTTATATACATTGCTTGCATTAAGACGCATTGAAACAGATTTGTCTTCAGGGTTGTATGTAACAGTTTTGGTAAGACCATCGGTGATAGTGTATTTATCACTGTCAATTCTGTTCTCCCAAAGGCAGTTTCCGCTGTTCCATTGTGCAATCATCCACGCAGGAGTTGCTTCGCTTTCGTTATAAGTAAAATCACCTGAAGGCACACCTGCACCGTTTTCTGTTTGCTGTGACATAACGGTAAATCCGTTTATGAAATCAGCATCATTGAAAAGCTTCTTCTGTTCATAACTGTCAAACGGTAAACCGAAATATGAAGTTATGTGCAGAGTAAGCATAAAGAAAAAAGATAAAATTCTGCTTAACATAACCTTAAATTATTTTTTGCTGAGAATATCTTTGATGTCAGCAAGAAGCTTTTCCTGATTGAGTGTGCTTTCTTCAAGCTGTGTCTGACGAGCTTTGATAGCTTCAAGTTCAGCTTCTTCTTTTGCTTTTTCTTCAGCAGCTTTCTTTTCTTCTTCTGCAATTTTAGCAGCGTCGAGCTTGTTCTTAACTTTCATAATAACGCGGAGAACAACAAATACGCAGAAAGCAACGATGAGGAAATCAATGATTGTCTGAAGCCATGTGCCCCACATAATGTTGATAGCTTCTGTTGTTTCAGTAGCGGGCTGAATTTCTGTCATCATTTCGTTCATATTGATTGCGCCTGTAAGCTTTGCAATAACGGGGTTGATGATGTTTTCAACAAGACCTGTAACGATTTTGCCGAAAGCACCGCCGATTACAACGCCGACTGCCATATCAATGATATTACCTTTAGTGATGAACTCTTTGAAATCTTTGAAGAAATTTTTCATTTTCTACCATCCTTTTACAAATTTTTTATAATTGTAACACAATTATCTGATAAATGCAATGTAGTTAAGGAATTTTGTGTTTATTAAAATTCCCCGACAGCAGGTTTTGCTATCGGGGAAAGAGTTTTTATTCTGCAACATCCATATATGTTGTATGTTCCTGAATATTTTTGTCTGCGTTAATTTCTTCAGCTAATGAAAATTTAACTTTCAGTTCAGGTGTGAGTTTGCTTTCGGGGATAAACAGAGTTGCATTAAGGGGCTTTTCTTCATCTGTTGTGATTTCGATGAAATAGCCTGTTTGTGTTGTAAGATATTCGGCATAAGAATGTTCTCTGATATAACGGATTTCTTCTGCTGTGAGATTTCCTGCAACGTGAGATGCTGCAAGAGGAACAGAGGAAGAATTAACGACATCACCATAAGGGTTATATTCATAAGAATCACCGATTCTGTAGGAATCTGCGGAGAACACAAGATTGGGACTGGATTCAGAAGCGATGCTTACTTTAATAAGCGATGAATTGTTGTAAGCAACATCAACAGTTGTGATTCCTACCTTGTGGTCTATTGCAAAGTATTTATAAACATCTGCTTTCTTTGCCCATTTAACGCAGTTTACCATATCTTCTGTGATTGTAATATAATCACATTCGCCGTTAATATTTTTATACAAGCTTGAATATTCAAGCTCTGATGCAACACCTTTGATAATTTCAGTTTCTGTTACGTCATCGTAACCGTCTACAACGTTATAATCATCTCTTATTGCAATAACTCCAAGACATTCTGATGTAGGCATAAGGATTTTTCTCATCGGAAGTTTCAGGATATCTTTTTCGTATGCTTCGAGGAGAGAATTGAGTTGTACACTTGTTAAATCAACATTTGTTGCTCTTGTAAGGTCACGTGAGAAAACAGTTGTGAATTTGTAGTTTCCTGTAATGTTATCAGGGTTTGTTATATTTGCCGTTGCGGAAGCCACCGCATCAGCAAAGCTATTAATCATACCGGTTTTGATTTCGTGGCTGATACCTTTGCAGCTGATATATTTTTCAATAATCTGCGGAGTGATTCTGCGGTAATGCCTTGAAAGAGTTTTACCGTTTGCAAGTTCATATTTGATTATCATTGTTGAGCCGACTTTTGTGTTTTTATAGTCAGGTGAAATTTTTGCAGAGTCAGCCTTGATAAGGTCTTTGTGAAGCGATTGTATTTCAGCAATTTCAGATTTTTCAAAGAAACGATAATTTCCTTCACCACAGAAATGGCCCATTGTAATGGGTTTAGTGTAATCGTAGTTGCCGTCTTCTATATATAATTCCATTGAATCAGAGAAATCATCGGTAAACTGAGTGATTGAAACGCTTTTGACTTCATTGACTTCGGGAATTCTGTTTACATATCCGAAGAAGCCTGATGAGAAAACAAGTGCAAAAGCAATAACAACCAATGAATAAACACCGCACATTTTAAATTCCTGCCTGAATTTCATTCTTGATAATTTTGAGAAAATCAATGCAAGGATTGTAACAATAATAATTGCTACTGCAAGACCGATAAGGATGAAGAGCCATACAAGACCTTTGTTGTTGCTTCTGCCTCCTTCGCAACCGATAGCAGATATAACCACAACCAATGTGCCGAAGAAAATACGGTAAAGATTTTTGTTTGATGCGAAGAAGCCGATATTTTCGGGCTTTTTCCTGTTGAATGCATAAACTGCAAGGAAAACAAGACCTGCAAGAATAACTGTCCATACAAGAATGGGAATGAAATTAGGTGTTGTCCAGTTGTCAAGAGTGAGATATTCTCCGCCTAAACCGCCGAATGATGTGTAAAGGCAGGATGCGTATTTGCCCATTTCAACGGCACTGTGTGCAAGTGAATTAAGGAAAGAAGTCTGGCCGAGAAACGCTGATGTAAAGCTCTCACCGAAAGTGGAGTAATAGTAGTAATCTGCGTCAATAAATCCGCCGCCAACAAGCAACCCGTCGCTGAACATACTTGTAGCACAGGCAAATACTGCTGAAACTGAATTGAGTAAGAAAGAGAAGAAAATTCCTTCAACGAGCATACCTGACAGTATCATTGCGATTGCAGCAACAGTATAAGCAAGTAAAGATACATTGCAGAGCGCCGAAACGCTGAAAATTATTGCTGTAAACAGTTCTTTTGAAATGCCGAAAACAAAGGCATTGATTATAAAGTTAAGAACAAATGGGATAATTGTCATTGAAAGAACACAGACTGCACCTGAAAGATAAGTTGATGCAAAAAGTTTATTTCTCGAAAAACCAAGTGAGTAATACACGTTTGCAGTCTTTTTATTTGATAAATCCCGGAATACCATTATTGCACAGAGTATTGATGCAATAACTAAAGTGAAATACATAAATACGGCTGTGTCAGAAAAAACGTAATCTATAGATGTTATTTCGCCGAATAAAATATATTTTATGTTTTCAAGCTGAATCAGGTCAAAATTACCGTAGCCGCGGTTAATTTCAATTATTTCCCAGAAAGGTATCAATACTACAAACAATATCATTAATGCAAGCCCTATTACAGGGAAAGGTACGGCTGACTTTAACTTATTTTTGAACATTGAAATAAAATTCTTATCAGAAAATTTTTGTAATGTCATAGTTCTTGTCCTCCATTTCATTTAAGAATATTTCCTCAAGAGTAAGAGGATATTTTTCGAGAAGCAGGGGAGCCATATCTGCCAGCTTCTGTTCAACTTCTTCGTAATCTCCTGCAATAACCATTGTGATGATTTTACCGTCACGGCTGAAATCTTTTATATCAAAGTTCGGGAAATCTTCTTTATCACGCTTGTCGTTGAAGATAACTCTGAATTTGCATACGCTTGCACTCATATCGTCAACAGATGTGTTGATTACAAGCTTTTTGCCGTTAATTAGTCCCACGTGGTCGCACATATTTTCAAGCTCGTGGAGATTGTGGGATGAAATGATAACACAAGCTCCCGTTTCGTTTGCATATTCAATAATAAGCTCACGTGTCAGAGCTCTTTTGGCAGGGTCAAGTCCGTCAAAAGATTCGTCAAGCAGAAGCACTTCAGGTCTTGTGGACATTGCAAGTACCATTTCTGCCTGTCTCTGCATACCCTTTGAAAAACCGTTAAGTCTTTTATGCGGGTCAAGACCGAAAAGCTTTACAAGCTTATCGTATGTTTCAAAGTTGAATTTCGGATAAAAGCCTGCATAGAATTTTGCCATTTTATCCATTGTTGAGTTTGCAACAAAATATATGTCATCAGGTACATAGAAGATTTTTTCTTTAATTTCTGCATTATCCGCAATAACCTTTCCGTCAAGGGTAATTGTACCTGCAGTTGCTCTGTATACGTCGGCAATAGTTTTAAGTAAAGTGGTTTTACCTGCACCGTTATATCCCACAAGGCCGTATATTGAGCCGTTTTCAACTCTGAAAGACATATTTTCCAGTGCTGTAAAGTCATCAAACTTTTTGGTAACGTTATTTATTTCAATCATACGTTTTGTTCCTCCTTGAAAATTTTATCTGTCATTTCAAGCACATCTTCTTTTGTTATTCCTTTCGGAATAGCAGAAATAATAGCGTGTTTTATTTCTTCAAGTGCTTTTTCTTTGATTCGGGCGTTACTGAAAGCATTTTCACTTACAAAACTGCCTTTTCCCGGCACAGAATATATAACACCCATCTCTTCTAACTCCTGTATCGCGCGTTTTACAGTGTTAACATTAACTTTTGTTTCAGAAGAAAGTGCACGTATTGACGGCAACTGATCGTCTGTTTTAAGTATGCCAAGCTGAATTAGTGTCATTATCTGGTTTTTAATCTGCTCATAAACAGGTAAACGGCTTTTGTAATCGATACTTATCAATTTTCTCCCTCCAATCTTTACTGTGATAACTGTGATAGTATTGCTATCACAGTTACATTATACATCACCTGAATATTTTGTCAATACTTTTTCAGAAAATAATATATATATTCTGAGGTGATTTTTTTGAAGAAGTTAATCAGAATAGTTGTTTGTATAATGCTCGAATTTACTGTAATGGTGGTTTTGCAGGAAATGACACATATAAATTTAGGCAGTGTTATAAACTGAAAAAAATCAGACCCCCGTAAAACTACGAGGGTCTGAAAGGTTAAATTTTACATTTTGGGTGCAATATCAAAACTGAATGAAAGTTCATCATCGCATACAACGCGGTATTTGGGGAGAGTGTAAGGTCCGCAGGAGCCTGAACCTGTGCCTGAAAGGAATCCGTCAAGGTTAAGGTGAGCAGTTTCGCTTCTTACAATTTCTTCCTGATGAGTTGCATCTTCAAGAGCCTGAACAGTGTAGTCGTGGATATTGAAGCTGAAATTGCCCTGGCAGTTTGCAAAAATAAGACCTGCATTGTCGTTATCCTTAACTTCAAGGAATCTTACTTCAGTGTGACAACCGTTTTCCTGCGGGAAGATATAAGGCTCGTGAGTATCTTCGACCTTTGCTTCGTAAATCCCGAGAGTTGCCTGTGCTTTGAAGTCAGCAAGGTTTTCTTTTTCACCGAGACCGAAGTATCTGATATTTTCCATAGCTTTGGGCATTTCAAAGCTTAAGCCGAAACGGGGGAGTTCAGGGTCGATTTCTGCATTGACTTTATTAAGTGTTGCAGAAACATTGATTTTACCTGATGAGAATACTGTGTAAACGAGTGTTGAAGTAAAGAGTTTTGTTTCTTCACTTGAAATTTCGTAGTTGACTGCAACAACTGCTTTGTTGCCTTTATTTGCAATATCAAATGAAACAAATTTTGCATCAGATTTTGAAAGTTCACCTTTTGTCCAGTAATCTTCTTTTCTCCATTTTTCGTTATCGTGGTATGCACGTTTTACGTTGGGAAGGAAGCCTTTTACACCGCGTGCAGGTGACTGGTTGATAAATTCCTTACCGTTTGCAATAAGATTTGTCATTTCGCCGTTTGATTTATCAAAAACAACTTTGCTGTTTTCAGTTGAAATTTCAACAGTATTGCCGTTATCCGCAATTTCAATTTCTTTCTTTGAGCAGGGAACAAGTTTTATTTCTTTATATGTTTCGTAAAGAGCACACTGCTGTTTTGAAATCTGTTCGCCGTCTTTAGTGCAGATAAAGTTGATGTGGTATTCTTCAGTTTTAATGAATTTTGTTTTAATAGGAAGAATAACTCTCTTTTCAGCGTTGGGAGCAATATCAACAATTAAATCTTCGCTTTCAACAACTTTACCGTTTTCAAGAATTTCCCATTTGAAAGTATATTCATTTGCGTTTGTGAAGTAGTTTGTATTTTTAAAGAAGAATTCGTTTGCTTCGTAGTGGCGTACGCGGATAGGTCTGTATGCTTCTTTCATTTCCCAAGCGCCTGTGTGAGGTGTTCTGTCGGGATAAATAAGTCCGTCAACACAGAAGTTTGAATCGTGGATTCTTTCACCGTGGTCGCCGCCGTAAGTGTATTTAAGGTTTTTGTTGTATGTTGATGCTGCGTGGTCGCACCATTCCCAGATACAACCGCCCATATATCTGTCGTTTGAATAGAATGCATCCCAATATTCTTCAAGTGAGCCGGGGCCAACACCCATTGCGTGAGCATATTCGCAAAGGAAATAAGGTTTGTCTTCGTTGATAATATGTTTCTTTACATATTTGGAAGTAAGGTCTTCACCGTAGAAAGACTGAATACCTTCGTACATATTTGAAGCAATATCGTATGCTTTTCTGTCAGTTGTGTTACAACTTTCATAATGAACTGGGATTTCGGGGCTTATAGCCTTTGCAACACCGTAAGCCGCGTCGTGGCAGATACCGTTACCTGCTTCGTTACCCAAAGACCACATTGCGATACAGGGGTTGTTTCTGTCACGCATTACTAATCTCTTGACTCTGTCGCAGAATCTTGGAAGCCACTGAGGGTCGTCAGCAATATAGTTTATATTACCGAGAAAATCGTGTGAGCCGTGAGCCTCGATGTCAGCCTCGTCGCATACATAAAGACCGTAAACTGAACAAGCAATTATGAAGAAGGGGTCAGGGGGATAGTGAGATGTTCTCACAGTGTTTACATTAAGGCTCTTCATAAGTCTGATATCTTTGATGATATCGTCATAGTTCATTGCGTAGCCTTTATCAGGAGTTGAATCGTGGTGGTTAACACCTTTCATCTTGATGGGCTGTGAATTGAATTTATAAATATCTTTTTCGATTTCGATTGTTCTGAAGCCGATAAGTGTTCTTATACACTGCAAGTCTTTGCCATTTTTTGAAAGCGTTGCAATTGCAGTGTAAAGCTTCGGCTTTTCAGCATTCCATTCTGTTACGTCAAGTGAGGGGAAGAATGCATAATATGTGTTTCTGTTCTCACCGATAATGTCTTTGTCGCTTGTTTTAAGTGAAGCGGTTGCTTTTAATTCATCGCCATCAAAAATTTCAAGCTTAAGGTCGTTGTCATCAGCGTTTTCAATCTGTGTCATAACAGTAAGTGAATACTCGTTTTTGCCGATTTTTTTCGGAGTATAGCAGATGTCAAAGATATAATTCTCTTCATTTTCTGTAAGAAGAACATCTCTGAAAATACCGTTTTCGCGGAACATATCCTGGCATTCCACATATGTAGCGTTTGACCATTTGTAAACTACTGCAACGAGTTCGTTTTCTCCTTTTTCAATGTAAGGAGTAATATCAAATTCAGCTGAGTTGTGTGCACCTTCGCTGTAGCCTACGAATTTACCGTTAATGTATAAATCAAGGCTTGAAATAACACCGAGGAATGTTAAAATATATTTTTTGTCTGCATTCTCAATGCAGAATTTCTTGCGATAAACACCGCATGATGAATCAGGAACAGAGGGATAAACTGAATTATCAACATTGTTGAAGGGGAAACGCGTGTTAAGATAACAAGGCGGTTCATAGCCTGTTCTCTGCCATGTTGAGGGAACTGTGACTTTATCAAACTCTGCTTTGTCTGTGTCAAAAGTTTCTTCAAGAGTTGCACAGTCGGCATAGTATCTGAAATCCCATTCACCGCTTAAAACAGTAACTGCATCGCTTGAATATCTTTCAGTGATGAAATCAGTTGAAAGAAGTTTATCCTTTGTTTTAAAGGGGATAAAATATGCTCTTGCAGGAAGCTTTCCCAGTTCAACAACTGAAAAATCTTTGTAATTCTTTTTGTTCATTGAGTATATCATTTTTGAACCTCCGTTCATTATTTGTCTTTTATGATTTTTCTTATAATTGAGCCGACAGTAGCAACAGCTGCAGTAGCAGCAGCAACACCCGCACCTATTTTCTTTGCTGTTTTCTTCTGGTCATATGTCATTATTTTGTCCGGCATAATAATGCTTTTGCTTTTAAGTCCGAAATCAGTAAAATAATAATCGCGTGTTTTGAATTCAGGTAAATTGTCTTCTTCAACAGTTATAAGCTTTACGCCTGTTTTAATGCCGTCGCTGTAACCGTTGAAGCCTGTGCCTTTACACTGTGCAAGAAGAATGCCGTCAAGTTCACCCTCAAAGTCATTAGTATGGTCGTGCCCGAAGAATGCACCTTTAACTCCGTGAGTTTTCCAGCTTGAAAACTGTCCGTTATTGAAATCAGGAGGACAAGGCGGTTCGAGAAGTGATCCTTTTACACCGTCTTTAAGCACATAGTATTTACTGCTGAACATTGAATGGCCTTTTATTGCGTCCATACCTTCGGTAAAGCTTACTTCCTTGAGAAGGTTATAAATTTCAGTAACAGGCATATGCTGAAAAACAAGGGCAGGAACATATTCTCCGCCGTTTTTCTCGCGGAAAGAGTCTGTAACCGTTTCAAACCATTCAATCTGGTCATCTTTAACCCAGTCATATGCTGAAATGTCCTGATTTTCACTTCTTGATGCGCCTGAATCAATGAAGAAAAGTAAGGCTTTTGTTTTGTTTGATCTGCCTTTTAATGCTATGTAATAATTGCCGTAACCGCTTACTGTTTTGTCGTCGTTTCGTATAAGGCAATTGTCATATTGTGCGTACATATCGAAAACTTTTCCGATATCATATGAACTGTCGTCGTGCTCGTGGTTGCCCATAACAACAGCGAAAGGAATGTTTCTTTCACGTACCACACGTGTAATGTCGTCAATGGTTTTTCTTACATCTTCTTCTATGCCGAACGCATTGTCACCGTCGTACACAACAAGGTCAGGTGAGAGTGCTTTTATTGAGGTTTCAACAAGAAGTAAAGCGTCGTGTGTTTTCTTTTCAGTTTCTTTATTACCGTTTGCCTGTTTTTCGTGCAAATCGGTAATTACAAGAATTTTGAATTTGCCGTTCTCATTGAATCTGAGTGTACGCTTTTTCATTCAAAATCACTTGTCCTTTCTTTTTTTATCAATAATTTTTTTAGTGATAACACCTGCTGCAATTGCACCGCCTGCAACAAGAGCAACGTTTCTTGCAATTGTAAGGTTTACACTTACTCTGTCTGACATCCACGATGTAATGGGACCAAGCGAAGTGGGGGAAAGACCTAATTCTTTGAAACGAATCATCTCTGAATTGAAAATATGGGGTTCGTTTTCGTTGAGAGTTAAAAGTCTTACGCCGCTGCGGCAACCGTCTGTGTAAGCGAAAAGACCTGAAAGCTTATTCTGTGCCATATAAATACCGTCATGGTATCCTTCAAAGTCGTTCATATGGTCATGGCCGAAGAAAGCACCTACAATGTCGCCTGTCTTTTTCCAGCTTGCAAACTGTCCGTTATTAATGCAGGGTGAACAGGGACCTTCGCCCATATAACCTTTAATGCCTTCTTTGAGTACATAGTATTTATCACTACGGATACCGTGACCTTTAACTGCAACAGGTATTTCCCAGGGCTTTGCAACTCTTAAGAAGTTGTAAACTTCAGGTACGGGAATGTGCTGGAAAAGCATTGATTTAAGGGGCTTATCGCCGTTTGCTTTTTTTAATTCGGCAGCAGTTTTTTCGTACCATTCAATCTGGTCATCGTGCACGCAGTCATATTTGGAAATTGAACTGTCAGGATAAAGGTTGTTTGAATCTATAAACCAGAGATTCTGTTTCGGAGTATCACTATCAGAAGATAAAATATTTACATAGTAGTTTATGCTGTTTTCAATTTCAGGAGTGGCATTGTATGCAACGCAATTTTCATATTCCTGAAAAATTGAAAGCATCTCATCCATTGAAACATTTGACTGTCGGTCGTGGTCATGGTTACCGTTGACGTAAGCGAGAGGAATGTTTCTTTCTCTGATAGGTCTTGTATAGTGGATGAAGCATTTACGGTATTCTTCAGGAGTTTTTGCACTTATGATATCGCCCATAAGAACAACAAGGTCAGGTTTTGTTTCATCAAGAGCTGCTTTAAGCAAAGCCTGTGTGTCAAAATCCTTTCTTATATCAAGGGGAGTTTTAAGATTTGATTTAACGTGCGGGTCACCGCAAATCATAATCCTGAATTTACCGTCTTTTGAAAATCTTAAAGGTGATGCCATAACTATGCCTCCTTTAGTCAAGTTTTGTTTTGAGGATATTTATAATCATTTTTGCAGCTTTGTAAATATCACCGCAACCGAGTGTGATAACAAGGTCGCCGCTTTCAGCATTTGCAGCAACATAATCTGCGATTTCTTCAAAGGTGTTGAACCATACGCTGTCGGGAATTTTTTCAGCAAGCTGAGATGAATAAATTCCGTAAGTATTGATTTCGCGTGAACCCATAATTTCGCTGAGTACGCATCTGTCGGGAATTGTAAGAACTTTTACAAAATCGTCGAAATGATTTTTTGTTCTTGAATATGTGAAAGGTTGGAAAACTGCCCAGACTTTTTTGTACCCCATTTTCACAGCGGAATCAAGTGTAACTTCCAATTCTGTGGGGTGGTGAGCATAGTCATCAGCTATTGTTATGCCCGCATATTTTCCGAGAATTTCAAAACGTCTGCCTGCACCGCGGAATGCTTCAATGCCGAAAATACATTCGTCAATAGTAACACCGCTGTGTATTGCTGTTACTATTGCGGAAAGTGCGTTGATAACATTGTGCTTGCCGGGGATTGAAAGCTTAACGTGGCCGATTTTGTTGCCTTTTTCGCAAACATCAAAGCCATAAAATGCAGAGCCTTCTGCAGTCACACTATCTGCATAATAATCGTTGGTGTCTTTGAAACCGAAAGAAATCATTTCTTTGCCTTCAATGTTTTCAATTGCCTTTAACGTGTTTTCGTCGTCGCCGTTATAAATAATTGCTTTTGTAGCTTTGAGAGAAAACTTGTTGAAAGATTTAATAATGTTTTCAAGTGAACCGAAATAATCAAGGTGGTCTTCGTCAACATTAAGAATTACTGCAGTATCGGGGTAGAGATCAAGGAAAGTATCTTTAAATTCACAAGCCTCGCAAACCATATGTTCACTGTTACCTGCAAGACCATAACTGTTGGTAAGGGGTAATTTACCGCCGATAACAGCAGAGGGGTCTTTTTTTGATGCCACAAGAATCTGTGTAAGCATTGATGTAACTGTTGTTTTACCGTGAGTTCCGCATACACACATACAGTTATCGTACATATGAGTGATTGCACCTAAAAGCTCTGAACGCTTGAAGGTCGGAATATCAGAATTTTTTGCAGCGATTAATTCAGGGTTATCTTCCATAATAGCAGCAGAATAAACAATCATTTCAGAGCCTTCTATATTCTCAGCTTTCTGACCCATCATAACGTTGATTCCTAATTTTCTTATACGGTCGAGAATATCGCTTTCGTTATTGTCGGAGCCTGAAAGAATATATCCCTGCTTATTGAGAATTTCAGCAAGGGGACACATTCCTGAACCGCCTATTCCTATAAAATGAATTCTTTTAACTTTTTTTAAGAGTACTTCAATGTCCGGCATAAAAACACACCTTTCAGGGTAATTTACTATATTTTATTTATTATATTACATTTAAAGTAAAAAATAAACACTTTTATGCAAAAAATATACCAAAAAATGAAAAACCTACCGTCACCTGTATGTCATCTGAGACATATTATAACAGTAGAGTGGTGAATTGAATGAAGCTATTAATAATCCAGGCAGATAACAGACAATATTTTATGACAAAATATCTTGAAGAAAATGGTTATGATTGTACTGTGTTCAATCCAAATCTGCCTTCAAGTGATAATGAAAGGAATTTTGACGGAGTGATTTTTGCTCTGCCTACAGTAAAAAATTCAAGAATCAACTGTGAGTATGAAGTAAGACTTGATACCATAATTCCGCTTGTCAAGAAGAATGGTTTTGTTTTTTCAGCAATGGCTGATGATTTGTTCAGAATGACGATTGAAGATGCAGAACTGAAATTTTATGATTTTTATGAGCGTGAAGAATTAATAATTCTCAATGCCGCTGCAACTGCGCAGGCAGTATTGGAATTGGTGCTTATAAATACTGACGTGATGCTGTCTGATATGAAAATACTTGTAACAGGCTATGGCAGAACAGGTGAAGCAATAGCACGGATTCTGTCAGATAACAATGTTGATGTTACCGTGGCTGCAAGAAAATTAAAAGCAAGAGCAAAGGCACAGTCAGAAAATATCAGGGCAGTTGATTTTAAAGAAATCAAAAATATTGCACGCAGCTTCAATATGGTAATAAATACTGTGCCTGAAAAGATTATCGGGTCTAATCTGCTTGCAAAATTCAGCGATAACTGTATTTTTTTTGAGGTTGCATCAAAGCCATACGGAATCGATATTGCTGAGGCAGGTAAACAGCAGAAAAAATTAATTATTGCGTCTTCATTACCGGGAAAATATGTTGCCTGCTCTGCCGGGAAGTTCATCGCGCAAACTGTTATAAATATGATAAAGGAGGAAAGGGGAAATGAATGATTTCAAAGCAGGATTTGCTATGTGCGGTTCATTTTGTACATTTTCTAAAGTAATTCCCGAAATGCAGAAGCTTGCAGATAAAGGGATTGATATATATCCGATAATGAGTGAAATTGCATATTCCACTGATACGCGCTTCGGAAAGAGCGAAACTTTCCGTAAACAAATAGAGGAAATATGTTCCAGAAAAATTATATATGATATAAAAGATGCTGAGCCTGTCGGACCGAAAAAAATGCTTGATATTCTGATTATTGCACCGTGCACAGGCAATACTCTTGCAAAACTGTCAAACGGAATTGCCGACACATCCGTAACATTGGCTGCAAAAGCACATCTTCGTAATCAGCGGCCGATTCTGATAGGTGTTTCCACAAATGATGCATTGGGTGCTGCAGCAAAAAATATCGGTAATCTTATGAATTGTAAAAATATATTCTTCATACCGATGAAGCAGGATGACTGTGTAAACAAACCTAATTCCGTTGTTGCAGATTTCACAAAAATTTATGATGCAACTTTGAAAGCACTTGAAGGAATTCAGCTTCAGCCGGTGCTTATATAAACAGAAAACCGGGAGTATACTGAATACTCCCGGTTCTGTCATTTATTTTGTTTTATAAATATCTTTGTTGTATATCGGTATGATACCTGAAACACCTTTGTCGATCAGTGTTGCTTTTTTGCCGTTGACGGAATAAAGATCACCTGAATAGGAAGAATTGCTGTAATTTGTGAGGAAATATACAGTGGAATCCGGAGTGACCTGATAAATATGAACCTTGTCAGCAACAGACTCAACAGTTGAACCCTTGAGTGTTTTAAGTGTACCTGTCTGAGTTTTACTGTTCCACTTTGCAAAATAGTAAAGAGTTTTGGTGTCGTCGTGGAAATAAGTGTTTTTTGTGTAAACAGCGGTGTCGAATTCATCTTTGTTGATATAAAGTGAACCTGAACCGTCCTTTACATTCTTGAAGTATTTGATTTTCTTGTTCTGCAAAAGTTCAAAACCCTCATTGGAAACCTCTGAATCATAAAGCTTAGGATTTTTGGCTTTTTCTTTTGTAAGAGAAACTTTATAAAGATTATACTGGTCTTCTGTTGCAAAGTTTCTTTCAAGGAAATATGCGGATTTTCCGTCTTCGCTGAATCTGAAGCGGCAGGCATCAGTGTTTTCTATTAATGTCGCTTTGTTGCCTACTGCAATATACTGTTTGACTGAATTCACAAAAGCCTTTTCAACTGCTTCCTGAACTTCATATGAAGAATTGATTTTTGAAATTTTAACTTTTGAAATTGATTTTGAATCAAAAGTTTTATAAGCAATAACAGGGGTATGATATGAAACCTCATAATCGTTACGGTATACTGAATCTGCGAGGACAGTTTCTTTAAGACCGTCGTGAATAAACAGGGAATATGTGACGATTTCTTCGGGACCTGCTGCAGCATCCTGACGGATTTTGTCGCGTTCAAGCTTTGCAGTATATGCTGCATTTGCCTGTTCGTAATTGTTTTTATCAGTTTCATACTGAACCTTTGCTTTTTCAAATTCTGCATTTGAAGCATAGTTCCATGAATATGGCTGTTTAGGCTGAACAGGTGCTTCTGTTTTTTCGTCGATTTCTTTCATATCATCTATGATATAGTCCATAAGACTCTGTTCAGATGAAGCAGTTTTAATATAATAAACTTCGCCTGTTTCGTATATTGCTACGATATTTTCAACACCGGCTGAAATTTTTGCTTTTTCGCCTTCAAGGTCTTTTTTGTAAAGAATGCCGTTGCTTACATAGTACAATGAGGAGAAATCTTCCATAGCATTTATGTCAGTAACATCTGTATCTAATTTCACACCGGTTTCTTTTGCTTTTTTGAGGTAAAGGTCACCGCTGTCGGTTACATAAAAAATCATCTTGCCGTCTTCACTTACTGCATATAAAGAAACACTTTCGGCGATTTTCTGGCTTTCTTTAAGGTTATGTTGGCAAAGCTCACCGTCAAGAGTGAGATACGTGATTAATTTATAGTTTTCGCTGATTTCATATGACACAACATTTTTCGCGAGTTCAACAGGTTCTTTTTTCAGGTTTGTAAGCTTTCTCCAATAAAGAGTTGATGTACCTTTTGTTGAGTTAACGCTGTCAATGTAAAAAATCTTTTTTGAGTTGTCAGATACGTGACAATATCTTGAGAGATACTGGCTGAAAGTGTCAACCTCTGCAGGTTTATATTTTGAATTATTAACGAGTGAATTACTGATTTTCAGTGAATCATCGTCTTTTACTTCTGAAAAATAAAGTTCCTTATTTTTGATGAAAAGTGTATAATCTTTTTTGCCGGATCCTGCAGTGGCACAGAGAAGCACCACAATAACAACTACAAGAATAGCGGCAACAACTGCAATTATAACTTTTTTAGAAAATAATTTTGACAATTTATCTTTAAGACCGCCCGAACGCTTAACTTTTTTCGGTACGTCTTTTTTTGCAGGTGCACTTTTGGGTGCAGGGCGTTGCTGAGCTTTATTCGCCCCGGCTGACGGTGTGAAACCGCAATACGGGCAGAATTTTACATTATCTTCAAGTATCTGATTACATTTCGGACATTTTACCATTATATTTTTCCTCCTGAAACAATTTTGACAAGAGAAAATTAAGTTAATTCATATAACAAAAAATTACTTAAAATTTCTACCCATAAATTATACATTGCTTTCTTTCAATAGTCAATTGATTTTTTGTAAAATAAAACAGATTTTTGTATTATTTTGTAACGGTGCATTTGTTTATTGAGTAGTACTGAAAAACCTCAACGGATTTTTCGTCAATCAGCTCTCCGCCAGCAACAATCGGCACGGCAGGAGGGCAACCTGTTTCGGATATTGCAAGTGTTCTGCCGATGCATTCTGACAGAGGTAAAGTTTCACGTGGGGATAAGGCAGCACAACGCACAGACATTACTTTTTGCGGTCGGATTATTTTCGGAGGTTTTGTCGTTATTTCTGCTTTTTGCGGTACTGATAACAAAATATCTCTGATTGTATCAAGTGATTTTACACCAAGACAGGGAGTAAGCATAAGCACAACAAAATCTTCGTCCGCAAATTCGCATTCAATGTTATTTTCGGATAAAATAAACGCAAAATCTTTTCCTGTGTAGCCATATTTTTTTGTGTTGAGTGTGATTTTTAAAGGTTCTTTCTCGACTGATACATAACCGCTGTTTTTAATGATTTTTTTCAGTTCTGCTACCTGTACAAGGAATTGCTCAAGCTCACTGCGGAATTTATTGTGCAGATATATGTTTGCATTGTCAAGCGATTGAAGTATAAGATATGACGGGCTTGTAGAGCCGAATAAAGACAATGCATTTTTCGCATTATTATAAAAACATTCAGGTGCGTTGTTTGCAATATGCAGATATGCGCCGCCCGTAAGCACAGGCAAAGTTTTGTGTGCAGAATCGCAACACATATCAGCACCAAAGTCAACAGGGTGTTGTGATTCGGGAAGGAACCTGAGATATGCACCGTGTGCGTTGTCAACCAAAAGCAGAACACCATACTTTTTGCAGATTTCAGAAAGTGCCCTGATATCGGCAATATTTCCCAGGTAATCAGGGGATGTGATATAAACTGCTGTGGGAAGCGTTTCTGCTTCTTTTAAAACTTTATCCAGTTTATCTGCGGTGATGTTGCAGGACAAGTATGATTCCTGCTCATCAGGGTAAAGCCATTCTATGCCGAAGTCAAGTAACACTGCAGCGGAAAGGAAGCTTTTATGCACATTCCTTGCTGCAAAAATAAGCGGTTCCGTGCCTTTTTCTTTGGCATAAAGGCACACAAGATAAAGCATAGACCTGATTAAAAGGGAAGAACCCTCTGTTGAATAGAGGGTTTTGCATCCGAAAATTACGCTTGCATTTTCTTCGCTTTCACGGATAATGCCGTCAGCCTCATATAAACTGTCAGCACCTGAAATTTCAGTTATATCCGCACTTTCGTATCCGAGAAAGCTCTGCCCTTTATGGCCTGGCATATGCAGACGAAGTGTATTTTTTTGAGAATATTGTTTGACAAAATCACAAATGGGAGTATTCATTAATTTTCTCCTGAAAAAGCTCTGTGTACCTGCACAGCAATAGCACATTCCATTCTTTTTCTGAAAAGTTCACAGCCGGATTTGTAAATACCTTTAATTGAGCCTGTAGCGTGGTAAGCGTTTGCTGCACAACCGCCTGAACAATAAAGCTTTGCCCAACAATCGTGACAATCAGATCTTGCATAAACATTACATGAAAGAAATTCTTCCTGAATAGTTTTGTTGTCAACACCGTTCCAGATATCACCCAGTCTGAATTTTTCATCACCAACAAATTGATGGCAGGGGTATAAATCGCCCCAGGGTGTAACTGCCATATATTCTGTGCCTGAACCGCAGCCTGAAATACGCTTGTAAATGCAGGGGCCGCCTGTAAGGTCAATCATATAGTGATAGAAAGTAAAAGGTCTGCCTTCTTTGTCTCTTTCAAGCATAAGCTCGGCAAGCTTTTCGTACTGTTCTTTTACAATAACGATATCGTCGTCTGTAAGACCTGCAGGGTCTCCGTCAGCACAGACAACGGGTTCCATACTCAGCTCTGTAAAACCGAGGTCAAGCATCTGTTTGATATCATTGAGAAAATCGGGGTTTGCGTGTGTGAAAGTACCGCGCATATAGTAATCTTTTCCGCCGCGTGCTTCAACGAGTTTCTGAAATTTGGGTACGATTTTTTCCCAGCTTCCTTTGCCGTTGTAGTCAACACGGTAGCGGTCATGTATTTCTTTTCTTCCGTCAAGGCTCAGAACAACGTTGCTCATTTCTTTATTCGCAAATTCAATCACATCATCGTCAATAAGCACACCGTTTGTAGTGAGAGTGAAACGGAAATTTTTATTATGTTCTTTTTCAATGCTCCTTGCGTATTCAACCATCTGTTTTACAACGTCGAAGTTCATCAGAGGTTCTCCGCCGAAAAAGTCAACTTCAAGGTTTCTCCTTGAGCCTGAATTTGCAACAAGGAAATCAAGCGCCTGCTTACCGGTTTCAAAGCTCATAAGTGCACGCTCGCCCTGATATTTACCCTGACTTGCAAAGCAGTATTCGCAGTTTAAGTTACACGTGTGTGCGATATGAATACAGAGAGCCTTTATAACACCTGAGGTTTTTGCTTTCAGGTCACCGGCTTTTTCTTCAAAGGTATCAGGTGTGAAAAGCTTATTGTTATTTTTAAGGCTTTCAACCTGTGAATAGCACTCTTCAAGGTCGTTTGCAGAAAGGTCAGAATATTTCTCTCTGAGAGAGGTGAGGATATCTTCTTTCTGCTTTTCTTCAAACATTGAAATTATGTCGTAGGCGATTTCATCAACAACATGAACTGAACCTGAACATATATCAAGAACAATGTTGTATCCTGCCATTTTGAACTGATGAATCATAATTTTCTCCTTTATATGAAAAAACACCGCCTCAAGGCGGCGTTTTCGCGTGTTTAATTATTTGCTCTCTTTAGTGTTTTCGCACTGCTGGTTAGCGATACCGCAACTTGTTTTGCAAGCTGACTGACATGATGTCTGGCATTCACCGCAACCACCGTTCTTTGCACTGTCGCAGAGATTACGAGTTTCAAGAGTTTTGATGTGTTCCATGATAGCTACCTCCACTGAATTGTTTACATAATTATATCACTAAATTATTTTCAAGTCAATACTTTTTGAACGCATAGTGGCAGTTTGTTTAAAATTAAGATAACACGAATACAACGCAAAAAAATTTTTTGAATTTTTTAATAATTTTTAACAATTTTTATTTACAAATTGTAGTTTTTATGGTAAATATAGTATAGACTTTTATTTTAAAAAAAGGAGTTGTAAAAAATGAAAAAGAAATTAAGGTCTGTAATAGCAATTATCCTTGCGCTCACAATGCTTTTCTCTGTGAACGCATCTGCTACCTTCGGTGTAGCTGACGAGCATAACGGTGCAATCAGAACGGTGACAAATATTGTTGGTGGTATTGTCGACGGTGCTATTGGTTTTTTAGGCATTCTTACTCCCACACCCGATTGGCCCACAATTGATGAATACTTTGCAGGTGAAAGCGAAAACTTCTATGAAGGCACAGCAAATTTCATTGACGAAGCTGCAGAAGGTGCAAAATGGTCACTTGGTTTCGGCAAAGAAAGCCTTGTTCCCGAAAACCTCAGAGCAGGTGAAAAAGAATATTACACAGGCGGATACTTCACACAGAAGGTAAGCGGTGTTCTTGACGGCGATGACCAGAGAGCAAATGCAATTGCTCTTAATGACGGTTCAGGCAGAGGCACAACTGTCTTTGCTGCAATTGACGGTATCGGTGTAGGTAATACTGATGTACGTGCAATCAGAGCTGCAGTTGAAGCAAAGCTTGCAGCAAAAGGTATAAAGAGTGATATCAACGCTATCAATATCAACGCTACACACTGCCATACAGTATGTGATACACAGGGTATCGGCATTGACCTTATACTTAAAATTTTCCGCAGCTTCCTTACATGGCTTCCTTTCATTGATGCACAGAGATCAATTGACCTTGAATTCCTTGATGTTATGATTGACAAAGCATCTGATGCAATTGTTGAAGCATATGAAAATATGGAAACAGGTAAGCTTTACTATTTTGAATCTGTAGGTATCGGTAAAGATGAAGGTAAAGGCACATACCTTGATGACGAATACTCATATCTTCATAACAAGAGATATGACACTGAAGGTTATCAGCACACATGGGCTTGCTTCAAATTTGTTCCCGATAACGCTGCATCAAAAGCTACTATCTTTGCAAACATCGGTGCACATCCCACAACAATTGAAAGAGATACAACTCTTGTTTCATCAGACTTCCCGAATTATATGGAAGTAAAAGTTAATGAAGCAGGTATGAACTTTATGTTCGTTCAGGGTGCCCAGTCTCCCATTTCTGTAAATAAGGGTGGCGTTCAGACACAGTCAGTGCTTGATGAAGTTGCAGCAGAAGTTGCAGCAAAACCTGAAGCTGTGGGCTATGAAACTCCCATGATTCTCGGTTATGAATACGCAAGACTTATCCTTGAAGCACAGGACAAAGCAGTAGAAGTTGAACCTATTCTTAATGTAAAAATGACTGAGTATGCAGTAAAACTTGACAGAGGTCTCTTACAGTATGGTGCAACAGAAGGCTTTATCGGCACAACAACTGTTAAAGATAAGGCAAGCTCAACAGGTTATTCAATTATTACAGAAGCAGGTTATATCGAAATCGGTAAAGATATCGTTCTTCTTACAGCACCGGGCGAACTTATTCCTCAGCTTGTTTACGGTAACGTTGTTTCTGCTGAAGATTCATACCTCGGCACAGAGTGGACGTTGCCTGTAACTTCAAGCCTTATTCCCGAAGGCAAAACAGTGCTTGTAATGGGTCTCTGTAACGATGCTATCGGTTACATTGTTCCTGATAACGACTATGCACACTTTATCGCTGATTCACTCTGGGATATGGACGGCGCAGAAGACGTTTTCGGACCTTATCACAGACATTATGAAGAGCTTCTTGCAACAGGCGGTACAGCAGCATCTTCAACAATCACAGCACTTAACGATCTTGTAAAAGAGTTTAACTAATTTAAAACGAACGGAGATATTTTGGTGAAATATTTTCTCGGCATTGACGGCGGCGGTACTAAAACTACCGCTGCCGTATCAGATGAAAACGGCAATATATTACTGAAAAAAGTCGGCAAAACAATCAACTTTTATTCAGTTGGTATGGAAAAAGCAAGGGAGAATCTTCTCTCTGTAATCGATGAAATTTATAAAGAATTAGGTCAGGTTACATTCGAAAGTGTTTTTGTAGGATGTTCCGCACTTGACAGAGAAGCGGATGAACAGACGCTGGAAAATCTCTGTGGCGGAATAAATGCAAAAAATATACGGATGGACAGTGACCTTTTTGTTGCTTTAAAGTCGGTTGAAAATGCAGTGTGCCCCTGTGTTGCTATCTGCGGGACAGGCTCAATGGCAATAGGTGAAGCAGAAAACGGCGAAATTAAGTTCAAAGGCGGATGGGGACATATTCTCGGCGATGAAGGCTCAGGATATGTAATCAGCCTGAATGCACTTAAATGCTGTGCGAATTTCAGCGATACAGGCGAGGAAAGCATTCTTCTTGAAAAAGCAAAAGAATATTTTAATGTGTCTGATTTCAGACAGGCCATTGATATTATATATTCACCTGAAACAACGAAAGATGTTATTGCAGGATTTGTTCTGAAAGTCAGAGAAGCGGCACTTGAAGGTGATTTTATAGCTGAGAGCATAATAGTGAATGAAGCTCATAATTTCGCAAGGACTGTGCTTTGCCTTCTTAACGAAATTGAAAAATCGTCAGTTCTTGCTTTGTATGGCGGAATTTTCCAGCACGACCGTCTTTTCAGGGATAGTTTCATAGAAGACATAAACGAAATTTATCCTGAACTGACAATTCAACTTCTTGATGTACCTCCCGAAGAAGGTGCATTGAAAATAGCGAGGGGATTAATTTGAAAACTTATCTGAAGTATATTGAAAATTTTAAAAAAGTAGTTGAAAAAATTGAAACAAAAGAAGGGGAAAATATCGAAAAAGCCGCAGCGGTTTTCAGCGATACTTTAATTAAAGGCAAAAGAATTTTCCTTTTCGGTACGGGCCATTCCCATATGCTTTCTGAAGAACTTTTCTACAGAGCAGGCGGTCTTGTGAATGTTCAGCCCGTGCTTGTTGACCCTCTTATGCTCCATATTTCTGCTTCGCAGAGTACCCTTGAAGAACGTGTTGAAGGTTACGCTGAAAGAATTTTTGCAGATTACGCGATGTGCGAAGGCGATACAATTATTATTATTTCAAATTCAGGCAGAAACGGTGTTGTTATAGATATGGCACTGCTCTGCAAAGAAAAAGGACTTAACGTTATCTGCCTTACAAACCTTGAGCATACATATGCAGGTCAGTCACGTCACAAGAGCGGTAAAAGACTTTGTGAAATTGCGGATATCGTGCTTGATAACTGCGGTTGTGTGGGTGATGCTTCAGTTGAAGTTGAGGGAGTTGAAGGTAAAATCTGCCCGACTTCCACATCAACAGGTGCAATGATTCTTAATGCAATTGTTGCGGAAGCAGTTGATATTTCTGCAAAGAAAGGTTTTGTTGTTGAACATTTTGCAAGTTCAAATGTTGACGGCGGTGACGAAATCAACAACAGACTTATAGAAAAATATAAAAAGGAGATTAAGCACCTTTGATTTATCCTGTTCCTCAGAAAAACAACCTTAACGGTAATCTTGTAGAAGTGAAAAATGTTAAACTTTCAGGTGATTCATATGAGAAAGCCGGAAAAATTTTAGCATCGTATGATATCGGAGTTTCTGCAGACGGCTTCAATGTTGAAATCAGATTTATCAACAGCAGAAGAACAACTTATATTGAAGAAATCTGCAAACTCTGTAACGAAAAATACTTTATTACCGTAGATGAAAATAAAGTTCTGATTGAAGCCGCTACAAAACGCGGTGCCTTCAGAGCGGTGAATACTCTTGCAAAGTTAATAAAGAAAAATGAGCTCAGAACAGGTGTGCTTGAAGATTATCCGCTTTTTGCAAAAAGGGGATATATCGAAGGCTTTTACGGCGACACATGGGAGCAGAGCAAGCGTCTTTCTGTTATGAGCCTTATGGCAAAATACGGAATGAATACCTTTTACTACGCACCTAAAGATGACGATTATCACCGCGAAAAATGGAGAGAGCTTTATCCTGAAAAAGAACTTTCTGACCTGAAGAATCTTTTTGATTTTGCCTGTGAAAACGAACTTGATTTCTGCTGGTCAATCGGACCGGGTCTTACATATAAATATACTTCAGAAGAAGATTTTGATTTGCTTATAAACAAAATCAGGAATGTATATTCAATAGGTGTAAGAAATTTCGGTTTGCTGCTTGATGATATTCCTGCCGATTTCCAGTATGAAGAAGACTCAAAAGCTTTTGACAGCACGGTTGATGCACATATTTATCTTGTGAATAAAACTTACAATGCACTTAAAGAATTTGATTCATCAATCAATCTTACCGTTTGCCCCACACAGTATTTCGGTGATGAAAACGGATATTATATTTCAAAATTCGGCTCATCCATTCCTGCAGATGTCAGCCTTTTCTGGACAGGTGCTGAAATCTGCTCACGTGTGCAGACTGTAAGGGAAGCAGATGAATTTATGCGTTCAACCTGCCATAAACCTCTTTATTGGGATAATTTCCCCGTAAACGATGCGGAAATGTTCCAGGAAATGCATATCGGTCCTTTAATCGGCAGAGATAAGGATTTATATAAGCATTGCGAAGGTATTATTTCTAACGTAATGGAATATGCTGAATGTTCAAAAATTCCATTGATGACGATTGCGGATTATCTGTGGAATCCGCTTTCCTATAATCCTGAAAAATCTCTTGACAATGCTCACGATGAAATTTTGGGAAGCAATAAAGACCTGTTCTTCTATATTGCTGAGCATCTTGAAGTTTCCTGCCTTAACAGACACGCGTCTGCATTTATGAGCGAAACCTTTGAGAAAGTGAATTTTCACAAGGCTATAGGTGAAAACGAAAAATCTCTTGAAATTTTTCGCGAGTATATCGGAAAGTGCAGAGAATGCCTGAAACTCATCAGCGACACTTCTGTACCGCTTTTTGAAGAAATGGGAAAATGGGTAAAGAAATTTTCAATGTGCTGCGACCTGATGGATGCAATATACGCGGTGCGTGAAAACCCTGATGAGGAAAAGAAAGCGTATCTTGCAGATTTGCTCCAAAAATACAACTCCGATGCAGTTGTTTTAACTGGCTTCTGTCTGCGTGAAAATGCTGAAAAAACACTTAAATAATATTAAAAGCCGAGTGTCAAACTCGGCTTTTTGTTATGTTATTTGTTATATTATTTAATTTCATTCATCATTTTTTCAACGCTTGTAAAATGAACAGGAGTAATGCCGATTTCAGGCAGATGTTCAAGGTTTTTGATACTGTCGTCAACCATATAAACTTTGTCAAATTTATTCTCAAATGAATTTACGCAATGAAGATAAATGGCAGGGTCAGGTTTTGCTATTTTCAGGTTACAGGAAATAAACATTTTATCGAAAAGTCGTTCCAGGTTATATTCTTTCATCAGCTTTTCAACAAAGCCTAAACCTGCGTTTGAAAGGAGAATAACAGTATATTCTTCTTTGAGTTTTTCAATGGCAGGTACAATTTCTTCGTTGAGTTTAATAAGACTTTTCCAGTCTTCAATAATCTGCTCTTTGCTTATACCTGCTTCGAGAGATAAATTGTTGAAGGTTTCATCAAGTGTTTTTTCGCCCAGGTCAACTGCAACAAAGTATTTTTCTTTAAGTACAGCTGCCTTTTCATCATCAAAATATTTGCGGAAAAGCTTTGGCGCAATTTCACCGAATATTACTCCGAAACAGTCAAAAATTATAAGTTCGTTTTTCATAAATTAATTCACCCCGGAAAAGTATAACATACACTTGATTTTATTTCAACTTTTGTTGCAAATTGTTTATAAAAGTGGTAAAATTTTTGTATATAACTTTTTAAAGGACTGGTGCGGAAAATGAACATTCAATCTCCTGCAATTATTTATAACAGAGAAGTCAGAAACCGACTTGTTTTTCAGCCTATGGAAGGCTGCGACGGCACTCACGACGGTGCAGTTGATGAGCTTACAAGAAGAAGATATCTCCGCTTTGCTCAGTCAGGTGCGGGAATAATCTGGTTTGAGGCTACAGCTGTCTGTAATGAAGGCAGAGCAAATCCGCGTCAGCTTTTTCTCAACGAAAAAACAAAAGAAAGTTTCAGAAATCTTCTTGATGAAGTGAGGAAGGTTTCTCTTGAAAAACATGGCTTTTCTCCGCTGATAATTGTTCAGCTTACTCATAGCGGTCGATTCAGTAAGCCCGAAGGCACACCTGCACCTATAGTTGCTTACAGAAATGAGCATTGGGAAATAGGCAAGGAAAATCAGCCGTATATTGTTGCAGATGATGAATATTTAAGTTCAATTCCGCAAAAATACGCTTCTGCTGCACGTCTTGCGGAAGAAGTGGGATTTGACGGTATTGATGTCAAGTGCTGCCACGGATATCTTTTCAATGAAATGCTCAGTGCTTTCAATCGCGACGGCATTTACGGAGGAAGTCTCGAAAACAGAACAAGGCTTTATTTTGAATGTATTGACAGTGTTAAAAACAGTGTCAGCGACAAAGTTTTTGTAACAACAAGGTTCAATGCCTGTGACTGTTTCCCTTATCCCTACGGCTACGGAGTAAACGAAAATAACGAAATTGACCTTACCGAAACAAAAATTATAATTAAAAATCTTATGGAAAAGGGAATTGAGTTTATTGATATAACCCTTGGTAACCCTTATCTTATTCCTCACGTAAACAGACCTTGTATCAATGCACCTGAAGACGGGAAAATCGGTCTTGAAAGAATACGCAACGTTACAAAGGAACTGAATGAAGCTTTCCCTGAACTTAAACTTGTAATGTCGGGCTTAAGCTTTGAAGGGGAAAATGCAATTAATTATGCAAACGGAATAATTGAAGACGGTGTTGCTGATTTTGCAGGCTTCGGCAGAATGACATTTGCTTATCCTGATTTTTATAATGATTATCTTGAAAAAGGTTCACTTGATAAAAGTAAAGTCTGCCTTAAGTGCAGTAAATGTTCGGAGCTTATGCGTAATGCTTCTGTGGCGGGATGCCCCGTGAGAGATACAGAAACGTATATGCCTTATTATCAGAAACACGTTTTGAAGAGGTGAGAATATGGTCGCAGTTGTTACAGGTTCAAGCAGGGGAATCGGCAAGGGAATTGCTGAAGAACTTTTAAAAAAAGGTTTTGATGTTGTTCTGACAGCGAGGAAAGAATCAGAACAGATTGGTGAATTACGTGATAAATTTCCCGGAAAAGTCAATTTTATCCCCGTTGATATTTCAGATGAAGAAGATGTGAAAAAACTCGTTTCTTTTACTGAAGAAAAATTCGGTAAAATTGATTTGCTTGTAAATAACGCAGGTGTTGCACCGCGTGAAAGAAAAGATATTCTTGAAATTTCAAGAGAAGATTTTGATTATCTTCTCAACATAAATCTTAAAGGCACATTTTTTGTAACACAGAGTTTTGTTCCTTTGCTTACAAAGAATGAAAAATCGCGTATTGTGAATATTTCTTCAATGTCGGCTTACACTGCATCCGTTAACAGGGGAGAATACTGCATTTCAAAAGCAGGTATTTCGATGATTACAAAGCTTTTTGCAGCCCGTCTTGCCGAATACGGTGTAAGTGTGCTTGAAATAAGACCCGGCATTATTGAAACGGATATGACTGCCAAAGTGAAAGAAAAATACGAAAAATTAATAAGCGAGGGCATAACACCTATAAAAAGAATGGGTAAGCCTGAGGACATATCAAAGTGCGTTTCTTCAATCGCAGACGGTAACTTTGATTTTTGCACCGGTACGGTAATTGACTGTGACGGCGGATTTAATGTGAGAATTTTATGAGAAAGATATATGATGCAATAATTATCGGCAGCGGTGCTGCGGCTTACAGTGCTGCTGACTGGCTTTATAAAGAGAATATAAAAGATATTGCAGTAATAACTGAAAACAGATTCTGGGGCACTTCACGCAACACAGGAAGTGACAAGCAGACCTACTACAAACTTTCGCTTGACGGTTTTTCTCAGGACAGTCCCGGGAAAATGGCGGAAGATTTGTTTGCAGGCGGGTCAACTGACGGTGTGAAGGCATATATTCAGGCTGTTAACAGTTTAAGATGTTTTATGCGTCTGTATGAATACGGAGTTAATTTTCCCCGCGACTCATACGGCAGTTTTCCCGGCTACAAAACTGACCACGATGACACTTGCCGTGCAACTTCCGTAGGTCCGCTTACATCAAAAATTATGACCGAAAAGCTTGAAGAAAAAGTGCTTTTCTCAAACAAAACTCCTTTGCTTGATAACAGGCAGGTTATTAAAATTATAACAGGAAATAATAAGGCTTACGGTGTTGCGGTGCTCAACAAAGAAACAGAAAGTTTTGAGATAATTGAAGCCAAAAATGTAATTGCTGCAACAGGTGCCCCTGCGTGTATATATGAGCATTCTGTATTTCCTGAATCACAGCACGGAATGACAGGTGTTTTGCTTGATGCAGGTGTAAATCTCTGCAATTTTTCACAATGGCAATACGGTATGTCGTCAATTGATTTCCGCTGGAATGTTTCAGGCAGTTTTATGCAGGTAATTCCGCGTTTTGTCAGCATTGATGAAGACGGAAATGAATATGAATTTCTTGCAGAAGCATTAGGTGAAAAGGCAAATGATTATGTTTTTCTGAAAGGTTATCAATGGCCTTTCAGTTTTGGCAGAATGAACGAGTCTTCCGGGGTGGACATTGCTGTTTACGAGCAGATTAAACTTGGAAGACGCGTATATCTTGATTATACAAAAAATTCTGCGGATTACAGTTTTGAAAATTTATTTGCCGAAGGCAGAGAATATCTGATTAAAACTGACAGTGTGGCAGATATACCGATTGCTCGTCTTGAAAAACTCAACTCAAAAGCTATTGATGTTTATATGAATCAGGGCATCGATTTGCATAAAGACAAATTGAGAATTGCAGTTTGTGCACAGCATAATAACGGCGGTGTTTATACCGACTGTAACTATGAATCGTGTGTTGAAAATCTGTACGTAATCGGTGAAGCGACAGGCTCTTTCGGACTTGTAAGACCGGGCGGCTCTGCACTTAACGATACGCAGGTAGGCGGCCTGATGTGTGCAAGGCATATTAAGAATAAAAAGCAGATAACTGATTATAATATTTCCTTTGCAAAAGTAACCGATGAACTTCAGACTCTTTCTGAAAATTTCACAAAAGATGACAATACAGATTACAGCTTCATAAAAAGAAAAATGAGCACGTGTGCTGCATTTTTAAGAGATAAGGAAGAATGTGAAAAACTTCTTTCAGAAGTCAGTGGTATACTCAAAAATTATCCTGCAAAGCATAAAAGCATTTCCTCTTATTTTTACGATAAGGATATGCTCCTATCGGCAGAAGCACTGCTTACGGCAATTATAAACGAAATGCCCGTAACAGGCAGCAGAGGCGGTGCAGTTTTCAAAGAAAACGGCGAAATCAAGGTGGAAAACCCTGAAATGAGAAAATATCTTACAATCAGCAATAATGCAGGTGTAAGATTTGAAGAAGTCAGTGCAGTTCCTGTTTCTGATGAGCCTTTTGAAAAGTATCTGGCAGAATGCAAATGAAAATTATTATAAGGTGATTATATGAGCAATTTGAAAATCGGTCTTGCAAGTGTGACTTTCAGAAATAAAACCGTAGAAGAAGTTGTTGACATTGCCAAGAGGGCAGGCATTTCCTATATAGAATGGGGTGCAGATGTTCACGTTAAAAGCATAGAAGACGCAAAAAAAGCCCTGAAACTCTGCACTGATTCAGATATAAAAATCAGTTCATACGGAAGTTACTACAGAGTGGGCAGTAACAAAAAAGATGAGTGGCGGCAAATATGTGCTATTGCCAGAGAGATGTCGGCTTCTTCTGTGCGTGTATGGCTTGGAACAAAAAACAGCGAAGAAACCGACAAAAATGAATATGAGAATCTGTTGAATGATGCAAAAACAATGTGTGATATTGCACGTGAATATAATCTTAATATTTCAGCAGAATGTCACGATAATACATTCAACAATAACACATATGCTTTTCTAAAATTCAAAGAAGATTTGCAGAGAGATAATTTCACTACATATTTTCAGTCGCGGTATCAGAAAAAGGAATATGACCTTGACAGAATTGAGAAAAACTTTGATTTTATAGAAAATGTTCACGTGTCATATCGTGACCTTTTTAAAGAACAGCTTTTTGCAAAAAAAGATAAAAGGTATATTGATATGGTTATCGGTAAGTTAAGAGAAAAGGGTTTTGACGGAATCGTTATGATTGAGTTTACTTTCTTCTCCGATGAAAAATGTCTTATGAGAGATGTCAAAAAACTGAAAAAACTTTAAGGGAAAGGATTGCTTTTAAATGGATTTTATTCAGGCTACAAAACAGTACAAAGATAATCCCACTGCAGAAAATCTTGATAAGCTTTCAAACGACCTTGTGTCACAGATGACACTTAAGGAGAAAATAAGAATGCTCCGCGGCCGTGCAATGGGTATTACTGTAAAAAACTTTCTGAAAAACGGCAGGTTTTACAATGCAGAGCCATATCCAGCAGGCGGATGTAAACGCCTTAACATTCCGCCCGTATTATTTACAGACGGTCCTCGCGGAATTGTTCTCGGAAAAAGCACTTGTTTCCCCGTATCAATGCTTCGCGGTGCTGCATTTAATGATGAACTTGAATACCGCGTAGGCAAGGCTTTTGCTCGTGAAGCATCTGCAGGCGGTGCAAACCTTTTTGCAGGAATCTGCATTAATTTATTGCGTAATCCCATGTGGGGAAGGGCACAGGAAACATATGGCGAAGACCCGTTCCTTCTCGGTAAAATGGGTGTTGCACTCACACGTGCCATGCAGGAAAGGGGCATTATTGCCTGTCCCAAGCACTACGCACTCAACAGTATCGAGGACTTGCGTTTCAGCGTTAATGCAATAGCAGATGAAAGAACACTTCATGAAGTTTATCTTCCCCATTTCAAAAAATGTATTGATGCAGGTGCAATGTCAATTATGGGTGCTTACAATAGAGTAAACGGTACCTATTGCTGCGAAAATGAAAAATTACTTACTGATATTTTAAGAAATAAATGGCACTTTGAAGGCTTTGCACTTTCCGATTTCTTCTTCGGTATTTACGATGCCGCAAGAAGTCTGAAATCAGGAATGGATGTTGAAATGCCATACACTTTTCGCTATTCTCTGCTCGGATATAAGCTTAAAAAGGGCGAAATTACAGAAAGCGATATTGACCTTGCGGTAAGCAGAGTTCTGAAAAGCCTGATTAAAATTCTGCCTGATTACAAAGAAGAACCTGAAAGTGTTATTCTTTCGGAAGAACATATTGCTCTTGCGCGTGAAGTTGCAGGAAAAGGTATGGTACTCCTTAAAAACGAAAACAAAACTTTACCTTTGAAGGAAAACAAGAAAATTGCAGTTGTAGGCAGATATGCAAATAAAAGAAACACAGGCGACCACGGCAGCAGCAATGTTTTCAGCCCATATGCAATTACTCCTTTTGAAGGAATGAAAAACAGATTCGGCGAAGAAAATGTTCTGCTCTATAACGGCTGCGATACAAAAAAAGCAAAAGAAGTTTCTTCGCAGTGCGAATATATTGTTGTGTGTGTCGGCAGTGACTGGTTGCAGGAAGGTGAATTTCTTGTCAATATGGGCAATGTCAAGAAAAAGCCGAAAGGCTCAGGCGGTGACAGAGTTGATTTGAGAATTCCCGAAGAAGATGTAAATCTTATTAAAGAACTTTCAAAGCTCGGTAAAAAACTGATTGTCAATATTATGGGCGGAAGTGCCTATGTAATAAAAGAGTGGATTGATTGCGCAGACAGTATTGTTATGTCTTTCTACAGCGGAATTGAAGGGGGAAATGCACTCGCAGATGTTTTAAGCGGTGATGTTAACCCCGGTGGTAAGCTTCCCTTTACAATAGCTGAAAATGAAAAAGATTATCCGTCATTCCTGCATATCGGCAGTGAAGAAAAGAATATTGACTACGGTTATTATCACGGTTATACATTGTTTGATAAGAAAAATATCAAGCCTCATTTTGCTTTTGGTTACGGACTTTCTTATACTGATTTTGAAGTGGAAAATCCCGTATGTGAAGTTGAGGGAAATGAAATAACTGTTTGTGCCGATGTTGTAAACAAAGGCGATTTCTGCGGTGATGAAGTAATTCAGGTTTATGTTTCAAGCAAGAATACAGAAACTGATCGCCCCGTAAAGCTTCTCAAAGGCTTTAAACGCGTTAAAGTTGAAAAAGGCGGAAAAGTTACAGCAGAAATTAAAGTTGAAACTGACGATATCAGGTTCTATAATCCTGAAAACGGTGAATGGAGCCTTGACAAAGAATACGAGATTTTTGTTGGTAACAGCAGTGATAATATTATAAGTGCAGGTACAGTTACTTTCTGATAACGGAGGAAAAAATGAAAACAAGTCCTTATTCTCCTGATAAATTTATGGCGGAGCTTTATGAAAAAAACTATAAAGACCCATATGAATTCGCTGAAACAAAAGAAGATGTTCTGAAAATTAACAGCGAAATCCGCGCATCTGCAAAAGAAATTTTCTGCCTTGACAAAATTGAAGTAAATTCTGATTTTCGTCTTGAAAAGGCAGGGGACAGTGTCGATTTCGGAACATATACACTTGAAAAATGCAGTGTTCAGATTAATTCAGCACTGAAAATGCTTGTGTATATTTCAAAACCGAAAAAAATAACTTCTCCTGCAGGCGGCGTGGTTGCTCTTTGCGGACACGGGTATGGTGTAAGGCAGATACTTTCAATCAACAAAAAAGGCAAGAAAAAGCGTATCAGATATTTTGATAATTACCAGAAAAGTTTTGCCCATGAACTTGCCAAAAGAGGTCTTGTTGTTATTTCACCTGAACTTTTCGGATTCGGTGAAGCAAGGCTCGGAAAAGACCTGATTAAACCGTTTTATATAAGTTCGTGTGATGAGCTTTCACATCATCTTCTGCCGTACGGAATTACAACCGCATCAATGCGAATTCTTCAGGCGATTATCTGCGGAGAAATTCTTTTGAAATGTGAAAATGTAGACAAAGATAAGCTTTCCTGCATGGGTATTTCAGGCGGTGGACTTACTGCACTTTACGCGTCAGTGCTTGATGAAAGGTTTAAGAAAACAGTTGTCAGCGGATATGTAAATACATTCCGTGACAGTATTCTGTCTTTATGGCATTGCCCTGATAACTATATTCCGAATATTTTATCTGTTGGTGAAATATACGATTTTGCGTCAAGTCTTTCACCAAGGAAATTATTGATTGAATCGGGCAGAAAAGATAAGCTTTTCCCCTTTGAAGCAAGCAGGAAAGCACACGAAAAAATCAAGAAAATTTATGCCCTTGCAGGCGCAGAAGAAAACCTGATTATTGATGTTTTCGACGGCAAGCATTCTGTAAGCGGTAAACTTGCATTTGATTTCCTTTCGGAATAAACTGATAAGCGACAGAAGTAATTTATACTTCTGTCGCTGTTTTTTTAGTCAAGCATTTTTATAATTTCTTTGAATTCGTCTTTTTCTTTGAATTCCTCTGAAAGGGGATATTTGTTTAAAAGCAGATGTTTTATCTGACTTTTTGCGATGTAAGTTGAGCCGAGAGTGTGTTTGTCAAATTCTTTTCCCTCAAACATTACGGAGTGCATTGTTGTAATTCTGTCCATTGAATCAAACTTAAGTGCAAGTTCAGCCATAGTCCTGAAATTCTCAAGAGCATCAGAGAAATTCTTAAGCCGAAAATATCTCACACCAAGATGACCGTGCATATACATTACGGTTCTCCACATTTTGCCGTAATTGCCGTCGTCGTAGACAAAATTAAATAATTCAATTTCTTTTCTGAAAAAGTCAATCTGCCATTGGTCGTCAAATTTTTTATCATAGAAAAAGTAATGAGAATAAAAAGTATTCTGCAGAAGGAAATTTTCTTCAATAGCATTGAGAATTTTTAAATCGCGTTCAGGATGACCTTCAGGATAAAAAGTGCAGAACATTTCCTGACTGTCGCGCATATCAGGCATTTCTTTTATAATGTTTTCACACATTTCAAAAGTTACATTATCTTTGTTCAATGCCAACAGAGAGCGATAGTATTCTATTATTGCTCTTTTGGCTTTTATCCTGATTCTGTCGTCAGTGCAATTTTCCTGAATGTTGTTGTAAACGGAAATCATTTCATCATAAACGCTCTGTAAATCTTCTCTGAATCTCACAAGACAGGCAAGATACCTGATAAGCACACGAAAATCATTAGGATATTTGCCTTTGAGTTCATTTATAATTTTGCTCATCAATTCTCCGTCAGTAAGATGGTCGTATTCGCGGAGCTTTTCTGTAATTTCCTTTTCATTTTCTGCTCTGTTAACTCCGAGCAAATCATCAATGCTCACTTTGAAAAATGATGCAATTTCAGGGAGCATAGTAATATCAGGGTAGTTGTCGCCACGCTCCCATTTGCTTATAGTCTGGAAAGAAACTCCCAGAAAATCAGCAAGCTTCTCCTGCGTCAGATTTTTATTGCGTCTTAATTCCTTTAAGTTTTCGCCGAAATAAATGTTCATAATTTTCACCTCAGTTGCGTTATTAACAACGTTGTTACACCTTTATAATAACTTGAAAAATGCAATAAATCAATAACTTTTTGAGTGAATACATTTCGCGTTACGGTAGAATTTTTCTATTAACGATATGTATTGATTTGTACAGCAAATTGTGGTAAAATATTTACATCACTTTTAAGGAGAGATACCAATGAGCGAAAAAATTATCAGAGTAGGTGTTGTAGGTCTCGGCAGAGGTACTGCAGTTGCAAGATGCCTTGCAGGAGTTAAAAACGCTAAACTTGTTTCAGTTTGCGACCATAATCCCGCAATTTTAAAATCAGGTTATGAAGAACTTGCAGAAGCGGTAAAAGACCCCAACCTTATTCAGTTCAGCGATTATGATGAATTTTTGAAATCAGATATAGATGCAGTTATTGTTGCAACAGAAGCCGTTTACCACGTGCCGATTGTTAAAAAGGCATTTGAAGCAGGTAAACACGTGCTCTGCGAAATACCTTCTGTTAATTCAATTGAAGAAGCAAGAGAGCTTAAAGATATCTGCAATGCTCATCCTGAGCTTACATATATGGCTGCAGAAAACTGCTGCTACTGGGCTTTTATCCAGACATGGAAAAAGATGCACGAAGACGGTCAGTTCGGTGAAATTGCTTATGCAGAAGCAGAATATCTTCACGCGCTTGACCCTAAAGAATTTTCACCAACATATTATCCCGAAGGACATTGGAGAACATGGCAGCCTGCTATCAGATATCTGACACACGAACTCGGTCCGTTGCTTTACATTATGAAAGACCGTTGCGTAAGCGTTACTTGTATGGAAGCAGATGTTCACTATGACCCCTATACTCCTGAAAGAAAAGAAACAGGCGTAGCACTTTTCAAAACAGCAAAAGGCGCAGTTATCAGACTTCTTGTTTCATTCGGCGCATACACAAGCTACGACCATAACTACCGTATTTGTGGCACAAAGGGAACAATTGAAACTGACCGCCGCGATATTGTTGACCGTTCACATTCTTTAGCCAGCCTTTCAAGCATTCCGGGCACATTCTCTGCAAAAATTGATATCCCCGTTACAACCTGCTTTGAAGGTGAAGATTCAAGCGGCCATGGCGGTGCTGATGCAAAAATGGTTAAAGATTTCATCGATTGCCTTGCGGAAGGTAAGAGACCTGAGCTTGACGTTGATTTTGCAATTCAGATGTCACTTCCCGGCATTATTGCTCACGAATCAGCAGTGCAGGGCGGCGTACCCCTTGAAATTCCTGAATTTTAATTATTGAATTAAATATTACGGTTTCCTTTCGTTTTGTAAGGGAGCCGTTTTTTTGCACGTAAACTCAACTGTGGGTTGAAAATTATCATCTGATATGTTATTGTTAATGTGTGATTTGTGTGATATATTTAGTTCAATAAAGTAATCAAGGAGATAGCACAATGAATATTGGTAATAAAATTAAAGAATTGAGAAAATCAAGAGGTATTACTCAGGAACAGCTTGCAAATGCGATAGGTATATCTTTTCAGGCGGTGAGTAAGTGGGAAAACAACATTGCTTTGCCTGATATTACGCTTATGCCGTTACTTGCAAGTTATTTCGGAGTTACTATGGATGAACTTTTTGATTTCAGTTTGTCTGAAATGGAAAATGAAATTGAGAAAATAGTAGGGAATGCTTATGAATTCAGAGAAAGTGACCCGAAAAAAAGCAGAGAAATTCTCGAAGCCGGTCTGAAAGTGTACCCTGAAAACGATATACTTATTAATAATCTTCTTTATGTTGTTGCTGACCCTGACGAAACAATAGAAATGGCATCAAAACTTGCAGAGAAAACAAGACTTGACGAAGTGAAATATGATGCACTGCGTTTTCTTGCATATGCATATAAAAAGAAAGGCGACCTGAAAAGTGCTGAAGCAGCAATTGAGCAAATACCTGAAATCTATTTCACAAAGCTTACCGAAATGGCGTATCTTCTGGAAGGTGAGCCGAAATTCAGAGCCGCTGAAAAACAGAAGTGGATTTCCTTTGAAAATTTACTTCAGATGATGTGGAAAATTGCGGAATGCTATGAGGCTGACGGTAAAATACAGAAAGCAATAGACGAAACAGAAAAGGCATTGTCACTGATTCCGATTCTCGACCATCCGAATTTTGTGATTTACACAGAATATTTCAACAAACAAATCAACAGATTAAAAGAAAAGCAGAGTTGATTTTCGTCAACTCTGCTTTTTTATACTGAAAATTATTGAATCTCTGAAAGCTTAACAGGTCTGTGTTCTTCAACAGATTTTTTAGCAGCAAGACCGATTTTAACTGACTGCATACCTGCGTGGATACCAACAGGAACTTCTTTGTCGTTTTCGATAGCATCAACAAACTGTGCAACTTCGTCTGTGAAAGACTGCATATATCTTTCAAGGAAGAAGAATAAGGGTTTTTCGCCTGTTACGCCGTTTTCGTCAGCGATAACTGCAGATGAAAGTGTATCGTTTGATGTAGCAACCATACCTTTTGAGCCGAATACTTCTGCTCTCTGGTCGTAGCCGTAAGCAGCTCTTCTTGAGTTATCGATAACGCAGAGAGCGCCGTTTGCCATTTTCATTGTGATGATTGCTGTGTCAACATCGCCCTGTTCGCCGATCGCGGGGTCAACAAGCACTGCAGACTGAACATAAACTTCTTCAACATCACTGTTTACAAGGAAAGTTGCCATATCAAAATCGTGAATTGTCATATCAAGGAAGATACCGCCTGAAACCTTGATGTATGCAGGGTTGGGGGGTTCAGGGTCACGAGAAGTAATTTTAACGATATGAGGGTCGCCGATTCTGCCAGCATCAACAGCCTTGCGGATAGCAGCAAAGTTGTGGTCAAATCTTCTGTTGAAACCAACCTGGAATTTAAGGTTTTTGCCCTTGAGTGCATCAGCAACTGCCTGAATTTTTTCGATTGAATGGTCAACGGGTTTTTCACAGAAAACGTGTTTGCCTGCGTTGATTGCTTCAACTGAAATTGAAGAATGTGTGTCAGTTGATGAGCAGACCATAACCGCATCAATTTCAGGGTCTGCAAGAATTTCTTTGTAATCCTTTGTGATAACTTCAACGCCCATACCTTTAACGAAAGCTTCTGTTTCTTCGTTCATAAAGGGGTCAGCGATTGATTTTACAGTTGCGCCTTTTACGTGGTAAGTAATAGACTGAAGGTGTACTTTACCGATACGGCCTGCGCCGATAATGCCGATTTTAATCATTTTATTCAAATCCTTTCTTAAAGAAATTTTTAACTTATATTGTGCCGTCCCAGGTGCTTACTTCAAGGGCTTTCTTTTCGTCTTCAGAGAACCAGTGAGTAGTTACTGCTTTTGATTCTGTGTAGAAGCGGTAAGCGTCTTTACCAAGGCAATGAAGGTCACCGAAGAATGACTGTTTGTGGCCTGAGAAGGGGAAGAAGCCAACGGGTACGGGAATACCAACGTTGATACCAACCTGACCGCCGTCTGTGTGACGTGCAAATTCTCTGCCGTAGAAGCCACTCTGAGTGTAAATAACAGAGCCGTTAGCATAGGGGCTTGCATTCATAATTTTAAGACCTTCTTCAAAGTCTTTACATCTCTTGATGCAAAGTACGGGTCCGAAAACTTCGTCACTGCCGATTGTCATATCTTCTGTTACGTGGTCGAAGATTGTGGGGCCTACAAAGTAGCCGTTTTCATAGCCTTCAACTTTTGCGTTTCTGCCGTCAAGAACAAGTGTAGCACCTTCTTCAACGCCCTTGTTGATATCAGCAATAACTTCGTCGTAATGCTTTTTGTATGTAATGGGTCCTAACTTTGAGTTTTTATCCCATGAAGGTCCGAGTGTGATTTTTTCTGCCTGTTTTTTAAGTTCAGCAACGAATTTGTCAGCGATGCTGTCTACAACAACGCAGCATGAAAGTGCCATACATCTCTGACCTGCACAACCGTAAGCAGAGTTGATAACACCTGCAACTGTTCTTTCAAGAGCACAGTCTTCCATAACAAGTGCGTGGTTTTTAGCCTGACAGAGAGCCTGACAGCGTTTGCCGTTTCTTGCGGCTCTTTCGTAGATTTTAAGACCAACGGGTGTTGAACCAACGAATGTAACACCTACGATGTCGGGATGGTCAAGGAGAGTGTTGATTTCGTTTCTTGAGCAGGTTACGATGTTGATAACACCATCGGGAACACCTGCTTCTTTATAGATTTTTGCAAACATCATTGCAGTTTTAGGTGTAAGTGATGCAGCTTTGAGCACCATTGTGTTACCGCAAGCGATACAAGTAGGAGCCATCCAGCCGAAAGGAATCATAGCAGGGAAGTTAACGGGAACAATTCCGAGGAATACGCCCATTGCTTCACGGTATTTAACTGTATCATAACCTGTTGAAGCGTCCATAAGGCTTTCACCCATCATAAGTGAGGGAACCTGAGTTGCAAGTTCTGTGCCTTCTTTTGCTTTAAGCACGTCGCCTTCAGCTTCAGACCATACTTTACCGTTTTCTTTTGCTACGCACATTGTAAGTTCTTCCATATTCTGCATAATAAGGTCTCTTACTTTGTACATAATCTGTGCTCTTTTGATTGCGGGAGTTGCTCTCCATGCGGGGTAAGCGGCTTTTGCTGCTGCAACTGCTTCTAAAACTTCATCGTTTGTGCAACAGGGTGCCTGACCTGTAACTTCGCCTGTGCTGGGGTTGTGAAGGTCATACCACACATCTGTTTTTGAGTCTTTGAACTCACCGTTTACAAAATACTGTAATTTTTCAGCCATTATATTTTCTCCTAACTAAATTAAATTCAAATTTTCCAAAAATTCGATTACAATATTTGCAAATTTGTCGTATATTCCGGAATTTACAAAATAATCGATAGCATTACCGAAAGAATCTGCAATGGAAGAAGTTAAATTTGTTCCAAATAAATTATCAATAAAATCAATAAGCATTATAGGAATTATAAAAATTAACATAATACTGGAACCCATAAGTATTTCTCCTGTTATATACCTGCTTTTTCTCTGATATATTTTCTTGCTTTTACTGCATATTCAAAGGGGTTTGCAATAGCGGGATCCTGTTCAGCTTCAACAAGCATCCAACCTTCGTAATCTGCTTCTTCAAGAACTTCGAAGATAGGTGCAAAATCAATCATACCGTCGCCGGGTACTGTGAAAGCACCGAGTCTTACGCCCTGAAGGAAGCTTAAGTGTTCATCTTTGACTTTCTTCACGATTTCGGGGCGGATATCCTTAAGGTGAACGTGTTTGATTCTCTTTGCATATTTTTTAAGCACTGCAAGGTAATCTTCTCCACAGTATGCAAGGTGACCTGAGTCGAAAAGGAGATATACGCTGTCTTCGTCGCAGAGTGACATCATTTTGTCGATTTCTTCTGCAGTCTGAACAACTGTACCCATATGATGATGGTAAACGAGAGTAATGTCGTATTCTTTTGCGATTTTGCCAAGCTTTGAAAGACCGTCAGCAAATTTTTTCCATTCTTCGTCGTTCATAACATATTTCTTTTCGAAAACGGGTGTTTCCATCTGACCCTGAATGCTGTAGCTCTGTTCTGATGCACCGATTCTCTTTGCACCGCAAGCTTTAAGGAATTCGCAGTTTTCGCGGAAATCCTTTTCAACTTCTTCAAAGGGCTTTGTAAGGATGAAAGATGAGAACCAACGGTTAGCAATCTGCAGACCTCTGATTTCAAGTTTCTTTGTTAATTCTTCGGGGCATTTGGGATATTTGTTGCCGATTTCGCAGCCTTTGTATCCTGCAAGAGCCATTTCGCTTACGCACTGTTCAAATGTGTTTTCTGCACCGAGGTCGGGCATATCATCATTTGTCCAGGCGATAGGAGCGATACCGAGTCTGATTTTTTCACAATTCATATTCAACAATCCTTTCAGATTAATTATTTGCACATTAATATTTTCTTGCTTCTTTAAGGTGTGCCTGTTTTTCAGCATATGCCTCTTTACCTTTTTCGGTGCGGGGGATATCGCTGCAGCCTACATTCCACCAGCTGCCGTAGCCGTCTGTCATTGTTTTGGGAAGCACCTTGATATCAATGAGTGTGGGCTTTGTCTGTTTAAGAGAATCCTTAAGTGCTTCTCTTAATTCATCGGGAGTTTTTGCAGTGTATGTAACATAGCCGTAACCGCGTGCACACATAGCGTAGTCGATATTCATAAATTCGCCGTATCTGATGGGGTCATCACCGTTTCTGTAACGTGATTCTGTGCAGAGAGCTTGAACACCCTGACCCATCTGGAGATTGTTAATGCAACCGAATGATGCATTGTCAAAGAGAAGAACGTTGATTTTCTTGCCTTCCTGCAATGCAGTAATCATTTCGGAATGGAGCATATTGTAGCTGCCGTCACCGACCATAGCATAAACTTCTTTTGCTTCATCAGCAAGCTTTGAGCCGAAAGCACCTGCGATTTCGTAACCCATACAGGAATAACCGTATTCCATATTGTAGCTGTAGAGGCTGTCTGTAGTCCACATTCTCTGCATACATCCGGGAAGTGAGCCTGCTGCTGCAACAACAATTGCATCTTCGGGAATAATATCTCTGATAATTCCCAGTGCAGTTGTCTGGCAAAGCACACCGCCTGTAGCCTTTGAGAAATCTTCAAGGTTGTTTTCAACTCTTACCTTGTTTTCAGGCTCGAAGTTTTCAGCAGGGTATTCAATAGAAGTAAGACGAGCCATTTCGTTTTCCCACAATTTTTTAGCACTTTCAATTTCGGTTGTGTATGCTGATTTATAATCGCCCATTGCTTTGTCAAGAGCAGTAATACCTTCTCTTGCATCAGCAACAACAGAAATACTGTCAAACTTCTGTGCGTGGAAAGCACTTGCGTTGATTGTTATAACCTGAGCATCTGCATAAATCCATTTTGAAGAAGTTGTAAAGTCTGAAAGACGTGAGCCGATTGCAAGTACAACGTCAGCATCTTTTGCAATTGTATTGGCAGAAGCATTACCGGTTGCACCGATACCGCCGAGATTAAGCGGATGGCTTGACTTGATAGCACTTTTACCTGCCTGAGTTTCAGCAAAGGGGATGTTGTGCTTTTCGCAGAAAGCAGCAACTTCTTTACCTGCCATACTGTATCTTACACCGCCGCCTACGATAACAAGAGGTTTCTTGCTATCCTTGAGAGCCTTTGCGGCCTGCTCAATTTCGTAGTTATTGGGAATTGTTCTCTGAATATAATGAACTCTTTTTCTGAAGAATTCTTCGGGATAATCGTAGCTTTCGCCTTCAACATCCTGACACATTGCAATACAAGCTGCACCTGTGTGAGCGGGGTCAGTAAGCACACGCATTGCATTTGTAAGGGCTGACATAACCATTTCAGGTCTTACTATTCTGTCAAAGTAACGTGAAACGGGTTTGAAAGCATCGTTTGTTGTAACTGTTAAATCCTGGGGCTGTTCCATCTGCTGAAGTACGGGGTCGGGCTGTCTTGTTGCAAATGTATCACCCATAAAAAGAAGAAGGGGAATGTTGTTTACAGTTGCGTTAGCCGCAGCAGTTACCATATTTGCAGCACCGGGGCCGATAGATGACATACAGGGGAGAATTTTAAGTCTGTTATGCTGTTTAGCATAAGACATTGCAGCAAGAGCCATACCTTGTTCGTTTCTGCCCTGCATAACCTTGATTGAATGTTCAGCCTGTGAAAGTGCTTCGCCTACACCGATAACGCATCCGTGACCGAAAACTGCATAAAAGCTTTCCACAAATTTGCTTTCAATCATTTTGCCGTCCTGTTCAATTGTGACGTACTGATTGTCAAGATATCTTACAATAGCTTCGCCACAAGTAAGTCTGATTGTGCCCATTTATACTCATCCTTTCGTTAACCATTCGTGTTCAGGTGACACAAAACGTGTTGTTTTATACCAGGGGTCACCGTCGAGATGACGAATCATCCACACATAGTACATATTGTAGCCGGGTGCAACAACCTGCTGGTGGTCTTCACCGCCGTCGATGAAACAAGCGGAAGAATCTACGCTTTTGTAAACTTCATCAGCATTGAAGCATGCACCGAAGCCCTGAGGTTTATCAAATCTGTAATAATAAACTTCAGGCTGGGGATGATGATGGGGAGGGTAACTTGACCATCTGCCCGGTTTATTGAAAACTTCACCCATAACCATATTTGAATAAGGCGCATTGTCGGGGTCAAACATTGTTGAAACAACTCTGTGACCTGCACCATCCCACTGACCTTTGCCGAATTCCTGATAAAGGCAGTTTTCGGGGTTATAGAATACGGGTTCAAATTCTTTATCGTTATCTGTCTGCTGAATGATTATTTCACTGTCAGCCAGAGCTTCAACTGAAAATTCTGTGTTTTTAGAAGTGTGAAGACAGTAAGGCTTCATATCGAAGGGATTTTCACGTTTGCCTGTTTCTTCTTTGCCGTTATAAGAAAATTTCACTTCACCGCCAACGAGCAGAATTGCAGTTTCGTTTTTATCTTCGCAGAAAGAAATTTTTTCTCCTGCTTTCATATACTTTACTTTGATGTTCATTAACATATGAGCGTTTTTGCCGTTCATTTCGCAAAGTATTTTTTCGTTATTTTCGTTTAATACAGGTACTTCAAACATTTTCTTAACCTCTTACAACCATTTCGCCGTATTGTGCTTTTTCATCTGCAATAAATTTTTCAACTGCTTCAAGTGAAGGCATAGCCTCTGAACAGCTGTGAGCAGAAATAAGCATTGATGCAGATGCAGAGCCGTATTCGAGAGCGTCGATAATTTTGCATCCGTCAAGGAGTGCTCTGATGAATGATGAAGCGTAGCCGTCGCCACCGCCAAAGCCTTTGAGCATTTTTACGGGGAAGGGCTTGATTGTGTAGCTGTTGCCATCGTTAGTGTAAGCGGTTGAACCGTCTTTACCGTGTTTGATAACAACAATTTTTGCACCGTAAGAGCACCAGAGTTTTGCACTTTCTTCGTCAGAAGAGCAAACACCTGTGATTGCTTCAGTAAGGTCAAATTCTTCTCTTGAACCGAGAATGATATCGGCATTTCTTGCTACCATAGAATAGTAAACGGAAATTTCATCTTTGTTTTTCCAGGTATATGAACGGTAGTCGATATCAAAAATAAGAGGGATATTGTTTTTCTTTGCAAGCATCATTGCTTTGAGAGCAGCTTCTCTTGAAGGTGACTGGCAGAGTGCTGTGCCGGAAATAAGAACAGCCTTTGTGCTGCAGATATATTCTTCATCAACGTCATCGGGGTGAAGCATAAGGTCTGCAACACCTTCGCGGTACATAAGGATACTGCTTTCTGTGGGGCTTTTGATTTCAGTGAAAGTAAGACCAAGGTTTTCACCGTTTTTGCAACGAGTGATGTGGCTTGTGTCGATACCGTCTTTCTTGAAATAATTAATAACATAGTCGCCGAACTGGTCATCGGAAACTTTTGCTATGAAACCGACTTTTTTACCAAGTCTTGCCATACCGACAGCAATATTTGCAGGTGAGCCGCCAACGTATTTGTTGAAATTGCTGCTTTCAGACAAGGGTTTGTTCATGTCTGTAGGGTTGAAGTCAATTGCGATTCTGCCGATTGGAATAAGGTCCAACGGACGTGATGAATCAAATTCAATGTAAGCCATAATTTACCTCCGTAAACGAATCTATGCCGAACAGGTAAAACCTGTCCGGCAATAAATATTAGTCTATTGTAACGCCCATTTTCTGACGTTTTTCACTGAGTTCTTTTGTGATTCTGTCTTTCTTTTCGCCAACAAGGTCGTAGAAGAACAGCGGTATAGCACACAGGAGCATACTTACACCGGGAACGATTGAAATAAGTGAGAACATTGCAAACTGCATATTCTGCGGCAGGTCAAGTGCAGAAATAACAGCTTCTTTTGCATACATAGTTGCAGGGTCAAGGTCGATAACCATATACATAAGGATAATACCTGTTGTTGCAACTGCATTACCGAGTTTGTTAACGAATGACTGACAAGCAGCACCGAGAGCATTGTCTCTGTGACCTGTTGTAAGTTCCATATAGTCAAGGCAGTCACCAATCATCGCAGAAGATGTAACGTTGAGTGCACCGAGAGGAACGCAGGAAAGGATAATGAACGGAATGCATGCATAAAGAGCATATCTTGTATCAACAAACAAGCCGATTATTGTTGTGCAGACTGATGCTGCAAAACCGAGAAGGCATGTGAAGATAATGATTTTTTTGTAGTCAAATTTCTTGTAAAGGAAGGGCATTACAAGCATTGAGCCGAACATACCTACAGCAGCGCATACCATAAGAACTGTACTTACTGTTGAAATACTGTTCTGAATAAGCTCTGCTTTAACTTCGGGTGCCATATCAGGTGTGATTTCGGGACCTACATAGAGGCCGTATCTTGCAACGTGAACAGATGCAGCCTGAACAAGATATCTGCCGCTTGAAAGAATACCCATTATAACAACGAGCATAAGAGGTTTGCATTTGAAAATTCTGCTGAGTGTGCCGGGTTCTGATTTATCACGTCTGGGTTTGTTGGGGATGTTAACTCTTTCTTTAACGTGGAAGTAAGAGTTTGCATAGAGAATACCGCCGAGAACAGATGCGATAACTGCAATAAGCATATATTTATACTTATCCTGTTCAACAGTAGATGCAGCAGGGAGAACTTTCGGAACAACAAAACCGAGAATAGCAAAAATGAGCATAGGAATTGCAGAACCAACACCGTTTACTGTTTTACCGACAGAAATAACTTTACCTCTTTCGTCGGGGTTGGGAGTCATAATATTGGGGAGGCTCCAGAAAGGAACGTCTGCAACTGTGTATGTCATTCCCCAGAGAACGTAAACGATGCCTGAATAAATCATAAGCTGTGTTTTTGAGAATCCCTCGGGAATATAGAACATAAGGAAGGATAAAACTGCTATCGGTACAACTGCCCAGAGAATATAGGGCTTCATTTTACCCCATTTTGTTGTTGTTCTGTCAACAATCATACCCATCATCGGGTCGTTGATTGCGTCCCATACACGGGCAAGGAGCATGAGAAGAAGAACGAAAATAAGCGGTAACTGCATAACGTTTGTGTAGAAGTCGGATATGTATGAAGACATAATTGCATAAATCATACCCTGACCTGCACCGCCGATACAGTACATATAAAATTCTTTATTGGGCACATAGTTTCGTGAAGTGTCAATTGCTTTAACTTCAGTGGACATTGTTTTACCCTCCTTTAAAAATGGTTCTTTTTATTTTATCTGATAAAGAAAGTAAGAATCTGACCGATTGTAAGTGCAACCTCTGAAATGCCGAGAAGGAATTCCTGAAGTCTGAATTCTGCGATGCTCTGTCCTGTTACTTCGGGGATAAGAGAGCCTTCTTTAAGAGCAAGAGCATGGAAGTGAAGCATTTCTGTTTCATAGTTCCAGGGGTCGTTTTCATCAATAGTGATGATTCTGCCGCCTCTTAACATATCGTCTTTATAAGATTCACTTGTGATACCGGGTGTCATAATAGCATCGATACCGTTATATTCAGCGATAAATGAGTTTACGTGGTCGTGACCGAATACGCAACCGAGAACGTCACCGCGTTCTACGAATGCATCCCACTGGCCGTCATTTTCAGTTGAGGGGCAGGGGGGTTCAAAGATAAAGCCGTCTTTGATTCTTGTGAATACAGGAACGAAAGAATATGCGTTACCGTTAGTGAAGCTTCTGCCGATTGCACCGAGGAATGAAGGCATTTTGGGAAGAATTGCTGCCACACCTTCTTCTGTGATAATGTGTTCGAATGCAATTGAAGGAACTTTGCCGCCGTTTTCAGCTTCAAGCTGTTTACTTACGTTTTTGTACCATTCAATCTGGTCTTTTCTTACGCAGTCATAAACTCTGCTGTCGTATTCATCATAATACCATGAGCCGTCTTCGTTTGTGAGATAGTCGCCGCTGTCAAACATCCAGAGGTTGAAAGCAACTTTTGAACCATCAGATGAGAGAATGGGGAGATTGTGAGTTGCACAGCCGTGAAGAGCAGGGTCTGCATCGTAAGCAAGGCAGCCTTCATATGACTGGAAGATTTCAAGAATGTCTTCTTTTGTAAAAGATCTGTCTTCTACATCGTGGTTACCGAAAACGAAAGTAAATTTCTGACCTCTTTCAACAAGGGGCTGCATAAGCTGGTCGTAAGCAGCTTTGTCATCGATAGTGATGTTGTCGCCGTTGAAAACAACAAGGTCAGGTTTAACAGTGTCGAGAGCTTCTCTGATGTACTGAAGTGTGTCTTCATTAACAGGGTTATTGTCCTGTACGTCAGCAAGAACGAGAATCTGGAATTTACCGTCTTTACCGAACTGAAGAGCTGATTCGGTTTCAGTAGTTTCGTTTGCAGCAAAAGCAGTTGTTGCAAAGCTCATAAGCATTACAACAGCAAGAATTGCAGCTAAAATTTTGTTTTTCATAGATAAAACCTCCGTGTAAATATTTCACTATACATATTAACATAATTTGTTGCCGATATCAATATATTTTTACAAATTTTTATCATACACCATCAAGGTTGAAGGGTGGTATAAAATCTTTTTTTGATGAAGATAATTCCTGCATAAATCCGTTTTCAAAGCCAAGTTCTTCCATAAAACCCAGGGCTTTTTCGTATTCGCGTGATGTGATTTTTCTGTTGATTTCTTTATATTCCGATGCTTTTCCCATCGGCACATACTGGCTCATAAGGCTGATAATTACGTTATCGGATAATTCGCTCTTTATCCATTCAAGGATCTTCTTTGTCTGTGTAAGATTAAGCGGGAGTACAAGATGGCGGATAATAACACCTTTCTGCATAATTCCGTATTCGTCAAAAATATTTTCGGGTTGCTGTGAAATCATCTCTTTTACTGCAAGAGATGCAACATCGAAATAATCCTCCGCTTTTGAATATTTAAGGCTTACATCGCTGTCAAAATATTTGATATCGGTAAGATAAATGTCAACAATATCTCTGAACTTCTTCAGTGTTTCAACGCTTTCGTAGCCTGAACAGTTGTAAACAACGGGGATTTTCGGTCTGTAAATACTGAAGGCCTCAAGTATCTGTTCGGAATAGTGAGTGGGTGTTACAAGATTGATGTTGTGAGCGCCTTTTTCTTCAAGCTCCCTGAAAATTTCCGCTAAACGTTCTGCGGAAATTTCTTTACCGAATCCGCCTGAGCTGATGTCATTATTCTGGCAATAAACACACCTGAGAGGACACCCTGAAAAGAAAATAGTGCCTGAGCCGTTTGTGCCGCTGATGCAAGGCTCTTCCCAGAAATGAAGCTCGGCTCTTGCGATTTTTATAGTATCTGTTATACCGCAGTAACCTGTGTGCTTGCTGCGGTCAATATTACATTTTCTCGGACAAATATTACACTGCATAAAAATACCTCAAAATTTTTTCTGTTGCTGGTATTATAGCATTGATTTTTCAAAAATAATAGAGTATAATATGAAAAAAGTCGCATTTCGGAGATAATCAGTATGGTTCTTACAATAGATATAGGAAATACAAACATAACTATCGGTGCTTTTAAAGGGGATGAGCTTGTTTTCGTTTCCCGTCTTGCAACCGATAAAAAAAGAATGGCCGACCAGTATGCCTGCGAAATTATGAATATTTTCAAGCTGTATTCAGTTGAAAAAGATGAGTTTTCAGGCAGTATTTTAAGCAGCGTTGTGCCTGAAGTTACTTTCCCTGTAGGTGAGGCTGTAAGAAGGCTGACAGGTATTACTTCCCTGATTGTAGGGCCCGGCATAAAAACCGGTCTTAATATTCTTATTGATGACCCGTCAACACTTGGTGCTGATTTTGTAACAGGCGGAGTTGCGGCGATGAAAAAATATCCCTTGCCTTGTTTTGTAATTGACCTGGGAACTGCAAGTAAAATTTATGTTATTGATGAAAACGGAAGTTTTCTCGGTTGTACAATTGCAGCAGGTATCAATGTTTCAATGAATGCACTTTCTTCTTCTGCTTCACTTCTGCCGAATATCGGTATCAAGAGAGCGAAAAGTGCATTAGGTAAGAACACAATTGACTGTATTCTTTCAGGTACACTTGTGGGCACAGCCGCAATGATAGACGGTATGGTTGAGCGTTTCTCGGAAGAAATAGGCAGAAAACCTGCGTCAATCGTGGCAACAGGCGGTTTCGCAAGAAGTGTAATCGCAAATTGTAAAACAGAAATCGAATATGATAAGTACCTTCTCCTTGAAGGGCTTAAAATCATTTACGATAAAAACGTGAAAAGTAAATAATTTAATTTTTTTGCTAAATTTTGCGCCGTATCCGCATTCAAGCGGAGCGACAGCAAGGAGGAATATAAAATGCAAAAAACACAAATGTCAAAACTCGTGAAGTTCACTCAGCTTGCAGTATTAACTGCAATAGTTGTTGTAATGTCCTTCACACCGCTGGGGTATCTGAAAATAGGACCTCTCTCAATCGCTCTTGTCATTATTCCCGTTGTTACGGGGGCAATTGTCCTCGGTCCGGGTGCGGGAGCTTTTATGGGGCTTGTATTCGGTATAACCAGTTTCGCACAGTGCTTCGGAATGGATGCATTCGGCACAACTCTTATGGGTATCAGTCCGTTTTTTACTTTCGTGATGTGTATTCCCACACGTGTTCTCGCAGGATTTTTATGCGGTCTCATTTTCAAGGGAATATCAAAAGCTCTCGACGGTAAAAAATCAGCAGGTATTGCTTTCCCGGTTGCTGCGGTAAGCGGACCTGTTTTCAACACTGCGTTCTTTATGGCATCACTTGTTTTACTTTTCGGTAAAACAGATTTCATTCAGAATATGATGGCACAGAGCGGTGCAGGTAATTTCCTTGCATTTATTGTGGCTTTAGTGGGTGTAAACGGACTTGTTGAAATTGCTTCATGTCTTATTGTTGCTTCTGCCGTAAGTAAGGCACTTATGGTTGCAAATAAAAAAATGCGAATCTGAAAAATTTAAGCCGTACAGTTCTGTGCGGCTTTTTATAAAGGGGAGACAGATATGATTTTTCCAAAGTCGAAAGAAAAAAGTTTAAGTAAAGAGCTTTTCAGAAATCCCACAAATGAATATCGTGGCGAACCTTTCTGGGCACTTAACAATAACCTGGATAAGGAAAAAATGAAAAAACAGCTTGATTATTTTGAAGAAATGGGTATTGGTGGTGCACATATGCATTGCCGTACAGGTCTTGATATCGATTATATGAGCGATGAATATCTTGAGCATTTCAAAGCTTGTGTTGAACGTGCAAAAGAAAAGGGTATGAAGGCATACCTTTATGACGAAGACCGCTGGCCTTCAGGCTTTGCAGGCGGACTTGTAACCTGCAATGAAGAATTCAGAGCGAGATACATAGCCTTTTCACCCATAAAGAAAGAAGACGCAGTTGAAAGAAAACTCAACGATTCACAGAGTATGGGCACTCTTTCAAAAGACGGTGAGCTTCTTGCAAAGTACGATATCACTTTGGAAAACGGATATCTTAAAAATTATAAGAGACTTTCTGAAAACGAAGACGGCAACAATGTGTGGTATGCATATCTTGAAGTATCAAAGCCCTCTGCGTGGTTCAATAACCAGACTTATGTTGATACTCTCAACCCTGATGCTATCAAAAAGTTTGTTGAAGTAACTCATCAGAGATATTATGATGCACTCGAAGAATATATCGGCGATACAGTACCTGCTATTTTCACAGATGAGCCTCAGCATACAAGAAAAACTTCACTTGATTTTGCGGAAGACAGAACAAGTGAGATTATCCCCTATACAGGCAGACTTCCTGAAATTTATAAAGAAAAATACGGTGAAGATTTCTTTGATACTTTGCCTGAAATTTTCTGGGATTTGCCCCAATCAGCAGTTTCTGTTGCAAGATACAGATACCACGACCTTTCTGCAGAGCTTCTTGCATCAGGCTTTGCTGATACAATCGGCAAATGGTGCGATGAACATAATCTTCCGCTGACAGGTCATATGATGGAGGAACAGAATCTTAATTCACAGACTTCCGCAACAGGTGAATCAATGCGTTCATACCGTTCATTCGGTCTTCCCGGCATTGATATGCTCTGCGACCAGAGAGAATACACAACTGCAAAGCAGGCACAGAGTGCATCTCACCAGTACGGCAGAGAAGGTGTACTCAGTGAGCTTTACGGTGTAACAGGCTGGGAATTTGATTTCAGAGGCCACAAACAGCAGGGAGACTGGCAGGCAGTGCTTGGCATTACAAACCGCGTTCACCATCTTTCATGGTATAGTATGGAAGGCGAAGCAAAGCGTGACTATCCTGCATCAATTTTCTATCAGTCACCCTGGTATAAAGAATATAAATTAATTGAAGACCATTTTGCACGTGTCAACACTGCTATGACACGCGGTAAGGCAGAAGTGAAAATCGGCCTTATTCATCCGGTTGAAAGCTTCTGGTTGCGTTTCGGTCCTCAGGAACAGACAGGTCTTTTCAGAGAAGAACTTGAACAGAATTTCCAGAATGTAGTTTTATGGCTTCTTTCAAATCAGCTTGATTTTGATTTTATTGCTGAATCACTTCTTCCCTCACTTAATGAAAATCAGTCAGGCAATAAATTCACAGTAGGCGAAATGGCTTACGATGTTGTAATTGTTCCTGCTCTTGAAACAATCAGAGGTACAACTCTTGAAAGACTCAAGGCTTTCAGAAAAGCGGGCGGTAAAGTTATTTTCCTCGGCTCTGTGCCCAAGCACGTTGATGCGGTCTTAAGTGATGAAGCACTTGATTTCTCTGAAGAATGCGACAATGTTTCTTTCACTCAGGCAAGCCTTGTAAAGAGCCTTGAAGAATTCAAAACAGTTTATCTTCTTGACGATGCAGGCAAGAATGCCAAAAACCTTTTCTATCAGTTGAGAAACGATAACGATTGTAAATGGCTCTTTATTGCAAATGCTGAAAAACGTATGTCAGACCTTATTGATGAAACAGAGCTTACAATCAAGGTAAAGGGCACATTCAATGCAGAACTTTATGACACACTGACAGGTGAAATTTCACATATTGATTCTGACTGCAGAAACGGCTTCACTGTAATAAAAAAAGTGATTTACAGCCACGACAGCGTACTTCTTAAACTTACAGAGGCTGAAGAACATTCATCAGACCTTTCTGTCAGCGAAAGAGATGTTGCAGAAAGAATCCACCTTCTCGGTGAAATGGAATACGAAATGTCAGAGCCTAACGTTGCACTTCTTGAAAGAGCAGAATACAGCTTTGACGGCGGTAAATGGCAGGCAGAAGAAGAGGTTCTTCTTATTGATGATAAATTCAGAGAAGTACTCGGTTATCCATCAAGAAAAGAATCTGTTGCACAGCCCTGGGTTATCAAGAATGAAGAAAATGCAAGTCATACACTCAGATTGCGTTATACAATTCATTCTGAAATTGACACAGAGGACGATGTTTATTTCGCTTACGAAAGACCTGAACTCTGCGAAATCAGTGTGAATGGCGAAATTCTTGAGCAGAAATACGAAGGCTTCTATGTTGATGAATGCCTTGTGAAAATGAACATCGGCAAGCTTCATAAAGGCGATAACGTGATTGAAATTAAAATGCCTTTTGCAAAGAAAACTAACGTTGAATGGGGTTATCTTCTCGGTAACTTCGGCGTGGTTGTTGAAGGCGAAAGAATCACAATTACAGAAAAACGCGAAAAAATCTGCTTCGGTGAATATTTAAGATTCGGTATGCCTTTCTACGGCGGAAATCTTACATATAAGTGTAAAGTAAACGTTGAAGAAGGCGATTACAGGCTTTCCTGCACAATGTTCCGCAACCCTGTTATTGCAGTTTCGGTTGACGGAAAAGACTGCGGAAGAATTGCTTTTGAGCCGTATTCGGCAGAGTTGGGTCACCTTGAAGTGGGTGAACATCTTATTGAAATAACCGCATTCGGCCACCGTTATAATAGCTTCGGTGCAATTCACAATAACGACTTAACAAGAAAATGGCACGGTCCTGATGCATGGCGAGTTGAGCACGAGGAATATACAAAATATTATTTCTTCAAGCCTATCGGTATCCAGAAAGAACCTGTTCTTGAAAAATTGGAGGAAGAAAAATGAAATATTTAGGATATGTACTTCTTGCGGTTCTCGCAGTAATAGTTGTGCTTCTGATTATTGCGGTAATCAATGCAATAAGAATCAAAGCAAAACCTGCACCAGGCAAGGCAACACTTGATTTTACAAAAGAAGAAGAAAAAATGTACGCTGAAAAGCTTTCAAGAATGGTGAAAATTCCCACAATTTCTATGAGAGGCAATACAGACCTTACAGAGTTTTATAAGCTCCACAAGATTATTGAGGAAGATTTCCCCCTTGTACATAAGCACCTTGAAAGAACTGAAATTCAGGGTAACCTTCTTTATAAATGGGCAGGTAAGGATTCTTCACGTGCATTCCTTCTTATGGGACATCAGGACGTTGTTCCCGCAGAAGAAACTGATTGGAAATATGACCCGTTTTCAGGCGAAATTGCAGACGGTGCAGTTCACGGCAGAGGTGCAATGGACTGCAAATGTACTGTTCTTGCAGAGCTTTCTGCAGTTGAAGAATTACTTGAAGAAAACTTTGTTCCCGAATGTGACGTATATCTTGCATTTTCTGCAAACGAAGAAATTTTCGGCGGCGGTGCAGACCTGATTATTGACCATCTTGAAAAGAACAATGTGAAGCTTCTTTCTGTTCTTGATGAAGGCGGAACAATTATGGAAAAAGCGTTCCCCGGTGTTGCTTGTGACACAGCGGCAATCGGTATTGTTGAAAAGGGTAACTGTAATATTAAAATTACTGCAAAAGGTGCAGGCGGACATTCTTCAACTCCGCCGAAAAATACTCCTATTGCAAGGCTTTCAGCTTTCGTAAACGAAGTTGAAACAAAGAAACCTTTCAAAAAATATATGGATGTACCTGTTAAGCAGATGTTCTCATCAGTTGCGGCATATGCATCATTCCCTATGAGACTTGTGCTTGGTAATGTATGGCTTTTCAAGCCCATACTTGTGGCATTGCTTCCCTCACTTTCATCATTCGGTGAAGCCTTCCTTTCAACAACATGTGCATTCACAATGTGCGGCGGCTCAACTGCACCTAATGTTATTCCCGACGAAGCATACGTTATCTGTAATATCAGACCTTCAACACATCAGGATGCAGATGCATCTATTGCCGTGCTTGAAAAAATTGCAGAAAAATATGACCTTAAGGTTGAGCCTATGAACAGAAGAAGTGCATCAAAGGTAACAGACCCTGAAGGCGAAGCTTTCACATATCTTAAACAGTGCATCAACGAAGTACGCCCTGATGTATGCGTTACACCTTACTATATGGCAGGTGCAACAGACAGCAGATTCTATGAGAGAGTAACAGACAACTGCTTAAGATTCTGCCCTGTTAAAATGAATCCTCAGCAGCTTGCAGCTATGCACGCAGCAAACGAAAACATTTCAACAGATAACGTTGCAGCAGGTGTAAAATTCTATAAATACTACATTAAGAACCATAAATAACATATCTGCGCTTGGTTTTTCCGGGCGCAAATATTGTTTGTGGAGTTGGTGAAATGAAATTAAATAACAAACAAATCAATACAATTTTTACAATAATTCTTGCAGCCTGCGTTGTTATTACTGCGGCAGTTGTTCTGCTTCTGCATCGCGATGGTGGAAAAGCAGACGCAGAGCCTGTTTTTTTAGAAAATACAACAGAAAAGCCTGTACGTCCTGACGGATTCTTTTGCGAAAACAAGGAATGGTATTACTACGAAAACGGTAGTAAAACGCAGAAAGACGGCTTGTTTTCAGGCACTGTCAAGGGAAAAGAAGGCAATTGGTATGTCCGTGACAGTAAGGTGGATTTTTCTTACAATGCACTGATTAATAAAGGCGGTAACAATTACTTGTATGTTGTTAACGGTGAAGCAAGTGAAATAAATGCCGGTGAAGCTCTCAATAAGGTAAGCGACCGCCTTAAAGAGCCCACTGAGCAGAATGTTTTCTCCTTGCACGGAGACTATCAGTTATCAGAAAAAGCAAGAGAAGCACTCGGTGATGCAGTAAAGCAGATTGAAAATAAAGGCTATAAGGTTGGTATGATGGTTATGGAGCTGGGTTCACTTACAGGCTTTTCATACAATGCGGATGAGTCAATTTATTCAGCCAGCACCATCAAAGGACCTTACGTTGCTTCGCTTGTAAAATATGATAATTCAGTTCTTGAAAAAGAGAAAAACTCAATTACGGCAATTCTCGAAAAATCTTCAAACGGCGATTATTCATCACTTCGCAACAGATACGGTGATGAATGCTTTGTGGATTGGGCGAAGAAATCAGGAAGCGATTTTGAAGTAAGCACTACGGATATCTATCAGTTCATCACACCCCGTCAGCTGGCACACTTGTGGCTGAACAGCTATTTCTTCTTTGAAAGCGGAGATGTGGGGAAACAGCTTGGCGGAATGTTTGAAAATCCGGAAACATCACCAATACATTCTGTATTATCACAGAAATATAAAACCCGTACTAAGGCAGGGTGGGTGTCAGTCGGCGGAATTCACGTTACAAACGATGCAGGTATTATTTATGCAGGTGAAAAAACTTATCTTGTTTCAATTATGACAACTGCGCCGTGTAATTTCTACATCGTTGAAAATCTTGTTAAAGCAATGGATGTTGCTATTTCCGGATGATTATTTTATTTAAGAATAATGTATATTGACTTTTGATATGATTTAATGGTATAATTTACCGATATTGTTATATTAAATATAAATGTGGAGTGAAGAAAATGAAAAAAAGCATGAAAAAAGTAGTTTCTCTGCTTATTGCTCTTGTGATGCTGGCGGTATCTGTTCCTGTGGCTCTTATTCAGGTGCAGGCATTCGGCTCAATCACATATGAGCTTAACCCCGACGGTGAATCTTATTGTGTGGCACAGTGCGACGATAACTATTTCGGCCGTGCAAAGATTTCCGCAAAGTATGACGGCAAACCTGTTACAAGAATTGCGGCAAACGCATTTGACTACAGTGACATTTATGCTGTTGTAATTCCCGACACAGTTACCGTAATCGAAGACAGTGCGTTCCTCGGATGCGACAGACTTAAAACTGTTACTTTCGGCAACAGCGTTACTGAAATTCAGGCATATGCATTCGGCAACTGTACAAGAATGAATGAGATTACAATTCCTGAAAGTATGGCTGTAATCGGTGACTATGCTTTCATCGGATGTTCTTCACTTAAAAAGATATATTTCCTCGGTACAACAACTGATGTAAGTATGTATTCTGAAATTGCAGCAGCACCCGGTGCTATTGTTTACGGTTATATCGGTTCAACCGCAGAACATTATGCAATGGGCAACAATTTCGCTTTTGAATCAATTCTCTGCGAAGCCGTTGAACTCATTGAGCCCGTGCTTACAAATGAAGGCGTTTATTTCTCCTGGGCGAAAATTAAAAACGCAACTTCTTATAAAATCTGCAGAAAAACAGAAGCAGATGTTGAATGGACAGAAATTGCTTCCGTAAAAAGAACAGAATTTACAGATAAAACTGTTGTGAGCGGTGAAAAATACATTTACACTATAAAGGCAAACAACGGTAAGGTAGACGGAGAATTCAACGCTGCAGGTGTTGATACAATGTATCTTTCAGCACCCGTGCTTGAATCTGTTGTTTCAGGCAAGAAGGGTGTAACAGTTAAATGGGCAGCTGTTGAAGGTGCGGAAGAATACTGGGTATACCATAAAACAGGCGAAAGCAACTGGAAGAAAATCGGTGTTGCGAACGGTACTTCTTTCTTGGACAGAAAGGCTGAAATCGGCAAAGATTATACTTACACTGTTGTGGCTTCTGCAATTGCTTACAGAAAAACAATCAAATCAGGTTTTGATGAAGCTGGCCTTACAACTACAGTCAACTATACAGCAACTCCCGTAATTGAATCTCTTGATGTTACAAAATATAATCAGGTTACACTTAAATGGTCAGTAAATGACGGTGCTGATTATTACCTTGTTTACCGTTCAGATAAAGCAGACGGCAAATTCAAAGGTGTGGCAAAAGTTAAAACAAATACATGGACTGATACAGATATCAAGTTCAATAATAAGTATTTCTACAAAGTTATTACAGTAGTCGACGGAGTGCAGAGTGCAGCTTCACCTGTAAGAGGCAGAACTTCACGCGTTCCTTCTCCCGTTATTGATAAGAGAATTTTCGTAAAACCCGGTCAGATTGAACTTAAATGGAACAAAGTTTCAGGTGCATCAGGTTACGCAGTGTTCCGTTGCGACGATGCAAATGGTAAATGGGTGAGAATTGCTACACTCAAGGGTAAAGAAAATGTTAAGTTTGTTGACAAAACAACAGGCGATAAGCTGTACAAGGTTTACGCATATAAAACAGTAAACAAAAAGAATTACTACGGTGTGGAATCAGAAGTTGTAAGCACAAAAACCTTCAACAAACAGCAGCTTGAAGTAAAACAGCTTAACAGTGCATTTGTAAATGAAGTTTCATGGACACCGGCTAAAGGTGCAACAGGCTACCTTGTTTACTACAAAGTGGGTCCAAAAGGCACTTGGACAAAGGCAGCAGCACTCAGCTCAAGATTTACATCATACACAATGGATGTTATGCACGGTGAATATTATTATTGGAAAGTCCGTCCCATCTATGAATCAGACGGTTACACAACAGGCGGCGAATTCTCCGATACACGCAGCTTTATGATTTACTATACCCCCAACATCAGAGTGGCAATAGGTAAAGATAAGATTGAAGACGCAAAAACTGTTACACTCACTGTTGAAAACAAGGGTGTATGTAATTTCCGTGTTCTCAAAGACGGCGGTTACATCTATAACGGTGCTGATAAAATTGACAACAACGGTCCCATCACACTTGTTGATTCAACACTGAAAGCCATTGATTATGTTGATGTTGCCCCCGGTAAAACAGAAACAGTCACATTCTCAATCACAGGCCCGAAACAGGGGTATTATGATGATAAAACTATTGTTCAGTTCTACTTTATGTATGACAATATGACATACATTCTCCAGACTGACGCAAATCTTGAAAACAGTAACGCAAGATACCAGCTTGTGTAAACTGAATAAAGAGTATATAACAAAACTCGCCGAACCTTAAATTGAGTCGGCGAGTTATTTTTTATCTGAAAGTCCTAAAATATAGTCAGAAGAAACGTCGTAAAATTTTGCAAGCTTGATGAGATATTCAATCGGGAGGCTTCTTTTTCCGTTTTCATACATACCGTAAGCCTGGGAGGTAGTTTTCAGAATCTGAGCAATGTCTTCTTGCCTTAAATCGTGGTCAATACGTAAATCGTGCAACCGTTTCTGATATTCCATAAAGCTCCTCCTTCTGAAAAATTACACAAATATCATACCACAAAATGTTCTTTACACCTTGACGTGAAACAAATTGTTTGATATAATTTCAATTATGAAACAATATGTTTCATAAAAATACTCAAGGAGGAGTAAAAATGAAAAAGAATATTAGTAAAGTGTTCGCAATTATTTTGGCATTAACAATGTTAATATCAGTATTTTCTGTTAGTTTAACTGTAAGTGCAGTTTCGGGAAGTGAAATTGTAAGTTATGCAAGTCAATTTGAAGGATGTAGTTATGTTTATGGTGCCGCAGGTCCAAATACTTTCGATTGCAGTGGTTTGGTGAAATATGTATTTGCAAATTTCGGGATTTATTTACCTCATGGATCTTCGTATTTTTGGGATAGTCCATCAAGTTATGGAACTCTTATCGGCGAAAATACAACTGCAAATGCAAAACCAGGAGATGTTATTTCTTGGCCTGGACACATGGGTATTTACACAGGCGATGGTTATTGTATCAATGCTTTAAATTATAGTGCTGGTGTATGTTATATTAAAGTAAATTCCTTTTGCGATGAAAATTGGAACCCACAGCCTTACAAAGTGATTAGAATTTATGGTAGTGAGGATACTTCTTCGAATTTGACACCTGCAAACCTTGGTGATGATTTTTATGGAGTCATTTTGAATAAAGATAATTGGAAAACTATTTCTTGTGACGATGATGGTTTTGTTCGTATAAGAAAAGAGTCGGGTAAGGCGAATCAATATTGGCGTTTTCAGAGACAAAGTGATGGTAGTTACGTTATTTCTTCAGCAGCAAACGGTAAGGCTCTTGAAATGTATAATGGAGACACAACACAGGGTAATCAAGTTGCAGTAGCATCACAGTATTGGGGTGGAAACTATCAAAAGTGGAATATATATGAGCAAAATGGCGGATATGTAATAGCTTCAAAACATTATCCTGAAAAAAATCTTGTTCTTGATATGTATAATGGCGACACGGTTGATGGAACAAATGCTATAACCTGGCAAAGAAAAAATTCAAGTAATCAGATTTGGGCAATATACACAGGTTCAGAATCACAGTTAAGTTCTCCTTTTTTGTTTATAGATGAAATACAGCCAGGAAAAATCTCTTTTAACTGGACAGAGGTTTATGGAGAAAATCAATATAATCTCAGAGTATATAAAGATTCAATCAGTAGTAGTAATCTTTACTATAGTCGTTCAAATGTGAAAGCTGCTTCTGTTTTGACATTTTCATCTCCCGGCAAATATATTGCTGTGCTTGATGCGGTCAATTATTATCAAACAAAATCAAGTAATAATGTAACCTTTACAGTAAACTGCAATACTATAACATATAATGCCAACGGTGGTAGTGGTGCTCCGTCAACCCAGACAAAAACAACAGGGCAGAGTATAGCACTCAGTTCAACAAAACCAATACGTTCAGGTTATACTTTTAAATGCTGGAATACAAAAGCTGACGGAACGGGAACAAACTATTATCCAGGCGGTACTTACAGTGCGAATGCTAATGTTACACTTTATGCACAGTGGACCGCAAACAAAAAGAATTTTAAAGTAACATACAACGCTAATGGTGGTTCATCAATTATTCCCTATGAATATGTGGAAGAGGGCAAAACAGTTGCTCTCACAACACCATTTAAAAACTTTAAAATTACATATAACGCTAATGGTGGTTCAAATGCACCGTCAGCTACTAATGTAAGTGTCAATTGTTTAGGTTGGTCATTGAGCAGTACTGCAACAACTGCCACATATACCTGCGGTTCATCATATAAACCCACATCTGATGTCACTCTTTATGCAGTATGGGAAAAAACAGGAACAGTTAATTTGGATTCCGGAACACCAACAAGAGACGGATATTATTTCCTCGGTTGGTCGGAAGATCCCAATGCAACAAAAGCTGATTTTGCACCCGACGAAACCGTTAATGCATCAGGAAATGTCACACTCTATGCGGTGTGGGGTACCGAACCTGCGAATACAGGCTATACATGGTGGGAGTGGATTATTATTATCGTATTTTTCGGTTGGATCTGGTACGTTTAAAATTTAATAATTAAATAATACCCCCAATGAAAAACCGCTGGTTGGAAATCCAATCAGCGGTTAAACTTTTTGCGTTATTAAAAGGAATATTTTTCTGGTTGAGTTTTATAAACAAATTATAATTTATATGATTATTAATTCCTTCATTGTAGGGGACGATGCCCACATCGTCCCGCTTCAGATTACAAGAGATTTTTCGGGTCGATGTGGGCATCGACCCCTACGAAAATTAAAATAAATACACAGTTAAAT
>JAFUIO010000033.1 GCA_017468425.1 Clostridia bacterium | reverse complement strand
AGGCGTTCCGCCTCCCGTTAGTTTTTCTGTACATTTATGGCGGGACGGGAAACCCGTCCCCTACGATATAGCCGTAAATATCCAGATGAATTATAATTTAAAGAATAAAGAAAAAATAATAAATAACAAATAATAATTAATAGGTTGTGGCTTTGCTCAACATAAACTTTGCACTCTGATTTCTAATTATATTTTACATTATCGTTAAAGTTCATATTGTAGGGCAGGGGCTTGCTCCTGCCGTTAGTTTTTGGTGGCTATATTAACCCCTCGCACTAATCGTACTATAGGTATTTATTTAACACCTTGAAAAATTATAATTCAATGCACATCAAATCATTGAATACTCTTGCATAAAATTTTTATACGTGGTAGAATAGATTTGCGACACAATTCAATATTTATCATCATAGACGGTGTGTTATTTTTATCTTCCGGTAAAAATGCATGCTCTATTTTCGCATACTGTTTTATGATGGTACGGAATTGTGTCGCAGCAATCGGAGCTGTGCGTTTTTCGGTGCGTATAACTTCGGTTGTACGCACTTTTTAATTATATATGCATTTTGTTACAATAAAAGTGCATTTCGTGACAAAAGTATTGAAATGATTTTTTAAAAAGTGCAAAATGAAAGCATGTAAAATATCGGAGGTATGAAAATGAAAAAATTCAGAACAACACACAAAAAGTTATTGTCACTTCTGCTTGTGATGATAATGCTTGTAAGCATTGCACCTGCAAATTTGTTTTCAGTAACTGCAAATGCGACAACAAACGGAATTACTCGAAGCCAAGCGGTCTCCTGGGCAAATTCAAAAATCGGTAGTTCACTCGACCAGGACGGAGTGTACGGTGCACAATGCGCAGACCTGATAAGATTCTATTATTCATATTTAGGAAATTCACCTGTGTCAGGAAATGGTTGTGATTATGCGAATAATTCACTTCCATCCGGGTGGACAAGAATTCAATATTATAATGGCTTTGTTCCGCAACCCGGAGATATTGCTGTATGGACATACACAACATCAAGTTATGGTCACGTAGCTATTATAACTTCTGCAGATGCAAGCACTATGTATGTTGTTGAACAAAATGGTTCAACAGGCGTTACAAGGTCTCATTCATATAGCTATTCTTTCGGTACATTTTGGGGTGTTATCAGACCCGATTTTGTGAGTGATGCTACAACTGTTCCTGAAAATCCCCAAAATTTGAGAACATCGACCGGTGCTAAAAAATTTACTACTGCAGAATATATTACTTTTAATTGGGATGCATCTGCCGGTGCAACTAATTATTGGATTTATATGTGGAAAGACGGTGTTCAAATATATGATACTGATATGGGGAATTCCATATCTTTTACATCCGCACCTACTAGTGTAGGTAAGTATACTTTTATTGTACGTGCAGGTAATAGTTTGGGATATTGTGTTGGGGTATCATATGCTTTTGATGTAGTAGAAAATGAAATTCCAGATGCCCCAACAGGATTAACGACCACTGATGGTAGGACTGAATTTACAACGGAAGAGTCAATTTCTTTTAAATGGAATGAATCAAAACGTGCAACAGAATATTGGATATATATGTGGAAGGATGGAAAACAACTTTACCAAACCAATATGGGTAATAATATGACCTTCACTTCTGCACCAACAAGTGTAGGTAAATATACTTTGATTGTACGTGCAGGAAATACTGCCGGCTTTGGAAGTGATGGTGATTCTTTTAAATTTACAGTTTATGACCCTAATCAAACAGTTAACATCGCCTACAACCCCAACGGTGGCGAAAACGCACCTGCAAATCAGACAAAGAAATATGATGAAGATATAACATTGTCATCAACGAAACCCACACGTGACGGATATGTTTTTCTCGGATGGTCAACTGACAGCGATTCAGATATAATTGACTATTTCCCCGGTGATACATATTCGGAGAATAAAGATATTACTCTCTATGCAGTATGGAAAAAGAATATTTATATTGAAGGTAATCTGAAAACTTTTGGTGAGTCAACAGATGATATCGTTTTTACGTTTGTGAGTGATGATGAATATGAAAATACATATATCGTACCGATTGACGGAGATGCTTCTGTGTATTCCATAATGGGAATAAATCCCGGAGAGTATATTCTGACTGTTTCAAAGGAAAACCACGTTTCTGCCGAATATTATGTGGATTTAACAGCGGATGCAACGCTCGATATTCAGTTAAACCTTATCGGTGACATCAACGGTGACGGAAAAATCAATGTTGTGGATTACAGCAGTGTTTTACGTCACGCGAAGAAAACAGAAAATCTGGAAGATTATGCATTCCTTTGTGCAGATGTTGACGGCAACGGAAGAGTAACTGTGTCAGACTATGCACGTATATTACGTCACGTGAAGAAAACCGACCCTCTCTGGTAAAATTTAATAAAATGCCCACTCTGAAAATGAATCAGGGTGGGCATTTTCATCTTTATATATATAACACAAAAAAATGTGTTATTATCTGCAAAAAAATTACTCTTTTTCACTTGAAAAAATTGCAATTTTCTGCGATAATGTATAGTAACTATAATAGTATCTTAAAATGGGAGAGATTACCTTTGACTGATAACATCAAACTTGCAGAACTCCTTTTCGGAGATGTCACACAAACACCGGAAGATTTGGAAGAAAGATTCCCGCAGAGAAACCTTAAAGAAGGCGTAAGGGTTACAAGACTTGCCCCCAGCCCCACAGGATTTCTTCATTTCGGCAATCTGTTCACAGGAACAATTGCATATAAAACAGCTAAAACAACTGACGGCATTTTCTATGTCAGAGTTGAAGATACTGACCAGAAAAGAAAAATTGAAGGCGCAATAGAGGTTATGCTCGGCGGTCTCAAGGCTTTCGATGTAATTGCAGATGAAGGCGTTGTTGACGAAGGCGTTGAAAAAGGCGATTACGGCCCTTACTATCAGAGCCACAGAAAAGAAATTTACCATACAGTTGCAAAATATCTTGTTGAGCAGGGTATGGCTTATCCTTGCTTCTGCACAGAAGATGAGCTCAATGACCTTCGAGAAAAACAGGAAGCAGAAAAATGCGACAATAAAGGTTATTACGGCAAATGGGCAAAATGCCGCGACCTGACCTTTGAACAACAGAAGGCACTCATTGAAGAGGGCAGAACTTATACACTACGTCTTCGTTCTCCCGGCAGTGAAGAAAAAAGAATAACTTTTGATGATATGATAAAGGGCAAAATTGAAATGCCCGAAAATATTCAGGATGTTGTTCTTCTCAAAACAGACGGCATCCCCACATACCACTTTGCTCATGCAGTAGATGACCATTTTATGAGAACCACTCATGTTATCAGAGGTGATGAATGGATTTCATCTGTTCCTCTCCACATTCAGCTTTTCAAAGTGTGCGGCTACAAAGTGCCTAAATATGCTCACGTAGCACCTATTATGAAAGAAGAAAACGGCGGTAAGAGAAAGCTTTCAAAACGTAAAGACCCTGAAGCAGCAGTTACATTCTATCAGGAAAAGGGTTATCCGAAGGAAAGCGTAAACGAATATATTATGACTCTCGCAAACTCAAACTTTGAGGACTGGAGAAAAACAAACAAAGACGCTGATATTTCAGCTTTCCCCTTCAATCTTAAAAAGATGAGCGTTTCAGGTGCACTGTTTGATATGGTGAAGCTCAACGACGTTTCAAAAAATATCATTTCTCTTATGAAAGCAGAAAAGGTTTATGCTTATGCTGCAGAATGGGCTGAAAAATACGATAAAGAATTTTTCGAAATATTCTCAAAGGATTCAGCTTACGGCACTGCAATACTTAATATAGACAGAGAAACACCGAAACCGAGAAAAGACATCACCTGCTTTGATGAAGTTAAGGATTATGTAAGTTATTTCTACGATGAAATTTACACTCCTGACTACACAATGCCTGAAAATATTTCAAAGGAAGATGCAAAAAATATCCTTGAAACTTACAAAAACACATATAATCAATCAGACGATAAAGATATATGGTTTACAAGAATCAAAGATATGTGCGAAGGCCTCGGATTTACTCCCAACGTTAAAGAGTATAAGAAAAACCCCGATGCTTTCAAAGGCCACGTAGGCGATGTTTCAACTGTAATCAGAATTGCAATGACATCAAGAAGAAATACACCTGACCTTTACTCAATTATGCAGCTTTTAGGCGAAGAAAGAGTAATGGAAAGAATCGATAACTGTATTAACAGTCTGTAATGAAAGGACTTGAATAAAATGGCAGAAATTATTGAAGAAAACAAAAATGTTGCCCCTTCAAACTTTATCCACGATTTCATCGATAAAGACCTTGAAGACGGCGTTTATTCACGTGTGCAGACACGTTTTCCACCTGAGCCCAACGGATATCTCCATATCGGTCACGCAAAAGCCATCTGCATTAACTTTGCAACTGCAAAGAAATATAACGGCATCTGCAATCTCCGCCTTGATGATACAAACCCCAGCAAGGAAGATATGGAATATGTTGATGCTATCAAAGAAGATATCGAATGGCTTGGTTTCAAATGGAACGATTGCTACTATGCATCAAGCTATTTTGATTTCATCTATGAATGTGCAGTAAAACTTATCGAAATGGGCAAAGCGTTTGTCTGCGACCTTACAGCAGATGAAATGCGTGAATACAGAGGAACTCTCACAGAGCCCGGTAAAGAAAGCCCCTACAGAAACCGTTCAATTGAAGAAAACCTTGATTTGTTCAAGAGAATGACAGACGGTGAATTCCCCGACGGTGCAAGAGTTCTCCGTGCAAAAATTGATATGGCTTCTCCCAATATCAATATGCGTGACCCTGTTATTTACAGAATCGCTCACGTTTCACATCATCAGACAGGTGACAAATGGTGCGTATATCCCATGTACGACTTTGCTCATCCGCTTTCAGACGCAGCAGAAAAAGTTACACACTCACTCTGCTCACTTGAGTTTGAAAACCACAGACCTCTCTATGATTGGTTCTTAAAAGAATTAGGTCTTGAAGAAGCACCCAGACAGATTGAATTTGCAAGACTTAACCTTAACTATTCACTTACAAGTAAGAGAAAATGTCTTGCTCTTGTAAACGAAGGCATCGTAAGCGGTTGGAACGATCCCCGTATGGCTACACTCAGCGGTATGAGAAGACGCGGCTATCCTGCAGAAGCAATCAGAGATTTCTGTAGCAAAATCGGTGTTTCAAAGGCATACAGTGTTGTTGACTACGGCCTTCTTGAATCATGCGTAAGAGATAATCTTAACCAGAATGCTCCCAGAGCAATGGCAGTTCTCCGTCCTCTTAAAGTTGTTATCGATAACTATCCTGAAGGACAGACAGAAGCTATCGAGGTTGAAAATAATCCTGATAAACCTGAACTCGGCAAGAGAACAGTTACGTTCTCAAGAAACCTTTATGTTGAACAGGACGACTTTATGATTGAGCCTGTGAAGAAATATTTCCGTCTTTTCCCCGGCAACGAAGTTCGTCTTAAGGGTGCATATTACATCACTTGTAACAGCTATGAAACAGATGAAGACGGTAATGTTACTTGCCTTCACTGCACATATGACCCCGAAAGCCGCGGCGGTGAAACACCCGACGGAAGAAAAGTAAAAGGCACACTTCATTGGGTAAGTGCAGACGATTGCGTAAAAGCAGAAGTTCGTCTTTACGACAGACTTTTCAATGCTGAAAATCCCTCTGACGAATCAAAGGGAAGCTTTAAAGATAACCTTAACCCTGAAAGTCTTGTTGTACTTACAGACAGTGTGCTTGAAGGTAGCCTCAGAAATATCAAAGAAGGGGATATGTTCCAGTTTATGCGTCAGGGTTATTTCTGTGTTGATAAAGACAGCACACCTGATAAACTCGTAATCAACAGAACAGTTGGTCTTAACTCCTCATGGAAACCTGCAAAATAAATTTAAGGTAGGTTATATTTATGAAAATTGTTGACAGAATAGTTTGCGCACTGCTTTCATTCGGTGTGATTTTGGCAGCGTTTTTTGCACCGCTTATTCATTGGCTTTATCAGATTACAGTTTACGGTATTGCCAATGGTATTCTCGGCGGTGTAACAGGCGAATATATCGGCAATGCAAACGACCAGGGTTGGACAGAAGATGACTACAGCCTTTACAATATCTATAAATTGCTTAAAGATTTCGGCGTTGATTTCAAAGAGCTTTTTTCAGGCAATAAAGAGTTAAACCCCAACCTTGAAGTTTTTGAGCCGCTTATCAAACCTGTTCTCATATTCTTTGCAATCACACTTGTTATTGCACTTGCAACAGGTATTGTATCTCTTGCTTCAAAAGCAAAAACACCGCGAATGATATTAAGCGGTGCAGGTATAGTTTCACTTATTTTTCTTAAATCAAGCTTTGATAAACTCGTTTTACCCATTGTTGAAGGAAAAGTAACTCTCGGTTCACTTCTCGATATTCCCTGGCTTGGTATGATTACAAAAGTGGAAGTAGTAAATCTTTCAGGCGGATGGGTAATGATGATAATGCTGTTTGCAGCAGTGATTTTATGGAATGTTTCCTATCTTCTTACTTCAGACGAGAAAAACAAAGCAATAGTGAAAAAAGGTAAATAATAATGAGATATGAAAATGAAAAATGTCCTTTGTGCGGAAATGTTTTTACAGAGGACGATGATGTGGTTGTTTGCCCTCAGTGTGCAACACCTCACCACAGAGAATGCTATCTTGAAAACGGCAGATGTGCAAATGAAGAAAAACATCAGGAAGGCTTCGTGTGGACAAAAACAGAAGTAAAAGTTGAAGAAAATAAGGAAGAAGACGCACAACAGGAAGAAAAAGATTATATCGTTTGCCCTGAGTGCGGAACAAAAAACAAAAAGAATGCACTTGTGTGTTCAAACTGTGCAAGTGTGTTGAATCCTGAAATAAGAGAACAGTTTGAACCTCCGAAATCAAGCGGTATTTATGTCGACGGTAAACCCGTCAATAACGAAGACTGCATTGATGAAGAAGGCACTGTTACGGTAAAAGAAGCAGTCTGCTTTATTCAGAGAGGGAAGGAAAGTTATATCAAAACCTTCCTTGATGCGAAGTTCAATAAAAGAAAACCCAAGTTCAATATATGGGCATTTTTGTTTGGTGCATATTGGTTTTTCTACAGAAAAATGTACAAACCGGGATTTGCTTTTTTAGGTGTGAATTTTGCGTTGAAAATTTTCAATTCAGGACTTGTTTTAAAAACTTTCCCCGATGTAATTGATTTCTTTATGAGAAATGCAAACGCTTTTGCACAAGGCACTGCAAGCATAGATTTATACGAAGAATATTACAATATTGTTGATAAAAGTATCCAGAGCAGCGGTGTTATGTTGTATGTGATACTTGCTGTTAATCTTGCGTCAATAGTTGTTAATATTGTTGCAGGGCTTAAGGCAAACGGTTTTTATCTGAACTTTATTAAAGAAAGTGTTGTAAAAATCAAAAAAGCATTGCCTCACCCGGGTGCGTATTACACTTACCTTTATGCAAAGGGCGGAACAAGTTTTCTGACACCTGCACTCATCAGTATGGCAATCTATTATCTTAACGAAATTATTTTCTCTTATGCAATGAGATAAAAAGGAGGTGCTTACTATGTCTTCGCCCCTTGCGGATATGATAAGACCATCAAAAATTGAAGATATGGTAGGTCAGCACCACTTGCTTGATAAAGGCAGGGCTTTGCGGAATATTCTTGACAGCGGGAATATTCCAAACCTTATCTTTTACGGTCCGTCAGGCGTGGGTAAAACCACACTTGCGGAAATTATTGCAAAAAACACAAACCGCCGTTTCTGCAAACTTAACGGTACAAATGCTTCCATTTCTGATATAAAGGAAATTGTAGCAAGTCTTGATACATTCCAGAGCCCCAACGGAGTTGTTCTGTATCTTGATGAAATCCAGTATTTTAACAAGAAACAGCAGCAATCGCTCCTGGAATACATTGAAAACGGTTCTATTACTCTTATAGCATCAACCACAGAAAACCCGTATTTCTACGTATATAACGCAATTTTAAGCCGTTCAACAGTGTTTGAATTCAAATCTGTACAGGCAGAAGATATAGAAATTGCGGTAAAACGTGCATATAAGCTTTACGAAGAACATTTAAAGGAAGAAATCGATGTTGAAGAAAATGCGGTAAAATGGATTTCCTCAGGCTGTGGCGGAGATGTGAGAAAAGCAATCAACACAGTTGAATTAAGTGTTCTTTCAACGAGAATTGCGGATTCAAAAAGAACAATCACACTTGAATGTGTAAAAGAGCTTACTCAGAAAAGTGCAATGAAGTATGACAGAGAAGGCGACGAGCATTACGATATTCTTTCTGCTTTCCAGAAATCTATGCGAGGTTCAGACCCCGATGCGGCACTTCATTATCTTGCAAGACTTCTTGAGGCAGGGGATATGCCGTCTGCTTGCAGGCGACTTCTGGTCTGTGCGTGTGAAGATGTGGGACTTGCTTATCCTATGATAATTCCCATTGTAAAAGCGGCAGTTGATTCTGCCTTGATGGTAGGTCTGCCGGAAGCGAGAATTCCTCTTGCAGATGCAGTTGTGCTTGTGTGTAACAGTCCCAAATCAAATTCAGCGCATATCGCGTACGATATTGCTGCCGAAGATTTAAGGCAGGGCAATTCAGGCTCCATACCGCGTACACTTCAGAATAAGCACTTTGACGGTGAAGATAATAACAACAAAGGTCAGTTTTATAAATATCCCCACGATTATCCCAACAGATGGGTAGACCAGCAGTATCTGCCTGATGTGCTTAAAAATAAGAAGTATTATATCCACGGTGAAAACAAAAACGAACAAGCCGCAAAAGAGTATTGGGATAAAATAAAAGGTAAAAAATAAAAGTATTACAATTACATAAAAATCAACCACCGATTCGTAATAGCTGATCGGTGGTTTTTGTATAGAACTTTATACGCTATGGTAAATTATAATTTAACTGTGTATTTATTTTAATTTTCGTAGGGGTCGATGCCCACATCGACCCGAAAAATCTCTTGTAATCTGAAGCGGGACGATGTGGGCATCGTCCCCTACAATGAAGGAATTAATAATCATATAAATT
>JAFUIO010000012.1 GCA_017468425.1 Clostridia bacterium | reverse complement strand
TTTAACTGTGTATTTATTTTAATTTTCGTAGGGGTCGATGCCCACATCGACCCGAAAAATCTCTTGTAATCTGAAGCGGGACGATGTGGGCATCGTCCCCTACAATGAAGGAATTAATAATCATATAAATTATAATTTATAAATCTGTTAACTAAATCTGAAAATTATTATAACGAGGAGGATATGGTATGAGTCTCAGTATGTTACATTGTGAAGGTGAAAAAATCATCAATGCCGAAGGCAAACAAGTTTTTTTACGCGGTACAAATCTTGGCGGATGGTTACTGGATGAATTATGGCAGGGATTTTTCAAAGGCGGAGAAGCTCAATGGGATATTGTAACCACCCTTGAAAATCGTTTCGGCAAACAGGAAGCCGACAGACTTATAAAAATCCGCGAAGACAACTACATCACAGAATACGACCTTGACTATCTGCAGTCACTTGGCTTTACCTGCGTACGTGTACCCTTCTGGTACCGCAACTTCCAGACAGACGATTGCGGCACCTGGAAACGCACAGAAAACGGTGAAATTGATTTTTCACGCCTTGATTGGGTTGTTGAAGAATGCGAAAAAAGAGGAATGTATGTAATTCTTGATATGCACGGTGTGCCCGGTCATCAGAGTATCGCCCACCACTGCTGCCGCGTGAACCACTGCCGACTTTATGACGAAACTGAAGAAGGTGCTTATTTCCGTAACCTTGCCTGCGAATTGTGGAGTGAAATTGCCCGTCACTTTGCAGGTAACGGAACAGTTGCTGCATATGACCTGATGAACGAGCCTATGTGCGATTACGAAGGAGAAGACAAAGTCAACAGCAAATACCACGATATTTACTCTTTGCTTTACAATGCAGTAAGAGCAAACGACCCTGACCATATCATAACTCTCGAAGCAATATGGACACCTGACGACATCCCCCACCCTGAAGAACGAGGATGGGAAAATGTGATGTATCAGTATCACCTTTATGACGATTCTGATGAGAGTTTCAGAGAAGTAACACAGCATCACGCAAGTAAAAACTTCAATGTACCTGTGCTTGCGGGTGAGTTTTCACCTTGCCGCGGAACTGCTTCATGGGAATATATACTTAAACTTTTCAACGAATGCTCATATAACTGGCAGACGTGGACCTACAAGGGGCACTGTGCAAAAGGAACAACAAGCCAGTGGTTTATGATGGGTTCAGACGATGAAGACAATGTCGTTGATATCAACAACGACTCAATAGCAGAAATTGAACGCAAATGGTCATCTGTCAGAACAGAAAATTGCTGTAAACCGATGAACGACCACAAACTGCTTTCTGAATATGCAAAAGCATAAATTTACAAATTGATTAATTTGATATAAACAAAATCACCACCGATAACATTGCGTTATCGGTGGCTTTTGTTTCAGTTCTGACTTTTGAGAAGTGCGATAAACTCATCGGCATTTTCGTCTGTTACGTATAAGCCGAAGCCTTGACTGTAAAGCTTTTTATCCACTTTATTTTTGCACATACAATCAATTAGCATATCACTTACTTCTGCCGTGTAATGGCTTGAATCGATGAAATTTTCAGAAGACACGGTAATATCATTATATCCGCTGAAGTTATAATATGGTGTTATGTCTGCAAGCTTTCTGAGGAAAGTAAGATACTCTTTTTCAAGAGATGCTTTGTATGTTACAGAATACATCGGGTTTGTAAACACGATAAGTTCAATTCCGTTTTCGTTGCAGATTTTCACTGTCTCTTCAATTTCGGAAAGCGTTTCTTCCATACGCATAACCTTGCCGATGCTGGGCTCTGCGTTTTTGAAATCGTACTTTGTTTTCTTGTTATAATCAGAATTCCATCCGTATTCGTAAAAACGGGTGTTGTCTTTTTCTTTGCCTTTATTTTCAGACATAACCTCAAACGCTGCACGGCCTACAACTGCAGGGTCCAGATAATTTTTGAAAAACTCAAGATAATTTTCAGTTAAATATTCATACGGCATTCTGTAACCTATCAGGTTTTCTGACGGGTCTGATGTGTAAGAAAGACTGTCTACACCAAGATAAATCTTCTTCGGTATAATACTGTTTTCTATGAATGTTTTAATATTATCACGATGCTCTTTCGGCAGACCGTTTGAATAAGTCATATTGTAGCAATGTGAATCCGGAATATTTTCAACGTGAATATTACCTACTCTTGACGAGCCGAAAACAAAGGAATCAAACTTATCCGGATTTTCGAGAATATATGTCATTTTAATAAAATTCTTGTTCGGCTCAACACCGTTACTACGCATATCAAGAGGATGCATAACATTATAGGGGTCAATGTAAACACAGACTGCAGCGGGGATAACAGCAAAAACAAGACAGTAAACCAATATAATTGCAATAAACTTTTTCACTCTCTCGCCCCCTTAAAACTGGAAATACACAAAGGAAACTTCCCCTATTGCGTGTAAAGCCACCACAATAGCAACAACTGCACCGTAGAAAATATGTCTGACAAATTTTGGCTTTTCGCTTACCCAACTGATAACATCTGTTTTAAGGGAAGCATAATCATAAATTGCAAGAGGTACAATGTAAACACCTATTGCAACTGCAAGACGAGGTATAGACATACCCATATCGGCAATACCGTTTCTGATATATTCTACAGGTTGAGCAATTCCGCTGAACATATTTGAAATTACATAAACGGCTTCACTTAAATTTTGTGCACGGAAGAAAATCCACGCAAAACACACAAACACAAACACTGTTATCATAGATAAAATGCGTTTGAATTTATTTGATTTTTCATTTCTGACGTGGAAAATATTTTCAATTACCTGCGCAACACCGTGGATTGCACCCCAGATAATAAAGGTCCAGCTGGCACCGTGCCACAAACCGCTTACAAGAAAAGTAACAAGCAGATTGAAATAATGTCTTACTTTTTTTACTCTGTTACCGCCAAGGGGAATGTACAGATAATCACGGAACCACGTTGAAAGAGAAATATGCCACCTTGACCAGAATTCTTTGACTGTTGAAGAAAAATAAGGACTTCTGAAATTTTCCATCAGCTCAATGCCGAGAAGTTTTGATGAACCGCGTGCAATATCTGAATAGCCTGAAAAATCGCAATAAATCTGCACTGCAAAGAATAAAGTTGCAGCAAGAAGCGAAAAACCTTCGTGATATGTAACGTTGTTATAAACTCTGTCCACATATACCGCAAGGTTATCGGCAACCACCATTTTTTTGAAAAATCCCCATGCCATAATTTTCATTCCGTAGGCGGCTTGTTCGTAGCTGAAATGATGTTCTTCTTTAATCTGAGGAAGAAGATTGTTTGTTCTTTCAATAGGACCTGCCACAAGCTGTGGGAAGAATGCAATGAAGGTTGCAAAAATACCGAAATGTTTTTCAGCCTTACTGTTGCCTCTGTAGACATCGATTACATAGCTCAGTGTCTGGAAGGTGTAAAAAGAAATACCCACAGGCAAAAGTAAGCCTAACGTTTTTGGACTTGCATAAATGGACATTTTTGCCATTAAATCGCAGAAAGACGTAACAAAGAAATCAAAATATTTAAACACAAAAAGCACACCGAGGCTCGAAACCAAAGTAACGGTCAGCAATGCTTTTTTCTTACGCACGCTTTCAGTTTTTTCTATAAGCCGTGCTGCAAAATACGAAACAACAGTTGTAAACAGAATAAGCACAACGTATTTTACATTCCAGCTCATATAGAAATAATAACTTGCACCGAAGAGCAGTACCCAGCGGTATTTATGAGGTAAAAGCCAATAAATTGCAAAAATTATCGGCAGAAATATTGCATACTGCAACGAGTTGAAAAGCATTTAAAAATCTCCTTAAAAGTATTCGGTTAATTATACCATTACAAAAAATCACTGTCAATCCGTTTAATTATTTGACAATGGTTTATTATTAATGTAAAATTAATTATCTTCATAAAAGGAGTCAGAATTATGATTATAAAATTAGTTGCGTTTATTGCTTCTTTGATACTTGTTTTTCTTCCTGCAGCAGAGTTGCCTGCAAAATCCGATGTACTTATTGAAACATCAGGCAACATAGATGAAAACCGATATGCAGACGAAATCAACGGTGCAAACGGCACACGATTTTTTATACAAAGACCAAAAGCAGAAAATCTGAAAGAAATCAACGCATCATATTTCGGATTTTCTGAAGATAATTACGATAACTTCTCTGCTTTTCAGGCGGCACTTAACTATTGTGCGGAAAATCAGTACACAAAGCTTGTTATCGATAACGGCATTTATTATTTCAGAAACCCGCAGACACTCTGCCTTACAAACTGCAAAGATTTATTTGTAGAAGGTAACGGTGCAACATTTGTTTTTTCAGACAAGGAATACAGAATTTCTATCCGTTCAAGCGATTGTGTTGAATTTTCAGATATCAACTTCGACTGGAACTGGCAGGAAAAGCCGTTGGCATCTGTGGTCACAATAAAAAATGCATCCCCTGAAAACAACACCATTGATTTACAGTTCAGAAACGAAAAATACTGCCACGAAAATATTGTTATGTCTGCAATAACTCAGTGCGACCCTGAAACTTTAACTTTCGGTGCAATATCTTCAAGTAAGGAAATTTATCTTTATCAGGATATCAACGCTATAAAATCTGTTAAAAAGATTGCGCCTGACACTCTGCGTGTTGAGCATAACAGTTGTATGGACCATTTTGAAAATGGCGAAATGTATATTCTGCGTCACTTCGTTTACGGCGGTTCAATTTTCCACCTTACCGATTACAGCAAAAATTTAACCTTTGATACAGTAAACATTTACGGCGGCCACGGTATGGCATATGTATGTGATGGTAACAGTTCACATTTCAATATCATAAACAACTTTATCGGAATCAGAGAAGAAGACAAAGACGAGCGCAGTGTCTCACTGACTGCAGATGCAATACATATTGTAAACTCTGACGGTTGCTTCAATATTGAAAACTGCGACTTCAGTGCTATGGGTGATGACGCAGTGAATGTTCACGACGGGCTCGGTTATGTTTCTTCCGTAAACGGCAGAACACTCAACCTTATTGCGTCTGCAATGCGACTTTACCCCGGCGACACTCTCGGATTCAAAAACGAAAAATTTGAAACAACAGATTTCACTGCAAAAATTGTTTCCGTGAAAAACCTTGAAGGTATAACAAAGGAAGTTATTCTCGACTGCGATTTACCTGCAGAGCTGGTTGCAGGTTATACGGCTTTCAGCAAAGAATGCAACAGTGCAAACTACGTAATCAGGAACAATTATTTCCACGATAACAGAGCAAGAGGACTTCTTCTTCAATCATCAAACGGATTGTGCGAAAACAATAAATTTTATAAAATTATGGGTCAGGCAATAAAGGTTGTTATGGATATTGAGCCTACCCTCTGGCAGGAAGGCACAGGCGTTGACAACCTTATAATCCGTAACAATACCTTTGAACGTTGCAACTACAGCGGTTGGGGCAGTGTTATTGACATCGGCTCAAATATTGCAGGTAAAAAAGCCGAAACAACTGTTTTTTCAAACATCGAAATCACATCAAATACTTTTTACGATTTCTCATCTTACATTTTAAGAACAAATAACGTCAACGGACTTATTTTCACAAATAATACTATCGACCCTGGCAACACTTTTGAGCCTGACTCACATCAGGGTAAAGCATATTTTGATAAGCATTGCCTGAATGTAACTTTTGCAGAAAACGAGTGGACTGATGAAGGTGCAAACGGCACAAGAAAAATAGCAGAATCACAAAACGTATCTGTCTGGGCGCATATAAATTCACAGATAAAATAATTCATAAAACGGAAAGATAAAATGAAAAGAACAAAAGAAATGTGCATTTGTGCACTGATTACCGCACTTATGTGTGCCGGTGCTTTTATAAAAATCCCCACTCCCCTGCCAATTACTCTGCAGACATTTTTCACTTGCCTTGCAGGACTTCTTCTCGGCGGTAAAAAAGGTTCGGTTTCTGTGGCGGTTTATATTCTCATCGGACTTACGGGACTTCCCGTTTTTGCCGAAGGCGGTGGCATACACTACATTTTAAAGCCGTCTTTCGGATACATCATCGGCTTTCTTCCCGGCACTTTCATAACGGGTAAATTTGCTGAAAGCGGAATAAGCTTTAAAAAATTTCTGTCTGCTTCCCTTGCGGGAATGGTTGCAATTTATATTGCGGGAATTACTTATTACTTCCTGATTTCAGAATTTTATCTTCATAATGAAATCGGCATAAAATGGCTTCTCACATACGGCTTTTTAATGACTCTGCCGGGTGACATTATTATGTGTGCTCTTGCGTCGTCTCTCGGATTAAAGCTCAGAAAAATATTGAAGATACAGCAAAACGCCACCTGAGAAAGGTGGCGTTTTGCTATGTGTGAAAATATAAGGAAGACTTAACTTCTTTCTACTTCTACGAAGTTATTGTGTTCATCTGTCACATAATGAGTTTCTTCAACAATTGTTACTTCCTTTTCTTTCATTTCAAAAGTAACTTCTATTTTTTCAAACGTTGTATATGACGGAGTTCCGTAATAGAAAGTCATGCTGAAAGTACCATCTTTTATATCTTCAGGCGAAAATACGAACTGATATGTTCTTTCATGCATATTTTCAAGCTTGTCTGTACCCATAAATCTGTTCTGCTTCATCCTTGCACTGTTGTCAAACACATGCCAAGCACGGTTTTCTGTTTCTTCTTCAGGTTTTACGGTGTATTCAAAAGTTGCACATTCCGATTCCTCGTAAATATCCATATCACCGTACATATAAGACCCGCCATCTTCTAAGGCTGAAAAATCAACAAATGCATAATATTTCTTTATATTTGAGTTTTCGTCTTCAAAAAAGATATCATCCACAAACTCATCACCATCATATCCTGACGGTCTTCCTTCTTCTGCAATACCTTTACCTCTGAAGGTGAAAATCTGCTGACCGTCTTTAATTTCAGTTTTCAAGCAGTCAAAAATATCGTTTTCATCCTCTTTGTATTCCCACACAATGCCGCTTTCAGGGTCGTGGGGCAAAGCAACTTCTTCAACACCCAATCCCATCAAAGTTTCAAAAAATCCTATAATGGGGCTGAATAATGAAAGAAAGAATGCCAGCGGTAACATCCAGAATCCTACAAATGCCATAAATTAACCTCCTTATTTTGCATATTCAATGCTGCTGTTATGTTCTTTTGTTATAACGCCTTCACCGCTTGAAAAGTCAACAATGACATAGCGGTCTTCGTAGAAGCCTGCATCTCTGTGACCGCAGGTAAATCCTACGCTGAGAGAATTATATTCATTTGACCCTTTTTCATAAACAAAAGTATATGTTTTTTCAGGTGCATATTCTTCAGGACTGTAAAGCACATGTTTTTCTGACTTGCTGTCAATGTGCCATCTGCTGTTTTCATCTTCTATCTGCGGTACTGCGTGATAAACAAATTCGATATATTCATCAGGTGCGAGAATTTTGATTTTATTGTATGTTGCCATACCTTCCTGATATGGATAAGCATAATACTTAAGAGAATTTCCGTTTTCATCAGTGAAAATCAGGTCCGTCATTTCACCTTTGTAATAATCAAAATACTCAATGTGGAAAGTGTTTTCTGCAAAATAGAAAATCTGTTCACCGTCTTTGATTTCAGTTTTCTTTAATCTGATATAAGGGTCGTCAACATTGTCATATTCCCACACAAGACCTTTTTCAGGGTCATAGGGAAGCGAAACCTTTGAAGTGTTGTCACCTGTAGCTATGCCGAAAAGACTTGCAATCATGGTAAACAACGCATAAAGCGGTGCAAAAATAAGTGCCAGACCAACTGTAACCGTACCCATAATTAAACCTCCTTTATTCTGTAACACTGAAATATTCTTCAAATCCTCCGTCTTTTAATAAGCCTGAAAAATACGCTTCAAGCTCCGCGGGGAGAGTTGACACTTCAATCATACCCGTACTTCCGTTATAATATCTGAAAAGATAAAGATTAAGGAAAAAGAATTGAGATTAACGACATTAAAATTGAAACTATAAATGTTATAAGCCTTTGCATAATCTTCATCCTTTCTTTTTATGCTTTTCAGCTCTCATTATATAATCAACAAAAAACAGAAATGTAACAGAAAAACTTTGAAAATCTAAAAAAGTGCATAGCTATACAAACTATGCACTGAAATTTAATATCGTTTTAATAAATCGACCATGCTGAAAAGTTCAACAAAGAACGCATTTGTGCTTTCTGCGTCTGCACCAAGTCCGATAACTGTGCCGTGGTCGCCTTTTCTTTCAGGTGCTACATACCAGATACCGCGTTCGTATTCAGCATCTTCACCTGTGGGCAGATCTGCCCATTCTTCGCCGAAAGGATATTTTGCAGAAATTGTGCTGACCAAGCCGTCATTTTCCTGCCACGTTTCATCAATTACAATTCCGCCTTCTGTTGTACCTTTATATTTCCCCATAAGTCCTGCAGGTACCATAAGAACAGGGTTTGTGCCTGAATCAGGCACCTGACCTTTGAGAATTGAGCCTTCTTTTGTGGTGCTGTAGTAATATGAGAAATAATAAACATCCTCAACTGTTTTTATTGTTTTGTTGAGTTCACTTGCACCGTCGGGAGATAAATCATATGCAGCGTGGTCGTTGCCGATTTTCATAAACTCTGCCAGATCTTCTTTGCTGCCTGATTCAATTCCGAAGTGGTCAAGTTTGAAATCGTACACTTCGTCAATAGAATCTGTTGTTACACCTGAAAGATTAAAGCACAAATCTATAAGCAAATCTGTTGTGTTGCCGACCCCCAGCAGACTTCCTGCAGTGTTTATAATTTCAGTAAGCTGAGAGCCGTTATGAGGTGCACAGAGAGACGTTACACTGTGAACCCACTCACCTTTTCCGCCCTCAAAAAGAGGCGAAAGATTCTCGGTTGTTGTTTCTTTTTCTGTTTCACTTCCGTATTCAAGAAGTGAAACAAGAAGCCTTACTGTCGCACCACCGAAAGAGTGACCAACAAGGTTTATTTTAACACGCTGACCGCCGTTTATTTTTGTTCCCCAGTTTTCAACAAGAGGTGTTGTGAAAGTTTCACCGAAACGCTGATGGTTGTGTTCCTTTGAGTGTGCCTCACCATAGTCAACCTGTATACCTGTAAGCTGTGCATACAATTCACAGGCTCTGTCCCATGCACTTGACATAGGTCCTACGCTTGGTGTGTGAACAGTATAACCTTCTTCTGTAAGATACGCTTCGAGGTTGCCTGAAGTTGCACCCCAATACTGTACGGTATCGTTTATTCCGTCGCCGCTGCCCCATCCGCCGAGGCCGTGAACAAGAACATAAGGGTACTGGATTTTACCGCCGTTAATTGCCCACCAGGCTTCTCTTATTCCGCCATAATATAACGGAAGTGCAACTGCCGTTACAACAATACACAAAGCAAGAACTGCAGCAATTATTTTAGGTATTAATTTTTTCTTGTCTTTTTTATTTTCAGTTTTTTCTTCATCAAAAATTTCCTCGTCTGACACAAAAGGTTCATCAGCTTTTTCACTATCGTTTTTAAGAAGAAAATCAGTAGACACTCCGAACAATTCGCTCATAGCTATTATTTTTTCTGTATCGGGTAAAGCACCGCCTGATTCCCATTTTGAAACAGACTGTCTTGACACCCCTAATTTTTCGGCAAACTGTTCTTGCGAGAAACCGTTATCCTTACGTAATTTCTGTATTTTATCTGCAAGGTTCATTTTATTCCCTCCTCGGAATTGCTGACATAATTTTATCGCGATTAAAGTGATTTTTCAACCAACTTTGCTTTACATCAAGAAAAAATTATGCTTATTTCGCTTTAAAAAGCAATGTAAACTCAAGTTTACATAACAATAATATCACTTATACAGTACATTTTCAACTTTTACAGACTTTTTTCTGACACTTCGGAACAATAATCTATAACTTTTTTAACGGCAGGAGAAATCCATTTTTTCTTGTGGTACATCAACTGCCTCCACACGCTGACACCGAAATCTTCTACATCAAGATAAACTATTTTTCCCTCTTCAAAAGATTTTCTTGTTACATAATCAGGCAGGTATGAAACACCTCCGCCAAGCTCAATCATTTCAAGAATTCTGTCTGTATTTCCCATTTCAATAATCGGTTGAATATCAATTGATAACGGTGCTAATTTTTCATCAAGAAGTTTTCTGTAGCTCAATCCTTTTTCAGTTAAAACAAAGGGATATGTACTGAGTTCTTTAATATCAATATTTTTCTTTCCGGCAAGGGGAAAATCTTTGTCTGCTACAAAATGCATATCAACCTTTTTTTCAGACACAACAATGTGGTCTTTACTGTATTCGTATCTGTCCACAATAAATATCAGGTCGGCATCGTTTCTGTCGAGCATTTCAAGCATCTCTTTTGTTTCTGCCGCAATAATCTGAACTTTGATATTAGGATACATTTTATGGAAAGCAAGGAAAGTTTCACCCAGCATCATCGTGCTGATTGACGGCGCCATTGCAAACCGCACGAAGCCCTCGCAATCATCTGACGTGTCAGGATTCAATTCAATTTCTTTTGAAAGGTTTACTATTTTCTGTGCATGAATCAGCAGAGCGTTTCCTCTTTCCGTAAGCATTACTTTGTGGTTTATTCTTTCAAAAAGCTGTGTGTTCAGCTCTGTTTCAAGCTGTTTTATCTGAGAAGAAACAGTTGATTGAGTATAGCCTAAAGCCTCTGCAGTTTTTGTAAAGCTCTTCCTTTCGGCAACCTCAAGAAAGGTTATTAAATTTCTGATTTCCACTTTCTTCACCTCAGATTAATTATATATTACTGAAAATAAAAAAGCAATATTTATCATCGATTTTTTCGATGATATTTATTATAATTATCAATTTGACAAATGCTCATTTCTTGTATATTATATGTACAGATTATTTTTCAGGAGGAACCCAAAATGCCCGAAATTAAATTTTATAAACACGACCCGCTTCCGATGGAAATGCACAAGGTTAAGATTGTACAGAAATTAAATCTTCTCCCTGCTAAAGAAAGACTTGAAAAAATGAAAGAAGCAGGTTTTAATACATTCCTTCTCCATAACGGCGATATTTTTATGGATATGCTCACAGACTCAGGCGTTAACGCAATGAGCGACAATATGCAGTCTGCAATGCTCAGAGCTGACGATGCATATGCAGGAAGTGAAACTTTCTACCGTATGAGAGATAAGCTCGAAGAAATCTTCGGCATCAAATACGTACTCCCCACTCATCAGGGACGTGCCTGCGAACATATTATTGCACAGCGTTTCGTTAAAGAAAACAACTGTGTTATTATGAACTACCATTTCACAACTTCAAAGGCTCACGTTACACGCCTCGGTGCAAGAGTTGAAGAGCTTGTTAAAGACGAAGGTCTTATTGAAAAAAGCAATCTTCCCTTCAAAGGTAACATTGACCTTGACAAAGTACGTGCTTGTATTGAAAAAGAAGGTGCAGATAACATTTCTTATATCCGCCTTGAAGCAGGTACAAACCTTATCGGCGGTCAGCCTATTTCTTACGAAAATATGAAAGAAGCAACAGACCTTGCTAAAGAATACGGCATTGTTACTGTGCTTGATGCTTCACTTCTTCAGGACAACCTTTATTTCATCAAAACACGTGAAGAATCAATGAAAGACAAATCAATCCGCGAAATCACAAGAATGATTGCAGATTTGTTCGATATCATTTACTTCTCTGCACGTAAATTCGGCTTTGCAAGAGGCGGTGCAATTCTCGTTCGTGACGAAGAAATGTTCCACTCAATGGAAGATTACATCACAATGTTTGAAGGCTTCCTTACATACGGCGGTATGTCAGTTAAAGAAATGGAAGCAATGATTATCGGCTTTGATGAATCAATGGATATGGACATTATTTCACAGGGTCCCCAGTTCATCAAGCATTGCGTTGACGTGCTTGACAATTACGGAATCCCCATGGTAACACCCGGCGGCGGTCTCGGTGCTCACATCAATGCAAGACAGTTTGTTGACCACATCAAATCAGAAGAATATCCTGCTGGCTCACTTGTTACTGCACTTTATCTCTGCGGCGGTATCAGAGGTATGGAAAGAGGTACTCTTTCTGAAGAAAGAAATGCAGACGGCTCTGAACGTATTGCTTCAGTTGAAATGGTACGTCTTGCATTCCCCAGACGTGTATTTACTCTTTCACAGACAGAATACGTTATCGACCGTGTTAAATGGCTCTACGACCACAGACACCTTATCGGCGGACTTCGTTTCGTACACGAGCCCAAAACACTCCGTTTCTTCACAGGCAGACTTGAACCCGTTTCAGACTGGCCCGAAAAACTTGTTGAAGCTTACATCGCTGAATTCGGCGAAGACCAATAAAAAATCACAGACAGTATAGATAAGCACCCCAAAAGCATCTGACTTTTGGGGTGCTTATTATTGAAACCGCTCTTATTTTCTCTTATGTTTTTTAATATTGTTATTATTCCGAATGTCATCTGCAATACGATTATAACCGATGAAGGATATAAGAGAATTTTACCCCAGACGCTTTCACCGTCTGTTTCACAAAGCATTACTGCACCGATTATCAGCAGAATAATTAAAACCAAGGCTTCTGTTCCGATTATCATTTTCATCTGCCATTTTTTCAACTTTGCTTCCGGACAAACTGCAGTCATAATTTCCGGATAAACCTCTCCGAAAATTTCAAGAAGAATTTCAGATATAAAATCCACTTTGTCACCTCGTAAATTTTTTAATAACAGCCATTGCCAGTGTTATCAAACCTCCGAAGGCTACACCTGCAGTTACACCAAAATTTACCCACGGAAATTTGATTACTTCATAAAAAGCCTCACTGAAAACACCTTTTTCAATCCATAGCATTACAGTTTCAAACAACATCATACCGAGAGTGAAAAGCACACCGAAACTCAACGAGCAGAAAACAAAAAGAAACAAAAGGAATTTCAGATATCCGAAGTTACTTCCTGAATATTTAGCCTTTTCTTCTTTTGTAAGTTTCTCAAGCAGTGCTATTTTAACAGCAGCTTTGGTTACAGACTCAATATCGGTTTCTTCATCACCAAAATCAAAACCAAGTGTATTATAATAACGTTTTCCTTTTGCTGAAAACATAGCAGAGAAACCGTCAGGATTATAAACCTTGCGTGTTCTGTTGCTTACAAAACCACAGATGAAAGTTATTTCTGCTGTTTCGTAAAAGCTCTCAACGCATTTTATGTAATGTGTTACATCCTTTTCGCCAAAGATTATATAATCCGTTCCATATGAATTGACAGCAGCAGGCTTTGTTATTGCACCACGTTTATAAAAATCAGGATATTCACCTTCAAACCCCGCTTTTCGCACTATTTCAGTAACTTTTCTTCTTGTTAAATCAAGTTGGCTTTTATCACACAATTTTTCAATTTTAGACGGATAATCTTTCTGTGAAGATACAAGCTTATCGTAAATAAAAGTCCACAGCACCTCGTACTTAACATCAGCAAGATGTGTTTGCGTAATTCTGCCCTTCTTGATTCTTTCTGCAGTAATGCTGTCAATCTGCAAACTTTTTGCAAGGCTTACAAATTTTTCAAGTGCCGCATTGTCCCATTCAACATGCTTTGCTGTTTCAGGTAAAAGCACTATGTCGGAAACAACTTTCATAAGAGGCAGAAGCTCTTTTTCTTCTTCGTTTATTTTATCAGGTGCATATTCATTTTTCTTCAGGATATCTTCACATATCCACGAAAGATAAAGCCATTGATTTTCCAGAATCCGTGTGTTCATCGCATTGAAAACTTCTGTTTTTGTTGAAACCGAATCAAAAACAATCATACAGAATTTTAACTCATCAAGGTTTGACAGTGCCATTTCAAGGTAATATTTCCCGTCTGATTTGCTTAATTCATACCAATTAATTGCCTGAAAGTCTTCTACCCCTGTGTTGCATACGGCATTGCGGAAAACCAACGATTTTCTGAACGAATCATTATCTTCATAGGCTAAAACCAAATCGTCGCCATCTTTTTCAAGAATATAATTATAATAATGAATTTTCATCTCACGAAAAGCCGTTGAAAATTCTTCACAAAGTTCTTTTTCAATTTTTGCGTTTTCTTCATCATTCAACTTTTTAAGTGACTCAAATTCATTGTGCTTTTCTTCAAGATATTTTATCTTTTCTTCAATGGAAATATTTTCGTCACAAAGAATTTTCTTATCTTCGTCTGTGTAAAACTCATCTCCGCTTTGCATTAATTCAGTTGCTTTTCGGCGGTCTTTTTTGCTTTTGCTGTTTTCAAAAACAAATGACTGTAATGAATACTGCGAGTCCAATATATCAAGATTTGAAGAATAATACTTCATCATTTCATCTCCTTGATTTTTTCGAGCGTAGGTTTTGCAGAAACACAGAAATCAAAATTATCAATTTCAGATGGTTCAATCCAACGCAAATCTACGTGTTCATACATTTCAGGTGTACCTTCTGCAATTTCAGCATCAAAAACAGTAAGGTGAATTGTAATATCTGGATATGTATGCACAATTTCACAGAAAGGTTCGTTCACTTTAACCTTTATACCAAGCTCTTCTCTGCATTCGCAGATAAGTGCTTCTTCGTGCGTTTCACCTTTTTCAAGCTTACCGCCAACAAATTCCCACAAAAGTGCATTACCTTTATGAGGAGGTCTCTGACATATCAAAAATTTTCCGTTTTCCCATATAAGTGCCGCTGCAACTTCTGTCATAATATCACCCTGAGTATAGTTTTGTATTTATTATATCACACTCGGATTCTCTTTACAAGCAAAGTCCGGTACTCATAAAAGCCTCTTACATCGTATCTTAGCCTTGACAAAATGCGTAAAGAGAAATACAATATATCTGAGAAACATACAGAAAGAAAGTGTGATATTTATGTATTGTAAGCATTGTGGGAAAGAAATCAGCAACACAGCAAACGTATGCAGATATTGCGGCAAACCAACTACCAATAAGAATCGGCAGACACCTCCCCGACAGATGCAAAAAGCAGCATCATCACTTAACCCTGTTACTCTTATAAAAAGAAAATCTTCCCTCTCTCAGGATACAGAAAGTAAAAACCTTCCTGAAGAAAAAACATTCCTGCAGAAATATCTTTTGCCGGCAATTATAGTTGCAATTGTCGCCATAATCGTGGGATGTACTGTGGGAATAAAAACATATGTCACTAATAAGCAGACCGAAGAAATAAACAGTTTAACTGCCATACTTAAAAAGAATACCGAAAAACCCATTATTGAAATTTATCTTGAAGATTACGACAATGATAATATCAACGAAGCTTTTGCTATCGTCGGTGTCAGCACAGAAAAAGGCGACCATTATTTTGACGCTGACGTGTGGTTTGTAAGCGAAAAGAAAATCCAGATGATTGCAGGCAGCATCAAAGGCACTTCAAACGGCATTATCAAATCGGGTAAGAAAAAGTATATTTCTTTTGAAAATGCCGCATACGGAGATGACACTACATATTCTTTCATTTACGGTGTGAAAGACGGTGTGCCCTTCGAATCAGAAACATCAGGGAAATATCATAAAGTACACAGAGACGGAGCACAAACCATAGGCCAAGAGAATATAGACGGAGCGTATATCTCAATAGACATTTCACCAAAAGAGCATCTGGTAAAAGATGATTACTCTTCAATCACACTTCAGTACGAAAAAGTTGTTAAAAATAATGCTGATCCGAATGAGGCACTTTCACTCGGAAAACATATAGACGAACAGGTTGTAAATCTATACAATAATAAAGAAAATGGCAAAATGAGCATTTATTATGCCCTTTATGATATTAACGATGATAAAACACGAGAATGCATTATCGGCGTAGGTCCTAATGAATTTGACGTAACACCTGTTGACCTTTTCACCCACAACGAAAAAAATCCCGTTCCCCTTCTCGAAAGTAATCCTGTTAATGAAAAAACATCACTCAAACTGCTTACAAACGGAGTAGTTTTGCTTACAACTCAACCTGACGAAGCAAACTATATTTATTTATATTCAAAATTACCTGCAAACAGTTCAAAGCTTAAAACAACCGATCAGCTTTTTGAGGAAAACGGCGAATATTTTATGCTGAGCAAATTTGAAACAAAAGATGTCATTGACAAGGCCCAGTTCAATGAAATTCTGATTAAATACAACAAAAATACATTCGGCAAAAAAACTAAAGCCACGGCAGAATCTGACACCACTATTGAAACAGAACTTGACCTTGAATGGATTAAAATTATCCCCGGTCAGACTCAGACTCAGAAAACATATGAAACACAGTATGTTAACTTCGGCTCCTACCCTCAAACGAAAGAAACCGATGCTGAAATAATAAACCAGCTTAATTCACTGGCATCAGACTGGACTTCTTACAGATATTACAGCGCTATAAACACCCCCGGCCAGGACCCTCAACCCGGAGATTTCATGAAATACACAGATGTTGTTTATAACAACACCAAATATCGCGGTGTTACGTTCTCTAAATACCGTCCTAATTATACAACAGCACTTCCCATTGCTGAAAAATCTTTCCAGGATGACAACGGTTACTCAATCAACCAGACTTACTGGTTCAGATATGAGCCGATTATGTGGAAGGTGCTTGATAGCGACCAATGCTTATTAATAAGTGAAAACATTATAGATGCTCAACCTTTCAGCAGCACCATATATTATTTCAATAACCAATACTGGAGCGACCTTGGTTTTTCACTACCCACAAATAATTATGCAACAAGCTACATCAGAGGATGGCTTAACGATTCTTTCTATAAAACAGCATTTTCAGGCGAAGAAAAGCGACTCATAGAAAGCACTACCTGCAAAAATGTTAATCCGCAGGATGCTTCTCAGCTTTACAACGATACCACAGATGATGTGTTTATCCCTTCATTCAACGAAATGATTGAAACCGACTTCGGTTTCGATGCAAATCCAAGTAAAATGAATAAACCGAGGCGTGCTGAAGGTACCGATTATGCAAAATGTCAGGGATTGCAGGTTGTACAAAAATGCAACTATCCAGGTAATTCATGGTCATGGGTACGTTCTCCCCGCAGCGATTCGAGGGATGTGTATTGCATAAATGCAAACGGCAGTGCTATGAGCGTTGCCAATGTTGACAGCTCTGCAGGTGGTGTAAGGCCAATGGTGAAGCTTTCAGAATTACCGGAAATCATCGATAACAACCGATAAATTCATATTCAAAGGAGAATTAAATGTTCTGTAAAAGATGCGGGAAAGAAATTCCCAATAATTCAAACGTATGTCAGTATTGCGGTTCACAGGTAACACCGAGAACTTCTTCCAATACATACACAAATTTCAATAATCCAACAATTAATAATCATTATCAGGCACCGCCTGCACCGCAGAAAAATAATAAGAAAACACCGTGGAAAATCATTGCACCCATAGTTGCAGTGCTTCTTATTATCGCAATTGTTTTCGGTGTGTTTGCCTGTGCAAACAACAAGAAAAAAGCGGCAGAAGAAAAACTCCGTCAGATACTTGAAGAAAGCACAACGAAACCTATTGTTGAATTTATGTGTGAAGACTACGACGGTGACGGCAGATATGAAGCGTTTGCAGTTGTAGGTAAGTCAGAAGAAAAAGCAGAATATATTGAATATTCCGAGGCGGATATCTGCCATGTAAACGAAGAAGAAGCCGAAGTTATCAAAGAATCTGTACGCGGTCACTCAAACGGAACAATCGAAGTGGGCAACACAATTTACGTTTCACTCGAAGTTTATGATGACGGCGCAGAAACAGGTAAATCATTTATCTACACATCAGAAGATAACAAATATGTTGAACCTGATGTTTCAGGTAAGTTTGCAGAAGTTCACGAAGAAGACGGCAAGATTCTCGGTAAAGACGAAAACGGCAATGAAATCGAAGTTGAACTTACTGACAGAAATGAAGAGGAAAATTCTGATGAACCGAAAACAAATTATGACAAGCTATACGAGGAATATATTCAGAATACTCTTATCCCGAAATATGGTAAAGGAGTTAATGTTTTTGAGCAAACCGGAAATTACGGAGAACATGAAATATTTCAGAACGCCAACCTTTCCGATGGCTTATATTCAACATATATCGAAGATCTGAATTCGGATGGCATTCCCGAAATGATAACAGCCAGACTTGAAAAAGATACATATGCCGGTATGGTATACATCGATCTTTATGCCATAGAAAATGAACAAGTTGTTTATAAAGAAGAAATAACAACATCCGACAGGTATAATACTGCGCATAAGTTGATTTCCGTTTACGCAATAAAAAGGGACAACAAGACATATATATGTATCGGTTCAAATGGTGGTGCTACTTCAGGGTCAAGTGTCCAAGGAGAAGGTCTTGAAATCATAACAATTAATAGCGAAAATCATATTGAAAAACAAGTCTTCGGTTATAGTTATGCTCACGGAAATGAAGTTTTACGACACAATGATGATATTTCATTCCAAATAGCAATTGACGGTTATCCTCAACAATCGGAAAGACAAAAAGCTGAAGAATATTTTATTGACGCATTAGGAAAATTTGGACTTGAAGAAATTTTTGAAAATTTCGGAAAAGGCTCATGGGTTTCATATAAAGATTTTCCGGAAAACGCAGAACATATAAAAATCTTTAAAGGCGGTTGCGACTATTTGAATAAAGATGGTAAACCTCCTGTCGACTATAGAGAAGAAACTTTTGTATATTATTTCGCACTCGACTACACCGGTTTTCTTGAAGAATAATAGTGTCTTAAAACCAAAATTCACCGATGGCTTTACAGGCTATCGGTGAAATCTTTTTTCTACTTTTGAAAAATCAATATTGACTTTTGAGAATTATAGTGTATAATGTTCTTGTAGAAAAAAGAGTAATCTTTTTCTGCCGCTTGTGCGAATGTGGCTTTATACCTTACCCCCATCAAGGACACAAGCACAAGTGAACCCCTTGCAATTTTTTTGCAAGGGGTTGATTTTTATCTGTTTTTCAAATCGATATATTCACGTCTGGGAAGAACTGCTTTGTACTGCGGACGGATGATTTTACCACCATTGATAAGTTCCTCAATTCTGTGTGCAGACCAACCTGCTATTCTTGCAACAGCAAAAATAGGTGTGTAAAGTTCTCTTGGAAGACCAAGCATATCATAAACAAAACCGCTGTAGAAGTCTACGTTTGCACTGACACCTTTATACATTTTTCTTTCGCTTGCAATAATTTCAGGGGCAATTCTTTCAACTGCTGAATAAAGCTTATACTCTTTAGTCATACCCTTTTCTTCTGAAAGCTTTTCAACATATCCTTTGAAAACTTTCGCACGGGGGTCTGAAACAGAATAAATTGCGTGTCCGATACCGTAAACAAGACCTGCTTTATCAAATGCTTCTTTGTGAAGAATTTTTTCAACATAAGACCTTACTTCGTCTTCATCTTCCCAATCTTTGACATTCTCTTTGATGTTATCAAACATCTGGCAAACCTTGATATTCGCACCGCCGTGTTTCGGTCCCTTAAGTGAGCCGAGTGCGGCTGCAATTGCAGAATAAGTATCTGTACCTGATGAAGAAACAACGTGAGTTGTGAAAGTTGAGTTGTTACCGCCGCCGTGTTCTGCGTGAAGCACAAGTGCAAGGTCAAGAATTTTTGCTTCAAGCTCTGTATACTTGCTGTCAATTCTCAACATATGAAGAAGGTTTTCCGCTGTTGAAAGGTCTTTTCTGGGCTCGTGAATAAAGAATGAACCTTTTTCACGGATATAATATTCGTAAGCCTGATAACTGTAAACAGAAAGCAACGGGAACATCGCAATAAGCTGCATACACTGCCTTACAACGTTGGGAATTGATGTATCATTTGCGTTTTTATCGTAAGAATAAAGTGTTAAAACGCTTCTCGCAAGGGAATTCATCATATCTTCGCTGGGAGCTTTCATAATAATATCTCTTACGAAAGAATTGGGAAGCGAACGATAACTTGCAAGCACCGAATTAAATTCCTTGAGCTCTTCTTCTGTGGGAAGATTGCCGCAGATAAGAAGATAGGTAATTTCTTCAAAGCCAAATCTTTTTTCGCCAACAAAACCGTTAACCAAATCAAAGATGTTATAGCCTCTGTAGTATAATTCACCCTCACAGGGGATTTCGTCTTCGCCTACCTGTTTCTTTGAAATAATCTCTGAAATCTCTGTAAGACCTGTTAAAACGCCTTTTCCGTTCAAATCACGTAAGCCTCTGTTAACTTTATGCTCAACGTACAAAGACGGTTCAATCTTACATTCATCAACACATTTATCTGTATATTTCAAGATTTCGGGAGTAATCTCTGAAAAGTTCCTGTTTTTATCCATAATAAAATCCTCCTGATGGTTTTCCGAGTTATATTTTACCATATTTTTGTTTTCACTTCAACCGTTGTACAAATTTGTTTACAAATTGAGAGGTATTTGTTAACATTTGAATTTTGCGGAATTTTTAAGGGAACCTGCAGGTCACAACTATATACAAAAACGGCAGGATAAACTCCTGCCGTTTCCAACATATTTCAATTAAATTATTTTGATTTTTTTGCTTCGATTTCAGCAACCATTTCTCTCTGACGTTTTTCTGTGATTGTGTAGAAGAACATGGGCACTGTGCAAGCGAACATACTTACAATACCCGAAATGATAAGGACATTCCAGAGTGCATTCGGATTAGCAACCTCATAAGTTCTTGCGTTAATACCCGCAATACTCATTGAAAGAACACCAATAAATGCACCTACTGCCATACCGATTTTATTGATAAGTGTCTGCATAGCGAAGCAGATTCCTTCGCCTCTTTCACCTGTTTTCCATTCAAGGTAGTCAACTGTGTCACCAATCATAGCATATGTTATAATGTTATTAACGCCCTGAGGAATACCAAGAAGAACAAGTCCGATTGCGCAAATAGCAATCTTCCAAGGAGCATCATAACCAACAAAATACATAATTGCCATAACAACACCGCCGAAGAGATGAACAACAATGTATGACCATTTCTTTGTGAATTTTTTAGACATCCAAGGAACAAGAACAGATGCTACAAGTCCGCCGGGAACAACAAGAAGTGTGATAATACCGTAAAGACCTTCATTATGAAGAACGTATTTTGCGAAATACAAACCGCCTGTGTAAGAATAAACCATTCTTGCACCGCCGAGAACGCCTGAAAGAACAATCAGAAGGAGTTCCTTGTTCTTAAAAAGAAGTTTGAGATTATGACCGAATGATGGAGGATTCTCATCTGTTGTAAAGCGTTCCTTTGTGTTCTTGAAGCCATAGAAGAACATGGGGATAGCGGCAACAACAAGAACGACAGCTGATACGAAATAAATCCACTTGAGTGTATCTGCATTTGCGATTTCCATACCATTTTTTACAGTTCCGACAAATGTCTTCGCAGCTTCTTCTGCAGTAACACCCTGGTTCTTAACCATATTAGCAACCGCTTCCGCCTTATCCTTAAGGATAAGAGCAATATCACCATCGGTATACTTGAACTTTGAAGTAAGTTCACCTGTAATCATAGGAATGAACACAGTAACGATACCTGCACCTACTGTGCAGAACATACGGGAAACCGTAAGGATATTACCTCTTGTTTCCGTGTTGTTGGTAAGGCAGGTTGAAAGTCCCCAATAAGGAACGTCTGCAATTGTGTAGAAAACAGACCAGATAACGTAGATAGTACCAATGGTAGCAAATGCAAGAGTTGTCTGTGAGCCGTTATAAATATTTTCTGCGCTGAATATGGGAAGGAAGCAGAGAATTGTCATAACGCCGATGGGAATTGCCATCCATTTGAGATAAGGTCGGCATTTACCCCACTTTGTGCGGGTTTTGTCAACAACCGAACCCATAATAGGGTCGTTGAGTGCGTCAAAGATACGTGCGGCGAGCATAAGGATAGCAACAGCAGTTGCGCCCTTAATGCCTCCGAGCATAACGCCGTCAGCACCGAAAAGAAGTGCGTCTGTCATAAATACGGTTATGTATGAGCCGATAATGGTACAGATGAAGTTCTGACCAAAACCAGCCACACTGTAGGCTAAAGCCTCTTTTGGTTGCACGCCTTTTCCCGGTGTTGTACCGAACAATTTGTGCAGCATTTCATTAATTTTCATAACACCCTCCAAGTTTTAAATATGATAGGTATATTTTAACATATTAACAGAAAAAATCAAGCATCTTGCTCTTTTTATTTGTGCGTGATATAATGAATTCATAAAAGCGAAAGGATTTACTCTTATGAAAGATAAAACTTCATTGGTTTTTACAGGCGATATAGGCTTTGACAGATATATGCTGGGCAAATGGGATGACGAAAATCTTCTGTCCGAAGATGTGATTAAATTCCTGCACAGTGCCGACCACGTAATCGCAAACGTAGAAGGACCTGTTGCTCCCGTCGAAACAAATACAACGAAAGACGGTGTGCAACAGTTATTGCACACAATTGACCCTGCTGCTACAAAAGTTTTTGAAAAAATGCACGCAGATATATGGAATATCTGCAACAACCATATTATGGACGCAGGTGAATACGGCATTAAAAGCACTCTTGAAATTGCAGAAAAAATGGGTGTTAAAACTATCGGTGCAGGAATGGACATACACGAGGCGAGAAAACCTGTGATTTTAGATGAAGCAGGCGGAATCGGGATGTTTGGTGTAGGATATCAGCGTGCCTGCAGAAAAGCAGACGAAGAAAAGCCGGGTTGCTACAGCTGGAGCGACCTTGATGAAATACAGAACACCATAAACGAAATCAAAAAACAATGCCGTTGGTGCGTTGTGGTTGCTCACGCAGGTGAAGAATTCACGCCCCTGCCCTCACCTTACACAAGAGAAAGATATCACAAATATCTTGAAATGGGTGCTGATATTGTTGTTTCGCACCATCCGCACGTGCCGATGAATTATGAAACCGTAGGAGATAAAATTATTTTCTATTCATTAGGTAACTTTATTTTTGATACCGATTATCAGCGTTCACAGTATAATACAGAATTCGGTCTGCTTGTGAAATTGAATTTTACTGAAGACAATTTCACCTGGGAGCCTATGGGACTTGAAATTCTCCGCGGTGAGGAACACGTTGTAAAAGCAGAATTACCGAGAATTTTTGTTGATGTGCAGGAAGAAGATTTCAGACTTCTCTCTCCCCTTTCCGCAAAAATGCACATCGCCGCCACAAGAAGGCAGATGACATATCTTAACCCCGCTCGTTTTAAAAACGCAATAGAAGAAGAATGGTCAGAGCATTTCCGTGAGCCTTTGCGAACAGGACGTGTGCCCGGTGAAACCCTTGACTTTTTCATCCTCGTTCCCCTTGCGGCAGAAGCAGAAAAAGGAGATTGGAAAAAAAGCAAACTGGAAGATGTGAAAAATTATATTTTAGAGCAGATGTAGGTGATAATATGAAAATCCGTAACTTACTTGCAGAAATATCACGTGAGTTTTTTGAAAAGCATAAAATAAACAGATACAGAATGAAAAAAGTTTCTGAAATGTCTGATGAAGATGTAATAACTTACTGCCATTGGTTCTGCGAAGAAAACGGTTTAACTGACGAGTGGGATATATTCCGTCAGGAAAATGAAGCAGAATACCGTTACTGCTCTTATCTGAAGGAGTTTATTGATGACGGATTATGCGCCGACATACAGATGATTTCAGGCGGTTTTATAAAAACCTTTGCTTTACCTGAAACAGATATTGATAAAGAAGAAGCACAGAAAACCTGCAAAGAATGTAAATATTGCTTATAAACAACAAAGCCGTTCTGTAAAAGCAGAACGGCTTTGTTATATGGGGGTGTTAATACCAAATCCAACCAAATAAAACGATATAAATAATCCATTGCCACCAAGCGAAATTAACTTCCACTAAGGTAGATTTTTCTATGACATTACCATACTCATCTTCAATTTTTATTGTTATTTCCGATTCACCTCTACCAACCGCTTTAACTTTTCCATTGTTATCAACATTTACCACGTTTAAATCTGAAGATGTATATTCAACTGTATAATCACTACGTACAACATCTATCTGTGGGTTCACTGAGCCTGTATCTTTATAATTCAGATAAAGATACTCAGCAATTGTTATATCGTCAACTCCTAAAACAGGAACCACCGCAAACAAACAAAAATGACTAACTTCAAAAGTTATAACACCATCATCAACTCTACAATCTATTAACTCCCATGAGCCATCTGTTCGTTGACGTGCAATAGACACCGGTATTCCTATGCAATCCACAGGTAATGGAATATGCACAGTAACCGGATCTGTTGGTTGAATCTCTGTGCCATTGTTAAAAAGAGCAATATCATATGAAACATATTTGTTAAGAATTGAACCATCATCTGTGTTAATTTTTACATTATCCTTTAAAACTCTGAAAGTCTGAAGATATGTTCCGGGTTTGACATTATTATTTGTTTCTACTTTTACACCATCATGACCAATAACTTTCCTTACACCTGAATTCGCCACAGGGGTAACAAATCCAAAAGGATCACCATGACCCATTGTTTTGATCCAACTATCAAGTTGTTGCATATAGTTTTTCGATTTTTGGGCAGTGAAAAGAACAGACATTGCCTCACCAGCCGGGCCAAACAAATCGTCCACCATCGATTCTGCCATGCCGAAACCCGTTCCGATTGCTACCTTACAGATATCTTCAAAATCTATATCAATATCTTCCAGTAAACCTTTAGCTTCATCACTTAACGCACCTACTGCCGAAATCAAAGAAGCTTCTGTAAAAGTTTTGTAAACCTTTTCAGTCATATTTTCTTGGAATTTACTTGCATAATTCAAATAAAAAGTATTTTTGACAAACCGTCCGACTAATTCTTTTTCTATTTCTTTCTTCTGTTCTTCTTTTATATCCAGACCCTTACAAAGATCCTTACCAGTCATCATTGCGTCAAAAAGGTTTACAACAAAACACATTGTTGAAACAGATGAATCAGCAGTAATTCTTACTATGCCATCCTGTGGAACATAAAGCTTCTGTATTTTCGTATGTTGAGACGAGGCTGAACTTCTGAAAGAAAGTGCATTTTTTGCATCCTTTATCAAATGATACCCATCTTTAAATGTTTCCGTTATACTCGTTCCTGTTTCTTCAAACTTATCGATGATTTCAACGGACCTGAGACTTCCGTCCGCATTAAACACTTCCAAAACCGCAGGACTTCTGTTTTGATTGTAGATATTCATCGAAAAATACCATCCGCGACCGGCTTCTTCATATTCTATATCCGCTACATAAATACCATTATGGAATGCATTGTAATTATCATCAACCAAACCTTTATAATAGTATCTGTAATCCCCAACTTTATCCACACGAAGATTTTTTAAATCATCAGTAGAAACCGTTATTGGTATAGTGAATGTTTCGTTAGTTTCTGTATTTGTTATAGTAACAACAGTAAACCCTGGTTTTTTTGCCTTCATGGCAATAATTTTACCTACTTTTAATTCTTCTGGTAATAATTTGTACATAATAGTTGATGATAAACTATCTGCACTCATAAATTTTTTAAGTTCAACAACACTTGTGTCTGATATTGCAACTGCAAGTTTTTCAGGGCGTGTATACTTGCCGTTATTTTTTTTGACAGCATATAAAAATATATCATCACCGTTTGTTCCATTCGCATCCGACATATACGATAACGTCGCATTATTGGTATAAATAAATGTACCATTTTCTATTTCATCATTTTCTTCGCCAGACGAATTAAAATGTATGTTTGCATTTTCAAAAGATTCTTCATTATATTCGCCAACAGACATTGCTTTCCATTCTTTTTCACTTCCACTATAATAAATGTCTTTGAGTGCAAAACAACAGTAGAAAGCAGCTGCACCTATCTCTTTAATATTTTTATTTATTGTTATTTTTTCCAAACTCATACACTCGTAAAAAGCTATGTCTCCAATTTTTTCACCGAATTGGGAATTGTGTATGATGTCTTCTTAAAGCCTGACGGACACTTTAACAACATTGTTTTATCTTTATTAAACAAAACACCGTGATCATCATTAGAATACACTGTGTTTCCCTCACTTACTAATATCCTTTTGAGCGAAGAACAAGAAGTAAAAGCATCTGTTGCTAGGTTAGTAGTACTTTTAGGAATTGTTATTTCTTCTAAATGAGAACAAAAATGAAAAGCTAAATTGCCAATTGTTTTCACGCCAGTTCCTAAATTCAAATCCGTCAGTGTTTGACAACCAAAAAACGCTTCCGACTCAATCATCTCAACCGTATTAGGAATTGTTACAGATCTGAGATATGCACAATTGTCAAAAGCTTTTGCCCCAATAATTTTCACACCTTCAGGAATCACAACACTTGATAAATTTTTTGCATTACTAAAAGCATTATCTCCAATTTCGACAACAGGATAACCAGCTATCCTTGTAGGTATCACAATATCATGCTCAGTGTTCTCATAAAAATCTGTTATTGTTACTTCACCGGCAGATGATATTTTATATCCATAGACATTGTCTGTTGCCGCTTCTGCTTTAATAGTGAAATCACCATAATTTGGTAATACCATACCAGCAAAGTCTGAAAGTGGTACCACACCAACAATTATAACAAGAATAACCGATAAAATTTTTGTTGCGATGTTTTTCTTCATTTTCATACCTCCAAATAACAAAAATCAACCGAACCGCATAAAATGCATGTATTTAATCGGTCGTGTTTAGATAAATTACATCTAACAACTATATTTTAGACGAATATTATCTAAAAGTCAATAGATAATATTTATCTGGTGTAAAATATTATCGGGTGATGCGTATGGATAACAGAATAAGAGATTTACGTGAAGACAACGATCTGACTCAACAACAAGTTGCGGACAAAATCGGCATAACACAGCGTAAATACAGTTACATCGAAACAGGCACACAACCATTAACCGACGAAATACTTGTAAAGCTTGCAAACCTTTACAAAGTAAGTATCGACTACATTTTAAAGCAAACCAACAACAAGAAAAGAAACGATTGATTATCCGTGCAGGAATAATGCAAATCGTTTCTTTTGTTTTACACGCAATTAATTACAAAGTATATCCGTTACGAGATACACCTGTTTTTTAAAAATTACTTCTGAGGAACAAGCATATTGTTTTCGATATCGTTCTGAAGGAACTGGGGATATACGGGGTTTGAATGAATTGTGAGAATTGCATCATCATTTTCCCAGAACCATTTATAGAGCGCACCGTGACCGTCGTGTGTTGTGCAATGCATCATATCTTTTACAAACCATGTCTGTTCGGGAAGTGCACAAGTTGATGCGTCAATTCTGTTGTCAGGTGAAACGTGATTATGTCCGCAGAGTGCATTTACCTGCTTGTAATCTGCTGCAAATGTTTCTGCGTGGTCCGCAACTGTTGCACCTACTGATGAATATTTTGTATCAACTGTACCGTCTGAATCGTTTCTCCATGCAGTAACAAGAGGAGTTCTCTGTACGTTTGTTGCTGAAACAATCATAACAGGCACACCGTCAGCAATAAGTCCGTTAAGGATAACATCTGCTTTCTGCTGAACATTATAGTGATACTCGTCGATTCTCTTTACAAGTTCTGCGTTGGGGTTTGAACCGAGCATAAATGTTTTTGCTTTTTCGTAATATTCGTCAGGAACGAAAGACCAGATACCGCAGTTTGCTTTGAACACAGGAATAAGTGCATCTGCAAAAACTTTATCAACAAGTTTATCAACAAGTCCGCCTGCAAAATCTGTAAGAGCACCGAATACACCAAGGAAGTTGAGTGCTTCTACAAGTACGCTGAGAACATCTCCGCCTGCACCGGGAACCATTGTTGTGATTGCTGTTGAAGCATATCTGTAAAGTGCAACGGGGTTGATTTCAACTTCACCGCAGAAAAGTGCACCTGCAACTGCTGTGCCTTTAATGGGGCAATTCTGGAAAATTACAGATTTAACATCTTCGCTGCCGTATTTGTAGAAATATGACATAGCCATAACGCCGCCCATTGAAGATGCTCTGAAACGAACTTTATCGTGACCTGTAAGTGCTTTTACGTGTTCAACGTATGTGTTAAGGTCATCTGCAACAACAAGGGGATCTGCACGGAAATCATAGCCGAAATAGTAGCTGTGTTCAAGGCTGTGAGTAGGGTCTGTGGGAAGTTCTTCTTTTGTTGTGATATCAGGTGTTGAATCACCGTTTTCAGCATTTGCAAGAGAACCGAAAACGCCCATAACTGAATCGGCAAGGCTGTCACCGAATGCATCGTAATTTCCGTCAATAACAAGTTTTACGATAGGCACAATAAGTGAACCTACCATTTTAACATAATCCGCTGTTTCGGGACGGAAAACAACTTTTTCATTTTCTGTGTCTGCATCTTTGTAAAGTGTTGCACTACCGAGAGCTGCAACATAAATGATGGGATCTTCACCGCAGTTACATTTTCCACCTGTTGCCAATGACGGCGCTGCAAGTGAAAATACCATTGCAAGTACAAGAACAACTGAAACTGAAATACGTGCTAATTTTTTCATAATATACCTCCTTAAATGTTTAGACTTTTGCAAACAGCAAATTCAATATGTCTGAAATACAATACCTCACGCACATTCGTAAATTTTTCTCTTTGGTATACACGAGTATACCTGCTGAGAAGAAATTTCCGACTGTACGCAACCTATTGCATTTCAGATGCAAAGCAGTTTTGAAAGAGAAGATTTTCGTCAGAACAAGGCAAAAGGCTGCAGAAATACGAGGTTATTTCAAAGGCTTTTAACGCAGTTATGGCGAAAATATACCTTTCAAAACCATATTTAATTGTTGTTTACAAAAGTATAACTTTACCGCCGTTTTCTCTTGATTCATCAGCAAGGAAAACAACGAGATGGCCAAGAAGTGATGTTTCGATTGATGTGCAGGAAACTGACATTTTATCTTCTCTGATATAATCGACAAAATCTTTTACAAGCTTGATGTCACCGCCTCCGTGAGCATCACCGTCTACAAAGGTGTTTACAACTTCACTTGTATATTCGCATCCGGGTGCAGGGTCAATTTTCTGAACTGTAAAACTGCCGTCTTCACAGTTGCCGAAAATTTCGCCCTTTGTGCCGGTAATATGTATAGTCCTTAAGCCTCTTGAAGAACCACCGACCATATTGTGAGTACCCGTTGCACCGCTTTTGAAGTTTACAAGCACACTCTGGTGGTCAACAACGTTATTGTCGCTCTTATATGCACAAACTCCGTAAGGACTTGTTTTCAGTAATTCAATTTTATCTTCTATTGTGGGATTTTCAATATGCTCCAGCTTATCCCACACATAAAACGCCCATCTGTCGGGATGGTCGATATAAATTCTTTTTGCTGAATAAAGACAAGTATCAACAAGAGGACAGTCAACAAGACAACGTGTGCCTGAATTTTCGGGAGCATTTTCAGGTCTGAACTGAATGTTACTGCCGAAGCTTGAAACCGAAACAGGCTTGTCCTCGCCCATCATCCACACCATAATATCAAGGTCGTGGCAACATTTTGCAAGAAGCATTGATGTGTGGCATCTGTCGGAATTATTCCACTTGCCTCTTACGTGGCTTGTTGACATATGGTGGTAACTGACATATTCAGAAGTCTGGATATTAAGAACATCCCCGATTTCCCCTGCCAGAATTCTTTCTTTGATTTGTCTGTAAAAAGGTGCATAACGAAGAATAAAGCAAACCATAACTTTTCTGCCGTATTCATTTGCAACTTCAACTAATTCCCTTGCTTCTTTTTCGTTAACAGCAAAGGGTTTTTCCAACAGAATATCGTATCCTGCTTTCAAAAGCGGAATTGAAGTTTTTACGTGGATATGGTCCATAGTTCCGTTGATTACAACATCTGCAAAACGGGGAACTACCGCTAATTCTTCTGCCGTTTCAAACTGATGCTCAGAAGGAATTGAAAATCTTTCTGATATAGATTTTCTTCTGTTTTCGTCGGGGTCGGCAACGCCTACAATTTTCAAGGCGTTCGGGTCAATTTCCGCCAGCTCTGCATAAGTCAGACTTCTGTGACCGCCGCCGACAATTATCGCTTCTATGGGTTTTTGCTCTGCCATTTCTGTTTACACCTCAAACAAATTGCCTTTGTTGCAATCTATTGCAACTATAACAGGGAGATTTTCTATCTCCATTTTTTTTACTGATTCACAGCCTAAATCATCATAGGCTATTACTTCACATTTCTTCACACTCTTTGCAAGTAAAGCACCTGCACCGCCTACTGCACAGAAATAAACTGCTTTATTTCTCTCAACAGCGCGGCATACGTCTTCATTTCTCGGACCTTTGCCAATCATAGCAACAAGTCCGTTATCCAGAAGAACAGGTGAAAAAACATCCATACGCGAAGATGTTGTAGGGCCGCAAGAGCCTATAGGAAGATTTTCCGGTGCAGGAGTTGGGCCTACATAATATATTACTGCATCGTTTAAATCATAAGGCAGTTTTTCGCCTTTCTCAAGCGATGCAACGATTCTTTTGTGAGCGGCATCACGTGAAGTATAAACTGTGCCTGAAAGGAAAACTCTGTCCCCTGCCTTCAACGTGTCTGCCATTTTTCTGATTTCACTTACGTGTAATTTATACTCCATCAGATAATCACTCTTTTTGGTTCTTCTTTTTGTTTTCTTATAATTGCTCCGCTTTTTACTTCTCTTTCGCACAGGAAAGAAAGTTTCATTGTTGCGTGAGGAGCATTTTCTATCAATTCACCCGCTTCGTTTTTAAGACCTTCCACTTTAACTTTGAAAGGTTCACAACCGGGTTCAACTATTTCAAGTTCATCGCCGTCAAAGAACTTATTTCTCTGTACAGCAAAAAGCTCACCGTTTTCCCATTTTTCGCAAACTGCAACAACGTCCCATTCGCGGCGGTAACCGCCCTCATAGTAAATTTCAGCATCTTCTATTGGTGAGCCGAAATAAAAGCCTGTGCAGTATTCGCGGTAACTGACTTTACGCATTTCTTCGCTGATCCAGGGAGAAACTTTAAAATCATCAGTGGGGTTTTTCATAAATTCATCAACAGCAGCACGGTAAGCATTTGTAACCGCTGCAGTATAATAAGCAGACTTTGCTCTGCCTTCGATTTTCAAGGAAGTCACACCTGCATTTACAAGTTCAGGAATATGCTCAACCATACACATATCTCTTGCATTCATTATGTAGGTGCCTTTATCATCCTGCTCAATAGGGAAATAAACTCCCGGACGTGTTTCTTCAACAACGTGATATTTCCATCTGCAGGGCTGAGCGCAGTCACCGCGGTTGGAATCTCTGCCTACAAGGTAATTTGAAAGCAGACATCTGCCTGAAAAAGAAACGCACATAGCACCGTGAACAAAACATTCAATATCAAGTTCTTTGGGAGTTCTGGCGCGTAAAGTGGCAATATCCTCCATTGAAAGTTCACGTGCAAGAACAACTCTCTTTGCGCCCATTTCATAAAAGGCATTTGCAGTTACATAGTTTGTAATACCCGCCTGAGTTGAAATATGAATTTCTGTTTTGGGAGCATACTTCTTAGCAAGTGACAAAGTGCCGATATCGGAAATTATAAGAGCATCTACACCTGCGTTTTCGGCATTTTCCAGAAAAGCAGGAAGCACATCAACCTCATTATTCCTCGGCACTGTGTTACACGTAAGATAAACCTTGACCGATTCTGAATGAGCGTATTCGACTGCTTTTTTTAATTCTTCGTCTGAAAAATTGGAAGGCGATGTTCTCATACCGAACATACTTCCGCCGATATACACGGCATCAGCGCCGAAACTTACGGCAGCATTAAGCCTTTCCCAATCCCCTGCAGGGGCAAGCACTTCGGGTTTGACAAAATCTTTAATCAAAAATTTATCATCCTTTTTTATAAAATTGTTGATACATTCTGCTGATGTTCAAGGTCGGTAGTTGCGTAATAAACATTACCGCTCTTATCGTGGCAGAAATACAGATATGATGTGTCTGACGGATACAATGCTGCGTAAATAGCATCGTCACCGGGGTTACAGATGGGTCCTTCGGGAAGGCCGATACATACTGCAGTGTCGTATCTGTCAAGATACTGCTTTGCTTTCTTTTCACCCAGCAACTCTGTAAGATAATTAGTTACATAAAGTGCTGTTGAATCGCACTGAAGCATAGGATAGCTTGCACTGTTGTTAAGTCGGTTGTGAATAACTGAAGAAATATCAGCCATCTGACTTTGACCTGCTGCTTCTTTCTGAATAATAGAAGCAATAGTTAAAATTTCGCTTGTTGTATAGCCTAATTCGTCAGCACGTTTCTTGTACTCTTCTGTCCATTTTGCATCGAAGTTTTCAAGGAAACGTTTGATGATACTTGAAGAACTTTCGCCGATATACATATCGTAAGTATCGGGGAACATATAGCCTTCAAGGTTAAATGCCATACCTTTGTTGGGATTATCAAGGAATTTATATTGATATTCGTAGCTTGCCGCACCTATGAATTTCTTTGAGTTTGCAAGAATTTCGTAGTCTTCAAGTCTTTTGATAATCTGTGCTATAGTATAGCCTTCGGGGAAAGTGATGTTAACTGTCTGCTCTGATGTTGCAGAATTATCAAGAAGAATGTTAAGCATACCTTCAAGACCCATTGAGCGTGAAAGATAATATGTTCCGCCCATATAAGGCTGAAGTTTCTTTTCACCATTCACATAGTAATAAATGCCTTCTTCATCATAGCCTCTGAAATCGGCAAAAAATTTGCAGAACCACGGCACTTTAATAAGACCTTTATCTTTAAAAAGCTGAATTGCCTGTGATGTTGTAATATTATCAGGAATTGTAACTTCAATTTCTTCGTCACTTACTGATAAGGCAAGAGCATCGTTGATACAGTCAATACCTATAACAGAGAACAAAACTGTCAGAACAAGCACACAAGACATAGCAATAAGCATTGTTCTTGAATAAAACTTTCTGAATTTTTTAGATTCATCATCCGAAAGGTATTTTTTCTTGCGTTTGTTTTTGGCATCAGCAGAAGCCTTGTTACCTCCGTTTTCAAATGCACTGACATTTCTGCCTGCATTGCCCTGACCGGCACGATTTATCGGCACATTCTTCGCATTACCCTCTGATGCTCTGCGATTCTGTGCAGTGCCTGTGTATCTGGGAGCTGAAGGCTCACCTGCACGACGCTGATAATTAGTAAAATACACTTCGCCCTTGGTTGCAGGACGGTTGGATGTTGTGTCCATTTTTCTTTCCTGATGATTTTCATCAATATTCAGGACAAAATTCTGAACCTTCTGTTTTCTTGTTGTATTTTTCTGAAGAGGTTGTCTGTCAGCAGGAGCTTGTCTGTTCACACCATTTCCTGCAGGTTTGAAATCAGGTTTCTGATTTCTGCCAGGCGTATTGTTAAAATCAGCCATTTAAACCACCCTTTCTGTAAGTAAACTCATTTCTGAATTGATTTATATATTTTTTCTGCTTCGTCTTTACCTGCAAAACGTTCGGCAATTTTAAGTCCGAACTCAATTGCAACACCGGCACCCTTTGCGGTGATAATATTGCCGTCTGCCACAACTCCGTCTTCTGAAAGAATTGCACCTTCAAGTTCTTTTTCAAAGCCGGGGAAGCATGTTGCTTTCTTACCCTTGAGCAAACCTTTGTGACCAAGTACGGAAGGAGCAGCACATATTGCACAGATAAGCTTTGAATGCTCGTCTGCATAATCTATAAAAGCCTGAGCCTGAACATTTTTTTCGATATTCAGTGTACCAGGCATACCTCCGGGAATTACTACCGCCTGCACATTTTCATCAGGCTGAATATTCTTTATGTCAGCATCGCAGACAAGACCGATTCCGTGAGAACCTACCACCATCTGTGACCCGATACCCAATGTCATAACATCAAGTTCGGCACGTCTCAACATATCAATGGTTGCTACTGCTTCCACTTCTTCTGTACCGTCTGCCATAAATACATAAATCATTGTTTCACCTTATTCCAGATTAAGCGAAAGAAATACATTTTCGCCCATTTCTCGTTTTAAAATTTCATTAGAACAGTATACCATACCTCTTGAGATTTTGCAAGAAGAATCATAAATATCTTCTTTTCCAGACAAATAAACACTGACTTTTTCAGTGCCGATTTTTAAAAGCACTGCAGAAAGGAATTTTTCCGCATCTTTTTCTGCACAAAACTCTATGATCTTTTTGTTATCCACCATTGCGTATGCCGTTATTTCACCATTTTCCCTATGCACAAAAACCTTGTCTGAAAACTTCAGTGCAAAGCCTATATGTTCTTTTGGAAATGATACAAATTTTTCTCCCGAAAACACTTCTGTACGCAGCGAATAAATTTCATCAACAGTATATTTTTCAGATATTTCAACTGTTTTGTCTGTTTTTTCAACAACTTTTTCTGTGCAATAAAACGCATCTTCAAAACCCAGGTGTTTATAATATGCGTTGTTTTTTTCGTTACTTGCAGTGAGAAGAAAAATTTCAGCCCCCTGCTTTGTTTTATAATCTATGAGAAATTCAATTTCCTGTCTTGCAAGACCACGTCTTCTGAAATGGGAATCTGTGGCTATTGCGTAAAAATAGCAGCATTTCTTGTGGCCTATCATACAATCAAGAGCATATACAACAGATACCACTTTGCCCGATTCTTCGCAGACGTAAGCCGTATCTTCTTTCAGAAAGCAATCAAGAAAGGCGGATACAAATTTTTCACCGTCACCGAAACAATCGTACCATAATTTAATTAAATCTTTTCGGTCACTTTCCTTTGCAAAACGGAACAAATTTCTCACCTCTTGTTTGCGTTATAAATAATTCCGAGTTTTACGGGGCGGTAACTCATTTTGGCTTTTCTCAGACCTTCAAGCCCCATATCTTCTTCGCGGTTTACGAAAACATAATCTGAAAGCTCATTTTTGGCAAATTCGCGGTTAATCATCGGATATGCCCCGCGGTAAGATGCAAAAGCTTTCTCAAAATGAGTGCAGAAAGTGTCTTCGCTTAATTTTTCGCCTAATGTCCAGGCAATTACTTCTCCGTCAACGCGGATAACTCCACCTATGAAACCCAAAACTTCAAAATAGTCAAAAGCTCTTTTAATAACATCAAGTTCAACATCAATGCCGTCTTCAAGCTTGTCCTCGTTTTCTTCAATCCATTTTTCTGTCATTCTTATACAGTCAGAAAGATTTTCCGAAGTCAGATTTTCGTAAGTCCAGTTATAAGTCTTTTCGAAATATTTGATGTGGTTTCTCTTGGAATGATATTTTTTGCCTTTAAGCTCCGCTAAATCAGAAACAAGGTAAATATAATCGGCTGAATCGCGGTTTTCGGTTATTGTGAATTGACCGGGAAATTCTTTTTCAAGAAACTTCACATCATTTTCATCAAGTCCGTAAAAGTGAAGATTTTCTTCATTCATCAGTTCTTCTATAATCTTTTTTCTGTTGCCGTCTCCCTGCGGGAAGCAATAATTCACTTTACCTTTTCTTCCGCCTTTTGTTATAAGGCAATTATCCTCAAACGCAATAGACAGATTGTATTCGGGACCCCAGTTATAAAAAGAGCCGAGGCAGAACTGACAGTTATCGCCTGTTACATTTTTAAGGATATCTCTTATTTTTTCCACATCGTCAAGAGATGGTTTTTTAAATTCCAACATAGTTTTTCCTTTCGGGATTTTAAAAGAGTTTTTCTGCTGCTGACCATATTTCGTCAGCTATAGATTCTATGCTTCTTGCGTTATCGCCATCAGCACAACTGATTTTTACCCAACCCATTTTTTCAGCAGCATATGACGCAGCTTTTCTGCAGGCATTAAGGTAATCAACATTTGCTTCGTGCACGTCTTTTTTGCTTTCATTACCTTCATAACGCTTGCTCATAAGCTTCTGCGAAATATCAACAGGCATATCAAGGTAAATTACAAGGTCAGGCTTGGGAATGCCAATTTTGTTATATTCAAAATCTTCAAGCCATTCAATATAATTATCCCAGTTTTCTTCAGGCTGTTTTATCATCTGATGGTATGCGTTTGAGGTTGTGTATCTGTCTGCAAGGATAACCTTACCGTTTTCATAATCATCTTTCCAGATAGTTTTGAAAGACGCAAAACGGTCAACTGCGTAAAACGCAGATGCAGCGTATGCGTTTACATCTTCAGGATTTTTACCGAATTCACCTGCTAAATACATTTTTACAAGTGCAGAAGAATCACCGTCGTAATTCGGCAATTTAATCTGCTTGTATTCAAGATTATTCTGTGATACTTTTTCTGCGAGAATATTAATCTGTGTTGATTTTCCGCTTCCGTCAAGGCCTTCAATAACAATAAGTTTTCCTTCCATTTCGCATCCACCTTCTCTGTTTTTATCAGTTATTTCCACATTATTTCTCAATTGTATATTATATCAAACATTAACAGATTTTACAATGTTAATTTACTTTTTCTGCCATTTTAACAAACCGTTAATAATTTCGTATTTATAGTTTAACAAATATAACGTATATTATCTTTAGCACTCGCATCGCGAGAGTGCTAAAACACATCTGCGGAGGTTTAAAAATGGCTAAAAAACAGTTCAAGGCAGAATCAAAAAGACTTCTTGACCTTATGATTAACTCAATTTATACTCACAAGGAAATTTTCCTTCGTGAAATTATATCAAACGCAAGTGACGCTATCGACAAGCTCTATTACCGTGCATTATCAAGCGAAAACACAGGACTTTCACGTGATGATTTTTCTATCGAAATCACACGCGATGAAGAAAACAGAACTATCACAATTTCAGATAACGGCTGTGGTATGACAAAGGAAGACCTTGAAAACAACCTTGGTACAATTGCAAAAAGCGGCTCACTTTCTTTCAAGGAAGAAAACGAAAAGAATGACGAAATTGACATCATCGGTCAGTTTGGTGTAGGTTTTTATTCTTCATTTATGGTTGCAGAAGAAGTAACCGTTATTTCAAAGGCTTATGGCGAAGATACTGCACACAAGTGGAATTCAACCGGTGCTGACGGATACACAGTTACAGAATGCGAAAAAGATTCGCACGGTACTGTGATTACACTTAAAATAAAAGAAGATACTGAAGACGAAAACTACACTGAATTTTTAAGCGAATATACTTTACGCCGTCTTATCAAGAAATATTCCGACTATATCCGCTACCCTGTCAGGATGGAAATCACATCTTCACGTATGAACGAAGAAACAAAAGATTTTGAAGAATACAAAGAAGTTCAGACCATTAACAGTATGGTCCCCTTGTGGAAGAAAAATAAAAACGAAATTTCCGACGACGAATACAACGAATTCTACAAAGCAAATTTCTTTGATTATTCAGACCCTCTTAAGGTTATCAACACTTCAACTGAAGGCACCGCAACATACAATGCACTCCTTTTTATTCCCGAAAAAGCACCTTATAACTATTATAACCGCGATTACGAAAAAGGTCTTAAATTATACGCAAGCGGTGTGCTTATAATGGACTGCTGCAAGGATTTGCTCCCTGACCATTTCAGCTTTGTAAAAGGTCTTGTTGATTCGCAGGATTTATCTCTTAACATTTCAAGAGAAATGCTCCAGCACGACAGACAGCTCAAATTAATTGCATCACGCCTTGAAAAGAAAATCAAAACTGAGCTTCTTTCAATGCTCCGCAACGACAGAGAAAAATACGAAGCTTTCTATAATCAGTTTGGTCTTAATCTTAAATACGGTCTTTACAGTGCATACGGTCAGACAAACGATTTACTCAAAGATTTGCTTATGTTCGTTTCAAGCTATGAAGATAAGCTTGTAACTCTTGAAGAATATGTTTCCCGTATGAAAGAAGAACAGAAATTCATCTATTATGCCTGCGGTGAAAGTGCAGAGAAAATTTCACGACTTCCTCAGGCAGAAGCAGTCAAAGACAAAGGTTACGAAATCCTTTATCTCACTGCAGATGTAGACGAATTCACACTTAAAATCCTTTCAACATATGAAGATAAGGAATTCCGTTCAATTTCTGCAGAAGACGCAGGACTTGAAACAGAAGAAGAAAAAGAAGAAGCAAAGAAAAAGGCTGACGACAGCAAGGAAATGCTTGAGTTTATGAAAGAGGCACTCGGCGATAAAGTAAGCGAAGTAAGACCTTCCAACAGACTTAAAATCCACCCCGTATGCCTTACTGCAAAAGGTGAACTTTCCCTTGAAATGGAAAAAGTGCTCAACGCAATGCCTAACGATACAAAAGTGAAAGCAGAAAGAGTGCTCGAAATAAACGCAAACCACAAAATTTTTGAAACGCTTTCATCTTTGTATGAATCAGACAAAGAGAAACTCAAAAAATATGCAGAGCTTCTTTATTCACAGGCACTTCTTATTGAAGGCTTCACAATCGAAAACCCTGTTGAATTTTCAAACTTAATCTGTGAACTGATGTGAAAAAAGAGAGGAGTTCATCGAACTCCTCTCTGCTTTTTATTCAAATAATAAATTGTAAAGCGTTGGTTTTACATTAAACTCTTTCATTGCATTCTCAACTTCCGAGAGTGCTTTTTGTTTTGTCGCTTTCGGTGTTGTATCACGCTTGACTGCACGGATGAGAATATTTTTAGGTGTATGTGCAAAATCGATAAATTCAAGAAGCTGCGTTTTATATCCGCAGTATTCAAGGAGATTACCTCTTACAGAATCTGTAAGAAGTGCCGAAAATCTTTCCTGAATTATTCCATAGCGTGTAAGCAAAGAAAGGTTTTGAGTTTTCATCTGTCCGTTCAGTTCATGCTGACAGCAAGGAACAGAGAAAATCATTTTTGCATTCCAGTTTATTGCGTTGAAAAGAGCAAAGTCTGTTGCAGTATCGCACGCGTGAAGAGTGATTACCATATCAACTTCAAACGGGCATTTATAGCCGTTGATATCGCCCAACTCAAAGCGGAGATTTTTATAGCCGTATTTTTCTGCCGCCTTGTTGCATTTTTCAATTACGTCCTTCTTCAAATCAAGCCCGATAATTGTTGTATCGATTTTCCTGATTTCAGTAAGATAGTAGTAAACAATAAAAGTAAGATAAGATTTTCCGCAACCGAAATCGATAATGTTCAGTTTCTTATAATCGTGCTGTCTGACAGAATCGTCTATCATTTCAATAAGACGGTTAATCTGCTTGTATTTATCATACATCGATTGCACAACTTTGCCCTCTTTGGCGAAAATGCCCATATCAATAAGAGGTGCAATAATTTCACCCTCAGGCAGAAGATATTGTTTTTTTCTGTTGTGTTCTGTATGAGTGTTGGCAGAGTTAACTGACTGAACTTTCTTTTCTTTATAAAAAGCCTTACCTTTTTTAGAAATCATCAAAGAAATTTCTTTCTCATCTGTCCATGCATTTATCTGCAGAAATTTGCCATCAGCCAACTGACAAAGTTTTTCAGACAGGTTTTCTTTTTTCACATTCTCGTGAAAAACCTGCTTTTCTGTGTACTTTGCAACCTGATAACCGTCCTTCAAAGGATTTACGGTAATTTTTTTGAATTCAGATTGCTTGCTTTCAGGTTTACTGATAACGGCTTTCTGCAAATCGGATGCACATATTTTTTCAATATAGTCTTTGATTTCAGACATAATTATTCTGTCTCCTCAACAGATGCTCTGTAAGCCATAACTGCTTCGTGAACTTCTTCTTTCTTCTTACCTGTAAGCTTATAGAAGAAGAAGGGCACACCTGCAAGGAACATCATAATACCGTGAACGATTGTGTAGAAGAACAAAAGTGTAACCTTTGTTTCAAAGCTCTGCACAGGATTGGGAACAAGGTCTGTCGGCTGAATATAACCGATAATTGAGCCTTCACCGTAAAGAATAAGAGGAGCGAGAACACTTGCAATAGTACCGCTTATAAGTGTACCTACACCAATAACAAACGGGAAAGATGCATCGAAGCGTTTTCCTGTTTTCAATTCAATTGTTTCAAGAACATCAGCCTGGAACATTGAGGGAAGAAGATTTGACGCACCGAACTGGATACCGATAAGGAACAGGAATACAATAAACACAATCTGCAGAATTGCAGTGCCTGTTTTGAAATATGCATATCCTACACCGAAAGCGATACAGTTTGCACAAAGTGAATAGATACCACTTGCGATGTAAAGCTGCCTTGCATCAAACTTTTTAAGCAGGAAGTTAATAACAAGCATACCTACCGCTGTGCCGATACCAACAGGAAGCACGAAAAGAATTTTCTTTGAAATATCGCCAAGAACTGCAGCTGCGATAAATGCTTCCATAAATGTTGAAATACCTCTGAAGCTCTTTAAGAATTCAGAAATAATAATTGTCCATGCGTATTTGTTTTTAACAATATCAACGAAACCTTCAAGGGGATTTTTCTTTTCTGCAGTGTAAACAGTTCTTTCGCGGACAACTTTCATACCAAGAAGAACAGTAATAACACCTACTACGCTGCAAAGAGCTGCAGAAATTATGTATTGAAGACCTTCAACGCTTCGGATACTTGTACCTGTAACTGCTTCAATAAGTTCAGGGTTATCCTTATTCCAGATAAGACCCACAACCAGCACAATAACAACAGGTGCAGAGTTACCGATTGCAGATGAAATACTTCTGAAAGAAAGAACCTGGTCACGTTCTTTAAGGTTAGGTGTCATAACATTTGCAATCATATTGATTGAATTGCCGAACGTACAAAAAACTGCCCAGAGCACTGCAAGAGTTACAACATAAATCATAAGAATTGTTCCCGAAAGCCCTTTGGGTGCCCAGAAAGACAACATCATAACAATCGCCATCGGAACTGCCACAAGCATTGCAATTGGTCTGAATTTTCCGCTTTTGCCCATTCTTCTTCCGTCAATGTACATTACAATAAAGAAATTGAGTACAAACGGAATAACAGCTGTTAACAAGTTGAAAAGTGATGTCTGTGATTCGGGTAATCTTAAAACATTGACAAGGTATGCGTTTCTGTTACCGCCGACCATACCTGTCATAGTTGTGTAAAAGAATACACCGAGCAGATAAAGCACAAATTCATTTGTTTTGACATGTTTGTGACTTTCGCTGTTGAGATTCGCATTAGTTACTGGCATAATAATACCTCCTCGAGAAGTTGTTTTGTGGTTGTTACAATAAAATCCGCACCTGCGTTTTCAAGCTCCTCTCTGTAGTCAAAGCCGAAAACCACACCTGCTGATTTAATTTTGTTTTCTTTTGCACCGTCAATATCAAAAACTCTGTCACCGACCATAAGTGTTTTTTCTCTTTCAGCACCCAGAATTTCCATTGCGCGTGCAATAATCTGTTGTTTGGTGTTGTGTATATCACCAAGTGATGCACCGCACACCACATCAAAATATTTCGTTATACCGAGATGTTCAAGCAGTTTACTGAAAAACTTTTCAGGCTTTGAAGATGCTATTGCCGTTTTTATACCGTTTTTCTTCATCTCTTTCAGCATTTCCTCAATGCCGTCAAAAAGATGCAGTCTGTACATTGCATTATCGGTATAAAGTTCCCTGTATTTTGCAGTAAGTTTTTCTGCCATTTCGTCGCTGCAGCCCGTGGTTTTCTGAAAAGATTCAAAAAGCGGCGGACCTAAAAACGAGTTGAGAATGTTTTCATCAGGCACTTCGTAGCAGTAAGAGGTCAGTGCATAAGTAATGCTGTCAAAAACGCCTCTGCGTGTATCTGCAATAGTGCCGTCAAAATCGAAAATTATATAATCAAACACGTGCATTATTTATTACCGAATTTTTTCTTCATTCTCAATTCTTTTGAGAGAATGCGTTTTCTGAGTCTTAATGATTCAGGTGTGATTTCAAGCAATTCATCATCGCTTATAAATTCCATGCACTGCTCAAGGCTTAAAACTGAATGAGGAACAAGTCTCAAAGCATCGTCAGAGCCAGCAGCACGGGTGTTTGTCATCTGTTTTTTCTTGCAGACGTTACATACAATATCTTCGTCTTTAGCACATTCGCCTACAATCATACCCTCGTAAACGTCAACACCGGGACCGATGAAAAGTCTGCCTCTTTCCTGAGTATTAAAAAGACCGTAGCCTGTGCTTTCGCCTGTTTCGTGAACAACAATTGAACCGCGTTCACGCATTTTGATATCGCCTGTGTAAGGTACATAGCCTTCAAAAAGCTGATTCATAATACCGTTACCGTTTGTATCTGTCATAAATTCTGAACGGTAGCCGATAAGACCGCGTGAAGGAATTTTAAATTCAAGATGAGTCATACCGCCGTCGCGTGTACCCATATTTTCAAGTTCACCTTTACGTGAACCTAATTTTTCAATAACTGCACCTACATAATTTTCAGGCACTTCAACAATAAGAAGTTCAACGGGTTCAAGCATAACTCCGTCTTCTTCTTTCATAATAACTTTAGGACGGGAAACCTGGAATTCATAGCCTTCACGGCGCATTGTTTCAATAAGAATTGAAAGATGAAGCTCGCCTCTGCCTGAAACTTTGAAAGTATCGGTTGTTTCTGTATCTTCAACACGCATACTTACGTTTGTTTCAACTTCTTTATAAAGTCTGTCACGCAGGTTTCTTGAAGTAACATATTTACCCTCTCTGCCTGCAAAAGGACTGTCGTTTACAATAAAGTTCATTGAAATTGTAGGCTCGTCAATTTTAATGAAAGGAAGCGGTTCAACGCAAGTGGGAGAGCAGATTGTTTCACCGATATTAAGTCCGTCAATACCTGAAACGCAGATAAGGTCGCCCATTAAAGCGCGTTCAACTTCAACTCTTTTAAGACCTTCAAACTGATAAAGACGTGCAATTTTCACATTCTGTGTTGTGCCGTCTGTTTTGCAGAGAACGACATTTTCACCTTTTTTGAGAGAACCTCTCTCAACTCGGCCGATACCGATTCTGCCGATATAATCATCATAATCAAGACTTGAGAAAAGCACCTGAGCAGGACCTTCGATGTCGCCTTCAGGGCATTCAATATTTTCAAGAATTGAATCAAGAAGCGGTCTCATATCCCCTTCACGTACCGAACTGTCAAGTGAAGAATAACCTTCTCTTGCAGAAGCATAAACCACAGGGAACTCAAGCTGGTCTTCGTTTGCTCCGAGTTCAATGAAAAGGTCAAGCACTTCATCAATAACTTCTTCAGGTCTTGCACCGGGGCGGTCAATTTTATTAACAACCACAACAACCTTCTTTTCAAGACCTAAAGCTTTTTTGAGAACAAATCTTGTCTGGGGCATACATCCCTCAAAAGCATCAACAAGAAGAAGTACACCGTCAACCATCATAAGTATTCGTTCAACTTCACCGCCGAAATCAGCATGTCCGGGAGTGTCAACGATGTTGATTTTTGTATCGTTGTAATAAATTGAAGTGTTTTTTGAAAGAATTGTGATACCTCTTTCACGCTCAAGGTCGTTGGAGTCCATAACTCTGTCCTGCACCTGCTCATTTGAACGGAAGATACCGCTCTGCTTAAGCATTTCGTCAACGAGAGTTGTTTTGCCGTGGTCAACGTGAGCAATAATAGCAACGTTTCTTACATCATTTCTTTTATCCAAGTTTTTCACCTTCATACATATTTTACAAATTAATATTATACTACAAATTCTGCTTGTTAGCAAGTGTTTGAAACAAATAAAACAAAAACTGCCTTTCTGTCGGGAAAAGCAGTTTTCAGAATTCACTATTGAGTTTATTTGATACTATAATCTATTTATCGGAATCGCCTTTTTTGCGGTAACGTACCATTGCAATAATTGAAGAAATAATACCTGCAACCTGAGCAAACACAGCAGTTGAGCCGATAATGATATGATACACTGTCCACGATGACATATTTGCCATCAGGAAAAGCCTGATATTCTGCTCTTTCTTCTGGCACATTGCAAACATATAGAAAACTGCCGCAACAATTGAGAGCAAATCAACAGGCGATTTGTAGCCGAGCACACCACCTGCTATGTACAATATAAGAAAAATTATTTTTTCAATCAGCGTAATATCTGTATTCTTTTTATCGTGCCATATCGAAAACAGAATCTGAACAACAGCCACAAGGCAGATAACTGCACCCGATACAGATTGACCGAGCAGAAAAATATTAAGCGCTGAAAGAATATTAACAACTATTGAAAGAACATACATATGCTCTTTTTTCTTAAGCTGCAGATTAATAATTGCACCTATGGTTACGAGTATTCCTATTGCCTGTCCTATATAATATGCCATAATTCCTCCGAAAACAAATTAGTTTTTTACACCGCATAATTATATCAGTAATTCTTGCTTTTTGCAATCGGTTTTTAACAATATATCCCACAAAAAAAGAGACCCTACGGCCTCTTTTTTGTACTGATATTAATATCTGATGTAATCAAGCAACGTCATTGCTGCATTGCCCCTTGTTACTGTGGCTGTTGCAGAGAGTGAAATGTGTGAGAAAAGGAAAGTAATTGCTCTGATTAAATTTGCCACATTAAAATCTTCCGCAAGTATTGCCTGGAAAAGCACAAGGGCAAATCTGTTTTTTGTAAGCTGTTCATCAGGCTTGAAATTGCCCTGCACATCAAGAGGCAGAATACCCTTATTAACTGCCCATGCAACTGCAGGATTTTCGCCCTCAACATCATTTGCTTTCACAGATGCTGCATCAACCTCGGGTTTACCTGCAATATTGTAAAGTGCTTCGGCAAGCTGAACTTTTGTAAATGCACCCTTGGGACTGAATTTTGTAAGGCTTGTGCCCTGCATAATATCATTTTCGTACATATATGCAACTGCCTGATAATATGTTTCACCGTGTTTAACGTCTGTGTAGGGGAAATTCATATCAGGAAGTGCTTCGAGAATTTTGTCTGCAATAAATCTGTGACCTGCCACATTGGGATGTGTTTCATCGCAGGTTGTGCCTGTAACGTCAACAAAAGTATAACCGTATTTTTCTGCGCCTTCAATCATCGGACCGTTAGCAAAGTCAACAATGGCCTGTGCAATGTTGAGTTTGATAAGTGCCTTCTGATTATTCTGCACGTCTTCTTCTGTTTTAACACCTGTGTCAAACATACCGATAACGAGAAGTGTTACATCAGGGTTAAGTCTGTAAATATCCTCAATCATAGGTCCCCAGTTATTGAAAAGTGAACTGATACCATAGTCGAGAGCTTCAGGAAGAGCTGAAATAACATTAGGAAGAACTCCCATTGTTTCTGCTAAATCAAGGAAATCATCAAGCGCATCGCTTTCTACACCTTTTTCGGCAAGAAGTGCTTTTGCTTTATTCACGAAATCAGTAAGAAGTCCGTCTTCTTCCATAATATCGGAAATAACCCAGCCGAGATACGCACCGAAATCGTTTCCGCCGATACCGAGAGTAATAAGTCCTGCTTTTGAAATTGATTCACGGAAATAAGGTGCAAGTACTTCAATTTCTTCATTGGGAGTGTGTGAGCCGTGGAAAAGATAACCGTCTTCAACAGGGAAATCGTCTTCAAGAAGATGACGCAACTCAAGTGTTCTGAATCCGGGACAAGCAAGGGGAATAAAATCAACACCAAGGTCGTCTGCAACGAAATCGGAGTAAGAATTTTCAACTCGTGTGAATTCGCTGAAAACATACTCTACATCGTTGTAACCGCTTGCAACACTGTCGCCAAGCAGAACATAAGTGCCGTAATCTACATACTGTTTTTCTTTCTTCGGTTCTTCTGTTGCAAAACACACCGCCATGCCTGCAACAAGAACAACACAAAGAACAAGTGCCGATAATTTTTTGATTGTGCTTTTCATTATTTTTCCTCCAAAATAAAACTGTTAATAGATTATTAACAGTTTATCACAAATATATGACTTCGGCAACAGAAAACAGCGATTCTTAATTATATTTAATTAATTTTAAAAGCAGATAACACCACACGATGTTATCTGCTTTCATCCGATTATCAATTTGTTTTTCAGACAATGCGTTTTATTACAGGTGCAAGAAGTACTTTACCTGTACCTCTGTAAACATTCACAAGACCTTCACCTGACGCAGCAGAGCCGATAAGAGTTTTACCTGAACGCTCAACTGTGAAGTCGAGAGATTTACTCCAGGCAATTGCAAAATTGCCGTCAACCTTAAGAACATCATTATCAAGAGTAACTTCAATAAGTTCTTCCTTTGGACAACTGCATTCAATACAACAAATACCGTTACCTACAAGGCTCAGATTAAAAAGGCCTTCACCGCCTGCAATTGCAGAAGAAAGGTTTGAACGCATAACCGCTTTGTGCTTAACGGAAGAATCACAAGCAAGGAAAAGGCCGTCATCAAGCACAACCGCTCCGTTCCATTCTGCAAGGTCAAGCAGAATAAGATGTTTGTATGTGGGTTCAAGAACAAGCGTACCTGTGCCTACGTATTCAGGCTTGATTGCAGATTCGCCCGTTGCTTTACCGCGCATTGCTTTACCGAGCAAATCACCTACTCCTTTGATACCTGTTGTTGCTTTTACGTCACCTGCTGACCACTGCATTGCGCCTGCCTGACAAGTAATTCCGTTTGAATATGAAAGGTCACAGATTACCTGTCTTTTTCTTACATTCATTTCGTTGCAGAAATAAGCAGTCATTGCGGTTTCGGGTGTTACGCTCAAATCTCTTTTATACTCAATAACACAAAAAGGTCCTTTTGAGTCAATAACATTCACGTCGTCATTATTTGTAAAATTGTTAATCTGATACATAGCTTTTACTCCTTGTTATTTATGTTCATAGACTCTTACATAGTCTACAATAAATTCTGCAGTTTCGCCCTCTTTCAGGCTTATGGGACCTGTGCCGTGGCGGTCTGCGTATGCTACACCGTCCTGACCTGCAATTTCGCAGGAAAGAATAAGATATTCGGGATTCTGGCTTACTCCGCCCTTGTTAAGTCTGCCTGTTTCCTGACCGTTGATGTAGAAAATATATTCTTCAGGTGTCCATTCCAGACCGTAAGTGTTATATTCTTCATAAGGGTTGTTTGCAAAGAATCTGCCGATTGAATCGCCCTGATGCATTCCGTCATAGCCGTCAAAGTGGATTCCGCTGATAACGCAGTCACCTGCTCCCCACCACTCATCTTTATAGTACATCGATTCAAAAATATCAACTTCCGTACCGTCCTGACCTGAACCGTCCTGATTATAAACTCCGCCGTTCATCATCCAGAAAGCAGACCACATACCTGTTGACTTGGGAAGAATTGCTCGGCATTCATAATAGCCGTAAAGGAAATCAGCTTTGCCCTGCGTTGCAATCATACCTGTGTAATAACCTACACCGTATTTATCGGGAGAGCCGAAAGTTTCACCTTCAAGGGGTTCTGATTTGTACTGAGTTGAAATAACAAGATTTCCGTCACGCACGTCAATCATATCTTTGTGCCAATAACCGCCTTTACGGATAGGACCCCAATGGAGAGTATCTACAGACTGGTTATCATTCCATTTTGTTTTATCAAGCTCTTCGCCTTCAAATTCATCTTCCCATATAAGTTCGAATCTTTCTTCGAGCTTCAGCTCCTGCCCTTTTGCGATTTTAGGTAAATCGAGAAGGTCGGGAAGTGTGGGTGAAAGTAACATAAGAAACGCTACAAATACACGTAAAATTTTCGCTGCCATAATTATACCTCCGAAAGTTATATTGAAATTAAATATTTTTCAAGTTCACACCAACGGTTTACCGTAAGGTATTCTCCCCTGCAGCCGTCTGTTCTCCATTCAAGAGAAATATCTGACTTTTCATCAAGAAGTACAGGCGTCATTCCTGCATTTCTTGCCCCGTCAACATCAGGCACACGTCCGTCACCGCAGTACCAACAATTTTCAGGATTCACGTGTGCATAACCGGCCGCTGCAAGAAAAAGAGATTTGTGGGGCTTTGTGAAAAGCAAATCGGCACTTGTAAGCATAAACTCAAATTTATTATCGGGAATCCATTTATTAATCGCAAGTGAAAGACTTTCTCCGCTCATTGCATTGTTACTGATGACCGCTGTTCTGATGCCGAGATTATCAAGTTTACAAAGAAGTGAACTTACACCGTCGATTACTTTTCTTTCTGAATTATAAAAATCGAAAACTTCTTCCTGCTCTGCGACAGATATATCAAAATGAAGACCTGCATTCATTGTGACATATTTTATAACCGAAGAAAGCGGTACATCAAGTTTTATTCCCGAAACAGACTTAAGGTCTTCACCGATTTCGTTCATATACTCATCCCATAAACCGACAAGCATATCATCGTCTGTTACATCAGGATTTTCCGCTTTTAATCTTAACTGAGAAAGCCCGTCGCGTACAATACATTTTGTATCGTCAAAAAGAGTTCCGCCCACATCAAAAAGTATCATTTCCGGTTTTATATTATACGGCATACAGTCACCCCCACTAAACTTTTATTCCTATGAAAACATTATATTACATCGATATTTTTAAGTCAATAAAAATATTTATTTATGTCAAATATCGTTGACAAAACAATGTTTATGTAATAAAATTAATTAAATTGCTGAATTTGCAAAATAAATGTTGAATAAGGTGTAAAAAATGAAAAAAGCACTGTCGGTTTTACTTGTAATACTAATAGTTTTTTCTTTATGCTCCTGCGGAAAAAGTTACAGCCACAAAATGGGGAACGATGCTGTTGCAGTGGTGCAGGAAATGAAAAAAATTAAAAGTGACCTGAAAAGCGATTGTTCTGCAACAAAATATACTATGGATATGATGCTTGACGTTATTGACGATGTTGTTGAAGGCACGGTAAAAGTTGATATTGTCAACAATTCAGAAAAACCCCTTAAAGTACTTTGTTTCAGACTTTACAGTGCAGAAATTTCAGGTTCTGAAATCACATATGCAGAAAACGCAAAAACGAAAAAGGAATACACTTTATCTACAAAAAATCTCCCATCTGTTTATTACATTATACTCGGTGACGATGAAGTTGAAGCAGGCGGTAAAATTTCAGTTACACTTGAATTCAAAACCATTGTACCGAGAAATAATGACAGATTCGGTTATTATGAATGCGATAAAGGCAAGCTTTATAACCTTAGTTTCTGTTTCCCGCAACTTGCTTTTCTTGAAGACGGAGTATGGTTTGAAGAGCCATATAATGGCTACGGTGAAAACCTTATCAATGAAATGTCAGACTATTACGTTAAATTCAAAGCACCGAAAAACTATAAAATTGTTTCAAGCGGTAAAATTATTTCAGACAGAAGTCAGACAATTATCGAAGCGAAAAATGTAAGAGAATTTGCACTCACTGCCTGCAGCTTTGCGAAAATCAAAACAACGGAATCAGGCGGAATTACATATAACATTATGATGCCTATGTATGAGGAAGCAAAAGAAAAGTATCTTACCGAATACTACAATGTATTGCTCACCACCGCAATGGAATCTGTTGAAATTTTCTCAAAAACTTTCGGCGAATATATTTACGATGAACTTGACATTGTACCTGTTTTCTATGACGGTGCAATAGGCGGAATGGAGTATCCCGGGCTTATCCAGGTTAGTATGCCCTGGTCAGACGGTTCACAGCCTGCCAAAGAATCAATGAGTTGCGACAGCAGTGTTGTTACAACCTGCCACGAAGTTGGCCACCAATGGTTCTACTGTGCAGTAGGCAACAACGAAGCAACAGAACCCTGGCTTGACGAAGGCTTCACATCTTACTTGGAAAAATATTTCTTCACAAAAGCAAAAAAGACTATTAAAGCAGGCGATAAATTCAACAAGAAATATTCAGATAATGAAGGTTTGTTATACACAAGTTCTTTCGTAGAAGACGCTGTTTCAAAGGATTATATCAACTTCCCTGCAGACGATTACGAAATGGAAGACTACGGAACTCTTGTTTACGAAAACGGATCAGAATTTTTAAGAGCACTTGAAAACACCATGGGTGAAAAAGCATTCATCAAGATGCTTTCCAAGTGGTATAAAGCAAACACTAACCAGATTGTTACAGGTGCAGAATTCATTAAGTTTGTTCTCAAACACGATTCATCAGAAGAGGTTGTTGAAATTATAAACGATTACATTTCAGACGAAGCAATATAAAAATACCGGAAGAACTGTCTTGCAAAACAAGTAAGACAGTTCTTTTTCTTAATAACATATTTATGCTTTTTCTCTTGAAAATAAAAAATGTGTATAGTATAATTGTCAAAAAACATACGGAGAATTTTTATGGCATCTTTACTGATTGTAATTTATATAGTGTTTGTATCTTTAGGGCTTCCCGATTCACTTTTCGGTGTTGCCTGGCCCGTTGTGCATAAGGATTTCGGCACACCTGAAAGTTTTGCATCTGTTTATAGTATTATAACAAGCATCTGCACAGGCGGTGTAAGCTTTGTTGCCGGTAAAATGTTAAGAAAATTCGGAACGGGAAAGGTTACACTTTTTTCAACATTGCTTACAGTTATAGCACTTTTCGGAATAAGTTTTTCGCCCAACATTGTGCTGATGATGTTCTTTTCTGTTTTGCTCGGCTACGGTGCAGGTGCTATTGACACAGGTCTTAACAATTTTATTTCCCTTCACTACGAAGCAAGGCATATGAATTGGCTGCATTGTTGCTGGGGGCTGGGCGTTACAATAAGCCCACTTATTATGTCATATTTTTTAGGCGGTAAAACAGGCTCCTGGCGAAACGGTTACCGCGTTGTGGCACTTCTGCAACTTGCAATAACTGTTGTGATTTTATTCTCTCTTAAAAAATGGAAAAAAGTTGAATCACAGGTTGAAGAAAAACAAGAAGAAACACAGGGCAGCGGAAAACTCCTCGATTTACTTAAAATGAAAGGTGTTATCACAAGCATACTTTCGATGGGATTTTACTGCGGTATGGAGTTTTCACTCGGCACATGGGGCGCAACTTATGCAGTAAACACCTTCCTTATTTCTCCCGATGAAGCAGCAAAATGGGTTTCGCTTTACTTCGGCGGAATTATGATAGGCAGAGTTATTGCAGGGTTTCTTTCTATCAAGGCAAACGATAACACTCTTGTGCGCGGCGGAATTATAACCGCACTGCTGGGAATTATAGTTTTTGCACTTCCACTCGGAAAAATTTCTCTTGCAGGATTTCTGCTTATCGGCATCGGTTTCGGCCCTGTATTTCCCAGCATTCTCCACAGTGTGCCCGAAAGATTCGGCACAACATATTCTGCCGACCTTACGGGATACCATATGGGCGGTGCTTACGGCACAGGGTTTGCACTTCAGCTTGTTTACGGTTATCTTGCTACCGCAACAACATTTAAAATTACACCTTACGTGCTTCTCATTCTGTGCATATGCGTAATTCTCGCAAACGAAAAAACTATAAACACTCTCAAAAAACTTAAATAACAAACTTAACCGCTGACTGAATAAAATCAATCAGCAGTTATTTTTATAATTCTTTTTCTATTAACTCAGTAACGCCTTCTGTTATGTAAGTCGCTGCTTCTTTTACAGAATCAACTCCGTTTTCCATAGCGTATGAGCGGAATTCCCTTATCATATCAAGGTCATTTATATTATCACCTACTGCAATAATATCACCGTAATCCGCTTTAACCAAATCTGCCAGAAGATACAAGCCTTTTGCTTTATTCATATCGTGCCTTACAATATCAATACATCTGCCGTTTTGTAACGGATTTAAAAATTCACCGAATTTTTCTGCCACAACTGCAGTTACTTCTTCTGATTCATCAGGAGTTTCAAGCATTGTGCTTATCTGATTAAAGTAACTTATTTCAGGCATATTAAACAGAGTATAGCCTTCTTTTTCCTTTGCAGTTTTTTCATCTGCATACACTCTGAAATGAATATCAGATTGCACGTGAGCAAACTCGCATCCGCTTGAAAACAAGGTTTCAAGAAGTGGTCTGGCAATGTCTGATTCACAACGTGTTTCCGTTATAATTTCACCGTCAGGCTTTAATATAACTGCTCCGTTTGCGGCAATGAGATAGTCACAGCCGAATTGTTTTTCATTATAAATTTCTAAAATTTCCTTAACACATCTTCCGCTTATAACAGAAAATATATTTCCCGCTTTTCGCCATTTTGCTATTGCAGACTTTTTAGTTTCATCGATTCCGCCGTGGTTTAATGTGCCGTCGTAATCGCTTCCTATTATTTTCACATCGCTCACCTCTTATACTGCGTAGAGAATATTCAGATTCCTGATTTGTGAATCTTTTATAGCATTATTAGCCGAATAAGCTTGTTTTTCAAGGTCATCCGACATAGATTTTGTAAGCCCCTGCAAAACAAGTTCATCTCTCACGCAAGATGCAATTCTTTCAATTTTTTCTTGTTTTTTTATTACATTTTCAGGTTCATTTGAATTTGAAATGAGCCACTCAAGTTCATCATAAAGAAAAGAAAGTTTTTCCAGGTCTTCAAGTGCACGGAAAGCCCATTTATAGTACGGAATATATTTTTTGTTCAGCAAGAAAATCACTTTAAGCGATGCATTCACAAATTCCGTTACAGCAAGTTGTGCCGCAGCCTTTTCCCCTCTTTTTATAAGTCGCGGAAAATTATACTGCCCTGACTGTGCCATAACGAGCAGATTTCCCGCAAGCTTTTTAAGCCTTACATCTTCAGGAAGATAAGAAAGTTTTTCTCGTATTGCTGTAACTTCGCCGTAATTGTCGCAGAAGATTTTTCCGTTTGTGGCTTCAAGAAGAAACTGTTCGGAAATATAAAACCAGCCCTCTGCAGGAATTTCGCCTTTCTTATCGCCTGTTTTCTGTTCAAAGAAATCGCTTATTCTGATTACACCGTGACGATTTCCGCCTACGGGACTTAACTTGCTTCTTTCAAACCCCATAAATTCTTTTGGAAGTTTTGAATAAGCACGTTCAAGCTGAAATTCAGTTCTTGTATCAATAACACTTTCATCAGGCAGAAAAATACAGAATCCCGGTTCAAAATCGTGGTCGCGTGAAATTTCGTCATCATAGCCGAAACATTCAGAGCCACTGCCCGCAAGACCGAAAGCAAGATATTTTTCAACGTCAGAGAAATTTTCACTTATCATTTTGCAGCCGTATTCCTGATAAAATTTTTCTGCAAGTTCAAGACCTTTCATAAATCTCTTTTGCCCTTTCACTCAATTCTTTTTTGTAAAGAAAATATCCGAAATATCCGAAAACCGATGCACATTTTTCACACACAAAAGCATAATAACCGTCTTTGTTTTTATACTCATCTAAAATTTTCATCGCTTTTTCAACATATTCTCTTACGAATTCTTCGCTCTCAACAGAGCCGATTTCCGCTTCTTTTGCACTTGCAATATTAAGATAGGTTATTGCAACTTCCAGCATACCGTCTTCTGTTTTTTCCATAACCGAAATTGCTTTATTATACAAATCATAAGCATCGCCAAACCTTTTAAGGTCAACAAAGCTGAGTGCCATATTGTTGTAAAGTCCGCCGAAACGTTTATCGTCACACGGCAATTCTTTTTCGTAAATGCTTTTTGCTTTTTCAAAAAGCGGTATGGATTCTTTCGCTTTGGAAAAAGCCTTGTATACAGTTGCACAATTAAGGTAAGTTGTGGCTGCACCTACGTTGTTTTCAATACCCATTTCGGTGATAAGAGATAACGCATCTTCCACAGTTTTCAGCGCATCTTCTTCACGGGAAAGTTTGCGGTAAAGACCTGCAAGTTCATTTTTTATAAGCAAAACACAGCGTTTATCGTTTACAAGCGATGCTTCGCCCAACCAATATAAAAGATGTTTCTCTGCAGATTCATAATCATTCCTGCCTAAAAGCTCATCAAGCTTATTAATAACTCTGTCAGTTGAAATTGTTTGCTTTGCCATAAAATCACACTCCGGATGTGGTTTTTGTTAATAAATCGTGTTTGCAGACAACCTGAACATCAATCAGACTCTGCAAAAAATTACGGTTCATACGTTTCATAAAGTTTCGCAATGGAAAAATTCATCTTTTTCACTTCATCAAGGCTTCTGTCAAGGTATGACCATTCATATTGTTTTTCTGTAAATCCGTGCATTTTCAGAAGCAGACAGGACATATTGAAACTCCAATCCTTTTCAGGGTATTTACGTATATCAGTTATTTCATTGTTTTTATATTTTGCAACAAAATTCGAGTCTTCGACTCCCGGTGTGCATCCGATGCAATAATACTCTCCTGTTTCATAATCGTATTCTATATAATTAATTGCAATATCACCAAGATACTTTCGTGAAACCATAGAAAAATCTTCTGTGTCATAAACTGTAATTGCCCACAACAAGCCGTCGTCACCGTGGTTTTCTATATTAATGAAATATTTTCCGTCAGGTGAAAAACAAAAGCCGTCATCCTGCGCCGCTGCAAATTTCGAAAAGCGGAATTTCTTAACCAGAGAACAAGTTTTTAGGGAATACACCGCTAATCTTCCTTCGGTTGATTTGACAACAAATATTTTTCCGTCAGGCGAAAACATCGGTGTATAGGCATAAATCATATCTTTGAATTTACCTGTCTCTTTTCCGTTTTTATCGTACAGATAAACAGTCTGCCCTGTTGTGCCGACTGAATATTCGCCGTTAGAAATGTATGCCCAGAATTTTTTCATACCGTCACCTCACCTGAAAATTATTTTATCATAAAAAACTGATTATTTCAATTATTTATCCACTTCTGTTCTGACTTATTCTCAAGGTCAATCTTGACTAAATCACGAAAAACAATTATTATATATCAGGTAGGTGATACTTTTATGAATACTTATTTTAACGAAATTAAATCAAAGCCCGTTAACACCGTAGACGGTAAAATTCTTTATAAAATACCTGCAGGTGCAATGTGCGGCAACGGCGATATAGGTGTGGTTTTTGACAATGACAACAATGACCTTATTATCCACATTTCAAAATGTGATTTCTGGAAATTCACGTCAGGCACTCAGGCCGACGGCGGTATAAAAGCCGTAGGAAATATCAGGATAAAAAATATCGATTCAGATCAGTATAATATAAAGCAGTATTTTGACAAAGGTCTACTTGAATGTACTTTCGGCAAGGCTTCGGTAGAGTTTTTTGTTGCCCCCGAAAACCTTATTTATTTTGAAATAAAATCTCTTTCAGACAATTTCCCCTTTGTTGAAATTGAAATGCCTGATACCTGCAATTCTGCAAATTCTGAATTTACAGACAATGGTGTGAGTTGCTGTCAGCGTAAATTTGAAGGCGAAGAAGTTGTAAAAAAATCGGCAGTAACTATCGGCTTTAAAGAAATCAATGCAAAAGAAGAAGAAAACAGTAAAACTGCACGTTACTGCATTTCCGTTGTTACAAATTTTGACAACGAGCAGCATCAGCAAAAAGCAGTTGATATGGTTTTAAACTGCAACTACGATAACGATAAAATCAAAACGCAGGAAAAATGGGAAAAATTCTTCTCTGCATCAAAAGTTACTCTTGAAGACAAAGAAATTGAAAAATTCTATAATTCATCTCTTTATCATCTTGCAGGATGTATGGGAAACAAGGAATTTCCGCCCGGATTATTCGGAAATTTCATAACAGACGATTTCTTCCCCTGGGCAGGAGATTATCATATGAACTACAACTATGAGGCTCCTTATTATTGCGTTTTCGCATCAAATCATCCCGAATTATTTGACGGATATATGGCACCGATTAACGATATGGCAGAGGAAGCAAAAAAGTTTGCAGGTTTCTTCGGCTGCAAAGGTTACGCTTTCCCTGTAAGCTTTGGCCCTAAAGCACTTGACGTTTACAGCCAACCTGACTGCAAAGAGCACGGCGTACTTTTCCTTGGTCAGAAAAGCCACGCTGCATACGCTTGCGTTATTCCCGTAATGCATTGGTATTCAACTTACGATAAACAGTACGCACTTGAGAATTATTATGACTTTGTGCTGAACACTGCGGCTTTCTGGGAAGATTATCTTGTTAAAGAAAAAGGAAAGTATGTAATCAAAAACGATGCTGCACACGAAATCCCCTACTACCGCGGAGAAAAATTCAGATACATCACTCACAAAGGGCAGATTGAAGCGGTAAACGCAATCAACTCTCTGGGACTTGTAAAAATGCTGTTCAACGCAGTTTACGATATGTCAAAAGAACTCGGGATGAATTCTGAAAAACTCCCCTTATGGCAGGATATTATTGATAACTTAAGCGATTTTCCAACATTTATCAAGAAAGGCAAAAAGTGTTTCCGCTACAGCAAAAGAGGTATACGTTGGAGAAACGAAAACACTGTAGGTCTGCAGCATATTTATCCCGCTTCGCAAATCGGACTTGATTCAGGAGAAAAGCTGCTGAAAATTGCAAGAAATACATACTTCATCAACGACAGACGACTTGACGATAACGGTTCAAACTCTTATCTGCCTGCAGGTGCAAGAATCGGTGTAGACCCGCATTTTCTGATTGAAGGTATACATCAGAATATCAAAGAATTTGCTATGCCAAACGGACTTTTCCGTCATCACGGCGGCGGCACTGAGCATCTCACAACTATCCCTGCAACTATCAACGAAATGCTTATGCAAAGCCACGAAGGTGTTATCAGACCTTTCCCCTGCTGGGACAAGAAAATGTCTGCATCATTTGAAAACCTTCGCGCAGACGGTGCTTTCCTTGTTTGTGCAGAAATTAAAGATGAAAAAATTTCTTCTTTTAAAATCAAAAGCCTTAACGGAAGAAAATGCAACGTTGAATGTGAAAACATAAAAACTGTTATAAGAAGCTCTGATAAAAAAGAAATACCGTTTACAAGAAACGGCAACATAATCACATTTGAAACACAGGAAAATGCAGAATACATTCTGGTATAATCCAAAAGTTAAAGCACCCCGATGGGGTGCTTTTAGTTTTATTTCTGTTATTTGTCAAGCACAGGCATTTCCGTAATTCTGAGCCTTGTGCAACCGTACGGACAAAGTCTGATTTTCTGACTTTCAGATATGGGATTTCTTGACTTGGGAGTTTTTCTGCAAATAGATTTATACGGGAATTTAAGTCCCCAGTTAATCTGCTTCATATCTGCCTTTATTGTTACGGGCGGATTATCCTGCGAGAAAGGAACATCGCCTGCTGAGTGATAATTAATTTCAAAATCACTGTCTAAATAGCCATAATTCCAGGGAGTTTCAGGAATAAACTGATAGTCACAATAAGGATATTTGCGTTCAACACCCTTTTTAGTGTATTCACGCATTTTCTTTTCGTAGCTTACAGGCACGGAGAAAAGCAACGAACCCATCTGCAAAGCATAAAGATTATTCGGTCTTTCTTTGAGATACGGCACTGTATCAAACTCAATTTCAATTTCTGTTTTGCCTGATTTTATTGCAAATTCAAGATTTCTTGTTTCTGCATTTTCGCCGTTCACTTTAAGATTTTTTGCAAAAGACGGAATGCGGATTTCAAAATCAAAATCCTTTTCTGCATCTATGTAATAATGCATTTTATTATTGAACGGATAATCTGTTTCAAGCCTGATAGTAACATCCTTTTCTGTAAGTACAGACGGCATCATTACAGAACTGAGTATTGTATTACCCTTATGCATAAATGCTGAAAGAGCAAATTTCGGCCAACCCTGATTGAAGTTTGCTGTGCAACAACCGAAGTTTGGTTCAAGTCCGAATGTATGTGCATAAGGTCCGTTTGTGCTGAACGGTGCCATAATCATTGTTTTCTGACAAGCAACCTGATTGACCTGCTGAACATACTGATGTGTCCACATATCTTCGCTGAGTGTGGCAGGTAATGCATTGAAGCCAAGCACTTCGAGCCTTTCCGCCCATTTATTATCGCCTGTGTTTGCAAACAACTCTTCATAGGAATACATCTGCTCAACCACAGCGCAACACTCCGTACCTTTTGTGGGATCAAGACCTGAAAGCACTTCGTCACCTGTGAAACCTTCAAAAGCTGTGCCGTTGTATTTATCAAGGATTGTGCGGAATTTTTCCGCGTTATCTGTATATTCTTCACCCAGTAACTCGTGAGAAACCGCTTCACTTTTAAGCATCATTGCAAGGTTAACTATGTGAGTTTTTCTCAACCACATATGGCTCGGCTTTTTCCACGAATCGATGGCTGTGTTATAATCATAGCCTTGCTCTCTGATGATTCGTGCCAAATCTCTTATCCAGTCTTCCTGATATTTCCCGTACAGAAAGTTAAGGGAAATAAACGTTTCAAACCATCTGTATTTTGCCCATTTGAAAAGTCTGATTTCTCCGCTTTTGAGCATATCGTAATAGTTTTTGAGCACTCTGTAAATAACTTCGGGAATTCTTTCATCACATGAGCAATCATAATAAACCTTGAGCGTTTTGCAGATAAGCTGTGTTGCCCACGTATCATATTTTGCTCTTTTTTCCTTTTTGCAGGGGCAAATCCAGCCATCATCTTCCTGCGCTGAAAGAATTGCATCGATATATTTTTTTACCGTTGCAATCATTTCTTCATTTTCCAGAAGATATGCAAGAGGGATGAAACCGTCAAGCCAATAAGGTACTCTTTCCCAACCTTCACGGTTACCGCCAATCCAGGCACTATCGCGGATATCGGGCCATATTTTGTGAAGATTACCGCTTAATCCCTCTGCCTGAATTGTAAGCTGACGGCGAAGCCACCCTTCGGGCTTGATTTCTTTTGATGTATAAAAATTCCACTTACTCATTTTCTGCTACCTCTGCATTATCTTTTGTTTCAACGCCTTTTTTAATAAGGAAATAAAGAGGAATCAATGCAAATACGCAAACTATACCTGCCCATAAAAACATATTTTTTGCAGGTACGATTACTTCTGCACCCGCTTCATTTATAATGGTCTGTGCTGCATGCTGACAAGCCATATCACCGATAACAGGACCTACAACCATAGGAATAAGCACAGAGAATATCATTCTTATACCCTGGAAAAGTCCTGCCTTACCTTCAGGAATAAAGTCTTTTACAGCTGCACCGAATAAGATATTTACAAGAGCATTACCAAGAACAACGGGTACTATACTTACAAGAATAACGTAAATACTTGTGCTTGTTGAAAGAATCAGGAAGCCTAATGTTAACACAATAACACCTGTTACAAGGCAGATACCTCGTTTTTTAGTTGAAAGTTTGAGAAGTGTTACAATGGCAGTAAGAACAACAACTGCAACAACTACCGCAGTTATTATTACGCTGGGTTTTAAGATATTTTCTACTCCGCCGTTATCAGGGATAACAACGTACTGAACATATGTAAGAAGATAAGGATAGAACACCTGGAACGCAACTATAGCAAAGCAGAATGCCACAAGAGCAAGGTACAATCTTGCGTTTTCCTTGATAACAGACGGTCTGAAGCCGTATAAAAGGTCTGAAAGATAAGATGATGAACTGTTATTTATCTGTGCTGTGCGGGGTGGGTCTTTAATAAGGAATAAACCTAAAACACCGCAAATTGTTACCACTATACCAAGTCCGCCGAAAAAGAGTTTGTAGCTGACAGTACCTGCCTGAGCAAAACTGCCTACACCTGTTACCGCAAAAGAAGATATAGTTCCTACAACAGATAAAACTGTTTCAAGAATCGGTCTTTGCTTCGGCACGGAAATATCTGTTACCCACGCCTGGAAAGCCGCATCGTTACTTGTAGAGCCCATAAATGTCATTACAATATCCATAAGGATAATAAACCATACAGTACAACCGAGAATTTTTGTTTCATCAGTAAGATTAAAAAGGTTTGCAACATTTTCTTTTGAGATAAAGCCGAACATTGCCGTAACTATACCCCAGAAAATATAGCCCACAGAAATAAACATTTTTCTGTTTTTAAGCTTATCGCTCAATGCACCCATTATGAATGTGGTAACCACAGCTGCTATAGCTGAAAGTGCCACCATACGTGCCACTGCAGTGGTTGCTTCCATTGTGCCTCTGATAGCAGTCTGCGATACATCGGCATATATTTCATTGGTGATAAATGTGTTGAAATACATATTTTCTGTATTCCATGCAATACCGCCCATAAAGCAGAAAAGAATAATTATAAACCAATTCTTTTTGCTTATTCTTTCTTTATTCATACTTTCTCATCCCTTTTCTGTAATTTGATATATATTTATTCAGGCAAAACCTGATATGTAACATCTTCAAACTGCATTGTTACATCTTCGCGTGTAAAACCGTCGATGTCGTATCTGTCAGAATAGAAATTATATTTATCAATAGTGAATGTTGAGTCAGGTTTGCAGGTTATCATTGTGCAGCCTCTCTGTGAGCCAAGCTTATCAATACCTGAATATGCAAAGTAGTCAACACTGTAGCCGTAACTGAACTGAATACCTTTATATTCAAATGTGGTGTTGTTGACGTGGTCGTGGCCGTTGAACATTGCTTTTGTTGAACCGAGTTCAAGCATTTTTTCAAAAAGGTCATCTTCGCCGTAACCGCAGCACACCTGTCTGCCTTCTTCTCCGATTAAGCCTTCAACATACTTGAAATTATCAGTGTCTTTATAGCCGTTTTCGCGGAATTCGTTCCACGCATCGTCCATTTCAACCAACGGTATATGGAAAAATGCAAGTGATTTAACAGGCACAGATTTTTTGCTGATTTTCTCGTTTTCAGCGTTCATACGCAGAATTTCAGATTCATACCATTCAACCTGGTTGGGATGAACATTGTCGTATGTACCCTTGATGCTTTCGATGATATTATCTTTAACATAAGCCTGAGAGTCAATTAAAATTATCGCCTGAGTAATAACGCCTTCTGAGTTTTTAACCTCAATAGTGTGGTTACCGTAGCCGTCAACATCTTCGGACCCTGACAGGAATAAACAATATTTATATTCTTCGTTTCCGTAGAATTCCGCCATTGCTTCTCTGTCAAAATACGAATATGCCTCAGCATCGTGATTACCGAAATTAACATCCCAATAAACACCCAGGCTTTCCATAAGGTTTGCAAAAGCCTTTGCACCGCTGTAGTTATTGAATGTACCTGCTCTGTAAGGCACAGGGAAAGCAATATCACCCGTTGCAATAACAAGGTCGGGCTTTTCTTTTGTTACCATTAAAGCAACTGCATTGAGTGCTTTTTCGTCAACGGTTTTCGACATAAAGCCGCCACCGATGTGAATATCGGTAAGCTGCATTATTTTAAAATCTCTGTCAGTTGTGAAACACCAGTTGCCGTTTTCATCTTTCTGAGGTGTAAGCTGATTTTCAATTTCAACCTTGTTGTATGAGCTTCCCGTTTTCATAAGATGCTCAACTGATAAAAAGTTGATACCCGTAACTATAATTGCAACCACTGCAATTATAACAACAGCGGCAATCAGCCTCTTTCCTTTTTTTGCACGTTTGTTTTTTGCCATAACACACTCCCACTTTATTACAAGATTAATGCAACAGGTCCGTACAGACCGCCCGATACATATTTTTCGGCATATTTTATTTCCGCATTGAAGTACGGAGATAATTCTTCTGTTTTCCATTTATCAAAGTAATCGGTATGAACATACCAGTTTGCAGATGTGTTTGTTACCACTACTTTAAGTTTATTCTCTTGTTTCAACACACCTGCAGGAATTTTAAATCTGTATGGTGGCATCAGAACTGCACCCAACAGTTGGTCATTGATATAAACTTCCGCGGTAAAGCGTACATCGCCAAGGTCAATTTCTCCTTCTTTTCCCGCTTTTTCCGCAGGAAGACAGAATGTTGTTTTGTAAACACCGCTTCCCGAATAAGCCTTGCCGACCGCAACTGACCAATCACCTGATTTTATCGGAACTGCTGTTTCAGTATGTTTTACATTTTCAAATCCGTTTTCATTGCAGACAAGTTCCGTTTTCTTGCTGAACATAAAATCATTTTCAATACAGATTTTTTCGCTGAAATTACTTTTATTTTCTGCTTCAGGCTTTTCATCAGTCAGCATAATCACAGCTGTTTCGCCTACAGAAAGAGAAAGTTTCAGACTGTTGTTTTCTGTATTGGCTTTCTGTAGTGTTCCGTTCAATAAATCAAGCACATAAACATCTGATTGAGGCAGATGGACTGTATATTCATCATTTAAACCTTTTTCACGGAATAAAAAGAATAAATCTGCGTTTTCGGCTTTTCTGTGCATCACACGTAAGCCTTCACCGTCAACAGGAATTGCAGGTGTAAGGCCTGAAAGTTCGTACAAAACACTGCCGCCGTTTTTTATAAATTCATCAAGAACTTTTTCAGTATTCTTCGGAACATAAGCACCTTTTGGAATTATTATGGTACGGTACGATGCTCTGCCGATATGTATCAAGCCTTTATCTGTCCCTTTTGCGGTTTGTATAACATCGTCATCAACGATATCGAAATCCACCATCATATCTTCAAGTTTTCTGCCGAGAGCGTCAAATTCTTCCGAAATACTTTCTGCTTTCAGACCGCCCTGAAAATCGTGAATCGGATAGTAAAGTCCTGTTTCGCATACGCGTTCTCCGAGAACCGATAAATATGATATGCGTTCCACATAACGGTTGAATGTACTGAGATGACGGCAATACGGTTGATTTTCAGTAAAAACAGGAAGTTCCTGCGCAAGAAGTGCCTCTTTGCGTCCGAGCGGAAAATTAAACGGATTGAAGATGTTTATTCCACGTACAACCTGATATCCTACGGTGTACCGCATAATGTCATAAGTTATCCCTGCACCTGCTACTCCGAAAATTTCGCTCATTGCTGACTTTGTACCATTCTGTGCCGCAGCAGAAGAAGCGTATCTGGGGAAAAAGCCGTTATAACCATTCATATCATCTTTGTCGGTTACTTTGCTTTCAGGATAAAGCTGCTGCCAGATAATATCTATACCGGGAATATCCATACATCTGAGTGCACGCATCAGATTAAAGTTCCCGCCTCCTCTTACACACCCAAGAGGGCTATGGTCAACATCCATATGTCCTGTAAAAGAAATGCCGTGTTCGTTTGCCCATTTCTTGCATGGAAGAAGAAAATTCTCACAAAACATACGGCTACACAAATCATACCAACGATGTAAAATATGAACGTTTTCTTCCGTTACTTCTGCATTTTGTGCAATTAACGGAAGATAAGGTAATATGGACTCGCCAAATGTTTTTTCGTATCTGTCTGCCAACTCCCGGTTGAATGAGTATGCAGATACTTTCGGCTCATCCGTAAAAACAGCCGTAACATTTTTCCCGAGAGCATTTTTCAGTGAACGGGCATATTCTTCGTGAGTAATCCGTATAAAATATTCCGTTGCATCTTTATTCAATAAATCAGGATAATCCGAGTTTCTCTTTTCTGCAACATATTCTTCTGCAACAGTTTTTTGGGAGAACACATAGCCATCTTCAATAATTTCATTATTGTTAATGAATGTTGCCAGAACATCAGGATTAGTTTTCCTGTAAACATCTCCTGCGGAAAAAACTTTTTCATATACTTCCAGTATCTGTTGCGCGTACTCAGGATGATCTTTAATAACTTTTCCGCAAGCACTGCCTGACGGCCACCCGCCTTCATCATAAATCCAGCACTGCATACCAAGTGTCGTGGCTTTTCGGATGGCATAGGCACACAACTCAAAATATTCCGCCGAAAGATAGTTAGGCGTAAGATTTGTGGGCATACTGTCAGGTCTGAATTCCTTCGGTTCAGGAAGAATATAAAATGCTCTTATGCCAAGATTCTGCATTTCTGAAAGCTGAGCATCTATAATTTCTTCGGTGCAGATATCGTTCCACACCCACACGTATACCGGAGCATAAAAAGCATCAGGTGATATGAATTTTTTTATATCAAATTTTTCGTTATTTTCCATTGTTAAGTTATCCTCAAAAAGTCAGACATCTGCATTGTATTTATTCTGCTTTTTCAATTTATTTACAAAGCACATCAGTGCAACAATCATTATTACGTAAAGCACCGCAAGAAGAACGGGATAAACTTTTATACCGAACAATCCGCTTACAAGGCTTACAACAGGCGGTGCCAGCATAACGCCGATATAAGCAAATGCAATCTGCGAACCCATAATTGACTGCGACACTTCTTTTCCGAAATTATGGGGAGTGAGATGTATCATATTCGGATAAACCGAACCATTGCCGAGACCTATAAGGAATAAACCGATAACGGACGCAATCCCCGGCAAAGGAAGAAGCATAATTATAATTGCAGGGGCAAGAATTGCAGAGCCTATGCCGATACGCTTCCATGTGCTGATTTTATTTGACAGCACCCCTGAAAGAAAACGTCCCACAGACATTCCTATATAATATATTGTAAGTGCAAGTGCACCGTCTTTTGCCTGAAAACCTTTTTCAGTTACGAGATATGTACTTCCCCATACACCGCATGCGTATTCAATGGCATTTGTTGCAAGCATAATAATCCACACAAGACGCACTTCAGATTTTTTAGCCATCTGCACTAAAGTGAGATTTACACTTTTCTCTTCCTCTTCTTGCTCTGAAGAAACCGTCTTTTTCCATAACGGAAGTGATACAAGAATCAGTAACGTAATTGTCGCCTGAACATAAAACGCATATCGGTAACCGCTTCGCCAACCGGCATCGCCCAGAGCGTGTGACATAAGGTAAGGGCTGAGACTTACTCCCACACCATAGAAGCAATGGAGAAAATTCATATGGCTTGCTTTAAAGTGGAGAGCAACATAGTTATTGAGCCCTGAATCTATCGCACCTGCACCAAGACCCAGAATAACAGCCAACGGTATCATAAACCAGAATGACGGTGCAAAAGAAAATCCTAACAACGCCAAAGCAGTCATAGCTGTGCTGAAAGCAGTAACCTTTGCCGTTCCGAGCTTATTGAGAATTCCTGCGCTGAACATACTCGACAACACAGTGCAGCCTGAAATAATAAAAGTAAGAACACTTACCGCTTCAACGGGCATATTGATTTCCGTATGAACAGCAGGCCATGCAGAGCCGATCAGAGAATCGGGCACTCCGAGACCTATAAATGCAATATAAATAACAACCAATAAAAAAGCCATAATAATGCCTGCCTTTTATTTTTTATTTTTCTGTTTATAACAATTTATCTGAATAATTATACCATATTTATTTTATAAAAACAACGTATTGCAATTTATTAATCTGACAAAAAAATAAGTTTTATCAGGACATTTCAAATTGTAATCTGAATCGGAGTTACTCAATATGTTTTAACTGTTGTAATAAAAGCGAAAAAGATAGTTGTTGATAACAGAAAAACCACCGCGTGAACTTGTCAAGTAAAAGTAGACAGCAAAAACCACCAATTACTCAAACCCTTGTTCAATTCTGTATTGAACAGGGGTTTTGTAGTTTAGTTTGTAAGATAGTCGTTCGTTGTTAAAATAATGAACATAGTTTTCGATGAACAAAGGAAGATTTTCTACATTTCTCAGATTAAAATCTTTACGCATTTCTTCTTTGATCCAACCGTTCAATGATTCAATTATTGGATTATCGGTAGGAGTTCCAACCCTTGACATAGAACGTTTAATATTGGTATAATTCTTATGGGCTTGATAGAAGCCTGATGAGGAGTAAACGCTACCTTGGTCGGTGTGAAGTGTGACCGGGTAAGTTTGCTCCCTTGTTTTTTCAATCAAAACATCAAGGCAATGATAATACGGTAGAGAGCTGCCTGCTTTTCTTGTAATTGAACTTGCAATGATTTCATTGTTAAAAACATCAAGCAAGTAAGTCCATTCCCATTTAATTCCTTTATGTTTTATACAAGTCATATCTGATACAACAACTTCAAGCGGTTTTGTTACATTCCAATGTCCATTTATGATGTTTGGAAATTTAATATGTTCTCTTCCTGCATATTTCCTGCCCCTGTTTGTTTTGGATCGTATGCCAGCATATTTACAGCACTTATGTGCTAAATTATCCGAAAACACCCATCCGGTTTCGTTTCTAATTAAATTTGCAAGGTAATGATAGCCTTTCGTCTTGTGCTTTTTGTGTTGTTCCATAAGCAACTGAGTAAGTATCGCTCTATCTTGTTCATATCTGTTAGGTTTACCTTTTCTTGCAAGCCATTTGTAATAACCCGAACGGTTTACGGACATTATTTCACATAAAAATTTAATACTGTATTTGTGTTTCAAGTTGTCTATTATTTCAAATTCGCATCTTTTATGATAACGAACTCCTTGCTTGCACCAACTCCTTTCACTTCGTATCCTTTTTTTAATCGTTCATTCTCTATTTCTAATTTTGCAAGTTGCAATTTTAAGCTTTCTGTCTCTGAAAGTGACTTACTGGTATGTAATGCTGCATAAGGATTTCCTTTATGTCCTTTGGGTTCTAACGCTTTTTCACCTAATTCATTGTAATCTCGTATCCAATGACAAACCAAACTTCTATCAACATTGTATTCTTTTTCAATCGTTCTTACAGATATGTGCTCCTTTAAGTGTTTATTGATGATTTCTATTTTTTGTTCTTTTGTCCATATTCGTTTTTTCTGTCCTTTTTTCATTGTTATTCCTCCTTTTATTTATTCTAACACAAAATTAAAAAGGTAGATACATGGTGGTTTTCCATGTGTCTACCTTTATTTTACCACTGCACGCGAGGGTGGTTTTGTATATTCCGTTTTTAGCTTTGATAATTCTCGCAAGCATTAATCTCTGAACTTCCCATTTTCATAAGATGCTCAGCTTCTTTCCCTTTTTTAATATTTTACTTTTGACATATTTTATCACAACTAAAATTTATTTTTGAGAATAAACCTTCATCCCTACTCCATAATCCTGTATCAGAATATCACGAGGTAATTTTGAGAATTTCACAGTAACAAACAAATCTCCTGCCGCACCTGACAGATTTGCAATTTGTATGAAATAAATAACCCAGAACCATTCGTCCGTAACGAAACAATTCACGACAGCAAGCACAACACCCCAAAGCACAACCGGTGCCAACGCAATAAAGATGTACGACTTTTTATCATAAAAATCTTTACTTCCTGCAAAAGCATACATACCTGTAAAACCATATTTCACTTTTTTCGTTCCGCAGATTTTCATTGCAATGCCATGAACAAGCTCGTGAAAAATCATATACAAAATATAAAATAAAACAAGAAAGCTGAGTCTTAATATATAATTTTTCATACCATCTTCCATACTGAACAAAGAAGAAATCGGCACAACAAAATGCATCGGAACTGCTAATAAAACCATAATAATAAATGCTGATAAATTAACTGCTATTGCTGTTTTTTTGTCTTTTTGAAGATCAATATCATAAATCAATCGGTAACTTTCGGGCAGATTTTCAATTGCTTTCATATTATCACCTCTTTGTAATTATATCATAAAAGCAATATATCAGCAAGCATACACAATATCAGACATCATTCTGCTTATTGCCAAGCTGATAGAATGCTACTGCAGAAGCTGCAGCGACGTTTAATGAATCGACACCGTGATACATCGGTATTTTAACAGTATAATCGCAGTCAGCTATCGTTTGTTCAGAAAGTCCGTCTCCCTCCGTGCCCATAATAACAGCAAGCTTTTCTTCCTTTGCCAGCCTTGGGTCATTGATTGAAAGAGAATTATCCTTAAGTGCCATAGCAACAGTTTTAAAGCCCAGTTTCTTTATTTCATCAATACAATCATCGTCTGCAATTGTCCATTCAATCTGAAAAACAGTGCCCATACTTACTCTTGCGGCACGTCTGTACAAGGGGTCAGAGCATCCCGGAGTGAGAATTACTGCATCCATTCCCAGTGCAGCGGCCGAGCGGATTATTGCCCCTACATTAGTCGGATTCATAACTTTATCAAGTATAACTATTCTGCTTTTGTTTTCGCAGATTTCTCTCACATCAGGCAACGGTTTACGTTTCATAGCACACAGCATACCTCTTGTAAGCTTGAAGCCTGTAAACTGCGTGAGAATTTCTGATTCCGCACAGAAAACAGGAACGTTTTCTATCCTTTCAAGAATCGGCTTGCCTTCGCCCTCAATATGCCTTTTTTCCATAAGGCAGGAAACAGGCTCATACCCTGCATCAAGAGCACGTTCAATAACCTTCGGACTTTCTGCTATAAATAAGCCTTTTTCTGGAAATTCTTTGTTCAGCAGCTGAACTTCAGTTAACCTTGCATACACATCCAGCTCAGGTGCAAAGAAATCTGTTATTTCAATAATTTTATTCATAATATTCTCCGTTATGTTGATACATATATTTTAGACATATATCACCGGAATGTCAAATATTTTCTTTTGATAAAGAAAAACCTTCGGATGAACTGAACCGAAGGTTTTGGTTTTATAAATTTTATTCTTATGCTTTGTTAGCTGAACCGAAGAGTTCGATTTTTTCTTTAACGCAAGCTTTGATTGCTTCTGCACCGGGAGCAAGAAGTTTTCTGGGGTCGAAACCTTTACCCTGAAGGTCTTTGCCTTCTTCGATATATTTTCTTGTTGCTTCCTGGAATGCAAGCTGGCATTCTGTGTTAACGTTGATTTTAGAAACGCCGAGAGAGATAGCTTTCTTAATCATATCAGCAGGGATACCTGTACCGCCGTGAAGAACGAGAGGCATTGTGCCTGTTTCTTCCTGAACAGCTGCAAGAGTTTCAAATGAAAGACCTGCCCAGTTTTCAGGATATTTACCGTGAATGTTACCGATACCTGCTGCAAGCATTGTAACGCCAAGGTCAGCGATCATTTTGCATTCTTTGGGGTCAGCACATTCGCCTGCACCAACAACGCCGTCTTCTTCGCCGCCGATTGAACCAACTTCAGCTTCGATTGAAAGACCTTTTTCTTCGCAGATTGCAACTAATTCTTTAGTTTTTGCAATGTTTTCGTCGATGGGATAGTGAGAACCGTCGAACATAATTGAGCTGAAGCCTGCTTCGATACAAGCTTTTGCACCTTCGTATGAACCGTGGTCAAGGTGAAGAGCAACGGGAACTGTAATGTTAAGGCCTTCAAGCATACCTTCAACCATACCTACAACTGTCTTGTAACCGCACATATATTTACCTGCACCTTCAGATACACCGAGGATAACAGGAGAATTCATTTCCTGTGCAGTAAGAAGAATTGATTTTGTCCATTCAAGGTTATTGATATTGAACTGACCAACTGCATAGTGGCCTGCTTTTGCTTTTGTAAGCATTTCTTTTGCATTTACTAATGGCATAATTTTGCACACTCCTAAAATATTTTTTCTAAAACATTATATATCAACAGCACCTAAATGTCAACAAATTAACAAAATAATTTGCGTTTATTAATAGTATTCCATCCGCAAATCCATCCATACTGAATTCAGGAGCAATTTTCACAAGCAACTACGAAAAAGCAAAAAGAAGAGCCATACGGCTCCTCTTAAATATTATGTTGTGATTGCGAGTTTACTCTAACACATGAGAAAAGCAAGTGCATTTTATGGATTTGGGCATTTTGCCTAATCTCATATGAAAGGAGTGAAGTACCGATGGATGTAATCTTAGCATTCTTCGTGTACGCTTTTAGCGTCTTTGGTACTGCTCGCAAAATCTATTCACTTGTTGAATGGTATTGTAGTAAGTTTGTGTTTTTATTGTTTATGCAAAGATACTTGTAAACCAGTTGACAAACAATGTTATATTTTGATATTATTTAAATTGAGACATTCCCAATCCGAATAAAAATGACCTATAGGTTTTTATGGATGGACCTCCGCGGTCAAATCTATTCAGAAAGGAATGAGCAAAATGTTTGCATTGTTATGCACATTAGTTTATGCTAAGTTTGTTCTGAAGGTGAGTAAAGACATTTACGATACCATTGAAAAATATTGCAATATATTTTTCAATAAGAACTAATGAGCAATGTCTCCACAGCAGTCCGTGTTAAGGCACGGGCTGTTGTGTTTTTATGCAAACAAATTAGCGAAGAAATCCATTGAGAACATATGTTTCTTGACTTGAACCAAAATTTTTGATAGCATACACGACAGGGATTCCGGACATTCGGTTAAAAAAGACCTATGGTTTGACAACTTGACCTACACGGTCTAATTTACCGAAAGGATGAATGCAAAATGATTTCCGCAATCACTTTGTATTGTGTAAGCGTTATCACAATTAGCGCATTTATCTATGCAGTTACTGCATACACATGCTCAAAAATTTGGTAATGTTTTACTGATCCCCGCCCTGTCTGGTTCGCCATTCAGGGCTCTTTTTGTGTCAAGAGACTTATATGTTCCCTACGTCGTTCTGTAGATTTACCGCAGACCGATGTTTTTATATTTTATGCAAAGATACTTGCAAAGAAATTAGCTACCTTCTCAAAGAAAACAACGATTGAATCTGCAAAGTTCTCAAATGCCTCTGCAATCTTATCCCAGATTGTGGGTTCTACAGGCTCCTCTTCAATAAGATCTTCGACGGGAGGAAGATTGTTGGGATCTGCATTATAGTGAACTGCTTTAACATCTGCAGGGTGATCCGCTCCCATTCCATCAGTGTCTTCCGTATAAGGTTTTTCCAACCAGTCGTAGTTTGTTACTGCCCAGTCTGAATTGTCGTTACCGTCATAGATGTGATATACAAGAATATCTTTTATATCGCTTGTTGTTCCGCCATAGTAAAGTTCAAAATCTTCTGTGAGCTGAAATACAGAGTCGTTCATTGTTGTAACAGAGTCGGGAAGGTAAACTCTTTTTACTTTTGTATTTCTGAAACAGTCATATCCAAGCTCTGTAATAGTATCAGGAACAATAACACTTAATACTTCTGCTCCCCAGTTTTCAAGAATAGTAACTGTTTTACCATCAAGTACAGAAGGAATTTTCACTTCAAGATAAAATGGTTCCCAAGTTTCTTCATCTCTCCAACCATCATCGGGGTTTGTTGTGATCATCAGAGTTCCATCATCAAGAATCTGATAAATCCATCTTTCGTCTTCCTGACATACAATATAGTTTCTGTTGTTAAAATATCTCCATACTGTACCGTTTTCTTCTGTATAACGCATTGTAAGATCGTCGTAATCCCAGAGCGGTTCTTCGCCATCAGCAAAGAGTGCTGTTACTTCATATTTTTCGTAAATTTCTCTCGCTATCAGACCGCTCTGATATGCATTTCCGCCTACATATTCACCGCTACCGGGAGCAGCAAAAACTGTTACACTTACGCTCATAAGAATGAACATAGCAAGAATAACAGATGTGATTTTCTTAAATGTGTTTTTCATAATAATACCTCCATTAGTATTGTAAAATATTGTTTGAGTATTTGTTAAGGTGATACTCCGGCACCTTATTGATTGGTTAATATATCAACTTCCTTTCTCTGAACTTGTTCCCACATAATACAAGACGCGGCAGAAAATAAAAAGTTGCAGATATTTGAAAAAAATTCGCTATAAAACAAAAAATGCGCAGCCGAAGCTACGCATGAAAAACGCATAACTCCTTTTGCTGCGACACAACTTTCATATACGCACAGTTTGGTATGTGAAAACAGAGCATGCATTTTTACCAAATAGATAAAAATAACATACCACTCTGTACGTAAAATATTCAGTTGTGTCGCACTCATAGTATAACACGAAATTATGGTAATTTCAATAAAAAAATAAAATCCGTTTTGTTCAAATCTTTACTCAACAGTTTCATAACCTTTTCAGTTTGCCGTACAAAATATAATTCCGTACTGATTTTAATAAACATGAAAACAATTAAAAGTCGGCAAGAGAAAAAGCTGCTGTAAAAAACTTGAATTTATAAAAATTAATGAAATAAATGTATCAGACAAAAAATGCAGAAAAAGCCGAAACACCGGGCTTCTTCTGCATTCATATATTTCTGCCGCCTTCATCTCAAGGCGATTCCTCCTGTCAGGGAAAATGTCCGCAGGACAAAGGGGTTCCCGTTTTGGGAGAAAAAGGGTGGGTTTTACAAAGTAAAACTCGGATGAGATGGAAAAGTAAAAATAAAATCAAACTAAAAAAGCACAAAACTGCATTTTCTACACCTCACCACCGTCTGCAACTGTACCTCTCCTCAAAAAAATAAACCGAATATATCCTTAAAAATCGTCTTTCACAATCCCTTTTTCATATATAAAAAACAAACCCGAACGTTTCACCATAAGATGAAAAGTTCGGATTCGTTACCTGTGTCTTTACAGGACGGAATGACACCCTCGCATATATGTTTTCTTTATTTTTGCTTTACTTATTCTTTGATTTCATATAAACATATCCTATAATATTATAAATCAAACCAAATACGACCAACATAAAACAGAAAGCCAATAATACGGATTCGAAAAACTGACTAATAATATCATTAAGCAGCTTTTCAGGATTTAATATCAAGCCCATAATTAATGGAATTGAGAAAAGTAATAACAACAATAAACAACATATCATTCTTTTAAAGAGATAGTGCTGTAAAATAATATTTCTGTTGAAAATTTGCTCCTCAACTTCAACTTGCTTTGTGATTCGATAAATTTGTGTACCGCCAAAATTTCCTCGAATTTCAGTAGCATTAAATTTTTGTTTTAATGTATCTTCAATAATATACATATTTATCTTTTCACGAGGAATTGAATACGTGAAGAAATATTTTACAGATTTAGGTTTAGATTTAACAAATTCAAAATTGCGGATACCATATATTTTATTTAATCTCCAACCATTCTGCTCCAAAACAGAAAGTTCTTTTTCAATTTCATCGAATTTCCATATCGGATGTAAAAATCTCTTCTTCATAAACTCACCGCCTGTTTATAATTATACGCTTTAATTCAATAAAAATCAACAATTGAATCATAAGTTCAAGTACAACAAGTCCTAAAAGGGGTGTCACGAACTATTAGCATAGATTTTAGGCATAAAAAAGAAACCCTTGATTACTCAAGAGTTAATAGTAAATAAGTAAAAAATTCCGTCCACTTTCGTGAACGGAATTTTTTGGGACCTCTACACCTTTTCGAACCCCCATACTAAACAATTATTTTTTTAGATTCTGAAGAAATGTCTTATGTAACTGTTTATAGTTCGATAAATTGGAATTTATCTGTATTTTCTCTCTAACTCGTGTTGTATTTCTTCTGCACGAGCTATCTGATCGTTCAGATTCCACTTACCGATGTTAACACCATTCTTGATAAACATTGAGCCGCATTGATGAAAATAGAACTCAATTCCTCGCTCTTTTGCCTCAAGATATAATGCTTCCACCCATTCATATCTTATGGGACGCACATCTGCCTTGGGAGCCATTTCGCCGCCCACATTTACGCATTTGATAAGTCCTGTATCGAGATATTTGCCTAAAGACATAGGAGCTATCAGGGGTGAGCAAAATACCTCACGATGCGCGAGAGGAGCTTCAAGGAAATACGGCAAGCGCTTGTCTGCCATCTCCTGATTTTCAATGGATATACTCAAATGGAAATGCTCCCATCCTTCTCCCCAATCCGACGGAAGACACCCTTTAATTCTTTCGGGGCGTTTGGTTGTTGTTACAAAAATACAGTCTTTTCTCCGTCTGATAAAATCCCAACACCCCTCGCGCCATTCGTCTGCTTCTTCGATGAAAAAGTCGGATGAAAAGCAGAGTTTAACAAGCGAGTTTTGGGGACAATCCTTGTCCTTTAATTCGTATGTAGTTTTTCCTTTAGCTATGACCGTGGTATCACGACCGTATCTTTGATCCATCTTGAATACAAAGCAATTTTTACAACCGGGACTTACCTTTTTACAACCGTGCCAAGGATTCCACGGTATTGCTTTTTCTATTTCTGTGTTCTGCATTATATCACCTCTGCAAATTCTTATTTATCAAACTAATTATACCATATGCTTCAAAATAAAACCATAGCTACACCAAAAATCAAAAACAATATAAATACTTCTATGGCACTAAAAGACCTCACTCTTTGCTTAGATACAGAACACCTGATGCATACGAAGCTGAATACTTCAGTAAACACACAGATTCAAAACAAATTGAAACGGGACAATAGTAGTTCGAATAAAAGAATAATTTCACTTTTGTATTTAAAATCAAGCTGTTTTGACATTTGTGTAACATTTGAAACATTTTATATAAAATAAAGAAAGCCCTCGAAATATCAAGGGTTATAAAAACGAAAATACCTGCAAACGGAACACAAATGGTTCGAATTGCAGGTATAATTCATGTGGCGCACAACAGTTGTTCAGGGCCGAACTTAAGGGTGATTTTTGTATTTCCTCTTTCTTTGTTCTTTTTGTGTTGTCTTTGAAATTGAATACGAGAACAATTTTATCATCAAACAAATAAATCGCATTTATAAAAACATCAACAAGTCTTCTGCGATGTGTCGCATTTTTAATATTGTATTTTTTCAGATTTTCAAACCAACACATAATATGTTCTTTTGTGATAACCGGTTTTGCGGCTTCCTCTTTTGCAATTTCCTTTTCAAGTTCTTTTCTTTTATCTTCCAATTCAACAAGTCTTTCTTTTGTTGACTCGGTTATTATCCCCTGCTGAATTGCATCAAGAAGATTTTTGATTCCGTTATCTATATCTTTTTTC
>JAFUIO010000011.1 GCA_017468425.1 Clostridia bacterium | reverse complement strand
CAGCCTTGCTGCATTTTTGGCTTCAATTCAAGCAATTTTGCTTTTCTACGAAACTGCGTAGCACTTTAAAATGCGAAATTGCGTGTGCAAGAAAAGGAAAAACCCATCGATTACGCTGTCGCGTATCGGTGGGTTTTGACGCATTATTGTGCCGTAAGTTCACATTTTAAAGAAATACTTCCTTATCAACGCTCGGCGTTACTGATGCGGTGTTTTTCTTTCATAACGTATTGCATTTTATCTCATAATATTGTAAAATAAAATGATATATTATTTCTGCCTGAAAGGAAATCCGATATGCCTGAGCAAAACGAAGTTGAGATTAAAGGAGTTGTGGAATCCGTTACTTTTCGTAATGACGAAAACGGATTTACTGTTCTTGACCTTGATTGTTCAGATGAGCTTGTAACGGCAGTAGGTGTACTCCCCCATATCGATGCAGGTGAAACTTTACGCCTTATCGGTCATTTCGATTTTCATTCATCTTTTGGCAGACAGTTTAAAATAAGACTCTGCGAAAGAGCAATGCCGAAAAGTACTGCAGATTTGCTTAAATACCTGTCATCAGGTGCAGTAAAAGGTATCGGCCCGTCAACTGCGGCAAAAATAATCGAAGCATTCGGTGAAAACACCTTTGATGTGCTTGAAAACGACCCCGACAGATTATCACAGATAAAAGGAATTTCTCTTAACAAAGCAGAACAGATTTCAAAAACTTTCCGAGAGCAATTCGCCATAAGAGAGATTATGATACGCCTTGAACATTACGGCATGTCACCCTCTGAATGCTTAAATGCTTTCAAAGTTTTCGGTAACAAAACAATAGAATTAATTGAAGATAACCCCTACCTTTTGTGCGATGAACGCATAGGAATGGGCTTTGAGAGAGCAGATGCCATTGCAGGTAATCTTGTTCTCAGCCCCAATGCAGATTTCCGTGCAAGAGCAGGTATAGTTTATATTGTGAAACATAATCTTTCAAACGGTCACACTTGTGTGCCGCGCCACGCAGTTATAAAATCTGCAACGATGTTCCTTGAAATTTCTGCAGAAAAAGCAAATGAACAGATTGACACTTTGATTGAAAACAAACAGCTCGTTGAATATGATATGAACGGCACAGGTTTTCTTTTTCTTCCTCACATTTATGCTGCAGAAAAAAGAATCTGCGACCGTATAAAGCTTCTTGTTCAGTTTCCCCCTGCAGGTCATAAAACTCTTGAACGGGACCTGAAAAAAATTCAGGAAGACCACAACATTCATTACGAAGAAAAACAGCTCGAAGCTATAACTACTGCCATTGAAAAAGGTGTACTTATTCTCACAGGCGGCCCGGGTACAGGTAAAACCACTACCATTAACGGAATTATTGAGCTTTTCGAAACTCAAGGGCTTAAAACAGCATTATGCGCCCCCACAGGCAGAGCTGCAAAAAGAATGTCGGAAGTAACAGGCAGAGAAGCCAAAACTATTCACAGACTTCTTGAAGTGGAATTCGATTCGGAAGAAAGACAGACTTTCGGAAGAAATATAAGAAACCCTCTGAATATACAGGCAATTATTATTGATGAGCTTTCTATGGTTGACGTGTGCCTTTTTGCAAGCTTGCTCGATGCGCTTCCTTTAGGCTGCCGTATTGTTATGGTAGGCGACTCCAACCAGCTGCCCCCTGTAGGGTCAGGAAATGTTCTTCACGATTTAATTAATTCAGACCTTCTGCCTACTGTTGAACTTACAGAAGTTTTCAGGCAGGCTATGGAAAGCCTTATTATCAGCAATGCACACAGAATTGTCAGAGGCGAATCAATAGAAAGAAACGATAAAGACAACGACTTTTTCTTTATGGAGCGTACTGTGGCAACTTCAGCCGCACAAACAGTAAGCGACCTTTTAGTAAAAAGATTACCTAAAGCCTACGGCTATTCACCACTTGATGATATTCAGATTCTCTGTCCGTCAAGAAAAGGTGAAACAGGCACAATAAACATAAACCGCCTTATTCAGGCAACGCTCAACCCACCGTCAGGTGATAAAAAAGAAATCTCTTTCCAGGGACGTATCTTCCGTGAAGGCGACAAAATTATGCAGATAAAAAACAACTACGATATTGTCTGGCATAAAGATGACGAAAGCGGTACGGGAGTATTCAACGGAGATATCGGTATTCTCCGCAAGGTTGACCTGAACAACGGCCTGATGACTGTTGACTTTGAAGGAAAAATCACAGAATATCCCACTGAAAGTTTTTCTGAACTTGAACTTGCATATGCAATAACAGTTCACAAAAGTCAGGGTAATGAATTCAATGCAGTTATTATGCCTCTTATTGGTTTGCCTCCCCAATTAGCATACAGAAACCTTTTATACACCGCCGTTACAAGGGCAAAAAAACATATGATAATCGTGGGAAGCATAAGAGAATTGCAGGGTATGATTGATAACAACAAAAAATCAAAACGATATTCCGCATTAAAGGCGATGCTCGAAGAATGATAAGAAACGAAAATTTCAGGATACGCACTCATATAATAAAACGTCTGATTCTCGGAAACAGATGCAGAATCTGTGCAAAAACATCTGAACTCAACAAAGATATCTGCGATGACTGCTCTGTTGAAAAAATCCGCGTACCGCAGGAAATACTGTTGTCATTTTCTTTTACAGACAAAAATTTTGATAACCTTACTGCACCGTTTTATTATGACGAGCCTGTGAGAAAATGTATACATAATTTTAAGTATAAGAATTTCAAACCGGCAGCAGAATTTTTAACCGCTGAACTTACAGAGGTTATTTCCCGTGATTTTAAGGACGAAACACCCGACTTTATCACCTGTGTGCCTATGACTAAAATAAGAAGATTCAGGAAAAATTACAACCACGGAGAAGTGCTTATAAAATATATCTCGAAAGCCTTTTCTATGGAAAACACTCCCCGTCTTCTCAAGAAAATCAGAAACACCCGTCCGCAGGTAGCCCTTTCGGGAAAAGAAAGACGTGAAAACCTCAAAGGTGCTTTTGCTGTTAATCAGAAATTTGATGTAAAAAACAAAACTATACTCATCTGCGACGATGTTATAACCACAGAAAGCACCCTGGAAGAATGTGCAAAAACTCTCAAAAAAGCAGGTGCGAAACGTGTTATATGTGCCGTATGTGCACTCAACAACAATAATTTTTAATGGCTGAAGGAGGTCAGACAAATGCTTGGTGTAAATATCGGAATTGACTTAGGCACCACCTCAACTATAATTTACGTTGAAGGAAAAGGTATAGTTATTTCCGAGCCTTCTGCAATAGCTTATGACAGCGATACGGGAGACATTATCGCAGTAGGCTCAAGAGCCTACGAAATGTACGGAAAAACTCCCGATTGTATTACCGTTGTAAGACCTCTGGAGGATGGTGTGGTTTCCGATTTCACTGCCACACAGCATATGCTTAAATGGTATCTTCATAAAATTGCAGGATATAAATTCTTCAAACCCAATATCGTAATCTGTATGCCCTCAGGAGTTACAGACCTTGAAAAGCGAACATTGCTTGATATTGCTACTCTTTCAGGTGCAGGCAGAGCGTGTCTTATTGAAGAGCCTCTCGCAGCAGCAGTAGGGGCCGGAATAAATATGAGAAGTCCCTCGGGCACACTGGTCGTTGATATCGGCGGCGGCACTACCGATATTGCCGTTATCACAACAGGCAGTATTGCCGTTTCAGCTTCCGTAAAAGGGGCCGGAAACGCTTTTGACAAAGCAATCAGGAATTATCTCAAACGAGAACGAAACATTATAATAGGCCTTAAAACTGCCGAAAATTTAAAGAAAAAGATTTCCTGTGCAAGGTTCAGACAGGATGAAATTACTATCCTTGCTAACGGAAAAGATTATATATCAGGTCTTCCCACTCATTTTGAAATTTCATCTGCTGAAGTTTTCCTTGCGATGAGAGAGGGACTTGAAAGCATCATAGACGGAATTTACAGTGTTATGGAGCAGACTGCCCCCGACCTTGTTTCCGATATTATGAAAAACGGTATTTATATCACAGGCGGCGGTGCTCTTATTCTCGGCATTGACGAAATGATTGAGCAACGCACGGGCATTATAACCCACATTGCCGACGACCCGCTTAACTGCGTAGCGAAAGGTACGGGAATGGCACTTAAGGATATGAATATCCTGCAGAATAACGGTTATATTTTCAAAACACGTGAACAGGTCAAAGGCTATAGCGAAGACAGTTCAACGTAAAAAAGTCAGACTCTTAAAGGAGGTTTATATATGGAAATGGATGCATGGAATCTCGGTGTTGAGCCGGGCGGACTTACAAACAAAACAGAAATCAAGCTTCTTATCTGTTATCTTTTAAAAAGCCTTGATGCTCCTCTTTCAAAATTGCAGCTGAGCGATATTATTCAGGGTGAGGGTCTTGCCAATTACTTTGAATTGATTCAGGCTCTTGACGAATTAATCAGAGATGACAACGTAAGAATGACACTTGAAAATACAGATGAAATGCTGACCGTTACCGAAAAAGGCATTGATTCTGTTGAAAATCTTGAAATGGATTTTCTCCCCAGAAGTGTTAAGGAAAAAGCAGTAAACACTGCAATCCGTCTGCAGACACTTGCACGCAGAGAACGTGAAAACAAAATAGAAGTTGAAAAAATCGAAAACGGTTTTAATGTGACATTTTTCTTCGGCGATGAAAAAACTCAGCTTATGAAGCTTACAATTTACGTTGCTGACGAAATTCAGGTTGAAACTGTCAAGAAAAACTTTCTTGAAGACCCGATTAAACTTTATTCAGAGATTATAACTTCTCTGACTGTATAAAAAATATTTCAGGAGTGATAAAAATGGCAAAATACACTATCGGACTTGACTACGGCACACTTTCAGGCAGAGCACTTATCGTAAACGCACAGACAGGTGAAGAACTTGCAAGTTCAGTTTTCGAGTATCCCCACGCGGTTATGGATGAATACCTTCCTTCGGGTAAAAAGCTGGGCAACGACTGGGCATTACAGCATCCTCAGGATTACCTTGATGTAATTTATAACACAATTCCCGATGTTATGAAAAAATCAGGTGTAAACAAAGAAGACGTTATCGGTATCGGTATCGACTTTACCGCATGCACAATTCTCCCCGTTACTGCAGACGGCACTCCCCTTTGTTTCCTTGATGAATACAAAGATGAGCCTCACGCTTATGTAAAACTCTGGAAGCACCACGCTGCACAGAAACATGCAAACAAAATCAACGAAATTGCTGAAGCAAGAAACGAGCAGTGGCTTAAAAACTACGGCGGTAAAATTTCTTCTGAATGGGCAATTCCGAAGCTCTGGCAGATTCTTGAAGAAAAACCTGAAATTTATGACACAATGGACAGCTTCGTGGAAGCAGTTGACTGGGTTGTAAGAATGCTCACAGGCAAGGATGTAAGAAACTCCTGCACAGCAGGTTACAAAGAAATGTGGAACAAAACAACATCCTTCCCCTCAAAAGATTTCTTCAAAGCACTTGACCCCAGACTTGAAAACGTAATTGAAGATAAAATCAACAAAAACCTTCCTATCACTCCTTCAGGCACATTTGCTGCAGGTCTTTCAAAAGAAATGGCTGACAAAATCGGTCTCTGCGAAGGCACAGCAGTTGCAGCAGGTATTATCGACGCACACGTTTTCGTTCCTGCAGTAGGTATTACAAAAGCAGGTCAGATGCTTGCTATTATGGGTACATCAACATGCCATATGCTTCTCGGTGAAGAAGAAGTTCAGGTTGAAGGTATCTGCGGTGTTGTTGCTGACGGTATTATGCCCGGTTTCTACGGTTACGAAGCAGGTCAGGCTTGTGTTGGCGACCACTTCCAGTGGTTTATTGAAAACTGCCTTCCCAAATCATATTATGATGAAGCAGAAAAAGCAGGAATGAACATACATAAATTCCTTCGTGCAAAAGCAGAAAAACAGAGACCCGGTGAACACGGTCTTGTTGCTCTTGACTGGTGGAACGGTAACCGTTCAATTCTTGTTGACGTTGACCTTACAGGTATGATTCTCGGTATGACTTTACAAACAAAGCCTGAAGATATTTACAGAGCTTTGATTGAGGCTACTGCATACGGCACAAGAATGATTATCGAAGACTTCCGCAAATTCGGTGTTGACGTTAACGAATTCTTTGCAGCAGGCGGTATTTCACAGAAAGACCCCATGACAATGCAGATTTATGCAGACGTTATAAAAATGCCCATCAAAATTGCAGGCAGCGAACAGGGCGGTGCACTTGGCAGTGCAATCTTCGGTGCAGTTGCTGCAGGCAGCGAAAAAGGCGGATATGATGACGCTTACACAGCTTCAGAAATTATGGGTAAGGTTAAAGATACTGTTTACTATCCCAACGAAGAAGCATCTGCAATTTATGATAAACTCTTTGAAGAATATAAAACTCTCCACGATTACTTCGGCACAGGCATCAACGATGTAATGAAGAGACTCAAAGAAATCAAAAAATAAATTTCAACGAGGGCAAATGTTTCAACGCATTTGCCCTTTTTTCAGGTGATAAAATGACTAAAAACATTGATAAGATACGAGATGCTGAAAAAGCTTCTCACATTGAAATATATTCAACGGCAAAACTGTTTGAAAGCGGAAGTTGGCTTGCCAAGCCTGTAAAAACCATTATGGACATATTACCGTTGTTTGACAACTATCAGAGCCTTGATGTGCTTGATTTAGGTTGCGGTGTTGGCAGAAACTGTATTCCTGTTGCACAAAAATTCAGCAATATCCCCTGCAGAATTGATTGCGTTGATATTCTTGATTTTGCGATTGATGAGTTAAACAGAAACAGCATAAAATATAATGTTGAGAACTCCGTTAACGGAATAATCTCATCTATTGATGATTTCGGAATCAAACAGAACAAATACGATTTTATAATTGCCGTTTCCGCTTTGGAACACATTAATTCCGAAAAATCATTCGAAAACAAACTGAAAGAAATTGAAAACGGTACAAAGAAAAACGGCATAGTCTGTATGATAATCAATTCAGAAATTATTGAAAAGAATAAAAGCACAAGAGAAAATCTTGATGCTCAATTTGAAGTGAATCTCCCAACGTCTGAACTTTCCGAAATGTTGAAAAAAGTTTTTGAAAACTGGGAAATTCTGAAGCAAACTACCGTTTCACAACGTTATGATATTCCGCGAGAAAACTGTATTGCAGATTTATCAACCAACGTTGTAACAATCGTTGCGAGAAAAGGATAAGCAAAATGAATAATTTCAGATTTTCAGATAATTTTGATTATCTTACAGATGGTGAAATTGAACTTAAAATATCAGGAAAATATTTCGGTGATGAAAAGCTTTTACCGTTTTATTATTACGATATTTTTTATAACAACAGATTCGTCGGCAGAATAAGTATGCGAATCGGCAGTAACTCTGATTCATATTATAACGGCAATATAGGCTATGAAATTGAAGAAAATTTCAGGGGAAATAATTTTGCTTTCAAAGCGTGTAAACTGGTGTTACAGATTGCAAAAGCACACGGTATGAATGAAGTTATTCTCACCTGCGATGAAAATAATATTCCGTCGTATAAAACTATAGAAAAGCTGGATGCCGAATTAATTGAAATTGCAAAACCGCCTGAAACATATTTCGCGTACAGAGAAAATATGAAAAAGCAGAGAATTTACAGATTGTATTTATGAGGCTAACTATGACTAACGAAACATTCAGAAAACTTGAGGATTATATGCTGGAGTGTATGAAGGATTCTGCACACGATAAAGAGCATATTTACAGAGTACTTTATTCAGCACTTGATATAGCAAGTAAAGACGAAAATGTTGATTACGATGTTCTGATTTCCGCGTGTTTACTCCACGATATCGCACGTGAAGACCAGAATAAAACTCCTTCACTCTGCCACGCAGAAGTGGGTGCTGAAAAAGCATATGAATTTCTGACTGAAAATGGTTTTGATGAAAGCTTTGCAGAAAAAGTTAAGCATTGCATAAGCTCACACCGTTTCAGAAAAAATAATCCCCCCGAAAGTACAGAGGCAAAAATTCTTTTTGATGCAGATAAAATCGATGTTGCAGGCACAATGGGAATTGCAAGAACACTTGTGTATCAGGGCGCAATGGCTGAGCCTCTGTATTCCGTTTTGCCTGACGGCAGAGTTTCTGACGGCACAGATGATAAAATCCCGTCATTCTTTCAGGAATATAAATATAAGCTTGAAAAAATTTATTCCCGCTTCTATACGGTACGCGGAAAAGAAATTGCAGAAGAAAGAAGAAAAACTGCCGAATCTTTTTATAACGATATGTTAAACGAAGTTACTTCAACATACGATAACGGAATCAGTCTTTTAAAAGATATCATCAAATAATAAAAAATCCCATCTGACTTTTTCACAAGAAAGAACAGATGGGATTTTTGTATGCCTTATAAATTATCGTAATTAATTTTTTTATTCTTAAAATAATACTCTCTGTCGTGGTCGTTTATTTCTCTTAAAACTCTGCAGGGATTACCCACTGCCACAACATTCGCGGGAATATCTTTTGTTACAACGCTGCCTGCACCTATTACTGTGTTATCGCCGATTGTAACTCCGGGAAGTACAAGCACCCCTGCCCCAAGCCAGCAATTTCTGCCGATGCGTACAGATGAATTGAACTGATATGCTTTTTCACGCAATTCAGGCAGAATGGGGTGACCTGCAGTTGCAAGCACAACGTTAGGACCCAACATAGTGTAATCGCCTACGTAAATATGAGTATCATCAACCATCGTAAGGTTGAAATTTGCATAAACATTGTTGCCGAAATGGCAATGCTTTCCGCCCCAATTCGAGTGTAAAGGCGGCTCAATATAGCAGTTTTCGCCGATTTCCGCAAACATACTTTTAAGCATCTCTCCCCTTTTTTCAAGCTCTGTGGGACGTGTCATATTAAAATCGTAAAGTTTGTTAAGACACTCAAGTTGCTCTGTCATTATTTCCTCTCCGTCAGGCAGATACAAATCGCCTGAATGGAGTTTTTCTTTTTCTGTCACTATAAACTCTCCTTAATACAAAATCAACCAATAGGAATTATGTTTAAAACGAAATTTCTGATTACGGAAATTATATGGAAAACTACTCCGTAAATATTGAAAATTGATGCAAAGATCGGAGAAATTTCAATATCCTGACCTTTTTCGGAAATAACCGCCTGAGTTGTATTTCCAAGCTTGATTTCACTAAGTTTTTCAAGAACAACATCTGCAATTATCTCATTGCCCTTAACGCTGGGGTGGATATTATCGCCTGCAAAATTTTCAGGGTCGTCACCGAGTGCTGTTGCCACATCAACAATAACAATTTCCCCGGGATTTTCCTGTGCATAACGGTTGATTGCATTGTTAATTCTGTCTGCACCTTGCTGATAAGGTGCTCTGAGATAACCTGACTGAGGGTTATAAAGAGTCTGCATAAGAATAACTGCATCTTCATTTTTCTCGTTGATTATATCAATAATTCTGCTGAAATTATTATAAAAACTTTCTGCGATATCATCGAATTTACTGTAATCATTTTTTACTATTGAATCATACATAAGGCCGATAATATTATTCATAAGGAAATCGTTACCGCCGATTGAAATGCTGATAATATCTGCATTCTCAACTGCGTCAGATACTGCTTCTTCTGACAGACGGTTTATGAGATTAGTTGTTGTATGCCCCGGCACTGCATAGTTTGAATATTCATATCCGTTAGTATCTGCAACTATTTTACCGTAGCAGGCTTCTTTTGCATTTTTAACGCCCGAAGCATAGGCAATGGAATCGCCGAGAACAAGGTAAGAAAGTTTTTCTTCTGCAGAAACGGAAATTGCAAAAGAAGTTACTATTAATACCATACATAAAACAACCGAAATAAACTTTTTCACAATTACACCTCTTTTATTTATTTTATAAGAAGATTTTACCACTCACGGAATCTAAACACAATATTGTTAAGAAAAAATTTACAAAAAAATCCCACTCATCAGAGTGGGATAAAATACTTATGCATTAAGTTTTTCTTCAAGAAGTTTTCTGATCATTGCAGGGTCGCCTGTTCCGCGGAGTTCTTTCATAATAAGTCCGAAAAGAGACTGCATTGCTTTTGTTTTACCGCTCTTATAATCGGCAACTGCTTTATCATTTTCTGCAATTACTTTTTCAACAAGGCTTACAATTGCACTTTCGTCAACCTTTGCATTAAGTCCGTTTTCTTCGCAGAAAGCGTCAACATCAACATCTTTTTCAAACACTGCAGAAAGAATTTTCTTACCTGCTGCACGTGTGATTTCGTTTGTTTCAACAAGCTCGATAATTCTTGAAAGCTTTGAGGGGGCAATGTTAAGGTCTTCGATTTCAAAGCGTTTCATAATACCCATACATTCTGTAAGAATCCAGCTTGCAACTGTTTTGGGGTTGCGTCCGGAAGCTACTACTGCATCGAAAACATCGCAGAGTTTTCTGTCTGAAGCCAATACTGCTGCTTCTTTTGCTGCAATGCCCATTTCTTCGTAAACCTTGCCTTTTTCTTCTGCAGTTGCAGGCATACTTGCTCTGATTTCTGCGAGCCATTCATCATCAATAATAACAGGCATAAGGTTGGGGTCAGGGAAATAACGGTAGTCTGCTGCAGTTTCTTTATTACGCATGGGGAATGTTCTTCTCTTCACATCGTCCCAACGGCGTGTTTCCTGAACGAGCATTTCTGTATGACGTTCAATAGCATCAACGTGACGAACTTTTTCAAATTCAATTGCGTCTTTGATTTCAGAAAGTGAACTCATATTCTTGATTTCTGAACGTACACCAAGTTCATCTGAACCTTCGGGACGTACAGAAATGTTAACGTCGCATCTCATTGCGCCTTCTTCACATTCAGAAATTCCTGCAAACTGAAGGCTTGATTTAAGCTTTTTGAGGTAAGCGATAACTTCGTCTGAACTTCTGAAATCAGGCTTACTTACAATTTCGATAAGGGGCACACTTGTACGGTTGTAGTCAACGAATGAAGTGTTTGTTGCATCGTCGTGAACAAGCTTACCTGCGTCTTCTTCAACGTGAATCTGCTTGATGCCGATTTTTCTGTCACCGATTTCTACTGAGCCTTCAACACAAACGGGGTTGAACCACTGTGTAATCTGGTAAGCAGAGGGAAGGTCAGGATAGTAGTAACTCTTTTTATCGAAAGTTGTGTACTGATTGATTTTACAGTTGAGCATAAAGCCTGCTTTTACTGCAAGTTCAATAGCGTGTTTGTTTGTAACGGGAAGCATACCGGGCATACCGCTGCAAGCAGGGCATACGCAATCGTTAGGCTCTTTGGGGCTTGAGTGACCGCCGCAAGAGCAGAAAAGTTTTGAATCTGTTGAAAGCTCAACGTGAGTTTCAAGGCCGATAACAAGTTCGTATTTCATCTTATGCTTCCTCCTTTTCAACTTTATCTGCAATGCTTAAAAGAACGCTTTCTCTGAATGAATCGGAAATCAGCTGAACGCCTTTTGTTACCATTGCGGGAAGTCCTGTGATTGAAGCAACAGCAGTAAATACGCTTTCTTCATAAACCTTATCGAATGATTCAAGGATATCATAAGACTTGTAATTTGTTTCTTTGCATACTGGTGTTAAAATTGCATCGTAAGAAGCAAGAACTTCTTTAACCTTATCTGTAACAATACGGCGGATGCGGAGTGACTTATCATAACAAGCCATATATTTGCCTTTTGCAAGCACGTCTGAACCGTAGATGATTGTTGCCTTTGTAAGGAATGAGAATGCTTCTGTACGGCTTTTAACGTAAAGCTCGTCGATGTTTTTGTATTCAGGTGTACGGTAGCCGTATTTTACACCGTCAAAACGTGAAAGGTTGTTTGTTGTTTCTGCTGACATAAGAATCTGCCAGGCTGTCTGTGCAGATTTTACGCAATCAAGAGAAATTTCTTCAACTTCCGCACCGAGTTTTTTAAGAGAAGCAACATATGCATCCATATTTGCTTTAACTTCGTCAGATGCCATATCGTAAAGTTCTTTTATGAGAGCAATTTTCTTACCCTTAACATCTTCCTCGAGTGAATATTCATATTTTTCTGTGGGAAGGCTTGTGCCGTCTTTTGCATCGTGACCTGCAATTACAGAAAGGATTTCTTTTACATCTTCTGCATTTTTTGCAGTAACACCAATCTGTTCGCCTGAACAAGCACAAGCGATGATGCCGTAACGTGAAACTGTGCCGTAAGTGGGTTTTATAAAATCAACACCTGACACTGCTGCTGCACGTCTGGGAGCACCGTTAAGGTCAACATTCAGTACTGCTTTTACTTCATTATTTTTTACAAGCTCTGCTGCAGCACCAACAAGTTTTTCATCTTTTTCGTTGAAGTATGAAGTTTCACCTAAAAGGTCAAGGCCGAATTCGCCTACATTTGTTTTACCGCTGATAACATAGCCTGATTTTTCAAGTCTTTCAACTGCTTCTGCAGAGAAAAGAGGAGTGAAGTTTTCAAGCATTTTTGAACCTGCTGTAGCGGGTGTGCCTTTGACAAGGATTGTATCATCAACGGCAATGTTACCTGCTTTATTGATTTCGTTTATATATAATCTCATGTCTTAACACCTCACTTTACAAGTCTGGGTACCTGCCAGCTGTCTTCTGTGCTCTGGGGAGCACCGCTGAGCAAGTCTTTGCGGCTGAATGGCTGAACACGTTTATCTTCACGTAACACATTTGTCATAGGCATTACATATACCATCGGCTCTGTGTTTTCTGTATCGATTTTTGACAGAGCGTCTTCGTTTTTAGCCATTGCTTTGAAGATTGATTCCATTTTCTTCTTTTCATTATCTGTAAATTTAAGTTCGTTAACCTGCTGAAGGCTTTCAAGTTTGTTTACTTTGCTGCCCTCTGCGTTTGCAGATTTAACTGTTGAAGAGAAGTTATCACCCGATGATTCAGAGCCCATAACTTCCACTCCGCCTTTACCGCGGATGCTGACGTTAGCTTCAAAGAGCTGAAGCTCTGTAACAACACCGGGAGCACCAAGCATCTGGTCCTGAGCTGTGCCGTCCAACGGGAATGCAATAACGTCACGGATTGTTTCTGTATCAGCAAGGAGCATTACAATTCTGTCTACACCCGGTGCCATACCTGCGTGAGGCGGTGCACCGAACTGGAACGCATTGTAAAGTGCGCTGAAGCGTTTTTCAACTTCGTCTTCACTATAACCTGCAATTTCAAATGCTTTTCTCATAATTTCGGGGCTGTGGTTTCTCACAGCACCAGAGGCCAGTTCAATACCGTTACAAACAAGGTCGTACTGATATGCCAAGACTTCTGTGGGGTCTTTTGTTTCAAGTGCTTCAAGACCGCCCTGAGGCATTGAGAAGGGGTTGTGAGTGAAAATAATTTTATCTGTTGTTTCGTCATGTTCATACATGGGGAAATCAACAACAAAACAGAATTCGAATGAATCGTTTTTGATAAGACCAAGTTCATTACCGAGCCATGTTCTGATAACGCCTGCGTTTTTATCTGCAACGTCTGAAATTGTATCGCAGATGAAGAAGATTGTTTCGCCTTCTTTTACACCTGTAAGTTCAACAATTTCTCTCTTTTCCTCATCTGTCATAACCTTTGTGATGGGGTCATCCTTGAACTCATAGTTTTCTTTATTAAGAAGTGTGATATGTGCAAGACCTGCCATTTTTGCCTGTTTTGTGGCAAAGTTAAGTGATTTATCAAAGAACCATCTTTCGTTTTTGCAGGGAGCAACAATACCTCTTACGGGTTTGTTCATAAAGGGTTTGAATTTAACTCTCTTGAACATATCTGTAAGGTCGCAGATGATAAGGGGGTTACGAAGGTCAGGTTTGTCTGAGCCGTATTTTGCCATTGCTTCTCTGTAAGGAATTCTTCTGAAAGGTGTGTCAGTGATTTTCTTATCAGAGAATGTGCGGAAAATATCTGCAACTACGCTTTCGCATACTTCAAGAACTTCGTCCTGAGTTGAGAAAGCCATTTCAAAGTCAAGCTGATAGAATTCACCGGGTGAACGGTCAGCACGTGCGTCTTCGTCACGGAAGCAGGGTGCAATCTGATAATATTTATCAAAGCCTGAAACCATAAGAAGCTGTTTGAACTGCTGAGGTGCCTGGGGAAGTGCATAGAATTTACCCGGATGTTTACGGCTGGGCACAAGGAAGTCACGTGCACCCTCAGGAGAAGAAGCAGTAAGAATAGGAGTCTGGATATCAAGGAAATCTCTTTCTTCCATAAGTCTTCTCATATGGCCGATAACTTTTGAACGGAGAATAATATTATTATGAAGTTCAGGGTTTCTCAGATCAAGGAATCTGTGTTTGAGTCTGATATTTTCGTTTGTGTCGTTTGAGCCGATTTCAAAGGGAAGGTCTCTTGAGCATACGCCGAGAACTTCAAGAGAATCAACAACAAGCTCCACAAGACCTGTTTCGATTTTGGGGTTGACTGTGTTTTCGTCACGTTTTGTAACTGTACCTGAAACAGATAAAACAGTTTCCTTGCTTACACCTTTAAGCAGGTTTTCGTCGTGAACAACAACCTGTGTCACACCTGTTTCGTCACGCAAATCAACAAAAAGAACACCACCATGGTCACGGATAACATCAACCCAGCCGGCAAGCTGAATCTTCTGCCCGATATGTTCTTCTCTTATTTCATTGCAACGATGAGTTCTGTACATTTTATATACCTCCGTTTGCATAATTTATAAAAAATAAAAAGCCCCGGGAATTATTAAAAAATAATTCCCGGGACGAGTATACTTAAATAACCCGCGGTGCCACCCGAATTGATACGTGAGTATCCGCTCTTTTTATTCAATTAAAGGGTATCACGAAGTGTTGCCGTACTTACTACTCGTCTCAAGTGCGCTTTCAGCCCATTGACGCACTCTCTCTTGCAGACTTTCCGAAGCAACCACTGATTAAACCATATCGCAATTCTCAGTGGCTACTTTTCCGTCATAACCGCCAAAAAAACTCATTAATACACAAAGTATTGCCTTCGTTTTTTTGACACCTCTGACGAAAAACTAACTCGCTGATAATCACAACCTGATTTAATCAGCGGTTACTCAAGCCGGGTCTTCGATAGTTATTGTATCAAAAAAGTTTTTTATTGTCAATCATCATTTTGATTAATTTACACCGTTTTATGCTGCCTTTATTGTTTATTTTACGCTACAAAGCCTTTTTATGCCACTCTTATGAACTTTTACAGGAATAAAAAATGCAAAATATCATTGCAAAATGAGCTGTTTTTATTGTATACTCTCTTTAGCGACATATTTTTTACAATGGGAGGAAATCTTATTATGAAAAACAAAAAATACGCAATCATCTCATTATTAATGGTACTGCTCGTAATTTTCACTTCAATTTCTTTCACTGCTTGCAACAAAGGCGGAGAAAACTCGGACGAAGCAACAACTCTTACCGACATTCACGACGGAGAAACAAGCGAAGAAGAAACAGACAAAGTAAATTCTCCTGAAGATGTATCATCCCCTGATGAAGAAACAGAAAAAGGCGAAGAAAAAGAAAACACAGATTCTGATAAAAAAGATAATGCTTCTTCAGCTGACAAAAACGACAAAAAAACCACAACTAAAAAATCTGATAAAAACACAACTGCAAAAAACAACAAAACAACAACAAAGAAATCTGATAAACCTGCATCTGATATTCCCGATACAACAGAAGAAATTGTTGCACTTTTCAACAAGAATGCAAACAAAATAAAAACAGATGCATCAAAGGTTGTCAAGAATTTTGAAAAACGCATTGTAAATGAAGACAAAACAGTTATCCCTGCAGCTATTGAATCAACTGCCGAGGGAATGATGAAGTCGCTTATGGGTGACGATACAAAGCCCACAACATTTGCAACAAAAGACGAAATCAGAGAAAACTTCATTGTGCCTCAGCAGAGCTATGTAAGCAAACTTTCACCTGACTATGTTGTGAAAGCCGAGTGCAAAGAAAAAGGCAACACATGCGAAATTTATCTCAAACTCAAAGACCATAAAAACCCCACAGCAGGCGTTGGTGTAGGCGCTGTGTGCGACGTAATTGAAACACACGAAATTGCACAGAAAGCATCATTTATCAAGGAATTTTCAACAACTTACTACAACTGCGAAATAAAGGCTACTATGGATAAATCCACAGGCAGAATCACTCACATCGTTTATTCAACTCCCCTTGTTATGAATATGACAGTAGACCTTTTCGGCACACATTCAGGCTCAATCGGATTCACATTTGTAAAAGATTATACGATTACATATTGATTTTGAATCACCAATAAAAGAACAGACAGCAGAAATCAAAAAATCTGCTGTCTGTTTTTTTAACTGAGTTCAAAAACTTCTCTCGGAATATAGGTTTTGTCAGGCTTATGCCATATAGCATCAAGGTGATATAACGGAAGTTTTGTACATTTTTTAAGTTTTTCAGCAAAGGTTGTTTTCCCCGACCCGGGACAACCGAGTACAATAACTTTTTTCATATTTCAGTTTATAAAAGTTCTACTGTCTGTCCTGCGTTTATTTTTATTGTAAGAACAGAATCTGTTATGTCGGAATTTTCTTTTCTTACAGACTGTGTTCTGTTGTTCAGTTTAAGTTTCAGGATGCTGTCTTTTTCAGCTCTGACTGATGCTTTTGTAAGTTGTCCGTTTTCCCAGCCGATATCAAAAACAAAGTTTCCTCTTGCTCTTACACCGCTGATTGAACCTGTTTTCCAGCTATCGGGAAGTGCGGGAAGAAGTTCAACAATTCTGTTATCAGGTGTACCTTCGTGGCTCTGGATAAGCATTTCCGTAATACCTGCAACACCGCCGAAATTGCCGTCAATCTGGAAAGGCGGATGAATGTCAAACAGGTTGTATGCAGTACAGTTACTCAGGAGAGATTTAAGGTGTTTTTCTGCGTTGTTGCCGTCTTTGAGCCTTGCATAAAAATTAACTGTCCACGCTCTTGACCAGCCTGTTGCACCACCGCCGTTTTCAATTCTTCGTGCAATAGTTTTCTTTGCCGCTTCGAAAAGAACAGGGTTGCTTTCGTTGATGCTGTCACCGGGATGAAGTGCAAAAAGCTGAGAAACGTGACGATGTCCCGGCTCTGTTTCTTCATAATCCTTTATCCATTCCTGAATTGTGCCGTAGCGTTCACTTACCTTTACGGGTGGAAGTTTACTTAAAATTTCTTCAAGATTGTTTATAAAGCTTTCATCATTTTCAAGCACTTTGCAGGCATAAATTGTGCGGGTGAAAAGTGCATCGATAATTTCGAAATCTATAGTTGCACCGTGGGTGAGCATACTCTCTTTTGTTTCGCCGTTTTCATCGATATAATAAAAATCGTTTTCAGGTGAATTTGACGGTGAAGTTACAAGTCTGCCCTGACTGTCTTCAATAAGATAATCTGCAACAAATTCACACGAGCCTTTAAGAACAGGATAAATTTCACGCAGATAATTTTTGTCACCCGTATACTCATAATGCTCCCACAGATTTATGCAGAGCCACGGTCCTGCCATGGGGAAGAATCCGCAGTCAACGCTATCGTGCACACCTGTTCTGCCGAAGGGGTCTGATGTGTGGTTTATCACCCATCCTCTTGTACCGAAAACATTCTTTGCAGTTTTTTCACCAAAAACACTTGATCTTTTTACGTAATCAATAAACGGCTTTTCTGCATCAATGATATTTGCCGGGCCTGCAGGCCAATAGTTCATCTGCAGGTTGATATTTGTATGATAATCGCTTCCCCAGGGAGGATTGAAGCCGTGGCACCAGATGCCCTGAAGGTTCGCAGGGAGTTTTGCTTTTTTGCATGAACTTTCAATAAGAAGATATCTGCCGAAATTATAGTAAAGAGTAATCAGGTCAAGGTCATTTTTTCCGTCGTGGAAATCGTCAAGCCTTTCGTCACAGGAAATATGCGACAAATCGTCATAAGGCATTTCGAATTTAACCTTGTCAAACCATTTTCTGTGGCTTTCGATATGCTTTTTCTTCAGTTCATCATAAGGCACATCCCACACATTTCCGAGAATTTCATCGTTGAATTTTCTGTAGTTGATGCTTTCGTCAACATCGGAAATTTCGCTGTTATAATTTGTTGCGAATGAGCCGTAAATAATTATATATGTTCCGTCAAGGAGAGTTATTGTATCGTGGTCGCAGGAAAGCTTTCCGTCAGTTCTGATTCTCAACTTTCCGCCGAAAGACATACCTTCACCGCCCTCACCGTATAAGGGACTATCAGAATATGTTACTGTGCCGTTGAGGAAAATTGTGTCTGCTTTAAGGCAGGCAGTGTAAGAATCCTGATTTCTCTGCATAGTGATTTTGCAGGAGAAAGGTTTGCCGTCATTCTGAAGGCGGTAAACAAAACAATCGTAGTCTTCGCTTACAAAGCTTTCACTTTCAAATTTCATCCCGCTTTTTGTCCAGTAAACGCGGCAGATTGCCTCTGAAAGTTCAAGTTCTTTGCAGTAATTATCAAAAGGAGATTTGTCAAAGAAATCTACTGTGATTTCACCGAAGCTTTCAAATGAACGCACTGCAATAGGATCTGAAAGAAAAGTTTTTCTTGCAAGAGCTGCCGCACTTTCAAGTTTTTCTTCAAAAATAAGTTTTCTGATTTCTGCCAGCACTTCAGGAGATGCGTGATATTTTTCTTCAATCTGTCTTCCGCTCCAGAGTGATTCTTCGTTTATTTCAATTTTTTCACACTGGGGGTTACCGTAAACCATTGCGCCTACTCTGCCGTTACCCAGCGGAAAAGCATACATCCAATCATCTATAAATTCATTGTGCCATAATAATGTTGACATTTTCTCACAACCTTGCTTGATTTTTTCTTTATTATATCATTACATAACACATATTTCAAGGAATTATATATTCATAAAAAACATCCTGCGAAATCGCAGGATGTTTTAAAATTAAATTTGTTATTGCCTTTTTCGTTTCAGCGGTTTCCCGAGAAATTACTTACCAGAGAGGATCTGTTTTCTTAACGTGACGGAGAATAGCTGCGTAATCTGTTATCATTACTCTGCCGTTCGAGTCAACGTCTGCACAAGCGAGTGCATATCCTTCAAGAGATGTGCTTTTCTTAACGTGGCGGAGAACTGATGCATAGTCAGTAAGCATTACTTTACCGTCACCGTTGATATCACCAAGGAGATGGATTTTTGCATCCTGAACAGTTCCCTCTGCACTAACCGTAACTTCATAAGTTCTTGTTGCGTGGTTATTCTTCGAAACTTCGAGGATATATTCTCCTTCGGCAATTTTTTCGAAAACATATTCTGCAGAATTGCCTGTTACTGTAGTTACATAAGCATTTTCTCTGTCGCCTGCTTTGTAAAGGAGAAGTGTAACTTCGTCTGTTTTAGAGCCAAAGCTTGTAACTGTGCCTGAAAGTGATTTATCGCCGTAAATTGTGTATTTACGAGTAAGATTTTCGGCTACATAGTTTGCGTCTTCAATTACTACTGATGCTGTATATATACCCGGTTCTGTATTTTTACCGTTTTCAACATCAAGCGCAATAAGTACGTTATTTACATCATAATAATACGCTTCCATAATAGGAGCATCAGCGTCGATTGTGTTGAAAATCCAGTTTACCTCAACTTTCTTGGGAAGAATTGTAAACTTGCGTATAACTTTACCTGTAAAACCTGAATCTTCTTTACAGCTTATTGTAACCGTGGCTGTACCTGCGTTGGTATTATTTTCATAAACTATATCAAGAAAATCGCTGATATCGGCTGCTCCTATGCCATCGATCAATATTTTAATTTCAGGAATTATTTCTTTGCCTGTAAATTCAAATTCTGTTTTGCTGAGAGTTATATCTGCTTCAGTTAAAATGTTTATGCCCTTTACTACTTTAACGTAACCTTCAATTTTTTTGGCATTTGCTGCAACCTCAATAAGCTTACTGTTTTTATCTCGCCAGAAGCAACCGTCTGCAAGACATGAATCTGCAGTTGTTCCGTTAGCACCGAAGCCATTGGGGAATTCGCCACCTTTTAAAATAACACTTCCGTTACCATAATCGTAAACTGTGAATTCACCATATGGTGTACCTGTGTATGTGCCTGTTTCAGTATCGGTGCCTGTGAAGCTACCGCCTGTTACTTCAACCATACCTTCACTCAGGCAAATCGCCTCGCGACCTTTACCGGTAATTTTGCCGCCCTCAATATAAGTTGTGCTATAGTTCTGAATACCTATACGTCCACTGAAATCACCGTCATAGATATAAACAGTTCCGCTGACATTTTTTATTCCGCAATCATTTTCAGATTCAAATTTACCGTTCTCAATATATGCTGTGCCGTCATTTCTGATCGCGTTATAATTACCGGCTTCAACTTCACCGTTTTTGAATATAAGTTTCCCGGCGTTTGAAATACCACCATCGCCCTTGAAAAAACCACCTTCAATGGTAAGGGTGCCGTAATTGAAGATTGCACTGGAAGTTTCACCGTTTGACTGAATAGTACCGCCTTCTCCGCTGTCCCTGATTGTTACATCTGCAGCAGATTGAAGACGCAAAGTAGTTGTCGTTTCACAAAACAGAGTTTTACCGTTAAGGTCAAAAATAAACTTTCCGTAGCTGGCAACCTGCATCTTTTCAACAGTAACATTATAAAGCAGAGTGATTGTGCTGTTTGCGGTGTCCTGCGCAACGTCAAAAGCCTCTTCAAAGTTATTATAATTACCGATAAGGTTACCGTCTTTGTCGATCACGGATGCAACATAATGCTCCTTGACCTGAACATAGCCTTCAATGCTTGTTGCATCATCGGCAACTGTTATCTTTTTACCGTCTGCATCACAGAAACAATAACCGTCTGCAAGTAAATCTGCAAGATAATTCTCTGCACTTGTATACTCAGATGAATTCACCTTAATTTCGAGACCATCAGGAAAAGTGCCACCGCTGATATCAACAGAGCCCTCAAAGTTATCACTCCATTTGCTGATATGAACCTCGGCACTTTCATTGTTCTTGATAGTGCCACCCTTTATTTCTACTGCACCTTTGTTTTCTAATCTGACAGCACCGCCGAATCTGTTATTATTTTCTACAGTGCCGTTAAGAAGAGTAAGTTTTCCGGACGATGCCTGATAACCTACATAAAACAATTCAATATCAGACTCACCTGTGATTTTTCCTGTTTTCGCTTCTGAAGTGTCAGTAACAGTCAGACGACAGTCATAGCCTTCAAGTACTGAACCAATGTCAAAACTTTTTCTTCCCATATCAAGTGTATAACCATTCAGGTCCAGAGTAAACGGAGAACTTACTCCGACATAACAACCGGCGGTGTTATCCAATAATTGAAGTGTACTGTTTGTGTTTGCTTTTGCAACTGCAACAGCTTCTTCAAAAGTTTTGTATTTACCGATAAGGTTGCCGTCTTTGTCAGTTACGGATGCTGCAACATCCTCTTTCACCTTAACATATCCTTCAATGCTTGTTGCATCTTCTGCAACTGTTATCTTTTTACCGTCTGCATCGCAGAAATAATAATCATCTGCAAGAACTTCATTTGCGGTAACACCATAAGCACTGAATCCCTTAGGAAATTCGCCTCCTTTTAAAATGAGACTTCCGGTATTCTCATCGTAAACTGTGAATTCACCATAGGGTGTGCCGCTGTAAAAGCCATCTTCTTCATCTGTACCTGTAAAACTACCGCCGGTTACTTCAATTGTGCCGTCATTAATACTTAATGCTGCAAAGGCATTACCTTTAAATTCGCCATCTTCAATATAGGCTGTACCAAAGTTTGTAAATGCATTGTAACCGCTGAACTTACCGTCATAAATATAGATGGTTGCATCGTTGTTGTTGACTATTGCAGTACCATCTACAGATTCAAAAGTGCCGTTGTGAACATAGGCTGTTCCGTAGTTAGTGATAGCAGCATAATAACCGGCTGCAACAACTTCGCCATCTTTGAAAGTAAGTGTGCCATGGGTATTGATACCACCATCGCCTTTAAAAATACCTGATTCAATGGTGAGAGTACCTTTGTTTAATATTGCCAAGGAAGATTCACCATCTGTCTGAATTGTACCGCCCACACCGCTGTCCTTAATTGTTAAATCTGCATCTTTTTCAACCCATAAAGTATTCGTTGTTTCATGAAGGAGAGTTTTGCCGTTAAGGTCAATTGTGAACTTACCCGAGTTGATATACTGATAATCTGTAACAATAATATTATCAAGCAACGTAAGTGTGCCGCCTTCGGTTCTTTCCGCAGATTTAACAGCATCTTTAAGAGTTTCATAATTGCCGATAAGGTTGCCGTCTTTGTCGGTTACAGAAGCGACATAGGTTGGCTCGGTGTTTGTATAAGTGTCACCAACTTTATAGACTTTATTTGTGCCGTCAAAGTGAACAGGCTGTGTATCTGTGCCGATAGTCTGTCCGAATGATGCACCAAGAGCATAAGCCACACTGCCGCTTGCAAGTGTATCTACATCAACAACTGTTACCTCTGATGCTACAGTAGTTGTCTGATTGGTAAAACTGTTAGTAATTGTGCCGTTGTTTGTGTGGCAGAATACATCAGCATTGTCACCACCGTTTACGGTAATCTTTGAAAGAACATTTTCAATAGTACCATTGTTTTCGGAACAGATACCGCCGTATTTTATTGTATCTGAAAGGTTCGCTGTGCCTTCAACTATAACATCGCGTACAACGCCACCTTCGCCGATAACACCAAACAGACCCTGCTTTGCTGTATCAATAGCAACTGTTGCTACCGCTGATTTTGTAAGACTTGTGTCTGTTGTCAGGCCTTTGATTGTGTAGCCGTTGCCGTCAAAAATACCTGTAAAGGGAATTTCTGCCGTACCGATACCGACCCATGATTTTCCCAGTCTTTCGCCAAGAACCGTAATATCAATATCAGCAGTAAGAACTGCCTTTGCATCAGGTTCTGCTTCGGTAATTCCCGACTGTGAGGTATCGCCAACAACAAGGCACGCAAACCATGCAAGGTTACCGGCATTGGTTATTTTATAATAGCCGTTGTAATCTGTATCAGGTGCTGCCGATACAGATAAATTCATCGGCACAAGTGACAGAATCATTGCCATTGCAAGCAGGATACTGATAAATTTATTTGTTTTTTTCATATTATTTTCTCCTTTCGTACGTTATTGACAGCAAATTATGCTATCAATAATGTACCGTTGTAAAATTGCAATAATATATTTTTATCACCAGAGAAATGCCGTTTTCTTGACGTGTCTGAGACTTTTTGAATAATCAGCTATTGTTATTTTTCCGTTGCCGTCAATATCTGCACACTGCATTTCATAACCTTCAAGCTGTGTTGTTTTCTTAACATGCTTGAGAGTTTTGGAATAATCCGTTACAGTTATTGTTCCGTCACCGTCAATATCACCAATGAGATGAATTTTTGCATCAACCGTAACATTAACCTCTCCCACGGTAACTTCATAGAATCTTGTTGCGTGGTTATCCTTTAAAACTTCAAGAATATATTCGCCTTCTTCTATTCTTTCAAAAGCATATTCTGCAGAATTTCCTGTTACCGTAGTTTCGTAGGCGTTTTCTCTGTCGCCTGCTTGGTAAAGAAGTAGTGTAACTTCGTCTGTTTCAGAGCCAAAGCTTGTTACTGTACCTGAAAGGGTTTTATAAAGCTTTTGACCGCAGATTCCGCAAGCCTTACCTGTTTGATTTGTGTGGGTGCATTCAGTTCCGCAACCGTTTGCACAGATGCCGTTAAGATTCGACCAATTATGATTATCTGCATCAAATTCACCGTATTCTTTACCGCAAACATCACAAACAGCTTTTTTAACACAAGTGGCTGTACCGCCTTTACATGTAGCGGTGTAAGTTTCACCGCAAACTGTGCAGGTTCCTGCATTTTCGCATGTCGCATCTCCGTTGTGTTCAATAGCAGGACGAGATACGGTAATTGAAAACCTTATCTTGTAAGGAAGATAATGTGTAAATTTCGGGTCAACAGTTGAATCATACTGTTTTTCTAAAACAAAATCTTCTTTATATTCCTCAGAGCAGGAGGCAGACGGTGTTATAAGAAAATAGTCAGACGGCCATACATTTTGAAATCCGGGAGTACCTTTTAACTGATACGCAATAGCAAAAATACCGGTTTTTTTATCGTAATTTCTCAATATAATATGATCTAAAATATTAATTACATCGGGAATTTTATCACTTGAAACATCATTCAGAGTAACGGTATACGGACCTGTTGTGTATACATCACCAATAGCAGGGTTGTAGGATGACGATGCAGCGGATGCGAAAACCAATGATATTGTCATAAGCATTGCAATGCTTAGCAGTATGCTTATAAGTTTTGTTATTTTGTTCATAAGGCTTTCTCCTTCTGTACATTTATTGATAATAAATTGTATTATCAATAATGTAATATTGTGCAATCACACACAGGGCTTATGCCGAAAATTCTGTGGAAGAAGTTTGCTATACTCCATATAATTTTCAAGAACCAGTTACTGCTGTGGCAGATATGTTCGCAACCTGTTAACGTACCGTCTGCAATGCCTTCTTCAATATAATCGCAGATTTCATTTACACCATCTGCTATGCCGTCAAGAATATACTGTTCATCTTCGCTGTAGTTATTTTTTACGCCTGTACCGCCAAGATATTCGTTAACGATTTCCTGAACTTTTTCTCTTATATAATCCTTTGTTTCTTCTACAAGAACATCCTTATATTTATCAGTAAGCTCGTAATAGCGTTCCATCGCTTCATAATATCCGCTGTAATCTGCTTTTTCCTTACCGCAAACACAAATTTCACTGTCAGAGAATTTATGTATATGTTCAGGGATAATTTTTATTCTGCCTTCGCCGTCAGGGTTGCCGTACTGTTCTTCTGTTATTACACCATTAAGATTTTCCGTAAAATATTTTATAAGCATTTCCGAATCGCAGGGTAAGTTTTCAAGTTCTGCAACCTTTGCGTCTTCGAGCATTGTAAGTCCGTCACCGCCCTGAGTAAGCACATAAGCACTTCCTGCAAGAGTGTAAGTTTTCTGAAGGTCAACAGGTTCATTATTTACAAGAACATTCTGCACCCTGCGTTCAAGAGTTTCGTCCATTCCCATAAAATTCCCCAGACTATCAGTAATTACCGGAGATTCAAGATAAGTGTGTATTTCGAAAGTTACACCTGAAACCTGGAAGAAGCCGCCGAGAGATTCAGGACAATTACGTGCACCGTGTTCAAGCACATCAACAAGCTGCTGACCTGTAACTTCAAGAACACACATATCGTTATTGAATGCGTTCACATCCATAAGTTTTTTTCTTGACACATTGCCGATTGTCACATCTGCACGTATTCCTCCGCCGTTTGCGATTGCAACATCAGCACCTGTTACTGCACGGTAAGCATCAGCAACAAAATCTCCTGCGTTCGTTTCCCTTTTACGTACTGCCCAGCTTTTGTCAGTATCATAAGCAACAAGAGTTGTTTCAGATATACCGATTCCTTCGTAAAGATACTCAATTTCTGATTTATATTTATCGATTATATTTTTTACTTTTGTGTATTCACCCTGTGCAGATTCTGAAAAAGTTTCAACTTCTATTTCATCAGGGTCAATAAGCTCAGTTTCCATTGTGCCGTCAGCACTGATTGTCAACTGACCGAAATATTCAAACTTTGTCTGAGTAGATGAAAGAATTACATCTTCGCCGTTTTTATTTTTATATGTTGCACTTTCGATTTTTTCGTGAGAATGTGCATCAAGGAAAACGTCAATCCCCTCTGTTGCCGCAATAACATCTGTTGATTTCCAGCCATCTGTTGTTTCTGCGATTCCGAGATGACCTGCCGCAATAACAATGTCTGCACCGTCTTTTATTGCAGAATCAACACTTTTCTGAATATTTTCATAAAATATTTCATCTGACATATTGCCGGGATATTCGGGGAAACCGTAAATAAAATTACCGCCTTCACCCTTGAAATAATCAGGTGTCGATTTTGTGATAGTTTCGGGAGTAGTAATGCCTACAAAAGCAACCTTTGTTCCGTTTACATCCTTTATTCCATAAGGCTCAAGCACAGGAGTCACAGATGTAAGATCATAAAAGTTTGAACTTATGTATTCATACTCTGCTTCGCTTTCAGCAATATTCAGGAATACATCCATTCCGTAATCAAATTCGTGATTTCCCGGCACTGCATAGTCATAGCCTGATGCATTCATTATTTCAACAACTGCAGAGCCTTCTGTTATTGCACCGATAACCTCGCCCTGAATTGCATCGCCTGCATCAATCACTAAAACCGTATTGCCCTGTGAAATAAGTTCTTCTCTGTAAGCTGCAAGCACTGCATAATCATCAATTGCGCAGTGAACATCATTTGTATAAAGAACAATTATGTCCCCCGCTGCGTTTTCTGCAAATGCAGTTGTTGCAGTTCCGAAAATAAAAATAAAAGCAAGAATAAGTGAAATAATTTTTTTTGTTTTCATATAAATCTCTCCTTCTTATCCGATTAAAATTTCTTTGAGTGCATCTTCTGCACATTTATCAACATATTCTGTAAATTCGCCGAAAATACGTTTACCTAATTCACGGCAGTCAATAGACAGTACTTTTTCTATTTTTTCTTTGCGTAATCTTTCAGGCACATTGTAAATCATCATTATGTAATTAAGTGCTCCTCTGATTCTTGTTTCCAGAGAAACTGTTGTGTCAGTTGTCATAAGAGTTGCATAGTTGATGCCCGAAATAAGTATTTCCGCTTCAACATACTGTTCCTCTGTCCAATCACCGCAATATTCTTTGAAAATAATTTTTGCTCTTTTCACTGCACTTGACCTGATATAATCAACGCAAATGGGGCTTGAATAAGTTGAAAGGAAAAAGTCTTTTGCAACTTCACTTTCTTCACAGGCAGACGCTACCGTCATAAGTTCAATACATATTGCCAGCATAGAGCTTACGCCTTCATCTGCTTCTTTTTCAATCAACTCCCACTGAAAGCTACGCAACATCTTAACAAGTTCTGCTAAAAGATGCTCCTTTGTAGGAAAGTGGAAAGTAAGGTTTCCTGTGCTCATTTCAAGTTCATCGCTTATTGCCTTTACAGTTGTGTTTGAATAACCTTTTTCAAGAAACTGCCTTGATGCAACGCGGATAATTTCAAGCTTAGTCAACTTAGATTTATCTATTCTTGCCATATTTCCTCTCCGTTTTCTTTGTTTTCGTACGTTTGCAAAATTTAACTTCTATGCTATTTTAGCATACGTGCTAATTAAAGTCAATATCCTGTATGTCAAAATTTTCACATACTTTTTATACAAAACAGCAATAATTGTCTCTTTATTTATCTGATTAAAAGTTCTTTCTGTGCATATTCTTCTCCGGGCAGTTTTTTGTTTATTTTAATTTTTCGCACAGGTGGTACCGTAAAACATTGCACCAACCCTGCCGTTACCCGGAGAAAACGCACATTTAATCATTTCTTTTTATTTTATATCAGTTTTCCGCCGCGGACATTAAATTCAAATGTTTTATGTATATCTTCGCAGGAAGTACCTACAGAAACGGTATAATCTCCGTTATGCATACCGAAATTCATATGGCGGTCATAGTAACAGAAGGCTTCTTCAGGCACTTGAATCTCCAGCTTTGCCTTTCCGCCTTTTTTCAGTTCAACACGCTTGTATGCCTTAAGCTCTTTCAGCGGCATAACCACATCGCAATTTATACCCGTAAGATAAACCTGCACAACCTCTGCACCGTCAGCATCACCTGTATTCTCAACGGTAAGATTAATTTCAAGGCTGTTTCCCTTATTTATACACTCAATATCATCGAGTCTGAATGTTGTGTAGCTCAGACCATAGCCGAAAGGATAGCGTGGTGTACCGTCGTTTTCCACATAGCCGTAGTGTCTGCCTGACGGCTTTATTGAATAGAACAAAGGCAGCTGACCAACTGTTTTCGGGAAAGTTATAGGAAGCTTACCGCTGGGGCTTATCTCGCCAAACAGAATTTCGCATATAGCCTGTGCACCTTGCTCTCCCGGGTACCACGCTTCAAGCACTGCACCGCACGTATCAACCCAACTGCTCATATCAACAGGCGAACCGTTGAGAAGAACAACTGCTGAATTTGAGTTTGCATCAGTCATTCTGCGGATGCTTTCTTCCTGGTCAGTTGTAACTTCCATTTCAATTTTACCTACAATGTTAGTTCCGTCATCATCCTGCATTTTACGTGTCACACCGGGCAGACGTATATCCGAGCGGTCCATAGATTCGCCCTCTACAACAGTGGTGAAGTACAAAGCAGCATCGCATACCGATGCAACTTTTTCAATATCTTCGTCCTCAGCGAAAATAACCTCAGCAAAGCCGTCAAGATATTCGCGGAGATATTGCAAGGGAGTTTTTGCATCCTCGGCAGTCCATTTCACTTCAAAGGGGCCTGAATAATTTTCACCCACGGGGAACACATCAGCACCCATACCGAACACAGCAAGCTTCTTTATTTTATCTCTGTTCAATGGCAGAATACCATCGTTTTTAAGCAGAACCATAGCACGTCTTGCGGCTTCAAGAGCAAGTTTTTTATGTTCATCGCAACGGACAAGCTTCTGTGCTTCATCTCTGTCAGCAAAAGGCTTATCCATAAGACCGATGCTGTATTTCGCTGTAAGCACACGCAAAAGTGCGCGGTCAATATCGTCTTCTGTAATCCAGCCTTCATTATAAGCCGTTCTTAATTTTTCTACAGAATTCTGCGGAAGGTCCACATCCATTCCTGCTTTAAGGCTTGCCGCCTGGGCTTTCCACTCCTCATCAAAAAGTCTGTGTCTTTCCCATACACCTTCAACTGAGTTATAGTCTGATACAACAAAGCCTTCAAAGCCCCATTCATCACGGAGAATATCATTAAGCAAACGCTCATTGCAGGTGCAGGGAATACCGTCCCAGCTGTTGTAAGCTGCCATAATTGACATAGCGCCGCCATCTTTAATGCACTTTTCAAAAGGTTTCAGATACACCTCACGCATAGTTCTTTCGCTGGTATCCGAAACATTGGAATCTCTTCCGCCGTAAGAATAGTTATCTGCATAGTGTTTAGGAGTGGCAATAACACCGTTTTTCTGCAGGCCTTTGCAAATTGCAACACCTGAATTTGAACTGAGCAGAACATCCTCACCGAAGCTCTCTATCGTTCTGCCCCAACGGCAGTCACGCACAATATTCACCACGGGAGTCAAAGCCTGTCTGACACCAACCACAACGCATTCCTTACCTATAACATCACCTATGCGTTCAACCATATCGTCATCAAACATCGATGCCATGCCTATAGGCTGCGGAAAGCAGGTTGCCATACCCCATTGCGCACCGTGAAGTGCTTCAGCGTGTTCAATAGGCGGTACAGACTGCGAATTACACTCCATACTCAGACGGATATCACGGTTAATAGCATCAGTAACCTCTGCAGGAGAAACAGGTTCACCTCTGTGTTCATGCAAGAAGTGACCAGGATTACGGAAATTACCCATTTTATAAAGGCGTCTTTCTTCGTAATCCTCTCTGATGGGATATAGCATCTGACATGAAAGCTGGCAGAATTTTTCCTCAAGGGATAATTTTGCAAGCAATTCCTCAGCTCTTTGAGCAGGTGTTTTATCTTTCATAAAATATTCTCCTTTTCGTAAATTCATATACTTATTGTATCACAAATTATAATTGATACGCAATATCCAATTGCAATAAGTCATATTTATGTTATAATCAGCAAACTTTGAAAAAATTTCGAAATAATTGAAAATCTTATTGAGTTTTTATACAAAAGCCGTTATAATGTATGTGTTATTTTGATTAACGGAGGAAAAATTATGTTAGAAACAGTAAGACTCGGCGTTATCGGTCTTGGCGGCAGAGGTCAGGGAAATCTCAGAGAATTCCTTGAATGCGATGGTGTCAAGGTTATCGCTGTATGTGATAAATATCAGGACAGAGCTGAAAAAGGCGTAGAAATCGTCAAAGAAAAAACAGGCGAAGAACCCGCTTTATATCTCAACTACAAAGAACTTCTTGCAAGAGACGATATTGATGCAGTTGTATGCTTCACAACATGGATTACTCACGCAAGAATTGCAACCGACGCAATGCGTGCAGGCAAACACGTTGCTATGGAAGTAGGCGGTGCAGCAAGCATCGAAGAATGCTGGCAGATGGTAAGAGCAAGTGAAGAAACAGGCAAATTCTGTATGCTCCTTGAAAACTGCTGCTACGACAGAAACGAAATGGCTCTTTTCAATATGGTAAAACAGGGCCTCTTCGGTGAAATTATACATATGCAGGGCGGCTATCAGCACGACCTTCGTGACGAAATCTGCCTCGGCAGAGAAAACCGCCACGGAAGACTTTTCAACTTCCAGCACAGAAATGGTGAGCTTTATCCCACCCATCAGCTTGGTCCTATCTCAAAGGTACTCGGCATCAACAGAGGTAACAGATATATTGCCCTTTCTTCTTTCGCAACAAAATCAAGAGGTCTTAACATCTGGATGAAAGAAAACAAAGGCGAAGATTATGATATTGCTGATTATCCCTTCAATCAGGGCGACGTTGTAACAACAGTTATCAAGTGTGCAGACGGTCAGACAGTTGTTCTCACTCACGACTGCTCACTTCCCAGAAACTATTCAAGAGGATACAGAATTCAGGGCACAAAAGGTCTTTACATGGAAGACGGCGATTCACTCTTTATCGAAGGTCTTACATCTCACGACCACAGCGACTGGACTCATCCTGCTGAAGAATTTGAAAAATACCGTGAGAAATTCGAACATCCTCTCTGGAAAAAATACAGCGAAGACGGCATCCGCGAAGGCGGACACGGCAGTATGGACTACCTTGTTTTCAGCGCATTTGTTGAAAGCGTAAAGGTTGGCGAAAAGCCCCCCATTGACGTTTACGATGCTGCAACATGGATGGCTGTTACTTGCCTTTCAGAGCAGTCAATCGCAATCGGCGGTGCACCTGTTCCATTCCCCGATTTCACAAACGGAATGTGGATTGACCGTGAACCCTACCGCAGAGGTATTTTCTGCCTTGATGAAGTCTGCGAAGATTTCTTTGAAAACAAATAATTTTACCTGAAGTTAAAACTCCGGAAATTTTCGTTTCCGGAGTTTTTTTATTTTACCAATTATACTTAATTGTTTCACCGTCTATTTCCCATTCGGACGGAGTTTTTGTATCAAAGATATCAACAGGTTTTATCTTATGAGTAACATTGAAAACTTTGTAGGCTTCTCTGATATCATTTTTCATAACATCATTTATTTCATCTGTGCAGGAAATAAAAAGCGGTGTGTTCGAATATGAAAGAAGATGAAGCCACTGGCTGTTTTTCTCCCAGGGAATGTTATCCTCCAGAATACCTACACAATCGGCATCGCACATATAAAAAATTTCATTCTGTGCAAGTCTGAATGCAAGAGTATTCACACCCATTTTCTTTGTTCTTTCCCATTCACGTCCACTTGTGTCATCGCCTGTTCGTGAAATCTGAACAAGACCTGCAGAAAGATGAGAAATTGTATTACAACCGATAATAAGCATATCTCCTGCCGCTTTCTTTATCAGTTTATAAAGGTCAACGGCAATTTCTGCGTTCGTTTTTGTTTTATCGTAAAAATGCCAGTTTTCGGTATTTGTTATACCTGAACCCATATCCTTTCCCCAACTGCCGAAAAGGTCAAAAGTTGTGAAATCGTGTTTCATCAGTTCATATCCCCAACCTTTTACTCTTTCAACATCAGCCACAATATATTTCTGAACATCTTCACGTGTAGGGTCAAGGTATCTGCGTTGTCCGTCGCGTAAAATTCTCATTTCATCTGTGATAGCAGCATCTCTGTTATGCAGAAGCCTTACCCATATTCCCGGTCTTGCACCGATTTCTTTTATCTCATCTGCAAGTTTTTTCATATCCCCGAATTTTTCATTAGGATACCAGGGTCCTTCGCAGGAATTTATCTGCCAGCAGTCGTCAATAACCTGAAACGGTTTGTTTTCAATTCCCTCTGACAGTTCAACCTGAAGCTTTGCATCTGAAATTATCTGCTCATAACTGCTTTTTCCGTAAGCATAATACCAGTTATTACCGCCGTATATTCTCTCCTTGGGAAGAACGGGAGTATCGCATAATTTTCTGCAGTAATCTTTAAGATTCTCATAAACATTTCCGTTATCGTAATGAGAATAAACAAAAGTTGCAAGAGAAATTTTTCTGCCGTTAAGGTGCACACCGTTTCCGCCGTTTCGCACATCAATCAGAGCAGTAATTCCGCTTTCATCATACCTGAAGCACACAAACGATTTTGCCTGAGTTTTTACACCGAAACAGAAGCTTTCCTTTTTATCTGTTGCAATAAAATACCACGGCATAAATCTGTCGTTTTCAGAAAGTTTTCTGAATTCAAGTTCACCGTAGCTTCTTTCCCACGCATCTCCCAGAACAAGAAAATCTTTATCGTCAGAAACATTCCAATGCAGTTCTACAAACATCGGCTTATCTTCATTTGCACAGAGTAAAAGCTCCAATTCATTTTCTCTGCAAACACTGTCTGTTACTGCATCTGTAACTTGTTTTTCGCAAATTATTTTCGCAGTAAAATCTCTGATATCAAACGTCATAAAAAATCCTCCTGTTTTTTCTTTCTTCTCTGCTATGATTTTAACATTGTTTTTAATCAAAAACAAGCATTTTGGTTAACAAATACAAAAATTTTGCACAAAAAATAATTGATTTATGCAAGATGTTATATTATAATTAACTTATATCATCGGTGAAAGAAAAGAACCGAATTGTTTAAAGGAGTGATTTGATTGAAAACATGGCAGAAAGCAACGTTCATAATCGTGCTTGTGGTATTCATTGCTGCGTCTGTTACAATTTCTTTCGTTTCAATGGCACGAGCACCTTTTGAATATGAATATCATACTGAATCAGAGAGTGACTATTCTGTTGAAGGCTGGGTGCTTTTCGGCTTCAACGGTAACACAGCTACAAAAGAAGTCAACATTGACTTTGTACGTGATGAAGACGGAAATAATCCTGACACATCAAAACCCGTTGTGGCAGTCGGTAAATTCACAATGAATACTGATGAATATGTTGAAAAAGTTTATATCGGCAAAGATGTAAAATACATAGACGAAACATCTTTCTTCTACTGTAAAATGTTAAAATCAATAGAAGTTGATAAAGATAACCCCTATTTCACATCTGTTGACGGTGTGCTTTACACCAAAGATATGAAAACTCTTGTTTTGTATCCATATAACAGATACGATGCACATAACGAGGAATTTGAAACACCGCCTGAAGAAGCATTGACTTATATAATCCCTGAAGGCGTTGAGAGAATCGCATCGTGTGCTTTCTACAAAAATAATATTCTGACAGAAATCAAACTTCCCGCAACACTTAAAGAAATTGGCGATATGGCATTCTTCAAGTGTGAGAATATTGCTCTCGTCACACTTCCTGACGGACTTCTTAAAATCGGCTCTGACTCATTCAGTTATTGCAGCAGTATGAAGCACGTATTGTATATCCCCGATTCAGTTAAAGAAATCGGTGACTATGCTTTTTATAATTGTTCGAATCTCAATGAATTCTACATGGGTGCAAAAAATGAAAGTGCAATAACTTTCGGTGAAAACTGGTTGCCTAAAAACATCGAAAAAACAGTTGTAAATATTGCTCCTGAAGAGCAGTACGGTAAAACACGTGCTGACGCAGATAAGCAAAACAAAATACTTATAGCTGAAGCAGAAAAAGAAGGAGGGGAAAAATAATGGCAAAGTCACAGACTAAGCAGAGAAAAAATCTTTTTAATGAGATGAAAACCTATTGGCACACTCCTCCCGAAGGCAAATATGTTCCATATAAAGAATATTTTTCCATCTTCGCCGCAGTAGGCGGTGACTACACCCTCAATTACCTGCGTAATTTCCTTACATTCGGCACAGGATGTTATCTTATTGCATATTATTATGAAATCCCCATTCTTACATTCAGTGCAATAAATGTTTTCTTCATTGCGTCAACTTACTTCTGGAACCTTCTTAATATGGGTGTTGATGCAAACTTAGGTTTCCTCCCGCCTAAAATAGAACGGAAATATAACACCGTATATCTGACGTTTACACTTTTAGGTCTGTTGATGTTGATTTTCGACTTTTCTCCGATTCTGCCCGACAGCATTGCTGCTATTCTGGACACACGCTGGAAAGGTATAAACAGTTTCAACACATTCAAGATTTTCGGCGCCCACTTCCTTGCTAACGGCTGGAGCGGTTTCAGAAATATCCTGATAAGAAAGAAGCTTCTCAAAAAGCTTGGCAGATACAAAATTTTTGCTTATGCAAACGTTATCCAGTGCATTATAGTTGCAATTCTTATATGCGAGCTTCCCCTTTACAAGCTTCCGCTTACAGACAGAGTGTGGACACTTTATCTGCTCTTCCAGCTTTACACAATATTCAACTTTGTAGGCTACAGTCAGTCTGTTGCAGATAACATAAGCCCCGACCCGCACGAAAGATTGTTTGTACGCTCTATTCCCGTTAAAATCAGCCACTTTGTGCAGAACATTGTAAATGTTCTGCTTCCCACAATTGCAGGTGCAATGTTCATCGACGGCATCAAAGATATAGGAATGTTCAGATATCTTCTTCCTATATTCTTTGTGGCATCTTCAGGTGTTATGTTTTTAGGTCTTGGAAAAATCAAAGAGAGAATTCCTATGCCTCCCATCGAAAACAAAAAATATTTCTCCTTCTGGCATTGCGTTTCAGGTATTTTCAAAAACAAATACCTGTGGATTACCCAGATTGCTTCTCTTCTCGACTCTCTGGGCAATGGTATGCTTGATATGAAAACTATTCTTCTTATTTACACATGGCGTGAAACAGGTCTTTTCTTCTCACTTGCAGAAATTCTTATTAAAATGGCAGGTAATCCCGGTCAGTTCCTTGCACCGTGGATAAGAAAGCGTTTTGAATATAAACAGATGGTTATTTTCAAATATGTTGTTCTTGCGCTGAGAAACGGAGTTTATATCCTTGCAATTCTTTTCCTCGGCAACACACATTTCCTTTGCGGTCTTGCAATATTCCTTGCATTGTTTGCAGGTGACGTACTTCAGGCAGCCGTAAGTATTGCCCAGCAGGATACCAACATCCGCGTTAAAGACTACCAGATGTATATTTCCGGTGAAAGACTTGAAGCTTATCAGGGTATTGTCAACTGGTTCACAACACCCATCACAACTCTCGTTTCTCTCATTATCCCCCTTATTTTCTATCGCGTTGGTTTCACTTCCGACTGGGATGTGCTTTATATGAGCGATGTAAGAGTTCAGTGTATGATTATAGGTCTCGGTTTCGACCTTGCCGGATATGTACTGATGACGCTGCCGTATCTGTTTATGTGGGACTACACCGACGAAAAACACGCCCACGTTATGGAAGTGCTCAAACAGCGTGCAGAAGCAGGTGAAAACGCTGCCGATGCGCCAGAAGAAGTTGCAACTGCTTCCGAGGATGCTTAAAGACTTAAATCAAGGTGATATATTATGAATAAGGTAAAATTCAACTATGATTATTCCAGAATATTATGGATGAAAATGTTCCTTGCCAAGCCCGACTTCGAGAATAACTGTTCACAGGTGTTAATCACCTTTGAACAGGCTCTTGAAATTATAAAAGGAATTGACAACATCACGCAAGGAATAGAAAAAATCATTTACCTTGTTGGCTGGCAGGGTCTCGGGCACGATGACTGTTACCCTGAAATGGAAGTTATAAACCCTTACCTTAAGCGCGAATGCGATGCCACTGCCAAAGAAAGTCTTCTGTGGCTTATTGCAGAGGCGAAAAAACATAACACAGTAATCAGCTATCATGGTAATGTTGCAGATGCATATAAGGCAAGTCCTTCCCACGAAGAATTTGTAAAAGAAGCTGCAATCCTCCGCAATGCTGACGGCACACCTGCTGTTATAGAAGTTTTCAACGGCAGAGATGCTTTTAAAACATCATATAAGCAGTATTGGGAAAGCGGTCTTTTCAAAAAAATCTTTGATGCTTTCTGCGAAGCAGTTCCCGTAAAAGAAGCAGGAACAGTTCATCTTGACAATTTCTGTATTGCAGAAAACTTCTGCCCCAGAGCAGACTTTGAAGCACAGAACGAGGCAAGAAACAAAATGATAGATTACGTGCAGAGCCTTGGAATTGACGTTACAAGTGAATACACATATCGCGAACATCCTTTGCGTGCAGATGCAGTCTATCACCCTGTTACAAAATACTACAAAAACTTTGTTAATAACATCGAGCCGAAAAGCTGGGAAGAATCCCCGTTGCATACTCTGGGCAGAATCCCTGCAGTGTGGTGGATGTCAAATATGACTATTGATGACTGTATCAACATTCAGCCTGAACAATTCAGCGGTTATCTTAACGATGCTGTTCTGAAAACTGTTTTTTACGGAACAATGCACGGCGAAGATATCTGGATGAATAACGGTAACGATAAAGATGTCTGGGTGCCTTTGTTTATAAAAGAATTCTGCACACATCACGTTCCTTACATTTATCTTAACCGATATAAAAGATTAAGCTACATAAAAGACGAGGACAACTACATTGCAGCTTTTTCAGACGGTGTTGAAAGTGCAGGTAAAACAAAAACAATTACCAAAAACAAAACCGTTCTCAAAAACGGTAACGATGTAATTCTACCTCTGACAGAAGATAACAGAATCTTCATAGCATATTCAGAAAAAGGCAGAAGCGGTGAATGGAATGTGCCTGATGCCGTTTTCGAAAAAGCAAAAGTTTATAACATCACTGCAGACGGCAACGAATACATTTCAGAAATTACTGTTACTGATAAAAAAATACACCTTGACCTGAAAGCAGGCCAGGCCGTTGCAATAAAAGACATTTCAATTTAGCACATAATAAACCCCTGAAACCTTGATTTAAGGCTTCAGGGATTTTTTTCTTGTCTGTTACTCTTATTTTTCATAAGGATCGATGCAAAAGCGTAAACAAAACTTTAACAAGTTACTTACATTTTTTTAACCTCATTGTTATATCTTTTAAAATGGTCTAAAGGCGGTCTAATTTTAACTCAATCAGCAAAAAAGAAGGGAAAGAAAAAATTATGAGCAGTTTTGATTTTTATTCAAAAATCCACACAGTACGAGATCTTATTGACAACAGTGCAGAAATGTACGGCGACAAGGCGTTTATAAAATACCTTGTAGGCGATGAGGTAGTTGAAAAAAGCTTCAACACTCTCCACCAGAACAGCCTTGCAATCTGCAGATACATACGTTCAGTTTGCCCCGAAAGAATGCACATCGCCATTGTCGGTAAAACATCATACGAATATATCACAGTTCTTACAGGTGTTCTTGTAAGCGGTAATGTTTTCGTACCCTTTGCACCTAACACATCAGTAAAAGAAGCTGTTGCATTGTTTGAACAGGGCGACATCGAGGCATTGTTCTACGAAGATGACTTTGCCGAAACAGCAAAAGAAATTGCTGAAAAATACGGCAAGCTCAAAGTTATGGTTAATATGGGTAACGCTGAATGGTTTGCTGATATTTATAACAAATACGGCGCAGATTCAGAATATGCACCTCTTTCAGAAATCGAGCTTAATCCCGAAGATTGTGCAACAATCATTTATACATCAGGCACAACAGGCGTAAGAAAAGGCGTTATGCTTTCTTCTGCAAACCTTATTGCAAACATCACTTACACAGAATTTGAAAACGACAAAACCGACGTTCTTCTTTCAGTGCTTCCTATGCACCACATTTTCTGCTTTACAAGCGACTATTTCAAACCTCTTCTCGAAGGTCTTACAGTATGCCTTAACGGTGATATGAGCAATATGGCAAAAAGCCTCCAGGTATTCCAGCCCTCAACAATGCGACTTGTTCCCATGATTGCCGAAACTCTTATCAGAAAAGTTAACATTCTCCGCAAAAAATTCCCTCAATTGAGTGCAAGAGAAGTTGCTGAAAAAGTTTTCGGTAAAAACCTTAAATGGCTCGCAGTGGGCGGTGCATATGTTTCTCCCGCACTTATTGACGAATACGAAGAATGCGGTGTTCTTCTCCGTCAGGGTTACGGCATGAGCGAAACTGCTCCCAAAATCACAACAGGTGATAACAGCAACAAATACAAATACTCAAGCGGTAAGATTATGAAGAGTATTTTTGATGTAAGAATTGTAAGCGGTGAAATTCAGGTTAAAGGTAAATCAGTTATGATGGGTTACTACAAAATGCCTGAAGAAACTGCAGCAGCATTTACAGAAGACGGTTATCTCAAAACAGGTGACCTTGGCAGATTCAGCGGTGACGGCGAACATCTTTACGTTACAGGCAGACTTAAAAACCTTATTGTTCTTTCAAACGGCGAAAACGTTTCTCCTGAAGAAATCGAAATGAAGTTTGCAGACGAAAGAGTTATCAAGGAAATTGTTGTAAGCGCTGAAAACGACAGAATCATTGCTGAAGTTTTCCCCGATATGGAATATGCTGCTTTACTTGGCATTGAAGATGTAAAAGCATACCTCAAAGAAAAAATCAAAGAAGCAAACAAAGGCGAAAAATCAGAAAAAGAAATTGCAAAGCTCCGTCTGAGAGAAACTCCTTTCCCCAAAACAACAACAAACAAAATCAAAAGAGACAACGTTCAGTTCTGATTTGATTTATAAATTATACAGAAGGTGAAAGATAATGGAAATCAAACTTAAAAACGGAAAGAAAGCAGATGCTTATCCGCTGATTCCCGCGCAACATCTTATGCTCTACCTTTCAGAGCACCACAGCACAGATGCACCTGTACTCAATATTGTAACAGGCTACTACTGGCAGGGGGAATTTGACACAGCAGTAATGAAGGAAGCCCTTTATGAGGCTATGGACAGATGCGAAGCTATGCGTCTGCGCTTTACAAAACGTCCGTTCAAAAAAGTTTATCAGTATCTTGCAGATAAACACGAAATAGAAATTATTGAAGAAGACATTTCTTCAATGCCCTGGGATGATGCCCACGAATTTCTTAAAAACCGTTCTCATTCAATCATTGATATGTGGGACAAGCCTGTCAATGAAATAAGAATTATGCACCTTGAGAACAACTACCACGGTATTTATATGAAATTGCATCATCTTGCATTTGACGGATATTCTTCAAAATTGTTCCTTGCCGATGCTCTTGCAATTTATCTGCACAAGAAACACGGCTCTGCATATCCCAAGCCCATGAAGAGTTATATCGAAATGGTTAAAAAGGAATTGCAGTATAAAAAATCTGAACAGCACAAGAAGGATAAAGAATTCTGGAAAGGCACAATCAAAAACACAACAGAACCCATTTACACTGACTATGTGCGTCCCAGCAGACTTCTTCAGCAGAGAATTGACAAGAACAAACCCAATCTCAGAAAAGCAGAAGTTCTCGATGCAAACCCTGAATCAAGAACAATCAAATTCAGCCTTGATGCGGAAACATCTGAAAAACTCATTAAAATGTGTATGGAAAAAGGTCTTTCTGTTCCCTGCGTACTGATGATGGGTATGAGAAGTGCTCTTTCATCTTTCAACAACGACGAAAAAGATATTTCATATAAAATTATGGTTAACCGCCGTGCAACTCTGCTTGATAAAAAATCAGGCGGTGTAAGAATGCACTTCTATTCAATGAGAAATATTGTTGAACCTGAAATGACTTTCACAGAAGCAGTAAGAGTTATTGAACAGGCTCAGACTGAAATATTCCAGCACTCAAACATAAGCCCCATGGAAGCTGTTATTCTCAGACATCTGGCTATGAAAACAGGCACACGTTATACATACGAGTGCATTACTTTCTCATATCATCCTCATTTCCCCATGCCCTACCATGGCGAAGAAATGAAAAAAACAAGCAGAGGCTTCTGGTATAACAACGACTCATCCGTTCAGCCTCTTTATCTCACAGTTATGCACAGAGCTTATGACAACGGACTTGATTTCAACTTTGAATACAGAATTGTAAACAGTCCTCTTGATGAACTTCATCATTTTTATGATAAAATCCACGATACACTTGTCATGGGTATCGAAAATCCCGATGTAAAGGTTTCGGAAATTCTTAAAAATATTAAAGAAGACAAGGTGAAATAAAATGGAAAAATTAATCGAACTTATTCTCAACTACGTTGAACCCGACGAAGAAATAACTGCAGATACAGATATCAAAGAAGGTCTCGGAATGTCATCTTTCGACCTTATCTGCCTCGGCGAAGAAATCAACAGCGAATTCGGTGTTAAGCTTAATGCAGAAGTTTTCAGAGAATGTGACACAATAGGTAAACTTGCTGAATATATTTCGAGGTAAGTTAAAATGAAAGGTTTTACTATCAAACACATTCCCACACTTTTCAGTGCTTCGCTGGGACTTGCCGAGCTTAAAAAACTTGAATTTTACAGCAAAAGAGCAAACAAAATTCAGGAAAAAGTTCTGAAGTCTGTTATCAGAAAGAATAAAACAACAGAATATGGTAAGAAAAACAATTTCAAGGATGTTCACTCAATTGAAGATTATCAGAAAATCGTTCCCTTGTCATATTATACTGACTATATGGACTATGTCCAGCGTATGATGAAAGGTGAAAAAGGCCTTATAACCAACGCTTTTTACCGCAGATTTGCAGGTTCTTCAGGCAGCACAGGTAAAGCAAAGATAATTCCCCTTTCTGCAAAATCAGAATGGATTTGTCAGTGCTTCGGTTTCAGTGCACCTGTAGGATGTGCTTTCAAATATTTCAGAAAGCAAGGAAAGCTGATGCCTCCTCAGAAAGGTCTTCTTACTGCGGAAATCGGCTGCACTACTCTTGAAAACGGCAAAACCGTAAGCTGTATTTCATCTGTTCCGTTGCTTAACCTCAGGGCTTTCGTCCCCGTTTTCGCAAGCTCTCCAAAAGAAGTGCAGTTTGTTGACGATGATACGCAGATGGATTCCCATTACCTCAAGCTGCGTTTTGCATTGTTGGAAAGAAACATAAGCTACCTCACCACAATTTTCATCACAACCCTTGAATCAATGTTTTTCTATATGGAAGAAAACTGGGAAATGCTTTGCGATGATATTGAAAAAGGTATTATTAACCCCAACATCGAATGTCCGCCCGAAATGCGTGCAAAGCTTGAAAAAAGAGTTAAGCCTGACCCGAAACGTGCAGAAGAACTCCGCGCAGAATTCCGCAAAGGCTTTGACTGCAGTCCCATCGTTCCCAGAATCTGGCCTAACGTATGCTGGATGTACGGTATGGGCACAGGTGCACTTGCAATTTATCAGAAAAAACTCAAAAGATATCTGGGCGACATTCCCGCTCATTACGTTGGTTATGCAGCTTCAGAAGCAGTTATGGCTGTCCCCCTTGAACTTGATTCTTTTGAATACGTAATGCTTCCCCATAACGGATTCTATGAATTCCGCCCCGTTGATTCAGATGATTACGATAACCTGCTTACTATCAAAGACCTTGAAGTAGGCAAAGAATATGAAATTATCCTTACAAACACAAGCGGTTTTTACAGATACAGAATTGAAGACGTTATACGCGTAACAGGATTCTACCACGAATCACCGAAAGTTACTTTCTGCTACAGACTTAATCAGATTGCAAGTATCAGCGGTGAAAAAATGACGCAGATGGCGTTTGATTTCATTGCAAACGAAATGTCAGAAAAACTCAATGAATTATTTGTAGGCTACAGCATTTACGTTGACCACAACACATCTCCCGGCCACTACGTAATGCTTATTGAAACTGCAAACAAAATCGACAAGAGCCGCGAAAAAGAATTTGCACAGCTTTTCGAAGAAGTACTTTGTGAAAACAACCCCTCTGCAAAACCTGCCGTTCAGAACGGAAGTCTCGGCCACTGCGAAGTTAAATTCCTTCGTCACGGCACTTATGACGATTACCGTCAGGTACTCAAGAGCAGAGGTGCTAACCTAAATCAGGTTAAACCTGTTAAACTTATTGACAATGAAGAAAGAAAAGAATTCTTCTTCTCTCATATAACAGAGGAATAATAGTTATGAGTTTTAAAAAAAATAAGGATTCTCTCAGGTCGCAGGAACTCATTTCAAGAGGCCTGACCGATGAGAAAATTATTGCTGAAATAATCAGGAACGAAACTCCCATTCCTGAAAAACTTCCTGCAGAGTTGTACGACAAAATGAATTATATGTGCCGCAGATGGATGGACAGAATCGCCCGCTTCGAAATTGATTACGATTGCGTACCCGATATTGAAGTGATGAAAACTGTTCTCATCTGTATGATTGAATCTGCACCTGTTCTTCATTCAAGGTTTGTGGACAACCATATAAATCCTTATTGGAAGGTTTCTGATTACCATATTGACGATATTCTGACCGTAAAAGAAACCACCGATTTATTACGTTCTGCAGATGAGTTTCTTCTGCAGGATATTTCTGAAAAAAATAATGTTCAGATTAAAATCGGACTTTTCACCTGCCGTGGGCAGAGCAGACTTTGTTTTGCCTTTAACCATATGTGTATGGACGGCGGTGGGCTGAAAAGCTTTCTTGACAATATGTTCAGAAGCTATAACAGTTATATTCAGGACGGAAGCATTTCTGTTTTTTATTCAGGTAAAACAAGAGCATATGACTGCGTATATGACAGCATGAATAAGGAAGACAAAAAAGCAGCGAAAAAGCTTTACGCAAATTATCCTGCGAAATACAGCCGTTCTCTTCCTTTTACAGAATCAGAAAAATCTGACAGAAAAATGCTTATCCGTAAAAAAATAGGGAAGAACATTTTTGAAGCAGCAAGATTAAAAGCAAAAAAATACGGTGCAACGGTTAACGACCTTGTTTCTGCAGCGTATATAAGAGCGGCATATGATGTTATCGGCTGCCCCGAAACAGAAAAAATGGAAATAGCTTCTGCTATTGACCTGCGCAGATATATTGAACACCCCGAAAACATCGGTTACACCAATCATACAACCTTTACCCCCTGCATAGTTGAAGCGAAAGGTAAAACAATGGAAGAAACTGTCAGAGCCGTTGTAAAAAGCACAACCGAAGTAAAGCAGGACAAATTTATGGGACTTTACGGTATACCGATATTGAAGCTGGGATTTTCAACAATGTTTTATATTCAGGCAGAGTTTATAACAAGTATGTTCTACAATGTCGCAAACCTTTCCGTAAGCAACGTAGGTGCTATTGACCCTTATATGCTTGAAATGGGAAACAAACTGCCTACCTGTGTCTGGGTTGGCGGTGCTGCAAAAAGAAAGCCCTGTGCTGCTGCAAACATCCTTTCATATGACGGCGACCTGATGATAACAGCATGCATCAGAGGAAATGAAAAAGATAAAGAAATAATAGTTAACTTTTTTGATAAGTTCGAGGAAAATATTAAAAATTGTTAAATCCCATTATTTTTTCTAAATCAGAATATTAAAATACCTCCTTGGATATATAATAATCCACGGAGGTATTTTTATGGCTAAAATTCTTATAGTTGAAGACAACACGGATTTCAATAAGGCCGTTTCAGCCTTTCTTTCGCAATCCGGATACGAAGTTTTCAGCTCTCTTAACGCAAACGAAGCTTATGATATTCTTTATGAAAATCATATAGATCTTGTTATTTCTGATATTATGATGCCCGGTGCTGACGGATTTGAATTTGCAAGTGCCGTGCGTGAAACAAACAAAGAAATCCCGATCCTTTTTGTTACGGCAAAAGACGACATCATTTCAAAGCAGAAAGGTTACGGTATAGGCATTGACGACTATATGGTCAAACCCATTGACCTTAATGAACTTGAACTCAGAATCGGTGCATTACTCCGCAGAGCAAAAATTGATGTAAGTAAAAAAATCGTTATCGGCAAACTTACACTTGATGCGGAAGAGCATTCAGCATATTATGACGATGAAGAAATTCAGCTTACTTTACGTGAATTCAACATCATTTTCAAAATGCTTTCATATCCGAAGAAAGCATTCAGCCGTTCAAAGCTTATGGAAGAATTCTGGGATGTGGATACAACTTCCGGCACAAGAACAGTTGATGTATATATGACAAAATTACGCGAAAAATTTTCACATTGTGAAGAATTTGAAATTGTCACCGTGCATGGTCTTGGCTACAAGGCGGTGATTAAATGAGCAAAAAAGCTCTTACAGGAATTCTTTTATATCTGCTTTTCTTTGCACTTACAGGTATAATAACCACAGAAAACGTTTCTCTGTTTCTTCATCTTCTTAAAAATGAAACAGGCATCGTTTACACTGCAGAGAACATCCGCTTTGCAGCTATTTTCACATTTTACAACACAGCCTTCGTTGCAGCAGTTATTGCCATTTTCGATAAAATCAGAAGAAGAATTTTCGTAGAAAACCCCATTAAAGAAATCTTAAGCGTTACTAAGAGAATAACACATGGTGATTTCACTGCAAGAGTAAAACCTCAGAAATTCGGTTATTTCAAAAAGCTTGACGAAGATATAAACGCTATGGCAAAAGAGCTTTCAAGCACTGAAATACTCGGCACTGACATTATTTCCAATGTTTCCCACGAGCTTAAAACACCCTTGTCGGTTTTACAGAATTACGGATATCTGCTTGCAGAGCCCGGTCTGCCTGAAGAAAAAAGAATTGAATACGCGAAATCTATGAACCGTGCCACAAGGCATCTTTCTGAACTTGTAAGCAATATTCTCAAGCTCAGCAAGCTTGAATCACAGAACCTTTCTCCTGTACTTAAAAGAAGCAATATAAGCGAAATTCTATGCGAATGTCTGCTTGATTTTGAAAACGAATGGGACAGAAAAAATCTTAAGCTTGATATTGACATTGAAGAAGATATTTATATCGACACTGACCCTGACCTTATTTCAATAGTATGGACAAACCTTGTTTCAAATGCTATCAAGTTCTCGTCTGACGGTGGCACAATAGGTGTCCGACTCAGAAAAAAGGGAAATTATGTAATTGTCAGCATTTCTGACACAGGTTGCGGAATGGATAAAAATACGATGGAACGTATTTTTGATAAATTCTATCAGGGCGATACCTCTCATTCAATAGAAGGAAACGGTCTCGGACTTGCCCTTGTCAAGAAAGTTATCGATATTCTGAACGGAGATATTGATGTAGACAGCATCCCCGGTGAAGGAAGCACTTTCACCGTAAAGCTTCACAAATAAATGAACAAAAAATAATAAATCAGTTTTTGTAACAACTGATTTTATCTTTAGCTGCCTTTTTACGTTAACATTTCGTTAACCTTTTTTAAACACAACCCAAACAGCATATTGTTAGAATTAAACGATTACGAATAAAATTACGGAGCGTGAATTATGAAAAAACAGCATAAAAACCTTGGTAATAAGAACATACCTGATTACAATACTATCAAAGAAATAGTTGTTACCGGCACCGAAAGAGGCGGCGACAAAAAGCAGTTTGTTTTCCTCGATAAAAAAAGAAATGAATGTATCCGCACTTACAACCAGACCTGGCGTGAAATAAGTTCATTCGGCACATTCCTCGCACTCAAAGGACTTGATCGTCAGAAAAAAATTGCCGTTGTAGGTGAAAACTGCTTTGAATGGATGATTGCTTACTATGCAACTCTCTGCGGCGGAAATGTTTCTGTTCCTATGGATGCAAAGCTCCCCTTTGAAGACCTTGAAGACCAGCTTATCCGTTGCGACTGCGATGCTTTCGTTTACACAGATTATTTCATCGACTTCGCAGAAGAACTCAAGAAAAATCCCAAAATCAAAATACAGCACTATTTCTGTATGGACAACTTCCCCGAATACCTTGCTGAAGGCGGAGAAGCAATGGACAACGGTAACAGAGATTTCCTTGATGCAGAAGTAAACCCCGATGACCTCGCCTGCATTGCATACACATCAGGCACAACATCAAAAAGCAAGGGTGTTATGCTTACACACAAAAATATCGCAAGTGACGCATCATCTGCCTGCCGTGTACTTTCAGGTAAACACGCTATCGGCTTTATGCCCCTTAACCACACATATGCCTGGGTAAGTGCACTTTTCTCATCATACATCCTTATCGACTGGGGCTATATGTGCGAAAGCATCAGAACTATCCCCAACGATATCAAAAAATACAAGCCCTATAATTTTTCAGGCGTTCCCCTTGTTGTTGAAATTATCTACGATAAAATCTGGAAAACCGCGAAGAAAACAGGCAGAGAAAAAGTTCTCAAAAAAGGTATCAAAATCAGTAATTTCCTTATGAAACTCGGCATAGACAAACGCCGCGAAATTTTCAAAACAATCCACGAAAGCCTTGGCGGAAATCTCAGTATGATTATCTGCGGTGGTGCGTGGCTTGACCCGAAATACGAAAAAGGAATGCACGATTTCGGTATTGATATTTTCAACGGATATGGTCTTACAGAGTGCTCACCTTCAATTACCTGCAACAGACCTGATAAATTTAAATTCGGCTCTGTGGGTACTCCCCTGGATTGCTGTGAAATTAAAATCCACAACCCTGACGAAGAAGGCGTTGGCGAAATATATGTTAAAGGTACTAACGTTATGATTGGCTACTACGGTGACCCTGAAGCAACTGCAGAAGCTTTTGACGGTGAGTGGTTCAAGACAGGCGACCACGGAAGAATTGACGAAGACGGATTCCTTTTCATCGTAGGCAGAAAGAAAAATCTTATCTGTCTTTCAAACGGCAAGAACGTTTCACCTGAAGAACTTGAAGATAAGCTTTCAAGAATTGATTATGTTAAAGAAGTTCTCGTTTACGATGAAGACCAGAAAATTGTTGCTGAATTCTTCCTTAATGAAATCGATTATCCTGATGCAAGAGAAAGAATCAAATCAGACGTAAATGATTTCAACCGTAAAATGCCTTTCTTCAAAAACATCAATAAAATTGTTGTACGCGACGAAGAATTCCCCAAAACAACAACTCTTAAAATAGTAAGAAAATACAAATAATTACCAAAGCTCAGAAGTCCTCATTAACTGCAGATTTCTGAGCTTTATTTTTATCGAAAAGGAACGTACAATATTTGCAAAAATTATCTACAGAAAAAACATTATTTTGCCATCATCTGATTTTATCCCACAAAGCAAAATCCCGCGGATTCACGTCCACGGGATAATTCAGAAATAATCTTTGTTTTATGAAAGCAGCATTCTGTCGTTTGAAAGCTCCTGACCTGCAGAAATTTTGAATTTTTCAAGCAAATCTGCTGTTGTGAGTTTTTTCTTTTCTTCGCCTGAAATATCAAAAATAATTTTACCGTTATTCATCATAATAAGTCGATTACCTACTGCAATTGCATCTGCCATATTATGTGTAATCATAATTGTTGTCAGATTATTTTTTGTAACGATTTCTTCAGTGATATCAAGCACCTTTTTTGCTGTCTTCGGGTCAAGAGCAGCGGTATGCTCGTCAAGCAGAAGAACCTTCGGCTTTTTGAGCGTTGCCATAAGAAGCGTAAGTGCCTGTCGCTGTCCGCCTGAAAGAAGTCCCACCTTTGCGGTAAGTCTTTCTTCAAGTCCAAGGTCAAGAATTTTCAGAAGCTCTTTATATTCTTTTCTTTCTTTTGCAGTAATACCGGGACGGAGAAGCCTCGGCTTCCCTCTTCTTGCAGCAAGAGCAAGGTTTTCTTCAATCTGCATATCTGCAGCTGTACCTGTCATCGGGTCCTGAAAAACTCTGCCGAGATATTTTGCGCGTTTATATTCGGGAAGCTTTGTAACATCAACACCGTCTATAATGATATTTCCGCAGTCAACGGGATAAACACCTGCAATCATATTGAGCATTGTGGATTTACCTGCACCGTTACCGCCGATTACAGTTACGAAATCACCCTCATTAAGATGAAGATTTATTCCGTTCAGAGCTTTTTTCTCATTGATAGTGCCCGGGTTAAAGGTTTTTTCAACATTCTTAATTTCAAGCATGGCTCTTACCTCCCTTGGCTTTTATCATATGCTTTGCTTTATGTTGTCTCTTCCAATAAGGAATAGCAAGGAAAACAGCAACTATAGCAGCAGAAAGAAGTCTAAGCAGATTTGCATCAAAGCCTAATGTGATAACCGCCTGCACAACTATGTAATAGATAATAGAACCGAGTGCAACTGAGAACAGTTTAAGTGCAAAGTTTTTGAAAATCTTACCGAAAATTGCTTCACCTATAATAACTGCAGCAAGACCTATAACAATAGCACCCTGACCCATTTTGATGTCAGCAAAGCCCTGAAACTGTGAAAGGAAAGCACCTGCAAGGGCAACAAGTCCGTTTGAAAGCATAATTCCCAGAACCTTGTTGAAGCTTGTGTTTATACCCTGTGCACGGCTCATATTAAGATTTGCACCTGTTGCACGAAGAGCACAACCCATTTCTGTGCTGAAGAACCAATAAAGAATCGCAATAAGCACCACAATCACAACGCTTACCGTAATAAGAGGATTATGAAAAGCAAATTCTTTTACCCAGCGGAGAGAAACAAGCAGGTCTGTCTGATTAACATTGACAGACTGATTTGCTTTACCGAGAATTTTCAGGTTGATTGAATAAAGTGAAAGCTGAGTGAGAATACCTGCAAGAATGGGAGGAATACCCATAAGTGTATGCAGAAGTCCTGTAACTAAACCTGCAATAAGACCTGCAATAAAGGCAATAAACATTGCAAGCCATAAGTTCCAACCGTCAAGAATCAGCACAACCGCAACTACACCGCCTGTTGCAAATGAGCCGTCAACAGTCAGGTCGGCAACGTCGAGAATGCGGTACGTGATATAAACGCCGATTGCCATAATACCCCAGATAAGTCCCTGAGAAACCGAGCCCGGCAAAGCGTTAAAAAGTTGTCCTAAAAAATCCATTTTAATTCACCTTGTAATGTTTTAATAACAAATCCAAGGGAGAACATAACATTCTCCCTTGAAAAGCTTCAATAAATTATGTAGTTATATTATTCTGCTTCAATAGCCTGATAGCCTTCAAGAGGTGTAATACCGAGAGCTTCGCAGTTCTGTGCATTGTATTTGGGTGTCTGAGTTTCAGCATAACCTATAGGCATTTTTGAAATGTCTTCACCGTCTCTGAGAATTTTCACTGCCATTTTACCTGTTGTATAGCCAAGGTCATAGTAGCTGATTGAAAGCGTTGCAACACCGCAACCTGAGCAGATACCTTCCTCACCTGCAATAACGGGAACTTTTTTAGGTTCGCAGATATTGTCGATGATTCCTGTGTTTTCAGCAACTGTATTATCTGTGGGAACATAGATAACATCACTGTTGTCAGCAGCAGTTGTGCATATCTGAGAAAGGTCATTTGAGTCTGAGAAAGGATAAAGAGTTGTTTTAATACCTTTTTCTTCAAGCTTAGCTTTTACGACATCAACCTGATACTGGCTGTTAGCTTCCTTTGAACAGTAAAGAAGACCTACTGTTTTTGCTTCAGGGAACCACTCAGTAATCATTTCAGCCTGTTTATCAAGAGGAGCCAGGTCCGATGTACCGGAAACGTTTCCGCCTACTGTGCCGTTGAAATCTTTGAGTTCAAGCGCAACGCCGTATTCTGTAACAGATGTGCCGAGAATCGGAATTTCTGATGTTGCTGCTGAGGCTGCCTGGAGAGCCGGTGTAGCATTTGCCATAATGAGGTCAACATTGTTGGAAACAAACTGGTTTGCGATTGTTGAGCATGTCTGGGGGTCATTCTGTCCATTCTGGAAATCAAACTCAACGTTTTCTTCGCCGAGTTCATCAATGACAGCCTGCTTGAAACCTTCTGTTGCAGCATCAAGTGCAACGTGTTCTACCAACTGAACAATACCGATTTTAAGTTTTCCGTTTTCTTCTTTACCGCCGTCACCGCTACACGCAGTAAATGCAGAGCAGATAAAAACAACTGCCAATACCAGAGCGAGAAGCTTACGTGTTTTTTTCATAATAGACCATCTCCATTATTTTTATCGCTTTAAAGCTTTTACGCATTAAAGTGTAACTGTATTATAAACCTATGTTTTACCAATGTCAATACTTTAGTGAAAATTTTTTTCTGAAAAGTTATTTGATTATATTTATATTTTACTTTAGTATAAATATAATATTATTACATTGTTATGGGAAAAATATGCACAATTTGCTGCATTTTCATTTGTATAACTTGAATAAATATTAACCAAAAATTTTTACTGAATTTTGTGCGAAACGCCGTTGACACCATCGCTTTAAAGGAGTAAAATGTAGAAAATTGAATATGTCAAAGCGATGACGAAGAATGGTCAAGACAAGTATTTTCCAGAGAGCCGGTGGTTGGTGCAAATCGGCAGATACAGAGCTTGTTCCTCTCCCTTCTGAGCAGGAAGCCTGAAGCGAAAGTGTGTAGGGTGACCCGTGTATGCTACGTTAGTGCATAGAGGTTGATTGACTTCGAAAACCTTAAAGGCTACGACGAAGACGGAGTCTGCAAGTCAGTTTCACAGAGAGTCGGGGATGGTGCAATCCCGATAAAATGCAGCAGAAAATCCTATCACTTCCGAGCCGGAAGTCCCAAAGGCTTAACACCCAGTAGGCGCTTCCCGTGAATGCTACGTCAGTGCATAGAAGTTGATTGACTTCGAAGAGGTGGCGGATTTTTATATCCGCAATTTGAGTGGTACCGCGAGTGCAGAATTTGTATTTACACCCGTCTCAAAGCAATTAAAAGCTTTGAGGCGGGTTTTTGTTTTGCCTTGAAGCATAAGATTTTCTGAAAGGTGGAATGAAAATGTTAACTCTCGACAAAGTTTTTAACGCACAGACGGTGCTGAAAAACATTATCCGTGAAACAAATCTTGTCCGTGCCTATGGCGTGGCTGACAAATGTGAACTATACCTGAAACCTGAAAACCTACAGATTACAGGGTCCTTCAAGGTAAGAGGCTCAGCATACAAAATTGCAATGCTGTCTGATGAAGAAAAAGAAAAAGGCGTAATCGCCTGCTCTGCAGGAAACCACGCACAGGGCGTTGCTCTGGCGGCAACAAAAAACGGTATAAAATCTTTAATCTGTCTGCCTGACACAGCACCTATTTCAAAAGTGGAAGCCACAAAAGGTTACGGTGCAGATGTGTGCCTTGTGGAAGGGTGCTACGATGATGCCTACCAAAAATCCCTTGAACTGAAAGAAAAAGAAGGCTACACATTTGTGCATCCTTTTGATGATGAAAATGTTATTGCAGGTCAGGGAACAATTGCTCTTGAAGTGTTGAATGAACTTGACGATGTTGATGCTATCGTTGTTCCTGTCGGTGGCGGCGGACTGATTTCAGGAATTGCCTACACAGTAAAGCAGATAAGGCCTTCAGTTAAAGTTTACGGTGTTCAGGTGGCAGGTGCACCGAGTATGTATAACTCAATTAAAGACGGAGAAATTGAATGTCTTCAATCAGTTTCTACTATCGCAGACGGTATCGCAGTCAAACAGCCCGGTGAAAACACTTATAAATTTGTTAAAGAATATGTTGATGAAATTGCATTGGTAAGTGATGATGAGGTTGCAAGTGCAATTCTCACTCTCATTGAAAAACAGAAAATGATTGCAGAAGGTGCAGGTGCAGCAGCAGTAGCGGCAGTGATGTTTGATAAATTCAACCTGAAAGGCAAAAGAGTTGTGGCAATAGTTTCAGGCGGAAACATTGATGTAACAAGTCTTTCACGTGTAATTGAAAGAGGTCTTATGAAATCAGGCCGTTCATCAAGCCTGCTGCTTGAACTTATGGATAAACCCGGGCAGCTTAAAGATGTTTCAAGAATTATTGCAGACTGCGGAGGTAACGTTACAAGCGTTCACCATGAAAGAGCAGGAAGCACAGAAAGTGTAAACGGATGTTATCTGAGAATCGTAATGGAAACACGAAACTATGAACACGTTATGGAAATCAAACAGGCACTTCGTAGCGAAGGCTTTAAGTTAGTTGAATAAAGGAGAAATTATTATGAGTCAGAAAGTATATACAAAAAACGCACCTGAGGCAATCGGACCTTATTCTCAGGGTATGGTAGTGGGAAATCTCGTTTTCACCTCAGGGCAGATTCCCCTTAATCCCGAAACAGGTGTACTTGAAGGTAACAACATTACAGAGCAGACACACAGAGTCTGCAAAAACTTAAAAGCCGTTTTAGAAGAATCAGGTTCATCTCTCCAGAAGGTTGTAAAGACAGTATGTTTCCTGAGTGAAATGGCTGACTTTGCTGAATTCAACGCAGTTTATGCAGAGTATTTCACAGGCAAGCCTGCACGCTCCTGTGTGGCAGTAAAAGAACTTCCCAAAGGCGCTTTGGTGGAAGTTGAAGCAGTAGCAGAAATGGAGTGAAAATCATGATGGATTCAAGTAAATACCGAGTGGGATATTTCCCGGTAGATAAAAAATATAACAAATGGGTAAATAAAGACCATATCGAAAAACCGCCTGTATGGTGCAGCGTTGATATGCGTGACGGAAATCAGAGCCTTGTGATTCCCATGAGCCTTGAAGAAAAGCTTGAATATTACAAATTACTTCTTGAAGTAGGCTTCAAGGAAATCGAAGTAGGCTTCCCTGCTGCAAGTGAAACGGAATATGAATTTTTAAGAACACTTATTGATAATAATATGATTCCCGATGATGTTACCGTTCAGGTGCTGACACAGTGCAGAGAACATATTATCCGCAAAACCTTCGACGCCTGCAAAGGTGCACCTTGTGCAATAATTCATTTTTACAATTCAGTAAGCGTTGCACAGCGTGAGCAGGTTTTCAAAAAATCAAAGGAAGAAATCAAGAAAATTGCAGTTGACGGTGCAAAGCTTGTAAAGAAGTTAGCCGACGAATATGAGGGCAATTTCCGCTTTGAATATTCTCCCGAATCTTTTACGGGAACAGAGCCTGAATATGCACTTGAAGTATGCAACGCGGTGCTTGATGTTTTAGAGCCGAGCGAAGAAAACAATGTCATCATAAATCTTCCCGTAACGGTTGAAATGAGCTTGCCTCACGTTTATGCAAGTCAGGTTGAATACATGAGCGAAAACCTGAAATACAGAGAACACGTGACAATTTCGCTTCATCCTCACAATGACCGCGGCACAGGCGTTGCTGATACAGAGCTTGCACTCCTTGCAGGAGCAGACAGAGTTGAGGGAACACTTTTCGGCAATGGTGAAAGAACAGGTAATGTTGACATAGTAACACTTGCTATGAATATGTATTCTCACGGAGTTGACCCCAAGCTTGATTTATCCGATATGCCAAGGCTCGTTGAAACCTACGAGCGATGCACAAGAATGCACGTTTATGAGCGTTCACCTTATGCAGGTTCTCTTGTTTTTGCGGCATTTTCAGGCAGTCATCAGGATGCAATCGCAAAAGGAATGAAGTTCAGACAAAAGAAGAAACTTCACCAATGGAATGTGCCCTATATTCCCATTGACCCGCACGATATAAACAGAACTTATGACGCCGATGTTATAAGAGTAAATTCACAAAGCGGTAAGGGTGGTATCGGTTACATTATAGAGCAGAATTACGGCTACATTCTCCCGAAAGGCATGGGTGAGAATTTAAGTTATCTCTGCAAACACATTTCAGACACAGAGCACAGAGAGCTTAAAGCAGATGAAGTTTTTGAAATTTTTAAGGCAAATTATCTCTATGATGAAACGCCAATTTCCATTTCATATTTTGATTTTATGCGTGAAAACGATACAGTTAAAATCGAAATCACATTCTCTCAGAATGGAGAAGATACTGACCTTGAAGCAGAAGGTAACGGACATTTGAGTGCCGTAAACAATGCACTCAAAGCATACACAGAAAAAGAATATACTCTGCAGGTTTTCACTCAGCACAGTATGCAGGGACAGGGCTCTCACAGCGTTGCCGCTTCTTATATCGGCCTTGAAACAGAAGACGGCAGAATGTTCTGGGGTGCGGGTACAGACACAGACGTTATCAAAGCCAGTACAAATGCACTTCTGAGTGCATTCCACAATATGACAAAAGGAGATTGAAAGTAATGGGAATGACTTTAACACAAAAAATCCTTGCTCATCACGCAGGACTTGACACTGTGGTAGCAGGGCAACTGATAAATGCAAAACTTGACATTGTTCTCGGTAATGATATTACAACTCCCGTTGCGGTAAATGAATTTAAAAAAGCAGGATTTGAAAAAGTTTTTGATAAAGATAAGGTAGCAATTGTCCTTGACCACTTTGTCCCGAACAAAGATATAAAAGCAGCTGAACAGTCAAAAACTTGCCGTGAATTTGCGTGTTCACATTGCGTAAGTCATTTTTACGATGTAGGCAAAATGGGCATTGAACACGCACTTCTCCCCGAGCAAGGCGTTGTAACTGCAGGCGACTGCATTATCGGTGCAGACAGCCACACCTGTACTTACGGTGCTTTAGGTGCTTTTTCAACGGGTGTGGGCTCAACAGATATGGCAGCAGGTATGGCAACAAGCATGGCTTGGTTCAAAGTACCATCGGCGATTAAATTCAATCTTACGGGTAAGCTTCCGTCAAACTGCAGCGGTAAAGATGTGATTCTCACAATTATCGGCAAAATCGGTGTTGACGGTGCACTTTACAAGAGTATGGAATTTACAGGTGACGGAGTTAAAAATCTTTCAATGGATGACAGACTTTGCATATGCAATATGGCAATTGAAGCAGGTGCAAAAAACGGCATTTTCCCTGTTGACGAGGTTACAAAAGAATATATGAAAGACCGATGCGAAAGAAAGCCTGTTATTTTTGAAGCAGATGAAGATGCAGAATACGAAAAGGAAATTGACATAGATTTAAGCAAAATTGTACCCGTTGTTGCTTGTCCGCATCTTCCTGAAAATACGCATCCTGCAAATGAACTCGGCTCAATTAAAATCGACCAGGTTGTTATCGGCTCTTGTACAAACGGCAGAATGGAAGATATGGAAACAGCATACAAAATTCTGAACGGTAAAAAGGTTGCAGATGGTGTGAGATGCATTATTATTCCCGGCACAATGCAGATTCTCCGCGAATGTGTGGAAAGAGGATGGTATACCGCATTTATTGATGCAGGGGCTATTGTATCAACACCCACCTGCGGTCCTTGCCTTGGCGGTTACATGGGAATTTTAGCAGCAGGCGAAAAATGTATTGCCACAACAAACCGCAACTTTGTAGGACGTATGGGGCATGTAGAAAGTGAAGTTTACCTTGCATCTCCTCACACCGCCACTGCAAGTGCATTGACAGGCTACATCACTGAATACAAGGAGGCATAAAAATGAATACACAAGGTAAAGTTTTCAAATATCCCGATAATGTGGACACAGATGTTATTATCCCTGCACGTTACCTTAACACTCCTGATGCAAAAGAGCTTTCACTCCACTGCATGGAAGATATTGATACAGAATTTGTGAAAAACGTAAAAATCGGAGATGTTATGGTTGCAGGTTGGAATTTCGGTTGCGGTTCATCCCGTGAACACGCTCCCCTTGTTATAAAAACCTGCGGCACAGGTTGCGTAATTGCAAAAAGCTTTGCAAGAATTTTTTACCGCAACGCAATAAACATCGGACTTCCCATTCTTGAATGTGAAGAAGCAGCAGAAGAAATCAAAGCAAACGACGAAGTAAATGTAGATTTTGACACAGGTATTATTACAGACATTACCACAGGCAAAACATACAAAGCCCAGCCGTTCCCTCCATTCATTCAGAATATTATAAAAAACGGCGGACTTCTTAAGTCCCTGAAAGAAGGCGAAAAAAATGACTAAAAATATTGCAGTTATCCGCGGCGACGGAATAGGTCCTGAAATTGTGGCAGAAGCACTGAAGGTTCTTGATAAAGTAGGCGAAATTTTCGGTCACACATTTAATTATACCGATGTGGATATGGGCGGATGTGCTATTGATAAATACGGTGACCCCCTTCCCGAAAGTGAGCTTCAGAAATGTCTCAAATCCGACAGTGTGCTTTTAGGTGCAGTAGGCGGTGAAAAATGGAACAATGTTCCCGGCGACAAAAGACCTGAAAAAGGTCTGCTCCGCCTTCGTGCAGGAATGGGTGTATATTCCAACAACCGACCTGCAAAAATCTGGAAGCAACTGTCTGATGCCTCCCCTCTCAGAAAAGAAATTGTAGAAAAAGGCATTGATTTTATTATTGTACGTGAACTTATCGGCGGAATTTATTTCGGTGAACATAAAACAGTTGATGACACCGCAACAGATGTTCTTTCTTACTCCGAATCGGAAATTGAAAGAATCGGCAGAATCGGTTTTGAAACTGCAAGAAAGAGAAATAAAAAACTCTGCTCCGTTGAAAAGAGCAATGTTCTTGATTCAAGCCGTCTTTGGAAAAAAGTTATGCACCGTCTGGCGGAAGAATACACTGATGTTGAGCTTTCCGATATGCTTGTTGACAACTGTGCAATGCAGATTGTAAAAAATCCTGCACAGTTTGATGTTATCGTAACGGAGAATATGTTCGGCGACATTCTTTCAGATGAGGCATCTATGATTACAGGCTCAATCGGTATGATTCCGTCTTCAAGCCTCGGCGCAACCTCCTGCGGTCTTTACGAGCCAATACACGGCTCTGCACCTGACATTGCAGGTAAAAATATTGCAAACCCTATCGGTACAATTCTCTCTGCTGCAATGATGCTCAGATACAGCTTTGATATGGGAAAAGAAGCAGATGCAATTGAAAATGCAGTGTCAGCGTTTCTTGATGCAGACTTGCGTACAGCAGACATTATGAGCGAAGGTAAGACGCAGGTAGGTTGCAGTGAATGCGGTGAATTTATTGCAAAAAATCTTAAAAGGGAGTGAGAATTATGCTCCTTTCAGGCGCAGATATACTTGTAAAAACATTAATTGAACAAGGCTGCGATACAGTTTTCGGATATCCCGGAGGACAAATCCTGAATGTATATGACAGCCTTTATACTCACGAAAAAGAAATAAAACATATTTTAACGGCTCACGAGCAGGGCGCTGCCCACGCAGCAGACGGTTATGCACGTACAACAGGCAAGGTGGGAGTTGTAATTTCCACATCAGGCCCAGGTGCTACAAACCTTGTAACAGGCATTGCTACGGCTTACCTTGATTCAATCCCCCTGGTTGCAATATGCGGAAACGTTTCCACAACACAGATAGGCTCTGACAGCTTTCAGGAAATTGATATTACAGGCGTTACTCTTCCCATTACAAAGCACAATTATTTTGTAAGCGATGTTACAGAATTGGCAGACACTATCCGCGAAGCATTTAAGCTTGCAAAGTCAGGAAGACCGGGACCGGTGCTCATCGATGTACCGAAAGATGTTCAGACAGCAAAATGTGAATACACAGAAGAAAGCCCTGTGCAACCGGAAACCCCCTCTCCTGCCAAAGCTTCAAGAATTGAAGAAGCTGCAGAATTTATAAACAAAGCTGAAAGACCTTTTATCTATTTCGGCGGCGGACTGATAACAGCAAACGCAAAAGAAGAAATGTTATCCTTATCAGAAAAAATTGATGCACCTATAGGATGCTCACTTATGGGACTTTCAGGTGTACCTACGGACCATCCGAAGTTTTTAGGTATGCAGGGAATGCACGGACATTTCGCTTCTTCCATGGCAATGCACAACGCAGACCTTATTGTATCCCTTGGTGTGCGTTTTAACGACAGAGTAACAGGAAACCGCGAAAAATTTGCAACAGGTGCAAAAATTATACACATTGATGTTGACGGTTCAGAGTTATCAAAAACAGTAAAAGAAGTCTGTTCACTCCGCGGAGATGTGAAACTTACTCTGCAGAAGCTTCTGCCTTTAATTAAAGAAAGTCAGAAAAATGAATGGGCAGAAAAGGTTGATTCTTTCAGAAGGGAAGAAGAAAATCACCTTGATAAAAGAGAAAGCCTTACACCGAGAAATGCAATTAATACTCTCAACAAATATCTGGGTGAAAACACTGCAGTATGTACAGACGTAGGTCAGCATCAGATGTGGTCTGCACAGTATCTTAAATTCAGAACGCCTCGCAGATTTGTTTCAAGCGGTGGTCTTGGCACAATGGGCTTCGGCTTCGGTGCTGCAATTGGTGCTGCTTTCGGCACAGAAGAAAGAAGTGTTCTCGTAACAGGTGACGGAAGCTTCGGAATGTGTTTGCAGGAGCTTGCAACTGCGGTAACATACAATGTGCCTTTGGTTATTCTCATTATGAATAACGGTGTTCTCGGCATGGTAAGGCAATGGCAGACCTTGTTTTATAACAAGCATTATTCAAACACCGTATTAGGCAGAAAAACTGATTTCCCCGCTCTGGCACGTGCTTTCGGTGCAGACGGTGAAAAAGCAGAAACAGTAGAAGAGCTTGACAATGCACTTGCAAGAGCATTCAAGTCTGACGGACCGTATATTGTAGATTGCAGAATTGACAAAGACGAGTTCGTTCTTCCTATGTTACCGCCGGGCGGAAGTATGGACGATATTATAGTTGAATTGGAGGCAGAACAATGAACAGATACACAATAGCAGTTCTTGTGAAAAATCATTTCGGTGTACTCAACAGAGTTACAAGCATGTTCCGACGCCGACAGTTCAACATAAATGCCTTAACAGTCAGCGAAACGGAAACAAGTGAATTCTCAAGAATCACAGTTGTTTTCAGCGGTGAGAAAGAAGCAAAGGAACAGCTTATCAATCAGCTTTACAAATTGCCTGATGTATGCTCTATCAAGGAATTTACAGAAGATAATTCAGTAAACTGTGAAATGCTCCTTATCAAAATGAAGAATCAGGCAGAATACCGCGAAGATATACGCAATGCCGCCGAGGCTTTCGGTGCAGTAACGGTTGATTATTCAAAGGAATATATAATGTATCGCCTTTCAGACACAACAAGAAGAATTGATGATTTCATAAATCTTATGCGTGACTACACAATTCTTGAAATATGCCGCACAGGCAGTGTTTCTCTTGAAAAGGCAAGCACAACTATCAGACAAGTAATAAATTTATAATAAAGAAAGAGGTAATAATTATGGCAAGAATATTTTATGAAAAGGATTGTAACTTAGAAAAGCTTTCAGGCAAAACAGTGGCAATAATCGGCTATGGCTCACAGGGACACGCTCACGCTCTTAACCTTAAAGAAAGCGGAGTAGATGTGGTTGTTGGTCTTTACGAAGGCTCAAAAAGCTGGGCAAAGGCTGAAAGCCAGGGCGTAAAGGTTATGACAAGTGCCGAAGCAGTAAAAGTGGCTGACATTGTTATGATTCTCATTAACGACGAAAAGCAGGCAAAACTTTACAAGGAAAGCATTGAGCCTAACCTTACAGCAGGTAAAACTCTTGCTTTTGCTCACGGCTTCAACATCCATTACGGTTGTATCAGACCGCCGAAAGATGTAAACGTTATTATGATTGCACCTAAAGGCCCCGGTCACACAGTACGCTCTGAATATCAAGCAGGCAAAGGTGTTCCTTGCCTTATCGCAGTTGAGCAGGATGCAACTGGCGATGCATGGGATTTAGGTCTGGCTTACGCACTCGGTATCGGCGGTGCAAGAGCAGGTGTTCTTGAAACTACATTCCGCACAGAAACTGAAACAGACCTTTTCGGTGAACAGGCAGTTCTCTGCGGCGGTGTTTCAGCACTTATGCAGGCAGGATATGAAACTCTCGTTGAAGCAGGATATGACCCGAGAAACGCTTACTTTGAATGCATCCACGAAATGAAGCTTATCGTTGACCTTATCTATCAGAGCGGTTTTGCAGGAATGAGATATTCTGTTTCAAACACTGCAGAATATGGCGACTATGTAACAGGTCCGAAAATCATCACAGAAGAAACTAAAAAAACAATGAAAAAAATCCTGAAGGATATTCAGGATGGCACATTTGCAAAAGAATTTTTACTTGATATGTCAGAGGGCGGTGCTCAGGTACACTTTAACGCAATGCGTAAAATTGCAAGCGAGCATCCTTCTGAAAAGGTAGGCGAAGAAGTCCGCAGTCTCTATAGCTGGAGTGACGAGGATAAGCTTGTAAACAACTGATAAGGAGAAATTTCTATGTCAAAAGAAAATGTAGTCTGTGGTGTTCAGAACGCACCTCACCGCAGTCTGTTTCACGCTTTGGGCTTAACGGAAGAAGAACAATCACGACCGCTTATCGGTATTGTCAGTTCATATAACGAGATTGTGCCGGGACATATGAATCTTGACAAAATAGTTGACGCGGTAAAGCTTGGTGTTGCAATGGCAGGCGGAACACCCATTGTTTTTCCTGCAATCGCAGTCTGTGACGGAATTGCTATGGGACACAAGGGAATGAAATATTCCCTTGTCACCCGTGACCTTATTGCAGATTCCACCGAGGCAATGGCTCTTGCACACGGCTTTGACGGACTTGTGATGGTGCCTAACTGCGACAAGAATGTACCCGGTCTTCTTATGGCTGCAGCAAGGGTGAATATACCTACGGTTTTTGTCAGCGGCGGTCCTATGCTTGCAGGTAAGGTTGAAGGAAAAAAGACAAGCCTTTCAAGTATGTTTGAAGCCGTAGGTGCTTTCTCCGCAGGAAAAATTGACGAAGAAAAGCTTAATGAATACGAAAGAAAAACTTGTCCTACCTGTGGCTCATGCTCAGGTATGTACACGGCGAATTCAATGAACTGCCTTACAGAAGCACTTGGTATGGGTCTTAAGGGCAACGGTACAATTCCTGCAGTTTATTCTGCAAGGCTTGAGCTTGCAAAGAGAGCCGGTATGGCAGTTATGGATTTGGTCAGAAAAAATATCTGTCCTCGTGATATTATGACAAAAGAAGCACTTATGAATGCCCTTACAGTTGATATGGCTCTTGGTTGTTCAACAAACAGTATGCTCCATCTTCCCGCTATTGCACACGAATGCGGAGTTGAACTGAGCCTTGACATCGCAAATGAAATGAGTGCAAAAACACCTAACCTCTGCCACCTTGCACCTGCAGGCAGAACTTACATGGAAGAGCTTGACGAGGCCGGCGGAGTTTATGCCGTAATGAAAGAGCTTTCAAAGAAAAATCTTCTGAATCTTGACTGTATGACAGTCAGCGGAAAAACTATGGGCGAAAATATTGAAAATTCAGTAAATCTCGATTATAATATTATCCGTCCTATAGAAAACCCATTCAGCGAAACGGGAGGTATCGCAGTTCTGAAAGGCAACCTTGCTCCTGAAGGCAGTGTTGTAAAGCGTTCTGCCGTCAGCGAAAAAATGCTTGTTCACGAAGGTCCTGCAAAGGTGTTTGACAGTGAAGAAGAAGCACAAAAAGCTATAAACGGTGGTGAAATCGTTGCAGGTGATGTTGTTGTTATCCGTTACGAAGGTCCGAAAGGCGGTCCGGGTATGCGCGAAATGCTCAATCCTACTTCCGCCATTATGGGAATGGGACTTGGCGAGAGCGTGGCACTTATCACAGACGGACGTTTCAGCGGTGCTACAAGAGGTGCCTGCGTAGGCCACGTTACTCCAGAAGCTGCATCAGGCGGTGTTATAGGCATTGTTGAAAACGGAGATATAATAAGCATCAACATCCCCGAAAACACTATTGAACTGAAAGTCCCTGAAGACGAGCTGAATGAACGTATGAAAAATTTTGTGCCGAAGAAAAAAGAGCTTTCAGGATATCTTAAAAGATATGCTTCTCTTGTTTCAGGCGGTGCAACAGGTGCAATTCTGAATTAATATGAAAAAATTAAAAAATAAGCTTAACACATTATGCATTTTTAGAGAAATACTGAAAGATCCTGTGATGTTTGCTCTGCTCAGATATCTTGATGAACCGCAGAATTCATATTATGCCGAGTTTGTCGCGGCTCTATATAACGCAAACGGCGGAAATCTTGGCGAGCACATAAAAGAGCTTTGTACGAACAGCGAGAATGTATATGTCAGAACAGTGGGCAAGGGTAAGTCTGTTCCCGGGTATATGTATCAATCGCTTGAAGCCGAACTTGATATTCTGCAGGAGGTTGCAGAACTGACTCAGAATGTACTTTGCGAAGATCTTAATTATACAGATTTTTTGCCCGCTTTTACCACCACCAAACTGCAATTAAAAAACATATACCTTCACCGAGCCGAAAACATCAGCCGATTCGGCTACGGTATTTATGTAAAAAACCGTATGTTTTATATAGACGATCAGAACAGAATTGTTCCCGTGCGTAATCCTGACAAAACGGAGCTTTCACACCTGGTTGACTATGAACGAGAAAGGCAGATTATCATAGATAACACAAAAGCTTTGCTTGAAGGTAAGCCTGCCGCAAACATTCTCATAACAGGCGATGCAGGCACAGGCAAATCATCTGCAGTAAAGGCAGTCGCAAACGCGTTGTGGAATGACGGATTACGTATTGTAGAACTGCGAAAAGATCAGCTTCGCGCCATTCCTGAAATACTCAATGAACTTTCTGAAAATCCATTGAAGTTTATATTGTTTATTGATGACCTGTCATTTCTTAAAGATGACGACAACTTTAATGCTCTCAAAGCAGTTCTTGAAGGCTCTGTAACAGCAAAATCAGATAATGTTGTAATTTATGCCACAAGCAACCGCAGACATATTATCAAAGAGAAATTTTCTGACCGTGAAGGCGACGATGTTCACCGCAACGATACCATTCAGGAGCTTGTTTCATTATCTGAACGTTTCGGCATTCATGTATCCTTTTTCAAGCCGGATAAAAAGACTTTTCTTAACATTGTTCATCATCTGGCAGAAGAAAACGGAATTAATATGTCTGAAGATGAAATTGATCTGTCAGCAGAACAATTTGCTTTATCACGAGGTGGAAGATCTGCCCGTATTGCACGTCAGTTTATTGACAGTTTATTATCGAGGTGATAAAATGTATTTTGACGATATTAAAATCGGAATGGCAGTTGACATCTCCCCTGCTTTAATTGAAAAAGAAAAAATGCTTGATTTTGCAAGGAATTACGATAATATCCCTTTGCACACAGACGAGGAATATGCAAAAAGCACACATTTCGGAAAGCTTATTGCACCGGGTGTTATGTCTTTTATGGCTGTATGGGCAAAATATCTTGAAGTAGATTTTTTCGGAGAAGAATTGCTTGCAGGCAAATCAACTAAAATTGAGTGGCTGAAACCGGTATTTGCTGAAGATGTTTTGACAGGCAAAGCGACAGTAACCAACCTTACAAAACGAAGTTCCAAAAACGGCATTGTTGAAGTCACAATTGAAGCATATAACCAACACGGCGACCTTGTACTTACCGATATCACCGAAGCAATTGTCAAATGCAAAAATCATAAAATATAACAGAATAACACTTTAACAGATAAAAAGAACTGACAGATTTCGCCGAGTTCCCATAAGGAAGTATTTCTTTAAAATGTGAACTTACGGCACAATAATGCGTTAAAAACCACCGATACGCGACAGCGTTATCGGTGGTTTTCGCCTTTTCTTGCACACGCAATTTCGCATTTTAAAGTGCT
>JAFUIO010000010.1 GCA_017468425.1 Clostridia bacterium | reverse complement strand
GATTACTTCGCCTGCTTTGACTTCTGTTTTATCGAATTCAAAATCAAACACGAAGTCTGTGTTTTCTGCTGCCATTGCTGCAAACGGAATAATACCGAGAAGCATTACTACGCTCAATGCAATTGCTAAGAATTTTTTCATAAGATTTCCTCCTATTAAAACCCACAACCGTCCAAAAGGCTTTTGTGCCTTTTGGACGATATAGGTTATTTCTGTGCCATTATATTGAGATAATTACCAAATAAGTGCTGTTTTCTTAACATGTCTGAGAACTGCAGCGTAGTCAGTAACCATAATTCTGCCGTTACCATCAATATCTGCACATGTGAAAGCATAACCTTCGAGAGTTGCTGCTTTCTTAACATGTCTGAGGATAGCTGCATAGTCAGTAACCATAAGTCTGCCGTTACCATCAATGTCACCTAAAAGATGAATCTTAAGTTCTTCTTCGATAGCTTCGTCTGCTACTACGAGTTCATATTCACGTGTTGCGTGGTCTTTCTTAGAAACTTTAACTGTGTATGTACCAGCTTCTACGCCTTCGATAAGGAAGTTCTGTGTGCCAACACCGGCAACTGTTGTTGAATATTTAACTTCGCCGTCAGCGATAAGTTCGATTGTTGTAAGTTCGTCGCCATTGTCTGTGCTTGTAGCAAATGACTGAACTGTACCTGTGTAGTCAACACCTTCCATAGCAATTGTTTCAACAGCGTATGTCATACCTGTTGTAACATATGTGAGAGGTTTAGTGTTAACTTCTGTATCTGAGTAACCCATTGTGAATGTACCTGCTTTAACTTCAGCTGTCTTTGTCCAGTCAGGGCTGATGAAGATAGCTTCTGTTGTGTCTTCTACATCACCAAGTGCTTTAACCTGGAAAGTAACGAATACTTCGTCCTTAGGCATTGCAAGTGTGTTGGGGTTAGATGTGTTTGTGTTGTTGTTGAATGCTGCTGTTATCCAAGCATAGTCATACTGTGCTTTTGCATCATCTGTGTTCCATTTTTCAGGTTTTGCTGTGTATTTGAAGCCGTTTGCAAGACCTGAGTTACCGTTAAGGTCATAACGTCCGTTTACAAAGCTGCTGTTTTCATCAAATGTAAGATATGACATACCGCCTTCGTTACCAACGAGTTCGAAGAGTGTCTTATCATAGAGGATGGGAAGCTGAACGCCTGTTACATAGTAGTTAGTTGTAAGTTTAACTGTTACTGTGATAACATCGTCTGCTTTAGCTGCTGCTTTATTGAGAACGATCTGAACGTTTGCTTTTGCTTTAGATACGTCACGTGTAAGACCTTCGAGAGCTGCTTCGAGTTCGTCTGCCCAACCGTCAACGATATCCTGCTGAGGAAGTTTCATATCGTCTGTGATTTTTGCAAGGACTTTATCAAGTTCAGCGAGCGAATCATCTGTGTAAGCTGTGCGGTCGATAGCTGCTGCTTCTTCTCTGAGAGCGTTGAGTTCTGTGTAGTCAGCAGGACCTGAACCAAGTGAAGGAATAACGAATGTCTGTCTTGAGAGTTCAGCGCCACATACTGTACAGTAAACTACCATTTCGTATGAACCGTTTTCATCCATTGTTGCTTCTACTCTGTTTTCTTCAACTGCTGCGCCTTCTGTATGACCGAGAGCTTCTACTATTTCCTGTGCTACAAGTACTTCACCGCAAACTTCACAGTGTGAACCTTCTGTGAGACCTGTGTTTACACAATCAGGAGCTACAGCAGCATCAGTAGCGGGTGTATGACCAAGTGCATCAACTGTTGTTGTTTCTCTTGTGAGTTCTTCACCGCATACTGTACAATAAACTACTGTGTCGTATGAACCGTTATTTACGCAATCAGGATCTACATTGTTTTCAACTACTGCTTCGCCTTCTGTGTGGCCAAGTGCATCGATAACAACTGTTTCTCTTGAGAGTTCAGCTGCGGGAGTACAGCAAGTACAATAAACAACTTTATCGTATGAGCCTGCTTCTGTACATGTTGCTTCAACTCTGTTTTCTTCTACGGGTTCACCTGAGTAGTGACCGAGAGCTTCGATAACGAATGATTCACGTGACACTTCAGCACCACATACTGTACAGTAAACTACCATTTCGTATGAACCGTTTTCTGTGGGAGTTGCAGGGATTCTGTTTTCTTCAACTGCTTCTGCTTCTGTGTGGCCGAGAGCTTCGATTGTGATTGTGTTGCGTGAAAGTTCAACTGCGGGAGTACAGCAAGTACAGTAAACAACTTCGTCATATGAGCCCTTTTCTGTACATGTTGCTTCTACTCTGTTTTCTTCTACTTTTTCACCGGCTGTGTGGCCGAGAGCTTCGATAACGAATGATTCTCTTGATACTTCAGCACCACATACTGTACAGTAAACTACCATATCGTATGAACCGTTTTCTGTTGCAGTTGCTTCAACTCTGTTTTCTTCAACTGCTGCGCCTTCTGTATGGCCGAGAGCGTCAACTGTTGTTGTTGCTCTTGAGAGTTCTTCGTTACAAAGAGTACAATATGTTACCATATCGTATGAGCCTGCAGTTGTGCAGTTTGCTGCTACGTCGTTTTCTTTAACTGCTTCGCCTGCAACGTGAACGCAACCTGCAAATTTAGCACCGTCAACGTTGATGGGAAGACCATAAAGTTTACCCTGTGTAGCTGATGCAGAAATTGTAGCTGCACCTTTACCAACGTATGTAGCTGATCTTGTGTCGAAAGCAGGTGTATCAACGCCTTCTTCAACAACAAATACGGGATCAACCATAATTACGCCTTTACCGTCTGCGGGAGCGTCTGCTTTAACTTTAAGTTTGAAAGAAGCGAGGTCTGTTGCATTTGTGAATACGGGTGTTGCTGTTTCACCTGCATCTGATGCAAGGCTTGCAAGCCAAACATAGCCGATTCTTACAAGACCATACTGTGCTTTCTGTGCGTCTGAATAAAGACCTGCATACATAGCTTCCTGTGCTGCTGCATCAAGATGAGCCTGAGCTACACCTGTGAATCTTGCACCATCAGAAACAAGAAGATTTGTGAATGCATCGTCTGCTGTGCCAACAACTTCATAATAGTTCTTGTCGTATGCCACCATAATCTGAAGGGCATGAACATTGTAGTTGTTCTGGAGAGCAACTGTAACAGTTACTTCATCTCCGGGCATGGGTTTTGTGTCATCTGTTTTGAGTGTGATAACAGCATCTTCTGTTGTCCACACTGTTGCAGATACTGCTACTGCAAATACGTTGAAAACCATAAGCAACGCAAGTGCAATACTGAGAACTTTTTTTGCCATCTTTTTTACCTCCTAAAATGGTAAATTTGGTATTAATATAATGCTTTATATTTTAATTCTCTTGACGAGAAAAACACCACTGAATCAATAATTTACTACTGTGCCTGTTGCCTGATCAATTTCACATTCGAAATTGAGATAAGCATCGAGAGCAATTTTGTCGTTTGCATTAACCTTTCCGTCACCGGTAAGGTCAGCTGCGATTTTCTGAGCGCCACTGAAAGAAACGCCGTATGCTTCATACCAGTCGATAAGCATCAGGTCCATATAATCCACATATGCATCACCGTTGACATCGCCGGCAATTACAAGTGTATATGTTTCATATGTAACACCGTTGTGTGTAAGGCTGACTTTAGAACCTGTACCCATTCTGTTTTCTTTTGCAGGGCTGATTGCGATTTCGCCCACAGAAGCATATACATAAGAATCAAGGTTATCCAATGTGCCCAAAGCTACACCTTTAATAAGTTTATTTTCTTTATCAAGCACAACTCCTGAATCCTCTATGGGAAGAATCTCAGGTGTTACGCATTCAACCGTTGCATTTTCAAAATTATGAACAAGAGTTTCACACTTAACAACTTTGTCGGGCGAGAAAGGTTCTTCCATATCCGTTAATATATAATTATAGAAACGGGGATAATCTTCGGGAATCACGATACTGCCTGAATCGCTGACATTAACGTCTTCTTTTACCCTGAGACTGAAAGTAAAGCACTCCATACCGTCAGCCTGTCTGTATGGAGTGATGCCTGTTGCAGAAGCAGCTGCTGTCCACTGAACAAGAACACCTGTATAATCAGTTGAGGAATATGTTGTTGTATAAACTGTGTTGTCCGGTGCTTCATTGCATTTTGCTGAACCGCCGAGAGCATTCAGTTCGTCTGTTGCTTTGACAGAACCCTCTACCAATTCAAAAAAGGCATTAGAAAAAAGTACCGGCCAACGCATTGATGTAGCGTAATAATTGTTAGCAACATTTACCGTTACTTCAATTATATCACCGGCAACTACCGTGTCAACATCTGTTTTAATCGTGACATTTGCTGCTTCTCCTTCAGCGGAAACAACAACTGAAAAAATACTGAAAATCATTGTCACCGCGAGAAGAACGGACAAAAGTCTGACTGACAATTTCATTTATTTCAGACCTCTCTCTCATAAAAATGCAGATAATTACACTTTTATCTTATTCTACAATGGGATTTTACCACAAAGATTGAAATATGTAAATAGGTTTTGACGAATTTTATATTAATTTTTATTAAAAAAGTTATTTTGACGGTAGATTTTATGTTAATTTAGTCAAAATGTTGTATATCCGAAAACAATAAAATTTACAAAATAGTATTGCAATATTCGTCAAATTAATATATACTATATTATATCATGCGTGTTCACCCACAAGGAACAGCAAATATTGGAGGTAATTTCTCTTATGAAAAAGTTTAAAAAGTTGATTTCTGTTTTAATGGCTGCACTTATGGTGCTTGCACTTTCATCATGTGACCTTATCCAGGATGCTGAAATCACTCCGGCAATTCCTGACGGCACTGAAGCCGGCAACATCCGTATAGGTATCCTTTATTCAGAGGATTATGAAAAAGAAGACACTGCTGCTTTTGTTCAGCAGAGCGCAATCAATAAGATGAACGAAACATACGGCATTGCAGGTACAATCCCGAAAAACAAGCTTCCCCTTGATAACCCGCAGAAAATTGAAGATGCAATTATCTCCTGCGTAAAAGAAAGCGGATGTAATGTTGTTCTTTCAACTGATCCTGCATTTACTGATATCGTTTACAAATTCGCAAACAACAAAGATTATCAGAACATCGTTTTTGTATGTCTCGACCCAAGCAAGAAGCTTGAAGCAACAGCAAACTTCCACTGCTTCTATCCCAACTATGAAGAAGCTTACTGCCTTGCAGGTATAGCTGCTGCAACAAATGGCGATGCTACTGTTAAATTCACAGCAGACGATGATGCTTACCTTGATGCTTTCAAACTTGGTGTTAAAGCAGTTAACCCCAAAGCAAAAGTTATCAACGGTTCAAAGATTGATACATACGGCGAAGTAGTAACAAACTGGCACATCTATTACATCACTCTTGTTGAAAACATCACACTCGGCAAGTTCTCAGAAATGGGCAACTACTATGCAGGCATTGCAACAGGCTTCTGTGATTTTGTTCCCGCTGAAGAATTTGCAACAGCAGATGTTGATGCAAAACTTACAGATGCAAAAGCAAATCTCTGCGAAGGAAAATGGGATATTGCTAAAGCAGATTCCATTGCATTCTGATAAACATTTCAAGCTGCTGTTTTCACAGCAGCTTATTTTTTCGCACATTAATACCAATAATATAAGTATATGTCCCAAAAGGAGTTCTTTGATGAAACACACCGATATAAAAATAATCACATCAGATAAAGAAAACTATCTCGGCAGAAATGTTACTGTCTGCGGTTGGATACGAACCGCACGTGATTCAAAGAATATGGCTTTCCTTGAAATCAACGACGGTACCACGCTGAAACATCTCCAGATTGTTATCGATAAAGGTCGCTTTGCTGACCCTGACCCGGAAACAATGAAGCTTGGTGCATCTGTCAGGGTATGTGGTAAAGCTGTGGAATCCCGTCAGGGCGGAGTTGAAATAGAGGCAGAAGAAATCCATCTTCTCGGCAAATGTCCCCCTGATTATCCGCTACAGAAAAAACGTCACACACTGGAATTTCTCCGCACAATGCCACATATAAGAACAAGAACAAACACATTTAACGCAATTTTCAGAGTGCGTTCGGTTATGGCCGATGCCATACACCGCTATTTCCAGGAAAGAGGCTACGTTTATGTACACACACCGCTCATTACGGGCAGTGACTGCGAAGGTGCAGGTGAAATGTTCAAGGTAACAACAATCGGCTACAACAAAAAATATAACTCAGCCGAAGAATATTATGCTGACGACTTTTTCGGTAAACGTGCGGGACTCAGTGTTTCCGGACAGCTTGAGGGCGAGGTTGCTGCAATGGCTTTCAGCAAAATCTATACCTTCGGCCCCTCTTTCAGAGCAGAGAAAAGTAACACTCCCCGTCACGTGGCTGAATTCTGGCATGTAGAACCTGAAGTTGCTTTTGCTGAACTTGAAGATATCATAGAAATTGCAGAAGAAATGATAAAATATATCGTTTCTGAAACAATAAAAAAATGTCCTGATGAAATCGCATTCTTCGCACAGCATTTTGAAAAAGGTCTTGCTGAAAAGCTTGAAAATCTGCTTACTCAGGATTTTGCCGTCCTTGAATATACAAAAGCAATTGAGATTCTCAAATCTGCAGACAAGGATTTCCAGTATCCCGTTGAATGGGGATGCGACCTGCAGACCGAACACGAAAGATATATAACGGAAGAAGTATTCAACAAACCTGTGTTCATAACCAATTATCCGAAAGATATCAAATCTTTCTATATGAAACAGAATCCTGACGGTAAAACTGTTGCCGCAACTGATCTGCTTGTTCCCGGAGTCGGAGAAATTATCGGCTGCAGTGAACGAGAAGCGGATTATGACAAACTTGTTGACGCAATGAAACAGAGAAATATGAATCTTGATGATTATGCTGACTATCTCGACCTGAGAAAATACGGTTCCGTTCCTCACAGCGGATTCGGTCTGGGCTTTGAAAGAATTCTTATGTATGTTACCGGAATACAGAACATACGCGATGTGATACTCTATCCTCGTACAGTAGGGTCAATAAGATAAAAAAATAATGAGCTGTTTTGCAAACGCAAGACAGCTCATTATTTTATGTAATCACATTAATTATCTCAGGAAACCGAGTTTGCAAACGATCGGCGGTTCCATTGACTTGCCGGCGCACACTCTGAAGAAACAGATAATTCTTATTACAGAAAGAATTGCTGTGCAGATAAGACAAACTAAAGGACCGATAATTGTGATAGCTGAAACAACAGTAAGAATGGAAAGAAGAATAGACACGATAGTCATTTTCAGGCTCTGTCTGATGTGAAATGCGATATACTCCGATTTATTAATTGCAAGAAGAGAGATAATAATACCGATTGTTCCGAGAAGATACGGAAGCATTGCAAAAATTTTATTATCTGAAACATCCTGTGCAGAAAATTCGTTAGTATGATCGTACGGATCCTGGTAAGGCTGATACATCGGCTGCTGCGGTGCTGCACCCATATTCATTATATTACAGCCACAATTTTTGCAAAAAGCTACTCCATCATCAACGTTGTTGCCACAATTAGGACAAATTCTCATTTTTCTTGACCTCCTTTTTATATTTATAACACGGCTTTCACCATTGTTAACTTAAACAAGATATTCGATTGCATCAAAAACATCATAAAATTCGTTCAATATGCCTACACCGGCTGATAAAACAAGAAAAACTGAAAGAATACCAAGAAGTACTCCTATTGCCATAATAATAAGCTGTGCCCTGAAAAAGTTTGCTCTGTTCATATCTGATTTATCAACAGCAAAAACAATTGTCAGAATAAAACCAATCAACGGAATAAGACCGATAAGCCACCACAAAAGATATTTGCCGATTGATGTTACCGGTTCCGTTTTCTGCGTCTGGTACTGCATGGGCTGTCCACCGTTCATCACAGGCGGCTGCTGGTAATAGTTGTTCTGCGGTTGCTGATAAACCGGCTGATTGCTTTGCTGCTGAGACTGCTGGGGCTGTTGCTGTGCAGCAAGACGATTTCCGCATGAAGTACAGAACATTGTATTATCCTGACACAGTGCTCCACATTTGTTACATACCATAAAATTCTCTCCTTATTCAGGGCTTTCTGACCCTTTTATTTTTATATAATATTTCCGCTGTTCTGCCTGCTCTTGCAGAAATACTTTTTACATACTGCAATTATCATAACCACCGACATCACAACGAAACATATAAACATCACCCGCGGTATTATTGATATTAATACCATATTGTCATTATACAACGGAATAAACATATATGCAACCATATACAATGAAGTTATTGCAGAGGAAATTGCACACATAAGTTTTGTATTACCTTTTTCTGCAACAAGGCCTATAACAAAGAATACCATAAAAACAATAAAAGAAAACAAACAGAAAACTACATCGAGAGTGAAAAGTGTATCTGTTGCACTTACCCCGACCACTTTGTCAAGAATCTCACTGTTCATCCTGACGGATTCTGAAATTATTTCGTAAAAAGGTATTCCTGCATACATACACAGGAAAAAATATGAAATGTTTGTGTACCTTACTCTTTGTGTAACATCTTTCTTTGATGAAACAAAATTACATATTACAAGAGCAATAATACAAACAAGTATTAAAACAAAGCCCGTCACAACATGGCCTGTCATATAGCCCTCTGCCAATTGAGGCAGGAACACATCGTAGTGCTTTATCAGATTGAGGACAAAAGAACCTATGAAGTGTATTGTTACTGAAGTTATGCTCATTGCCGCTATCTGGGACACAACTTTTCCAAGCAGAGTTCTTTTTCTGAACGCAGCCAGAAACACCACACATAAATAAAGCACTTCAAATATCAACTCAGGAAAACCTGTTATATAAAAAACATTTTCATCTATGTCGGTTATTCTGAAAGACATAAAAGAAATAGTATTAAGAATAACTACACAAACTGCTGAAACTATTGACGGAATATCATAAACTTCAGCCTCTTTTATCATCTTCTCTACATCCGGCAATCCGCCCTCAGGGTTTTCAAGTTGCTGCGATCCGCAGTAAGAACAGAAAATTGATGAGTTTTTTATTTTTTGCCCGCATTTTGTACAATGCATAATCATTCCCACCTTAAAACATTATTCAACTCTGTTTCCGCAGTTAGTACAAAAGATACTGTCTGCATCCAGCTGAGCACCGCACTCAGTGCAGAACAACAGTGCGCCATCTGCTGCATCTGATGCACTGTCATCATCCGCTTTAAAAGACCATCCGCAGCAACCGCAGAAAACTGAATCCTCTTCGCAGATATTTCCGCAATTTCCACATTTTTTGCCTGCAGAAATCACAGAATCATCATTTACGATGGCATCTGAATCCGGATCACGGTTATATGCTTCAATAAGTTTTATTTTATCAGTAATTTCCACACAGTATTCCATTGCAGAATTCATAAGCCCTTCAAAAAAAGCCTGAGAAGAAACACTGTTATCTTTATCACGCATTTCTTTAAAAACTTTTTCTCCCAACTTCTGGTAAAGCCGGTTAAGATTTTCTTCTTCAATCAACAACTGTGGGTTGTTTATGTAGTTACTCATAATTGTACTCCTTAAGACTGAGACTTTGTAATATTTTCTATGTTTCCGGAAGTTATCTTTTTATACTCAATATTGATGCGTTTGTCGTCAGAGATGTATTCAGCTATTCTTCTTTCGTATTCATTGTTATCAGCATATTCGACTTCATAATTCTCATTTACTTTTGAAAAGCAATACACAACTCCATCATTATCCTTATCGTATTCTTCAGGAAAATCTTCGTTCATCGCTTCACAATATTCTTTCACTGAATTATATACTAAAAATATCACGACATATTTATTTTCAGCTTTATTGAATTCATATATTTCAAATGGATACATATCTCCATTTGTACGATTATAACCATATTTGCTTAACATTATATTGTTTTCATAAAACTCTACTTCATAAGGGTATACGACATTATATTCATACACAGATTCTTTTTGTGTATCGTATGACCATATTATTGTTTTCCACTCACCTACAATACCACTTGTCGAAGAAAGTATCAATTCATCAATTCCGTCTTCATTTACATCTGCTATTGCAAAGGTATCATTTTCTATTGAAATATCCGAAGGATTATTAAGCTTCAGATATTTTTGCGGATCATTATAAAAATCTCTCATCAGAGTCTGATATTCAGCATGAATTTTTTCTTTTTGTTCTTCGTTGTTATCAGGATTTTTGATTTCATTAACCTTATCTGAAATTTCGATCTCAACAAAGTCCGCATTAATATCTTCTTTTGCAAGAATTTTTCCGTCTTCCTGATGCACTTCGTGATATTTACCCGAGGTTTCAGACTCAACAGGGTTGCTTTCTTCAACAGTGTAAATATAAGAATAACTTTCAGTTTTATCTTCTGTTATATTTTCAAGAGAGATATATATTTTACCGTTTGAATCAAGCACACCATTCAATTTGCCGCTGACACTTTCCTGAATAATCTGTGCACCGGAATCATTCACGAAGAAAACATCTGCTTCGTAGTATTCTGTCTTTTCACCGTCTGCCGCGCCGGCAGTTTTACCGGCAACAGCATACGCTTCATACGTACCGTCAGCATCATAGTCTTCATAAACAAATTCTACAATGGGTTTATCTGTGCTTTCTTTGAGAAGCTGAGTAAGCTTTTCTTCAGCTTGTGTCATTTCCTCAAGTTGCATATTATGTCTGATGAAAAGAATTGAAAGAATAATTGCTGCAACAAGAAGCACAGCTATAACAACAATAACTCTTTTTCTCATGTTTTTTTCTTTGCTTTTTTGCTGTTTTTCCTCTTTTCTTTTTATCCCGCAATAAGGGCAAAAAGCTGAGTCATCTTTCAGTTCTTTTCCGCATTGTCTGCAAAACATTTTTATCTCTCCTGAAATATAAATCAATTACCAATGAATACGATAACCTGTTTTTGTTCCGAAGGGAAGTGTTACTCCTGCATTATCGAAATTAACCAACCATTTTGAATCATACAGAATTTCAAAAACTTCACCTGTAATTGCATTGACAGAAACTGTTATTGTACCTGCAGGATATTCCACAGATGCCTCTCCCAACATTTCTTTTATTTCTTCGGGCACGGCTCTGTTTATATCTTCCGGCAATACAAGGTCAAAAGCTTTGGCATTATGGCTAAGCTCTTTATCAACATTCATCGTTTTTTCATCCGGATATGTTGTAATTTTAATTATGTAATATGCTCCTGATTCTGTGCAGGTTGCAGAAGATACATCGTTTACCGTCAGTCTGCTTGCAAAATCTTCACCTGAAATCGGGAAGTTTGCATCAATCTGCATACCTTTGTAAGTAGCCATACCGAGGCTGTTTTCTTCTATCTGTTTTTTAATAAAGGCTTCTGCTCCGCCAAGATTATTTTCTGCAACTTCAAAAATCGCAGTCGGTATTTTCATTGAACCGTTTGTTACTACTTTCGAATAGTTTCTGTCAATAGAAACTGCGTCTTCCTTAACTTTATTTACCGCATCATTATAGAAGTTCACAATTTCCTGCTTGGTCTGCGGTTTCGGCAGACGCTGAACTTCGGGCTGAACATATTCGGGACCTGAGCTGATATAAATTTTTATAAATGTTCCGGCCTTTATTGCAGTGCCCGGTTCTACGGACTGGCTTATGATTCTGTCTTTTTCAACAGTAGAACTGTGCTTATAATAAGCTTCACATGAAATTCCTCTGCTTGTAATTTCTTCAATAGCAGTTTCATAATACATATTCACAACATCAGGAACTTCTGCCTTTCTTGTTTTTGAAACTGCAATAGTTATCAGCGTACCCACAGGCACATGCGTACCGCATGGAATATTCTGAGCGAGAACTGTATTTTCCGCTATTGAATTTTTATTCACATATTTGATATCAACAGTAAATCCTCTTGATTGAAGCAGCCAGACTGCGTCAGACATACTCCTGTAAACAACATTAGGCGTGTATACCGTTTCTGTGTATGCATTTACTGTTACACTTACTGTTTCTCCCTGTTTTATAATTTGTCCTTCTGCGGGAGACTGCTTTACTATCTGATTTTTGCTGTAAGCACTGTCATAAACAGTTTCATTTATAGCAAGATAAATACCTTTTTCTGCAAGCATACTGCTCGCAGCATCAAAAGACATGCCCGTAATTCCCGGTACAACAACGTCTCCGCCTACGCCTGAAACGCCTGAACTGCCATTGACGGTAAGCACAACTTCAGTACCTCTCTCAAGCTCTGTTCCTGCTTTTACTGACTGATTTATAACCACACCGGGTGCTGCTGAACTACTTTCGCCTGATTTTATTCTGACTTTGTATCCTGCTCTTTCAAGCTTTTTCTTCGCTGTATTTCCGTCATAGTTCACCACATCAGGCACAACATCTTTACCTTTACCGGTGCAGATAGTTACAAGTATTTTTGTGCCTTTATCTACAATTTCACCTGCTTCAGGTTCCTGGAAAACAACTGTATTCTCGTCGTACTTCTCACTTTCTATCTTATATTCAACACCAATATCAAGTTTGTTTTTTTCTGTTATTTTTATTGCATCAAGAAGGCTGCATGTCACAACATCAGGCACGCTTACCTTACCTGCAGGCACACCTGAGCCCGGAAAACTAAGTACGCCTGTGCCGAACAGTGCACCGCAAACAACAATAACAGTCAGCAAAGCCGGTACTGCTATTTTTGCCCACAAAGGCCAACGGTATAAATCTACCTTCTTTATAGTACCTTTTTTTCTTTTTACCTTTTCTTTTGTTGTAAGTTCATCTGCAAAACCGCCTACCGTTGCTGTTCTGTCCTCTATACGGACATTCATAGCATTGTAGATAGCAGTTTCCTGATTTGCAGTTATATCTTTTATATACTTTGAAACAGGTTCCAACAGGTCCTTATTTTTATTTTCAATATGAGCCCTTCTCTGAAGTGCATCGGGAGGCGTAACACCTGTTACCATTTTATAAAGTGTTGCACCCAACGAATAAACATCAGAATGTCTGCCCTGTTCACCACGGCTTCTGTACTGTTCCTCTGCTGAATAGCCCGGTTTTACAATAACGGTAAGACTTCTGCTGTAGCTTGACGTTTCAATACGTGCGGCACCGAAGTCGATAAGTTTTACCTGGCCGTCTTTAGTAAGAAAAATATTATCAGGAGCAATATCTCTGTGAATTATTCCGTATGAATGTACTCTGTCCAGAGATTCCATAACAGGAAAAAGAATGTTAATCGCCTGCTGAACGGGAATTCTTCCTACCCGTGCAAGATATTGCGAAAGCGTTTCACCGTCAAGGTATTCCATAACAATGTATGCGGTATTGTTTTCTTCAAAGCTGTCATAAACCTTAACAATACCTTCTTCGCTGTTAAATTGTGCAAGTTTTTTTGCTTCATCTATAAATTTTGCAAGGCCGTCTGCAAACTGTCTCGTTTTTTCTCCTGTAAAAACAGTGATCCTTGTCTGTCCCTCTGCACGGGTAGAAAGGTCGCTGGGAAGATATTCCTTAATTGCTCTTTCTTTCTGCAGAATATTATCCCAGGCAAGATAAGTTGTACCGAATCCGCCACAGCCGATTACTTTACCTACCACATATCTTCCCAGCAGAAGTGTTCCGGGATAAAGGTGTGTATGTTTTTCTGCACCGGAATCAGCTGCAAAACCGCAATAAGGGCAGAATGAGTTATTTATATTATATAACTTCATACAACCCATACAACGTCTTTTACCTGCAGCTACACCTGCACCCTGAACTGCACCCGAAAATCTTTCTCTTTGTTGGCTGTTACCTTCATAATTCATCTTTATCACCTGCAAATATAGAATTATTCTTTTCCTTTAAAATAAAATCAAAATCCTTATGAGTATCTGCAAAAGTTTTCATAGCACTACGGTTAACAGGCAATGCCTTTTCCGTACTGTTTCCTGAAAAAAGTTTGTTCTGTGCCGAATCAGAAAGCATAAACGAAAGAAAAGCCTCCGCTGCTTTGTTTTCATCTTCCGACGAAGTTTGGGAAACGCTCCAGAAAGAAGAAAAAGATATCTGCATTTCTGCAATCTTTATCGGCACTACTGCAGGAATACCCTTGTCCATAGATATCATATTTCTTATTTCGAAAAATTCTGAAGTATCAGCAAAATATACAGGAGCCTCGCCGTTTATGAACATTTCCCTGCTTCCCTGCTTAATTTTTCCCGACACATCCGCATCAAAAATCTGCTCAAAATCACCGATTAATTCTTCATTTACCAGAATTGTTTCATCTTCACCGATAAGCCTCTGAAGCTGGTCGTAAGACACTATCTTTTCAGGAATATCTGTTACAGAAACAAGACTCTTGTTGATATACACCACAGACGTATTAAATCCGAGAGGCAGTTTTTTTCCGGAAGCAAAAACATCCTCATAATTCTCTAAGAAAAGACAATCTTTACGGCTTCCTTTATTAAAAAGCTTTGTAAAAAACGAGCTGTCTTCTGCTCTTGAAGGATACACTACATCAAAAAGTTCTCCTGCATAATTCAAATCGGAATCCGAAAGCCCACTACTTTCAAACACATCCGGTGCTGAATTGTTGTGCAAAGCTTCTCTTATTCTGCTTTTATATTCATCAGCAGGAATTCCAACCAGGTCAACCTGAATGCAGTCATATGTTTCACAATATTCTTCTACAATTTCTTCGTAAATCTGTTTCTCTTTTTCATTGCCGTTGTCTTCGTACCACACTGTAATTGCTGCTTCATCCAGGTCTGCAATCATCCGGCTGTCTTTTATCACAAAACCAAAAATAACTGCCACTGCAACCACAAGTGCAAAAGCGGCACATAACCCTGCAATCTGTCCTGTCTTTTTTATTTTCTTTTCCTTAACTACCGAAACTACTCTTTTTTCACCACGTAAAGCCATTGCAAAACTTTCAGCCGAATCAAAACGCATATGTGCTTCAAGTGCCATCGCTTTCGTTATAGCATCAGAAATGTGTAAAGGTATGGCAGGATTGATTTTTACGGGTTCCGTAAGAGTATCTTTAATTTTTCTGTCAGTAGATTCTTCCGGCTTTTGTCCTGTAGTAAGGTAATATAGAGTTGCACCTAAAGCATACAGGTCAGTCCACGGACCCTGAACGCTCATCTGCTCATACTGTTCAGGCGGAGCAAAACCGGGTTTGAGAATAATGGTGTAATTATTTGAATGATCGGCAGAAAATCGCGCTGCACCGAAGTCAATTAATTTTATATTACCGTTGTTACATATATAAATATTATCAGGGCTTATATCTCTGTGGATGATCCCTTTTCCGTGAACGACCTTCAGTCCTTCGGCTACATTGAGCACAATTTCAATGCTTTCATCGAGAGAAAGGGTCGGACCTTTTTCTTCCATCAACTGTCCTAAGGTACACCCGTCCAGGAACTCCATAATTATATATGCCGTATTGTTCGCTTCAAAATATTCAAAAACATTTACGATATTTCTGTGTGAACTGAACTGTGCCATGTTACGCGCTTCATCAATAAACCGCATAAGCCCGTAATCAAACTCAGCTTTCTTTTTTGAAGAAACAACAATAACATCCTGTGTTCCGGGAGGTCTGTTGACAATTCCACCGGGATAATACTCTTTTATGGCAACAACCGTTTCCAGCTTTTTATCCCAGCCCTTATATGTTATGCCGAAACCGCCGAAACCGAGAACATTACCGATAATATAGCGGCCGACAAGCTCTGTTCCAGGGCTGATATGATAAACTTCGTGTGCAGAACATCCCGGATAACATCCGCAGAACGGACACAAACCAAATTCACTGTCATATATTTCAAAACATCCGTTACACCTTACGTTCATCTCCACACACCACTCATCTTCAGCAAAATATCCCGCCATTCATATATCAAAACGGGTAAGACTTTATTTTATATACGTGTTCCAGTTGAAATTTTCCCCGCAGAGAGGCACAAACACAAATGAGCTCTCACCAAGAGAAAGCTTATCATAAATTTTCAGCTCTGCAACTGTCATAACAAGGTCATCATTAAGATATGTAAGTCCGCTGCTTTCCCCCGGCTGAAGGAAAAACTGCATTTTATTCGGTTCATAAATAACAGACGCATGTCTCTCTCTTGAAACTGTTGTTTCTTTTGCAAGAGCAATATCATTTGAAAGTGTACGTCCGATATTATTTCTGCCAGCTTTGAGTTTAAAGCCTTCGCCTATGTATTCTCCTTTGATACATACAAGCCAACCCACAACAGGGTCATTATCATTGGGGAGATTATAAATAGCAACTGTTTTCTGTGCTGCCTGTGCAGAATTTGCAACCTGGTTTATTGCACTGCGCAAGCTCTGCGGCTCTGGTTTTTCTGCTTCCGGATTACCCTGAGCTACTTTCTGAGGTGCCTTCTTTTCCATAGATGAATCCGAAAAAATATCTCTTGCAGAAGGTTCCTGGAAAGCCCTTGCCTTTTTGGAAAGGCTCTGTTTATTTGTTTTATTGATTTTTCTGCTCACATCCGGTTGAATAACTGCATCTGCAGAAGGATTTTTGAACCCCGTCTGACAATGCGGACATTCATCGTATTTTTCAGCATCATAGAAAAACTTACAATTATCACATCTTACCGGTTTCATATTTTTTCCTCCATACTTATTAATACTATTGATATATTATCTTTATAATTTTCGGGTACGCTTAATGCTGCTTCAATTAATTTATCAGTTGCAACATCAACATCGTCATTTGCCAGAATAATTTCTTTGATTTTTTCTTCAGACAAAAGTTTGTACAATCCGTCTGAGGTAAGAAGAATTTTATCGGATTTCATAAGCCTGAACGGTTCAGAAATTATATCCATCAATTCTATGCCGCCCATTCCTATAAAACTTACCAACGCATCTCCTCTTTTTTCTTCCTCTGCTATACATAACTCTTCCGGTATATTATTGCGTTGCATTTCTTCAAGCACCATAAAATAATTATGATCACGTGTTGCGGCTTCGATTTCATTATTTCTTATTAAGTACAACCGACTGTCGCCTACTGACATCCAGTAAAGATTGTCGTCTTTAACACAAGCAGTAACAACTGTTGTTCCCGTTGCAGTACGGTTGCCTTCTTTTATCGAAAGGTTATAAACACTTTCATCCATTATATCAACACATTCAAGAAAAAAATCCGGAATATTTTTTGTTTCATCCTTTTTCCTGAACAAATCACTTAATTTTTCTGCGGCAATACGGCTGGCTTCAGCACCGTTTTCAAGTCCGCCCATTCCGTCGCATACCACACTGAGAAGAACACCGTTTTTTTCTTCGATGCAAACGTAGTCCTGTTGTTCTTCTCTGTTACCCTGATGTATTTTCGAGGAAAACTTATATACTAACGATTCACTCATATTATCACCTTAAAAAGTAACGGCAATTGCAGAACAATTATCATTATCTCTGCCGTAACCGTTTTCTGCTATAACCTGTTTCATTGCATCTAACCACGAAACCGCATTCTTTTCTTTATGCAGAAGCTTTCTCATCCTTTTTTCATCTGTCAATTCCCAGAAACCATCTGTACAGAGAAGAAACGCAAAACCTTCTTTCAGATTCACTTCTTCCGAAACAACAAAAGGAGTGTCTCTCCATTCAATTCCCATAGCCCGCAGAAGTTTATTTCTGTCGGGATGGAAGCGGATTTCTTTTTCTTTTATATCACCTGCAAGTACAAGCATCTGCGGAACACTATGGTCAAGTGTTCTTTCTTTAAGCTTTGATTTATAAAACATATAAAGTCGGCTGTCTCCGATATGAGCCCATCTTGCAACAGAATTCACAATTGTCAGCACCACTGCCGTTGTTTTCATTTCACGAAAGGCACATTGTTTTTGTTGTTCCTCTCCCAGGGTTTTCTGCGCCTCTCTCATTGCCATATCCAAAAAGTCAGGAGAGTTATAATTCTTTTTAAAACAATCCGCTATTTTTCCGGCAACAATTTTCGATGCAACTTCACCTTTTCCATGTCCCCCGAGTCCGTCACATACAATAAAACAATAATTCCCGTCAACCTCAGTCACGCTGATAAAATCTTCGTTGATGTCCCGTGAGCCATTGTCGGTAAACAGACTGTATTCAAGCATTTTTCTCCCCTCCTTTTCAGATAATATTCTCCAAAAAAACACACTGTTCTTTCTTTTTACACATATAGTTCAATTATACACAAATTATACATAATTGTCCATAATTAAATTATATTTATGTACAAAAAGAATTTAAAAAACAAAAAACGAAATTTTATAAAAGTGTAGATTTTTAGCATTATCAGAGTTATAATATAACCATAATTTATATTTCGGAGCTATATTATGGGATTATTCAAGAAAAAAACCTGCGATTTCTGCGGAGAAAAAATCGGCGGCTTCAACAGAGGAAAAAAATTCCGCGACGGCGAACTGTGCTGCGACTGCAGCGAAGAACTCAGCATCAACTGGCACGATACTATAAAATATAACCTTTCTGATGCTGTAAAGCATATAGAGGAAAGAAAAAATAACAGGGAAATTCTTCTGAACGGATTTGAACCCGATTATTATTACGGCTTCAGACCTACTCTGTTCGTGGATGAAAAAAGAAAACTTTTTTGTGTAACTCTCGGCGGTGCAAGAGAAAACTACGGAGATGTGCCGAGATACGTTAATGAAAACTGCGATTTGTTTTCATTCAGTCAGCTTGAAGATACACTCATTTCCTCAAATGACAACGGCATTCACACTCTGACAGTTACAATAAAAAATCACCCGTGGATTACAAGACTTGTTTTCAGAGACAGAATCACTTCAAATTACGAAGACTTGCTTGTGGTCGATTCTGAATTAAGAAGAATAATTTATGCTGAGAAATAATTAAAACCCGGCAGATATCTTCTCCGGTTTCCCATAAGAAAGTATTTTTAAAAATGTGAACTTACGGCATAATAATGCATTAAAAGCCATCGATACGCAACAGCGTTATCGGTGGTTTCTGCATTGTGGATACCCGGCAATTTCTGCCTGATTTTTTGTTTTGTTGACACTTCTGCATTTTTGTGCTAAAATCGACTTAAATTTCTTTCGTAGGAGGAATTATAAATGGGAAAAAGAAAGCTTTTTTGCGAATACGGCCCCGTATGCTTTGAAATTTCTATTTTCAAGGAATCGAAGAAAAAAGATTTTAAAGATTTTCTTCAGGGCAGAAAATTCTGCAAACATTTTGACAAAAACAATTTCGAGTACATATGGAAAAGCGATACAAAGCTTATGTTACGCGAACTTCACGGTGTTGATATGCAGTTGCAGAGAAACAAAGTTGTTAATCTCGGAATTGCTGCCGAAAAACTCGACGGTGCAGTTGTTATGCCCGGTGAGGAATTTTCATTCTGGAATATGGTTGGCAGAGCTACGAAAGAAAAAGGTTATCTTGAAGGCCTCATGATAAGTAACGGCAAAATGATTAAAGGCTACGGCGGAGGCATCTGCCAGATGGCTAATATGATTCACTGGCTTGTTCTGCATACTCCTCTTGAGGTTACTGAGCTTCACCATCATTCTGACGCTCTTTTCCCCGATTCAAAAAGACGTGTTCCTTTCGGAACAGGTACTTCTGTTTGCTACAAAGCCCTTGACTACAGATTCAAGAACACAACAGACCATCCTATTCAGTTCAGAGTATGGCTTGATGATAAAATGCTCAACGGCGAAATAAGAAGTATGGTGCCCCTTGAGAACAAATACAGAATAACTGAAGAAGACCACCACTTTGCAAAAGACGAAGAAGGTGTTTTCCACAGAAACAGCAAGGTGTACAGAACAATAACAAACAAAGCAACAAAAGAAGTAATCAAAAAAGAACTGATACTTAACAACCACTCAAAAGTAATGTACGATTACAGCCTGATTCCCGAAGACGAAATAAGAGAAACTGTATGATTTTTGATGTAATTTTAAACACACTCAGAACAGAAGGCGCTTCTGCTGCCTACACACAGGATGACGGTCAGACCTTCAGCTATAACGAGTTATATAAATTTGTATGCAACATATACGGATATCTTTTAAGCAAAAAAACAGACGGCAATGTTATTGTCTACGGGCACAAGGAAGTATATATGAAAGCCTGTATGCTTGCCTGCTCTTTTGCGGGAATCACTTATATTCCCGTAGATTCATCCACTCCGGAAGAAAGAGTTTCTGATATTATAAATCAGGCTGAGCCTTCACTTATTTTCGGCGATATTGAAACAACCTTTTGTAAAACAGTTTCATCTGATGAAATAAACAGAATAATGAATAGGCCTGTTCAGACAGAAATTAATGAGATTTCCCTGAAACCTGATGACATCTGCTATATGATTTTCACATCCGGCAGCACAGGTCAGCCAAAAGGAGTAAAGGTAACATATTCAAACCTGGATTCCTGCATAAAATGGGTAAAGGAAATTACCGGCAGTAAAAAAGAAGTTATTCTCAATCAGGCTAATTTTTCTTTCGATTTGTCTGTTGCTGATTTTTATTTAAGCCTTGTAACAGGAAGCGAACATTTTATTATCGGCGATATTTCAGGCTTTGATTTTTCATCAATTTTCAGAAGACTTGAAAAATCAGGTGCAACAATTGCTGTTTTCACCCCATCTTTTGCCGATTTGCTGATGCTTGACAGAAGTTTTTCAGCTGAACTTTTACCAAAGCTTCATACGATTCTTTTCTGCGGAGAAAAACTCTCAACAAAAACCGTGCAGAAACTTTTCAGAAGATTTCCTGACCTTAAAATAATAAACAGCTACGGTCCCACAGAATGTACCTTTGCAGTAACATCTGTTCTTCTTACAAAAGACAGTGTACTTGAAGAAAATATTTCAATCGGCTCTCCGAAAAAAGATGTGGAAATTATCATTTGCGATGAAAATTTATCACCTCTCCCCGATGGTGAAACAGGAGAAATAATGATAGCGGGAGCAAGTGTTGCAGATGGCTATCTGAATAATTACGGCAGAAAAGCTTTTATTGAATATGATGGCAGAAAAGCTTATCTTACAGGCGACCTGGCCTACAGACAGAAAGGACTTCTGTATTATAAATCCAGAAAAGATAACCAGATAAAATATAAAGGTTACAGAATTGAGCTTACAGATATTGAATCGAATCTTTTGAAAATTGATTCAGTTGAAGAAGCCTGCGTTGTTGCAAAAAGAAACAAAAACGGCGATGTGACAGGTATTTTCGGTTTTGTGAAAATAAAAGAAAACTGCTCCACCGATGTGCAGAGCATTGAAAAAGAATTATCGTCAAAGCTTCCGTTATATATGTGCCCGAAGGTGCGTATTATAAATGACATTCCCCTTACTGCAAACGGAAAACGTGACGTAAAAAAATTATCAGAGGAATATATATGAAAGAGAAAATTTTAGATATTATTGAAGAAATAAGCGGAATTGAAAATTTAAGAGAAAGAGAAAGCATTGACCTGCTCGACCACGAGGTTTTTGATTCTCTCGCACTTGTTATGTTTCTCAACACTCTGGAAGATGAATTTGACATTGAAATTTATCCCACACAAATTGACCCCTCAACATGGAGAGATATTGATAAAATAACTGAACTTGTTGAATCACTTATGGAATAATTTTCTGCAGATAAAAACACCCTGAAGCAATGCTCGGCGTTACTTCAGGATGTTTTTTGCTTAAAAGTCAGCGAAAATCAATTTCTACTTTTATTCTACCTCCATTTTCTTGCTTTCGGGGGTAAGCATAATGTATAATTGTTTCGTGAGGTGATTCAATGAACAACTACAAGTTCGGAAACTACATCTGTAAATTGCGTGAAGAAAAGAAATTGACTCAATCAGAGTTGGCAAAAGAATTGGATGTATCCGATAAAGCTGTTTCAAAATGGGAAAACGGTCAGGCAATTCCGCGAATGGATACTTTCGAAAAACTTGCTGAAATTCTCGGCACAACAATTGATGATATATTATCGGCAAGTAAAGACGGCATCGAAAGAATCTGCTTTGTAAACAATTTCTGCAGTCTGATGACTATAGAAGTAAACAGTGACGTTTTCAATATTAAATTCGACGAATGTAAATGGGTTGAAATAAAAGAAAAAGACCTGATATTGAGAATAACAGGTGATATGATTACCGACAGCGATTTTGAAGAAGTAAAAAACAGTGCCACCAATCTCAAGGAAAAAATCATATCAAAACTCACAAGAAAAGCCATGAAATTTGCATCGGAATATCCTTTGCAGGTTAACTGCACCTACAAGCTGACAAATATAAAGCCTGATTCTGTTGTGAACATCGACCTTGATGTTTTCAGCCTTGGTGATAAAACACTGACATACAATGATTTTCTTATTGCTTATCCGAAAATCATTTGTGAGTGCGACAATGTTGAGCTTTTAAAAGTAAAAGGTAAAAATTGCAAAGAAGTAATTAAAAAGCACACCCGTTACGGTCTGGAATCTGACCTGGGTTTCGGCTTTATTGATATGATAATTTCCTGGCCTGTAAGAAGAATTTACTTCAGACATCTCTGCAAACCGCGGGTAGTTAAAAAGAATATTCTGAAAGCCGATTACTATCACGAAAAATATGACGAAAAAGAAGGCAAGCAAAAGAAAGGCCGCGGTTGTTTACTGACTTTCCTCGGATTTTTATTGTTGTTGATTTTTACTATTTTTATAGAACCTGTAATATTTATAGAAAGTGAAAAACCTGCTTTGGTATCAGCAGATTATTCAACAATTACTTATTATGATGATGTATATGTAAGAATTGATGAACTGCCTGAATATGTTGTTCCCGTAACATTTCTCGGTGCAGAAAGCTGGGACGATGCAAGAACAGAGGGACTTTCCCGATTTGACCAGGCAATCCAGGATAACAAAGTAACACAATATAAAGATTATGAGGGCAAAACTTACCTCTGGCTTGTTGAAAACTATTCCGACACAATGTTAACAGAGGAAGAAAAAGGCTACGACGACTTTGAAGAACATTATGTTTACGTATGCCAGAATCCTGATAAAAGTCTTCCGAAACTATCATAACAAAAATTATAGCCACACCATTCAGGTGTGGCTATAATTTTTGAGAAAAAATCTCCCCTTGAAAATGCAAGGGGAGATGGCAAAATCTTTGATTTTGTCAGAGGGGATTTTTCATTTAAATTATTTTACAACAATATTTACAAGTCTGCCTTTTACGTAAAGTTCTTTTACGATTGTTTTGCCGTCAATTGCTGCTTTGATTGTTTCATCTTCTTTTGCCATAGCAATTGCGTCTTCGTTTGAGATTTCAGCAGGAATGTTCATCTTTGCTCTTACTTTACCGTTAATCTGAACAACGATTTCGATTGTTGCATCAACACATTTTGCTTCATCATATGTGGGCCAGGGACTTACTGCCAGCATTTCGCCGCCCATAATCTCGTTGATTTCCTCTGTAACGTGAGGGGCAAAGGGATTAAGAAGTGAAACAAATGTTGAAAGTTCTTTCTTTGTAACTTTGCCTGCATCGTAAATTTCGTTAAGAAGTGTCATAAGTGCTGCAATAGCAGTGTTGTATTTAAGATTTTCGATATCGCTTGAAACTTTCTTGATTGTTTTATTGAAAGAAACTTCAAGTTTTTCTGAATATTCATCTCCGTCTGTGAGCATTGTCTGGAGATTCCATACTCTGTCGATAAATCTCTTACAACCTCTTACGCTGTCTTCTGACCAGGGTGCTGCTTTTTCGTAGTCGCCCATGAAGAGCACGTATGTACGAAGCACGTCTGCACCGAAAGCATCAACAACATCGTTGGGGTCAATAACATTGCCTCTTGATTTTGACATTTTAACTCCGTCAGGACCAAGGATAAGACCCTGTGCAGTTCTCTTTGCATACGGTTCAGATGTAGGAACTGCACCGATATCATAGAGGAATTTATGCCAGAAACGGGAATAGATAAGGTGACGTGTTACGTGTTCCATACCGCCGTTGTACCAGTCAACCTGTCCCCAGTATTTAAGTTTTTCCATATCTGCAAAGCACTCTGTGTTGTGGGGGTCGATATATCTTAAGAAATACCAGGATGAACCTGCCCACTGAGGCATTGTGTCTGTTTCTCTCTTTGCTGGTTTGCCGCATTTGGGACAAGTGCAGTTTACGAAAGAATCAATTTTTGCAAGGGGGCTTTCGCCGTCTGAACCGGGTTCAAAGTTTTCAACCTTGGGAAGAAGAAGCGGAAGCTCTTCATAAGGAACTGCAACCATTCCGCAATCGGGACAATGCACAATCGGAATAGGCTCGCCCCAATATCTCTGACGGTTGAATGCCCAGTCTTTCATTTTATACTGAACACCTTTTTCGCCGATACCCTGTTTTTCAAGTTCTTCAAGCACACGTGCGATAGATGACTTTTTATCTGTGTAACCGTTAAGGTAATCAGAGTTGACCATTTCACCGTCGCCTGTATAAGCTTCTTTTTCAATATCTCCGCCTTTGATAACTTCAATGATATCAATGCCGAATTTCTTTGCAAAGTCGTAGTCTCTCTGGTCGTGTGCAGGCACAGCCATAATTGCACCTGTACCGTAACCCATCATAACATAGTCAGAAATGAAAATGGGAATTTCTTTACCGTTTACGGGATTGATGCCCACAAAGCCTGAAAGACGTACACCTGTTTTATCTTTTACAAGCTGTGTTCTTTCAAATTCTGTTTTCTTTGCACATTCTGCTCTGTATGCTTCAACATCTGCAAAGTTTTCAATCTTATCCTGATACTTGTCAAGCATGGGATGCTCGGGAGCCATAACCATAAATGTTACGCCGAAAAGTGTATCGGGACGTGTTGTGTAAATTCTTAATGTTTCGTCTGTATCTTTAACCTTGAAGTTTACGAATGCACCTGTTGATTTACCAATCCAGTTTTCCTGCTGGAGTTTTACGTTGGGAAGATAATCAACACCATCGAGGCCTTCAAGAAGCTTGTCTGCATATTCAGTAATTCTCAAGTACCAAACGTCTTTTGATTTCTGCACGATATCGTTATGGCAGATATCACATTTGCCGCCCTGTGAATCTTCATTTGAAAGAACAACTTTACATGAGGGGCAGTAGTTTACGAGAGTTTTGTCTCTGAAAGCAAGACCGTTTTCGAACATTTTAAGGAAAATCCACTGTGTCCATTTGTAGTAACCTTCTTCAGTTGTGTCAACAACTCTGTCCCAGTCAAAAGAGAAGCCTACTCTTTTAAGCTGTGAAGTGAACTTTGCAATATTGTCATCAGTTACCTGTCTGGGGTGGATGCCTGTTTTGATAGCATAGTTTTCAGTAGGAAGACCGTATGCGTCAAATCCGATGGGGAAAAGAACATTATAGCCTTCTTTTCTGCGTTTACGGGAAACAACTTCAAGACCTGAATAAGCCTTGATGTGGCCAACGTGCATACCTGCACCGCTGGGATAAGGGAATTCAACAAGAGCATAGAACTTTTCTTTTTCAGAATTGTCTACTGCATGGAAAACACCTGACTCTTCCCATTTGTCCTGCCACTTCTTTTCAGCGGCTTTAAAATCATAGTTCATTTTATTTCAACTCCTAATTTAAATCAATTAACCAAGAATTTCTTCTGCAGTTTTTATACTTGCATCCTGCCAGAGTCTTTCAATATTATAATATTCGCGGCTCTGTTTATCAAAAATATGAACAACAACTGTGCCGTAGTCAATAAGAATCCAGCCTGTTGCTCTGCCTTCGATGTGTTCAGGCTCAACACCTGCATTTGCAAGAGCATCTTCAACTTCGCCTGCCAAAGATTTTACATGTGTGCTTGAATTACCGCTTACCACAATAAAACAATCTGCAACTATAGTAAGCTCTGCAGTTTCAATAACCTTTATATCCTCAGCCTTCTTTTCATCAAGGACTTTAACGATATTTTTTATAAGTTCTTCGTATTTCATATATTTAAACCTCCTCTGTCGGAAATGACTATTTCATTATATGCATCCACGCTGTCAGGGTGAAGAATCTGTTTTCTTTCCACAATTTCGTGAATGCAGAATTCAAGACCTATCATCATCGCTTTTTCAAGGCTTTCCCCTGCAGCATCTCTTACTTCTTCCACTCCGGGATAATCTCGGTCTGCTGAAATAAAGTCGGCAACATAAATCACCTTTTCAAGCGCTGACATATTTTTTCTTGCCGTTGTGTGATACCTTACGGCATTAAGTATATCTTCATCTTCTATATTCAGTTCTGTTTTCAGAAAAGCTGTTCCTGCAACTGCGTGCCATAATTTTTTGTTCGCTTTTTCGCAGACTGTCAGGCTCATACCCGCTTTATCGATTGCACTCAACTGCTCAAAATCACTTGCGTTTTTCATCACATCGTGAAGAAGTCCTGCAGTATATGCTTTTTCTTCATCGCAACCGTACTTGTGTGCAAGTTCTTTTGCAGAATCAGCCACGTTAAGAGAATGAATATATCGGTTTTCTTTCAGTCTTTCTTTAATCAGTTTTTTGAATTCTTCGTTTCTTTCTGTATCAAGCATTGTATAAACCTTTTTCTTTAATATAATTCAGAACCTTTTCGGGAACAAGATGGGAAACATCTTCTCCTTTTTCAAGCTTTTCTCTGACTTCACTTGAACTGACAACAGTTTTTTCAAAATCACAGAAAATAATTTTCTCAAAAAAGTCAGAGTCAGTTTCCTTGCAGCTCTCTTCATTGTTTCTGTCTGTAGCACACAGAGTGCACATAGACAGAATATCTTCCCATCTGTACCATCTTCTGAAGCTGAGAAGCATATCTGAGCCCACAAGAAAATAAAGCTCATCATCTTTATAAATTTTTTTCAGTTCTTCAAGTGTAAGCAATGTATAACTTTTTCCGCCACGTGAAATTTCAATATCGCTCACCTCGGCAAGGTTGCCGAAAGCAAGTTTTAACATATTGATTCTGTCTTCACTTGACACAAGTTCTTTCGCTTCTTTGTGAGGCGGTTGTGCTGTGGGGATTACAAAAACTTTATCAAGGTTCAGTTTTTCTTTGAAATTTTCAACAAGCTTTACGTGTCCCGTATGCACAGGGTTGAACGTGCCGCCGAAAAGACCTATTTTCATTTTCTTTTTCCTTTGATATCAGAAAGTCTTTTTGCTGCAGGTTTCTTCTTTTTTTCATCCTGATGAAGCTCAGGGTTGTATTTATAGAAAATCATACAACCACCGATAACCTGCACAACTTCAGATTCTGTTTTTTCAGCAATTTCATCTGCTGCCTCACGGGGAGATATGGGTGAAGATTCAAGAAGCACTTTAAGTTTGATAAGTTCACGTTTTTTGAGTGCGGCTTTAGTTTGCTCAATAAATGCATCATTAATTCCGCCCTTACCGATCTGATACAAAACTTCAAGCGAATTTGCCTGACCTCTTAAATTTGCTCTTTCCTTACTTGTCATTTTAAATTCTCCGATTCTAATTTTTCTTTAAGTTCTCTGAGGGCAACTCCTCTGTGGCTGATTTCATCTTTTTCATCGGGAGTCAATTCACCGAAACAGCCTTTTTCTGTAATAAACAACGGGTCATAACCGAAACCGCCTGTGCCCTGTCTTTCAAAGCCTATATATCCGTAGCATCTGCCTTCAGCTGTAATTTCTCTGCCGTCAGGGAAACAGCAGGAAATACTGCAGGCATAATGTGCAGTTCTTTTTTCTTTTTCCACACCTTCAAGCTCTTTGAGAAGCTTATCGTTATTATCTTCATCATCGCCGCCTGAATATCTTGCAGAGTAAATTCCGGGGCCGCCGCCTAAATAATCAACGCATATTCCCGAATCATCTGCAATACAGGGCAAACCGCTTTCTTTACAGCCTGAAAGTGCCTTTATTCTTGCATTTTCACAGAAGGTTGTTCCGTCTTCTTCAACTTCTGTAAGTTCTATTCCAAGGTCTGCGGCGGTTTTCACATTAATTCCGAGAGGTGCTAAAACTCTCTGCATTTCTGCCTGCTTTTTCTTGTTATGAGTGGCAATTAAAAAATCCATTAATTAATCCTCATCTTCTTCATCGTCGTCATCGTGGCTTACTTCAGCATCAAAAAGTCCTTCTGCAAATGCTTTCGGACTGAAGGGCTGAAGGTCATCAATCTGTTCACCTACACCTACAAATTTAACAGGTACTCTCAGGTCGTTTTTGATTGCAAGAACAACACCGCCGCGTGCAGTACCGTCAAGCTTTGTAAGCACGATACCTGTAATTTCGGCAACATTTTTAAATTCTCTTGCCTGATTAACTGCATTCTGACCTGTTGTTGCATCAAGCACAAGCAGACTTTCACGGTCAGAATACGGAAGCTCTTTATCAATAACTCTGTAAATTTTCGCAAGCTCGTCCATAAGGTTTTTCTTGTTATGAAGTCTGCCTGCAGTATCGCAGATAATAATATCTGCATTTCTTGCAATACCTGCCTGAATTGTATCGTAAACAACTGCCGCAGGGTCTGCACCTTCTTTATGTTTTACTATATCAACACCTGCTCTGTCTGCCCATACTTCAAGCTGCTCAATAGCCGCTGCTCTGAAAGTATCAGCCGCACCGAGAATAACTTTTTTGCCCTGTGCTTTGTACATTGCTGCCATTTTGCCGATAGTAGTAGTTTTGCCAACGCCGTTAACACCGATTACAAGAATTACTGAGGGCATTGTAATAAGGCTCATTTCTTCTTCGCCTTTGAGCATTTCAGCAACAATTTCTTTAATCTGGTCTTTAACACGTGCAGGTGTGCCGATATTTTTTTCTTTAACTCTTTCGCGGAGTTTTTCTACAATTTCTGATGCTGTTACAACACCAACGTCACCCATTACAAGAATTTCTTCAAGGTCTTCGTACAATTCCTCGTCAATATCCTTGTAGCTATGGAGCATATTTTCAATGGCACCTGCCATACTTTCTCTTGTTTTTTTCAGCCCGAGGCTGAATTTTTTAAAAATACCCATCAAGATTCTCCTTATTGAATTAAATCGTTATTCTGCACTTCGGTTTCAGGAATCTGTTCATAATCTTCATCCTGTTCTTCCTCATCTGTTCCTTCTGCAGGCACTTCTGCATCTTTATCTTCATTGAAATAATAAGCAAAAATATCTCTTGCCACAGGTGCAACAGAAGCACCTGAGCCTGCACCTTCAAGAGCTACGCATACTGCTATTTCGGGATCTTCATATGGTGCATAAGTTATAAGGAAACCGTTGTTGCAGATTTTCTTTGTTCCGTTAATAACCTTTTCAACCTGAGATGTACCTGTTTTTGCTGCTGCTTTCACAGGAAGGGTGCTGAATACATCTTTACAGGAACCTAAAGTACCAACTCTAAGCATACCTTCGCGGACATAGTTAAGGGTTTTCTTTGAAATTCCTGTCTTTGTTGCAACAACAGGTTCATTTTCCTGAATAGTTGTTGAATAATCGTAAGATTTTATAGATTTTATAAGTGTACATTTATATCTTGTGCCGCCGTTTGCGATTGTGGCGCAATAGTTAGCCAGCTGAATAGGTGTTGCCTGGTCACCTGCGTTACCGATGGCAGACTGCAGAGTAAAACCGGGATACCATTCCTGACCTAAGGTCTGACGATATGATGGGCTGTCGAGAGTACCTACAGCTTCTTCAATTTCAATACCTGTTTTCTGGCCGAAGCCGAGAAGCTTACGGTAATCGTTCATTGTTGAAATGCCGAGCTTTTCACCGAGCTGATAGAAGAAAATATTACATGAATAGTGAATTGCCGACACAACATCCATAAAACCGTGTGCACTTGTACATCCGAGAGTAATATCTTTATATTTGTAGGTACTGTCGCAGAAAGTACCGTCTTTACTTGTAATGACCCCTTCTTCGAGACCTGCAATTGAAATTGCGGGTTTCATTGTAGAACCGGGAGTATATGTGCTGAGGAAAGCTCTGTTCCACAAGGGTGCCGCCGTATTCTTGGCAAGCTTTTTATAGTTTTTATTATAAGTTTCTACGTTATAACTGGGATAGGTTGCTGCTGCAAGAACCTCACCCGTTTTAACTTTTATCACAACTGCGCTTCCTGCAGGAGGAGTACCGTCACCTTCAGAATTCTCAAGGCAGTTTTTTACGGCTTCCTGGGTGATTTTCTGCAGATGATAATCAAGAGTAAGGATAATATTATTACCTTGTTCAGGGTTTACTGTATATTCCACTCGTGTTTCGCCAGATGCGTCACTGTAGTATGTTTTAAGACCGTTTTTACCTTTAAGGTAGCTTTCCATGGCAAGCTCTATACCGTTTTTACCGATAATATCAGTCATACCGTAGGTGTCTTTTTTATCTTCATATTCTTCTGCGCTGATTACACCTGTCATACCAATGATATGGGGAGCAATTGAGCCATCGGCATATTCGCGGTATGTTGTTATTTCTATATCAACACCGGGAAGAAAAACACTGTTTTCTTTTATGATTGATACAAGCTTATCTGAAACATCATCAGCAAATATATACGGATTTGATGCATTGAAGCTTTTAAGAAACATCTCGTAGCATACAGATGCAATTTTACATGCATCTTCTTTTGAATAAGCCTGAAGGCTGTATCTTTCTACCAGAGCATCAAGACAGTTTTCCGCCGTTGCATAGCTGTTAAGGTTCAGTTTATCACGGCTTTTCATCTCTTCAATGTCTTCATCTCTGTCTTTTTCGAAAACAACATTGCCGTTTTTATCAACCTCAATCGGAAGCTCGTCAACCCATTCTTCATCAGCTTTTTCAAAAAGGTTTATAAGACGAAGAATTATTCTGTTTCTTTCCTCTTGTTCTTCATAGGTAGGAAATTTGTTTGACAAATCAAAAACAACCGCATTACCCTGACGGTTAGTAACAAGCGGATAACCATTTCTGTCAAGAATTTCACCGCGGGTAGATTTAACTGCTATAGAACGCGAAGAAACGCTTTTGCCTGCATTGGCATATTCATCAGCTTTTACTATCTGAAAATATCCGAAGCGGACGATAAATGCCAGGAAAACAAGCGCAAAAACGCCTATAATTGCATAATCTCTGTTATTCAATTTACGCATTCTGCAGCACCTCCCTTGCTGAATTTTCTGAAAATCAGACTTTGAAAACTCTTTCTACAGGTCTGATTATAAGATAAACTGCTATTCCCACAATCAAAGTATATATACAAGAAAGCAGATAGAATGTAAAATACACTCCCATTGCACCCTGAGGGTTGGGAATAAGAACAAAGAACACCCAATACAATGTATTATGAATAAATGCAGTTGCAAAGGTAAATACCATTGAGCTGAAAAGCGTATTCCTTATTCTTCTTCTGACGAGCATTGAAATAAAAAATGCCACAATGCAAAGAATTACGGAATGAAAGTAATGACCTCTTACGCTTACAATATCCCACAGAATTCCCGCTTCAAGCCCGAAAGCAAGGCTTACGGTTTCGCTTTCAAACATAGCAACAGAAATCACTACAGGTATAAGTATCAGTGCATTTGTTCCGAAAAACTGCGGGAAAGCTCCCGGTGTATTCTGAAGAATTGCGGCGAGAACAATGATAACTGCCAGAATTATACGTTTGACGTAAATAGGAAAATTTTCTTTTATCATTATTACTCACCTCCTTCAGCAAAATCTGAATATATCAGTCTGTAGTTGTTATTCCTTGTCCGTCAAAGCTTTTAATTACAAAAACATCCTGTAAATCGGCAATTGCAATTCCCGGTTTAATTACAGCATATACCGAAACTGTCTGTGTGTCGTTGAGCACTTCTTCAACAGTTCCTATAATAAGATCTTTGGGATAAATTCCGCCGATACCTGAAGTGCAGATAACCGAACCGCTTGTAATAGATGTTGAACTCTTAAGTCCCGGTAACATACACTTTTCTTCTGCGGAAAGTTCGTTATTTGTAGTTACATAACCGTATTCACGGCTCTGAACATCATATGCGCCTGCGTTGAGTTCAGGGTCAAGAATTGTTTTGACAACGGCTGTGTTAAGCTTGACGCTTGAAACAACACCTACAAGGTGTTTACCGTAAATTACAGGGTCGTTGACTGCAATTCCCGCTGTTGTTCCTTTGCTTATAACAAAAGAATAATACATATCCGCTGAATCTCTTGCAATGATTGAAGCATCTTCAAACTCATAATCAGGGTTTTCTTCCTTGACATCAAGGAACTCTTCATAAACAGCAATTTTCTGCTTTGTCTGTTCAAATTCCACAAGCTGAACCTGATATTTTTCTATTTCCGCTTCAAGTTCTTTCACCCTGTCAGCGTAAGAGGCTGACGAACGGAAATTAACAGCGAAGCCGTTTGTTTTTTCTGCCACAAAGGAAGAAAAACGTTCAACCGGTGAAAATGCTGCACCCAAAACTGATGATACAGGAGAAGTACCGTTGTGAGAAAGTGCCGCAAAAACCGTACCGAGCAGAAGAGCCGCCACAACACAGGCAAGAATTTTGAATTTTTTACTTCTGAAAAACTCTCCCATTGAGAAGCCTTCCTTTCAGTTTTTATTTAAGAGTGTTTGATTCAAGGCTGATACCTGTACCGTTTACAACACAATCAAGGGGATTTTCTGCAATGTGAACAGGCATTTTTGTTTCAATGGCAATAAGCTTATCAAGTCCTCTGAGAAGTGCCCCGCCACCTGTAAGCATAATTCCGTTGTCGATAATGTCAGAGGCAAGCTCAGGCGGTGTTTTCTCGAGAGTAGAACGGATTGCTTCAACAATAAGGCTTACTGAATCAGCAAGTGCTTCTCTGATTTCGTCTGCTGAAATTTCGATAAGCTTGGGAAGACCGTCAATCTGACTTCTGCCCTTTACTGTCATTGTGCCCTCGTCTTCATAGGGATAAGCAGAACCGAGGTTGATTTTTATGTCTTCTGCAGTTCTTTCACCGATAAGCACATTATATTTTTTTCTGATGTGTGCAATAATTGCTTCGTCGAGTTTGTCGCCGCCGCATCTTGCAGAACGTGATGTTACAATATCACCGAGAGAAATTACAGCTACTTCCGCAGTACCACCGCCGATATCCACAATAAGGCTGCCCTTTGCTTCTCTTACGGGAAGACCTGCACCGATAGCTGCTGCCATAGGTTCTTCAATAAGACTTACATATTTTGCACCTGCACTTCTTGCAGCATCGTGCACTGCACGTCTTTCAACGCTTGTAACACCTGAAGGTATACAGATTCTCACCTTTGCTCTTGAGAAAGGAGAACCGCTGATTGCACGGCGGATAAATTCTTTAAGCATATCTGATGTGATATCAAAGTCAGCAATAACGCCGTCTTTAAGAGGACGCACTGCAACAATTGAGCCGGGAGTTCTTCCTATCATTTCCTTTGCTTCTGTTCCGACTGCAACAACTTTAGGCGGATTTGAACGCTCGTCAACAGCAACAACAGAAGGCTCTCTGATAACTATTCCTTTACCTTTTACGAATACAAGTGTGTTGGCAGTTCCTAAATCTATGCCGACTTCCTGTGTAAATAACATAACAATTCTCCCTTTCTGAATTATACCGTATTTGTATTTCTTTTCAGATAAAATTGATTTTTAGGTATTCATCAAAGTATTATAACATATGTTGATAGATTTTTAAAGTGTTTATATTACAAAATTTCTATATTTTTTGTGAATTATATGTAATTATAACTAATACTCTTAATAATAATACAGCCAATACTTGTATTTTTATTCATTGACAAAAAACGACCGTATGGTATAATTAATACCATAAATAAAACCCTTGCTCATAGTGAAAGGAGAGCTTGATTTATGGGATACACAAAAGAAGATATCCTCCGCATAGCAAAAGAAAAAGAAATTGAGTTTGTAAGACTCCAGTTTACCGATGTTTTCGGCACACCGAAGAATGTTGCCATTACTGTAAAACAACTTGAAAAAGCTCTCGACGGCGAATGTATGTTTGACGGTTCTTCAATCGAAGGTTTCGTAAGAATTGAAGAATCTGATATGTACCTCAAACCTGACCTTGATTCATTTGCGATTTTCCCCTGGAGAAATGAAACTGCACGTATGATGTGCGATGTTTATACAACTGACGGCACTCCCTTTATGGGCGACCCCAGAAACATTCTCAAAAAGGTAATCAAGGAAGCTGAAGATATGGGATACAGCTTCAACGTTGGTCCCGAATGCGAATTTTTCCTTTTCAAACGTGATGAAAACGGTAATCCCACAACAGAAACTGCAGACAAAGCAGGTTATTTCGATTTAGGTACAATTGACCTGGGCGAAAACTGCAGACGTGACATCTGCCTCGCACTTGAAAAAATCGGCTTTGAAATTGAAGCATCTCACCACGAATGTGCTGACGGTCAGCACGAAATCGGTTTCCGTTTCGGCGAAGTTCTTCACGTTGCCGACGACGTTGTAACCTTCAAATATGTTGTTAAAACAATTGCTGAACATCACGGACTTCATGCAACATTTATGCCCAAACCCGTTTACGGTATCTGCGGCAGCGGTATGCACACAAATATGTCGCTCTTCAAAGACGGCAAAAACGCTTTCTATGACCCAGATGATGAATTAGGCTTAAGCAAAGACGCATACTCTTTCATCGCAGGTGTTATGGAACACATCAAGGGTATCACATCTTTTGCAAATCCCCTTGTAAACTCATACAAACGTCTTGTTCCCGGATATGAAGCTCCTGTTTATATCTCTTGGAGTGTAAGCAACAGAAGCAGTCTTCTCCGTATACCTTCTGCACGCGGAAAAGCAACACGTGTAGAGCTGCGCAGCCCCGACCCCTCATGCAACCCTTATCTTGAAATGGCACTCTGCCTTGCTGCAGGTCTTGACGGTATCAGGAGAGGCCTTAAGCCTGTTGAACCCACATACGCTAACCTCTATGACCTGTCAGAAGAAGAATTAAAGGCAAACAACATAGAAATGCTCCCAAAATCTCTTGAGGAAGCTATAAACGAAAGTATAAAAGACCCCTTCATAAAAGAAACTGTAGGCGAACACGTTTTCGAAAAATATATCGAAGGTAAAAAAGCTGAATGGCATTCATACAGCACTATGGTTTCACAGTGGGAAATCGACAGATATCTCATTAAATACTGATCCCTTGGCAAAATAAAAACTTCTGAGGTGTGAAAAATGAAAAATACGTGGAAAAATATTTTAATAGCTGTGCTTGCTGTTATAGCGGCAGCTGCACTTATATGGACAAGCATTGATTTTATCACTAACAGACAGCACGGAAACCCCGGCATTTCTATTGAATCAACAGATGAAAATTCCGGCAATAACAAAGAGGAAATAACTGAACCACAAGAGCCTCAGATAGTTTTTAACCCCCATCCTACAGAAGAAACAAATCCCGAGAAATTCGGTGTTGAAACTCAGATTTTTTCAGGCAACACTCAGATTGATTCTTACTCTCAGGAAACTTTTGATTTCGGATTCACAAACAAATATACAGATGCACAAGGTGTTATCACATTCCGCGGAAACAATTTCAGAGACGATCCCGTTTACGGCAATTACCAACTGAAAACCCAAAAATTCCCCACAGATTTCTGGAGAGTTGAAACAGGCTCTCTTGCCAGCGGTTCAGGATATGCTCCCTGGTCAGGCAGCGGTTGGACAGGTCAGCCTCTGATTGTTAAATGGGATAACGAAACAAAACAACATATGAATATTTTCCCTGAAAAGAAAGCAAAAGAAAACCTTGTTGAAGTTATCTATGCCACAATGGCAGGTAAAATTTATTTCGTTGACCTTGATGACGGACAGTACACAAGAGAACCGATGACTCTCAACTTTGTTTTCAAAGGTGCAGGAGCTCTTGACCCGAGAGGTTATCCCATTATGTATGTAGGTGGCGGCGACTATGCCCCCGGCGGTGCAGCTCCGAAAATGTTCATCATCAACCTTCTTGACTGCACGGTTATGAAAGAATATAGCGGCTCAGACAGCGTTGCTCTCAGGTCATGGTGTGCTTTTGACTCATCTGCACTTGTTTGTGCTGAAACAGACACACTTATTTATCCTTGCGAAAACGGACTTATTTACTCAATCCGCCTCGGCACAGATTATAACAAAGCAAACGGTAAACTTTCAATTAATCCCGATGAACCCGTTAAAATCAGAATAACTACATCACGCAGCAATTCTTCAACCTTCTGGTACGGAATTGAAACAAGTGCTGTTTTCTTCGGACAGTATATGTTTGCTGCAGACAACGGCGGAAATCTTTTCTGCATCGATATGAAAAATTATAAAGTTATCTGGGTGCAGGATGTTGTTGACGATACAAACTGCACACCTGTGCTTGAAGTTGAAAACGGAAAACCTTATCTTTATATTTCAACTTCACTTCACTGGACTAAAAAAGGCGGCAGAGGCGACATCCCCGTATTCAAAATTGATGCTGAAACAGGTGAAAAAGTCTGGACAAAAACCTTTAACTGCGGCACTGTTGACGGCACAAGCGGCGGTGTTCAGGGAACAATGGCTTTAGGCAAAAATGATTCTTCAGATTTAATCTTTGTTCCCCTTGCTCACTATCCTAATCTGTATCAGGGCGGTATAGCAGCGCTCGATAAAAATACAGGCGAAGAAGTATGGTATTATCAGGAAAGCAGTTACACATGGTCTTCTCCCTGCGTTATGGAAACAGCAGACGGCGGCAGTGTGATTATAAACGGTGACACTGCAGGCGACATTATAATGCTTGATGCAAAAACAGGTCAGCTTCTTGACAAAGTTACTCCCGGCGGACTTATAGAAGCATCTCCGGCAGTTTACAACGATATGCTTGTTTTCGGATTAAGAAGCAGTGAATTTGTAGGAATAAAACTGTCATGATGAAAAAAGGAATTTACATTCACATTCCTTTCTGTCAGACAAAATGTCCTTACTGCGATTTTTATTCAATGCGAGGAACTGACGAAAAAAAAGACGCATATCTTGATGCACTTAACAGCGAAATTTTTTCTCATAAAAATATAGTTGCCGACACAATTTATCTCGGTGGCGGTACACCGTCAGTTTTCGGAAAAGACAGGCTGAAAAAGCTTATTGAAAATGCAAAGAATCAGTTTGACTTTTCAGACGGAGAAATTACCGTTGAAGTAAATCCCTCAAGCTGTGACGAAGAATTGATTGAAACTCTGAAATCAGTAGGTGTTAACAGAATTTCCATAGGACTTCAATCGGCAATTGATGAAGAAAGAAAATTTCTGGGCAGACATTCCGGTATTGAAAAAGTTAAAGAATCAATAGAAATATGTCAGAAATACGGCATCACAAACATTTCTATTGACGTGATGCTGGGTGTACCTGAGCAGACAATAAAAAGCCTCGAAAGAACTCTGGAGTTTGCCGTTTCATCAGGTGCAAAACATATCAGTGCATATATCCTGAAGATTGAGGAAAACACTCTTTTTTACAGAAGAAAAGACACACTGCCTCTCCCTGATGAAGATACAGTGTGCGATATGTACGAGTTTGTCTGCGATTATCTTGAAAAAAATAATTTTCATCAATATGAAATTTCTAACTTTTCAAAAGAAAATTATGAAAGCAGACATAATTTAAAATACTGGAAATCAGAAGAATATTTAGGTCTCGGTCCTGCAGCACATTCTTATTTGAACGGCAAAAGATTTTATCATTCGAGAAGCTTTGAAGAATATTTAAAAAATCCCACCGCATATATTCCTGACGGAGACGGCGGAAGCTTCGACGAATTTGCAATGCTGAAATTAAGGCTGACAGAAGGCATTTTAAAAAAAGAAATCGCAGAAAATTTCTGCGAAGAAAAGTTTGATGAGCTTCTGAAAAAATCAGACAGATTTATCAGAATGAAGCTGATGGATTCCGACGGAGAATTTTTAAAATTTACAAAACAAGGCTTTCTCCTTTCAAACACAATTCTATCCGAAATAATTTAAGCGAAAAATCACTCTCCGCGGAGAGTGATTTTTGTTTGTCTTTTTATATGCTGTTATAAAAATAATAAAGAATCTGCGATTCCGTATCGAAATAATATAAAGAAATAAAACTCGATTCGCTGATATTTCCGTTCTCATCCTGACAGAAGCCTTCACCGCTTTCCATATAGTAATAATCATCAATAGTTACTACAGATTTATCAAAATCATAATTCTCTGTTATTTCTTTCATTCCCATATTGTTGATGAAATCTTCATAACTGCTGATACTGTGCAGGATTTTTTCGGCATCTTCTTTTGTCATTTTATTAAAATCATCTGCTTCTTTCAGGTCTTCCTCCGTCACCTTTCTGTAGGTGAATTTCGCATAGCACGAACCATCAGTAAAATTATCTACGGAATATATTTCTCTTTCTTTATGCCTTGGCAGTTCCTGCAGAACAGGCCATGCATTATAAAACATTGCTTCATATATGCCAAACCCTGCTGCAACAACCACAGCTATAACAACTAATGCAATAATAAGTTTTTTCATAAAACTCCTCGCTTTCAATTATTTTACCAGATGAGAGGCTTTCATTGCAATTTCTGCCTGTCTCTTATTGAAAGTAAAAGCAAAAATTTCTTTGTCTTCTGTTTCTTCAAGTTCAACTTTTTTCTCTATAAGAGCATTTGTCAGAAGTGCCTGCATATCATTGCCTGAATACAAATAATCAACTTTCGTAATATCATAGCTAATCCAGAAATTTGCCACTTTATATTCGGGATCAACCACAATTTTTTTATTTCTGACATCCTCCAGAATACCCGTTCCTTTCGCAGAGTCAAGGTATTCCGCAAGTCGCACAAATTCAGGTATTGCCGCATCGCCAAGGCTTTCCATAGCATCAACATCAACTGTGCTGATAGTTCCGTTAAGATATCTGTCAACATTATACTTTGCAATCATTCTGTCCGCATTACAAAGAGCAAGGCAAGTAAAAGAAACAACAAATATTGCTGCTGATACCGCAAGGACGCTGACTTTAGGAATAAATCTGCTGACAGCAACTGCAATAAACACAAGTGCTATAACAGCCATAAACCACGCAGCATAAAATCTTTTCTGAGTAAGACCGTAAATTTTTATGTACATTACCAGCTTTGCAATTGCCGTACTGATAAGAACAAGCGTTGCAACAGAAAAAACTATTACAATTATCTTCATCATTACTGATGAGGCTTTACTCTTTTTTGTAAACAGAATAAGCAGAATAATCAACACCAGATTTATTACAGATACTGCACAGAGCTGAAAAAATCCTTCACGTGCATAATCTGCATAACCGAAGCCTTCAGGCAGTACTCCCGTAAAACCTGAAACATAATACTGCCACTGAGAAATAAAAAATAAAACATAAACTGAAAACAGAGGTACAACCGCTGCAACAATTGTAATAACCGGTGCTATGGAGATTTTTTCTGCAAGCTTCTTTGTTTTTTCTTCACTTATTTTCCCGCTTATATTTTTATCGTTGCACGAAAGATAAAGTCCAAACAAGCACATTCCCAACGGTATTGCAAAAATCAGGCTGAAAAAATATTCCCAGAAGCTGAAGCTTTCAAAGTCAAATATTCCCGTTACAAGATTTACAAAACTATTATCGTAAGACAGTAATGCAAAAGCAAATGATGTGGGAATTACGGCAATACCTAAACCGATAACGAGTTTCTTGATTACCTTAAGCCAAGATTTATTCTTGCCTGAAAACATTGCGTGATGCATCTGCGGTTTTTTCAGCGATACAAACGGCAGAATAAAAACAGCCTCTATCCAATCGGCAATCAGATAGTTTGAAAAACCTTTTTTAATCGTATTGCCCATTGCAGTATAAACAGAATAACAATATGCACAAAGACAATATACATAAGCAAAAAAATGAATAAAAGAATTTGACGATACAATAAGCGATGCAGATAAAATTACTGCAGATAAACCTGCACAAACAGACATTGCAGTAAGTTTATGCCCTTTTACCTTAAGGAAAATAAAAGTAAACAGGAACATCATTATTATAAATAACATTCCGCCGAAGGGAGTTTGCGAAACAGGAAAAACAAGACAAAAAATATATGATGCTATACAAGAAAACCACGCAAAAACACTGTCATAGGTATTGAACTCACGAATATTTTTCGGTTCTTCTTTTTTTACCTCAATGATATCTTTGTTTTCGTTCATATTATCCATTACATAACCTCCTTATCAGGAGCAGCATAAATAATCTACTCCACATATTCAATAATATCTTCAACCTTGCAATCAAGTGCTTTGCAGATTGCATCAAGCGTTGAAAATCTTATTGCCTTTGCTTTGTTATTTTTGAGAATTGAAAGGTTGGCAAGAGTAATCCCCACTTTTTCCGAAAGCTCATTCAGCGACATTTTTCTCTTTGCCATCATTACATCAAGATTTATAATTATCATTTGTATTTCCCCAATCAGACAGTCAGATCATTTTCATTTTTGATTTCAGTTGCTTCTGCAATAACATTTTTAACTACTCTCAGACAAACTCCGAGGAAAATTCCCAGAAATGCAACGATAAAGCTGAGTTGAAAATATAATCCGAGAAACGCAAACAATAAACATACTGCAAAACAGCACCAGGAAACACCGCGGATAAGAGAAACGCTTTGTTCGGTAAAAACAAAACCGTTTTTTACCCTTTGCAATAATCTGAACATAAGAACATCTGCAAAAATGAAAACTGCAAGAATAAGATATGAAGCTGTCATTACAAGAACTCTGCCGATTTCCGTTATATCTTCTCTGTTTCCGATGTTATCGGCTGTATCTATAAGCGTAGGCACAAGTACGGGCATTATAAACAGCCCTGCAATACACACTATAAAAAACAAAACCGAAATTGCAATTGATAAGTTTATTGAAAACTTGTTAGAAACTTTCAACATAAATATTCCTCCGCACATATCATACAAAAAGCTGAAAAGGACAGTTTTATGTCAGGTTTTCATAACACATCAAAACTATCCTATATCATTTTAGTCAGAACCTGAATCAGAAAATGAATCCGAGCCAGAACATTATATTATCAAAAATTGAAACAATTCTGTCCCACATACTGTATTCAACAGTTACCTCGCAGATTGCAAGAATATCTCCTGAATATGTACGTACTTCAATTGTACCTGTACCCTCGCCCACTGCTTCGATATAAATTTTTCCGTTATCTTCATAAGCCCATGCTACTGCTTCATCATCTTCGTTATATGCATCAGAAACACTTACTCCTTTGAAGGATGCATTTTCAGGACCTACTACATAAGTAATTTCTGCAGTATCTTCATAACCGAGAGTAATACTTGTTTCCGAAAGAGTAAGACTTGTTGCAGGAACTTCCTCATATACAAAAGTGTAAATATCAGTCTGCTCGATTTTTACCATGAAAGGAGCTTTTTTAATCAATGATAATGTTTCAATCTCATTATAACTTTCTTCAGTGATTTTTTTGATTACGTTGTCATCACCAAGCTCAATCGTGATTGTCTTTTTGTCATAATATTCCTGATCGTCTTCAAACTCAATTACGATTTTGTTATCAGCATAAACTGCATCTGTAATTTCATATCCCCATTCAAGTTCCCATGCAAGGCTGAATTCTTCATAAATTTCTGTATCTGACGGTTCTTCATAATCTCCGCAGACACCAAAATAATAATCTTCATGGTCTTCATAAATATCAAAATCCTCAAGAACAGATAACGCCTTCTCTGTAATCTTCAGATCAAGTCCTGAAAGACCTGAAAAGTCTGCTGAGTAATTTCCTTCAAATTCACTTTTAACCTGAATCAACTCGTTCTTTTCTGCTGTTTCTTTCAGAATATTGTGATAAAATTTGACCACATCGCTTTTTGTCATCTCTTCTGCACTTGCAGAAAGTGAGAACATCGCAAAAACCATAATACCTGTCAACATAATTGCTGATATTTTTTTCAATATTTTCATACAAAAATCTCCTTTGAAGTTATTTTGTACCTTCATTATACATATACCATTTGCGTTTGTCAATATATTTTTATCGTTTTTCGATAAATTTTAAAATTCTATACTTTTAGTTTGACATTATTTCTGTATTGTATTAAAATATTCCCATAAAACAGAAATAGGTGTTTTTATGAGCTCAATCTCAAAATTTCTCGCATCGGTTCTTGCTTTTCTTCAGTTTATTTTCTGCGGAATAAGCTATGGTGACTTCGGCGAAACAAAAAACGAAGAAAAACAGGAAACAGAAATAGTAAACAACATTGATTCACACACAAACATGGCGGAATCAGTGAAATTTGCACACAAGGTCAAAAATCAGGCTCAGGCAAAATATACAACCCCTGAGAGAACTGCTTATGAATTCAAAAACAGTAATATGATTCTGACTCATTCTCTCACAAAGAATAATTCTGCAACGCTCACAGACCTTGAGGGCAATGTTTATATTGCAGATTCTTTCGATACATATTTTACCACCAATAACGGTAAAACTTATTATTCCTCTTCTTCATCAGATATGGGCAGAGTTAATATAATCAGACTCGGCGTTTATTATTATGATTGCCACGTCAGAGATTTTGACGGAAAATCAAAAGATTTCAAGGTTGACAAAACTTATCATCTTTACGGTGACAGACTTTACAATCAGTCAACACTCTATGCTTGTGAAGAAACAACTGACCTTCAGGAATTCGGCAGTATTATAAAAATTCCTGCCGACACTGTTTCTTCTTTCATTGCAAAGGACGACGGTGGTGTTTACCCCGACACAACAGGCGAAACACCTTCACTTCACTATGTTGCTTTTGATATTAAAAATGTTGGTGTTGTAGGCTTTATTGCACCTTCTGACGGCTCTGTAAAATTAACAAAACTCTCTCTTGAAGACGGTTACTATGTGCTTAAATTTGTTGCAAACTATGCTGCAGGCACAGGCATCAACAAGCACGACGAAACAGGCTCTTATTCTCTCAACAATGTCACATTCGGCACAAGAATTTACACAGATAAAACTCATTCATTCGACGGCATTGAAAAAGAAGCATATCTCGAAAGAAATCCCCTTGTAGGAATTACTGTTGACGCTTCAGATGCAGGAGCAAGATTTTTAGGTTACGATGCTCTCAGAGGCGCTTACACTTTCACAATGAACGGAACTGATTTTGCAACTGCTTACAACAATCCCGAACGTCAGTTCAGAGCACCTATCACAATCACATCTGACGATAAAGACAGAACTTTTTATGTAAGAATGTTCGGAACTAGCGGATGCCTTGAAGCAGGTGCAATTCTCGACGACAAAAACACACTTGTTCCCATTGATGTTGAAGTATGTAAAAACTTCCAGGGTGACGGCGGCGAACCTTTCTACAGTGTAAAAGACTATCAGTACGGTGACAGCTTCTTCCCCGTTTCAATAAAAGCGGATGAAACTCTTTCCTTTACTCTTGTAAACATTTACCAGAACTGGGGTAAATTCCCTCTCAAACAGCTTTCATCAATTGAGTTCCACGTTTCATATTACCACCTTTCAACAGGTGCAACTGAAACAAACTGCATTGCACCCTATTTTGTAGGCAATAAAGACGGTTGGCTTCTCCCCGACTTCAGAACAAGAAGCGGTAACATCTGGTCTGAACAGCCCCAGTTCAACTCGGTCGGTGTTCTTGAATTTGTGCACTATACTCCGAAAGCACTGGGAATTATCAACAAGAAAACTGTTCTCAGCGAATATATTGACGCAGATATAAAATCTGTAGGTCAGACTTATTCCGATATCTACAGTAACTACATTTCAGACTGCGGTTCATATGAATATACTCTTCGTCACGTGGAATTCCCCCAGACTGATGAAAACAGAACATATTATGAAGTTGAAATCAACTTCCTTCGCGATATGGATTTTGCAAACTTCAGAAGAGATTTTGATTTGTTCTATTTTGACGGAAGATTCGGAGAATTTGACAAAACAGGCTACCTTGACGAAAACAACACTCCCGTTGTAACAAACGTTGAAAAAACTATTGCTACAAAATATTACACTCTCGGCTCTGATTCTCCTTATTTCAGTTTCTTTGATGTGTCAGCAGAATCTGAGCATCAGATTGAAGCACGCTTCGTCTGCAACTTCGGTCTTATCGTCCGTGACAGTGAAATGATTATCGGCGGTGAAAAAGCAGACATCCCTCTTGCATTCAGAGAGGAGTCAACAAGTGAAAAATCAGCAGGTGTTCTCACACTTGATGCAAAGAAAGTTTCTTTCAAAGCAGGCGACTCAATCAAAATGAACCTCATTCTTCTCCCCTGGGGTGTGGGCTATGAAGAAACTGACGCTCAGGTGCTTATGGTACGTGAAGACAGTGCACTGAAGCCTGCAACAGTTACAGCAAAAAAAGGTACTGTGAAAGAAGATAAATTCGTTCCCACAGTTGTGGCAGAAAATAACGAGGCTGAATTCACAATCCAAGGCGGCAGAAACAACATTGCAGTAAGAGTTGACGGATTCACAAACCTTGAATGTCCTGAAATTGTTATGAACGGTGAAAAACTCAGTCTTGCATCATCAAACGGATACGACGGATATTCAGTTTACTACAATGACGACGGAACATATTCTTTCAGCTTTGTTTATAAAGCAGAAAATCCCGATACAACATATACTTTTGAAGTGAAACAGTAAAATGAAATATTTTATAATTTATATGTCGGTTATAAATGTAATCACATTCGCAGTTTTCGGAATTGATAAACTGAAAGCCGTTAAAGAAAAATGGCGTGTGCCTGAAAAAGTTTTATTCCTTCTTGCACTTCTCGGCGGCTCCCTTGGGGCACTTATCGGAATGTATTCTTTCAGACACAAAACAAAAAAGATTGCATTCAAAATCGGAATACCTGTAATTATGATTGCACAGATTATATTCATTTATTTTATGAACAGATAAAAAAATTACTACCCAAGAAATTTTAAAGTTTCCCGGGTAGTTTTTTTGCAGAAAATTATTAATAGCCTAATTGACAATCCAATGATTCATCGTTTTCAATCCAGTCTTTAACAGAAATAACTCTGAAATCATTTTCATTATCCCTTATGTAAACCTTTTCAATCCCTGCATTTATAATAAGTCTTTTACACATTGAACAGCTGTTTGCGTTTTCAACATAATTTTCTCCCGTAACATCTGTTCCCACCATATACAGACTGCTTCCGAGCATTTTATCTCTCGGTGCACTTATAATGGCATTTGCTTCTGCGTGAACACTTCTGCAAAGCTCATATCTTTCTCCGCGTGGAATATTGTTCTTTTCACGCACACAAACGCCCATATCTGTGCAGTTTTTTCTGCCTCTGGGAGCACCTACATATCCTGTTGATATTATCTCATCATTTTTTACAATAACAACACCGTAATGTCTTCTCAGGCATGTGCAGCGTTTTGCCACAGTTTCTGCAATATCAAGATAATAATTATTTTTATTGCGTCTTTTATCCATAATTATCCTCACTTGTTTAAATAGTATTCTCCCCTTGAAAATGCCAAGGGGAGATCTTGCTTAATCATAAAATGCAAATAATTTTGTGCTTTTTCCAAAATTATTATCACTGTAATAAGGCAACTCATTTTTCCATTTCTGATGGAAACGTATAATCATAGAATCCTTCAAGTCAACAGAAATGTAAACATAAAAATGCTTATCAGGATATTTTTGCCTTAAGCAATTTAAAACCGATGTTCCTAAAGCATCTAAAACTTCATCTGAATTTTCAAACTCTTTTTTCGTTACCTTCTCTAACAAGTGCACGTGATTTTCAAGTGCTTCAAATTCTGTTCTGTCTGATATGTTTTTCAAGTCTGCAGATGTAATTGCACTGTCGCTGAAAACAACATATTCGTTACCGCAATCATCTGAAATGGTTCTGAACGAAAACAGACTCACTATTGATTTTAAAAAATCATATCTTTTCATACATTCAGATGCGAGCTACGCCTGTTTTACGAGCTGCTTCTGCAACTGCAGCTGCAACAGTTTTGCCCACTCTTTCGTCAAATGCTTTGGGAATAATATATTCAGGGTTAAGTTCTTCATCAGAAACGAGAGATGCAATAGCTTTTGCTGCTGCGATTTTCATTTCTTCGTTGATATCACTTGCTCTTACATCAAGTGCACCGCGGAAAATTCCGGGGAAAGCAAGAACGTTATTAATCTGGTTAGGATAGTCGCTTCTGCCTGTGCCCACAACTGCAGCACCTGCAGCTTTTGCTTCATCAGGCATAATTTCAGGCACGGGATTTGCCATTGCCATAACAACGGGGTCTTTTGCCATTGATTTAATCATATCCTGTGAAACGCAACCGGGAGCAGAAACACCAACAAGAACATCTGCACCTTTAAGTGCATCTGCAAGTGTGCCGTCGATGTTGTTTTTATTTGAAATTTCAGCCATTTCTTCCTGTGCAGAAGTCATGCCTGCTTTACCTTTTACAACAATACCGAAACGGTCGCACATAATAAGGTTGCCGATACCAAGCTGAATGAAAAGCTTTGCAATAGCAATACCTGCAGAGCCTGCACCGTTGATAACAACAGTCGATTCTTCCATTTTTTTGCCCACGCATTTAAGTGCATTCATAAGTGCTGCAGAGCACACAATAGCTGTGCCGTGCTGGTCATCGTGGAAAACGGGAATGTCAACATCTTTTCGCTCTTTGAGTTTTCTTTCAATCTCAAAGCAACGGGGTGCTGAAATGTCTTCAAGGTTGATTCCGCCGAATGAACCTGCAAGAAGTGCTATTGTGTTTACAATTTCATCAACATCCTTTGAACGGATGCAGAGAGGAAATGCGTCAACACCTGCAAATTCTTTGAAAAGAACGCATTTACCTTCCATAACAGGCATACCCGCTTCGGGGCCGATATCACCAAGGCCTAAAACTGCAGTACCGTCTGTAATAACTGCAACAAGGTTGTGACGGCGTGTAAGCTCATAGCTTTTTGAATAATCTTTGTTTATTTCAAGGCAAGGCTGTGCAACACCGGGTGTGTATGCAAGTGACAATGATTCTTTGTCATTTACCTTTGCTCTTGCGTTAACTTCAATTTTGCCCTGCCATTCATAATGACATTCAAGGGCTTTTTTTGCATAATCCATTATTAGTCCTCCCAGGGGAATTTGTAGTCAAGACCTAAATCATCGCGTACTTTTGACATTTCTGCCTGAACAGATTCATTAATCGGAACACCTGAATCTTTTCTTGACTGCCAGATTTCGTATTCTTTTTCACCTGCTGTATAAATTCTGTCCTGACCGGGAGCTTTCTTTGAAGCTCTGATTTCGCGGATAATATCGCCTGTTTTCTTTCTGCAGACATCTTCACCGAGGAAATGGTCTGTGTCAATTGCAATAAAGAAATGACCGAGATGATAGGGAACTTTTTCGCCGTTTTCACCAACACCGTCAAGTGCTTTACCGTAAGCACCATCCTGCAATGCTGCAGAGAAGAATTCTACTGCAAGTGCAAAGCCGTAGCCCTTGTAACCGCCGAGAGCTTCGCCGATACCGCCGAGAGTTGTAAGTGCTGCTGTGCCGTTACGGATTTTTTTGAGAGCCACACCTGCATCGCCTTCAACAGGCTCGCCGTCAATGCCGATAATTGTGCCGGGGTGTACATCTTCTCCGATTCTTTCGTAATATTCAACTTTACCGTTCTGTGTGATTGAAGTTGCACAGTCAAAGTTGAAATCAAATTCTTCATCTGTGGGAACACCGATTGTGAAGGGGTTTGTACCGAACATACCTTCAACACCGTGTGTGGGAGCAACAGAAGGACGTGCGTTTGTACCTGTCATACCGATACAACCTGCTTTTGTTGCCATTGTTGTGTAGTAACCTGCAATACCATAATGACAGGAATTACGTACAACTACCATACCCATACCGTATTCTTTAGCCTTTTTGATAGCCATTGTCATAGCCTTATGGCCGATAACCTGTCCCATACCGTCGTGTCCGTCAACAACTGCTGTTGTGGGAGTTTCTTTGATAATTTCAAAGTTTGTAACAGGATTCTGGATACCCCAGTTGATTCTGTCAATATAAATAGGTTTGAATCTGTTGCATCCGTGTGATTCTATACCGCGTCTGTCTGATTCAAGCAGAATATCTGTGCAGATTTCTGCATCTTCTCTGGGCACACCTACGCCCGCAAAAGCGTCAGTTATAAATTCCTGAGCTGTTTTCCAATCAAGTATAACTTTTCCCATAATATATTTTCTCCTTTATTTTATTCGTGTTCTTCCCAATCCATTGAGCGTTTTACAGCCTTTTTCCAGCCTGCATAAATTCTGTCGCGTTCTTCTGCATCCATTTCGGGAGTGAAAATTCTGTCAACCTCACGCACTGATTCGAGCTCTTCTGTATCTTTCCAATATCCTACTGCAAGACCTGCAAGGAATGCAGCTCCAAGCGCAGTTGTTTCTACCATTTTCGGACGGTCAACAGGTGTTCTTATCATATTCGACTGAATCTGCATCATAATATTACTTACAGATGCACCGCCGTCAACACGCAGAGATGAAAGCTCAATGCCTGAATCTGCGTTCATTGCCTCAAGCAAATCTGTCATCTGGAAAGCAATGCTTTCAAGGCAGGCTCTTGCAATATGGGCACGGTTTGCACCGCGTGTAAGCCCCATCATACAACCTCTTGCGTACATATCCCAATAAGGTGCGCCAAGTCCTGTGAAAGCAGGCACAAAGTAAACACCGTTTGCATCAGGCACTGTTTCTGCAAGTTCATCAATTCGCGGTGCAGTATCAATAAGATGTATCTCATCGCGGAGCCATTTAATAACTGAACCTGCGTTAAAAGCACTGCCTTCTATTGAATATGTAATTTTATCTCCAATGCCCCAGGCAACACCTGAAACAAGGTTATTTTTAGAATGTACTCTTTTGTCACCTGTATTCATAAGCAGGAAACAACCTGTACCGTATGTATTTTTTGCCTGACCTTTTTTGAAACAGGTCTGACCGAAAAGTGCAGCGGGCTGGTCGCCGATTGAACTTGCAACGGGAATACCTGCCAAATCTTCAAGACCTAAAATACCGTCAAGCACATAGCCGTAAATTTCACTTGAAGGTCTTACCTCAGGCAACATACTCATAGGAACAGAAAGTTCATTGCATAATTTTTCATCCCAGCAGAGCTTATCAACATCAAAAAGCATTGTTCTTGATGCGTTTGAATAGTCAGTAATATGTTTACCTGTCAGTTTCCAGATAAGCCAGGTATCAACTGTACCGAAAATCAGATCGCCTTTTTCTGCAGCTTCTCTTGCACCGGCAACATTGTCAAGAATCCATTTGATTTTCGTTGCAGAAAAATAAGCATCAATAAGAAGACCTGTTTTTTCTTTGACGTAATCTTCAATACCGCGGTTTTTAAGTTCTTCACACATATTTGCAGTTCTTCTGCACTGCCATACAATTGCGTTATAAACGGGCTTACCTGTGTTTTTATCCCAGACAATAGTTGTTTCACGCTGGTTTGTTATACCGATTGCGGCAATCTGCTCAGGCTTTACATCTGACTGTGCAAAAAGCTGTGTTACAGAGTTGAACTGGCTGTAAAGAATTTCCATAGGGTCATGTTCAACCCATCCTGTGTTAGGATAAATCTGATTGAATTCTTTCTGTGCTTTTGCCACGATATTTCCCTGCTTGTCAAAAACAACTGCTCTTGAGCTTGTTGTTCCCTGGTCAAGGGAAAGAATATATTTTTCCATATCCTATCCTCCCTGAAAAAAGTTAAGGGAAAACCTACAACCCGGAAATAAAGTTGTCTGTTTTCCCTCCAATTAATTTATTAATCTTACTGTTATATCTTAATCCAAAACAGGTAAAAAGTCAATATACATATAACTATGTTTGTTATACTTTCTGGTTCTTTCTGAAGTTAGGCATATCCATTGCTTTACCGCCGTTCTGAACAGAAATATTTGAAAGAAGACCTACTGCTGTCCATTCAACTGCATCATAAACGTCAACATAGGGTTTTGTGCCGTTTGCAACTGCATCGATGAAATCTTTTACGATAAAGAAGTCGCCGCCTTCGTGGCCTGTTTTTCTCTGTTCTTCAGTTGCAGTTTTGTATCTTTCGGGAAGATATAATCCTTCATACTCTTTAAGAGGCTGCCATTCCTGTTTGTATCCGTAAACTGCATCTTCAGGTTTGATGTGAACCTTATGGTCATCACCAAGACCTCTGGGAGCTTCATAAGCACCGTTTGTACCCTGAAGAAGATAATAGTTCATCTTATGAGGTCTGTTTGAAATGCAGTCAACACGTACTTTAACAAGTTCGCCTTCGTCAAGAGTACACATTGTAACTGTTGTATCGTCCTGATGGAACTGAGGAGCAGTAAAGCTGCCTGTGCCGAAAGAAGAAACAGATGTGATTCTCTTTCCGTCGGGGAAGCATTTCATAACCGGGCCGAGAGAATGTGTGGGATAGAAGCATCCTCTTGTGCCGAGCTGCCAGTAGCTTCTCCATGAAGTTTTGCCGTTTTTATAAACTGCAAGGTCTTTGATATCGTGGAGATATTCACCCTCTGCATAGTAAAGCTTACCGAAAACGCCTGCTGCAGACATATTTTTAATCATCTGTGCCTGGGGAGAATAACAGTAGTTTTCTGCCATCATATATGTTTTGCCGCTTTTTTCAACTGCTTCAACAAGCCAATGGAGTTCATCCATTGTAACACCTGCAGTAACTTCACTCATTACGTGTTTACCTGCTTCAAGAGCAGCAAGTGTCTGCATAACGTGATACTGCATGGGAGTTGCGATAATAACTGCGTCGATATCGCTTTCAAGCATATCATCAAAAATTCTGTATGTTTTAGGAATATTGTACTGTTCGGAAATTTCTTTGAGAACGTCTTCATCAAGGTCACAGATAGCTGCAATTTCAACATTTTCGCAATTCTGCAGACCCATAATCATGCATTTACCTCTTGCACCTACAATACCTACTTTGATTTTTTTATCCATTTTCAGTCCTCCAATTTAATATAACAATAATGACTTGCGTCTTCTTCTTTAAGCATTTCAAGCTCTTTGATGCCGTATTCTTTCATTACAGCAACCCAGCGGTCATACATACCTTCGTCGTATTCAACGGGCTGGAAGCCATATGAAAGATAGCTTCTTACTGCTGCCTTTCTCCATTCATCTGTTGTAAGGAAAGCATAATCGCAACCGTCATCATAAAGTTTATTGACTGCAATCTGGTTAAGAACATTGCCGAGACCTTTGCCTCTCATATCACTGCGTACAGATACCATATGCACGTGTCCCATGTTTTTATCGGGGTGGTAAATTACTGCAGTTGTTGCAACGTGTTCACCATTGTAATCAATAAAGAAAAGGTCTTTTTCGGGAACAAGGTCGTCACATTCAAATATTGCGCCTCTGAAGTTTTCTTCGGTAGCGTCTTCACCTACAAGACCGTTTTTGCAAATTTCAATCCACGCGGGGATATCGCTTTCATCTTTATAATTAACAACAGTAAAACCTTCGGGAAGTTTGATCGGGTCAGGCTTCTGTCTTTTCCAATACATTTTAAGCTGTGCCATATTTTTCATCTCCTTTTACATTGTTTCTGTTATAGTATCACATTTGCTCATTTTTTTCAATAAAAAATGCAAAAAAAAACCTGTTTCCTTAAATGAAAACAGGTTTTTTGTTTTAAACATATTCAACTGTGTAGCAAGGTGACCTGAGACCCATTTTAACATAAAAATCTGCACCCTTTATTGTTTTCTTTCCGTCGATGGAAACAGTCAGGGCATGTCCGATTTTTGAGTTTACAGCACTGTCGTGTGAAATAATTTCAACCCAGTTTTCAGGTGTACCTGAAAGAGTTACACCAAACTTACTTTCAAGTTTTGTTTTCATTTCATCCTTTGTGTAAGTAATTGTCTTTTTATAACCTGAAACTGTACTGTCATACTTACTGGGAACTCTTGTAAGATAAGGAAGGTCCTGATACCAGATATCACTGCATTTTGCAGTTGTGCCTGCAGAAGTTGCGGAATATACAGTAAGACAGGGCTTTCCGTTATATGTAAGGTACTGTCCCATAACCTCATCAACAACTGCAAAGATTATATCGCTCTGCGGTGCAGAAGCAACATTACTCTTCATTGCGTGGTCGTTACCGTTGAAATTCTTGCCGAAGTTGCTGTGATATTTACCGAAAGTATAAATCGCCACACACTGTGCTTTAAGTGCCTCTTTGTGCATTGAGGGACCCATTTCCATATAAAGAGCACTTGCAAGGTAGTTTCTCATTGAATATTCAACTGAATTGTATGTTACTGTTTTAGGTGCTGTTGTGTCGTCAGTTACAAGCTTTGTGCCGGGATAGTAATGTGCAAGAATCTGTTTGTAATTCATGCCGTCATTTTTAGCATAAAGGTTTGCACCGTTCTGGCTCATACCAACGTCATGACCCCAACCGTAGGTTGTAATTTTAAACTCGCCTTTTTTAGAAGAAGAACCTGATGATGAACCGCTGTCTTTGCCGAGAATAATGTTATAAACTTTCATAGCATCTGCAACGGTAATTGAACCGTCAGAGTTTACATCAGCTCTTGATTTTCCGTCTGAGCCGAGTGACTTTTTACCTGAAACGTGGTTAAACAAAAGCATAGCATCACTTACAGTTACACTTCCGTCTCCGTTTATATCTCCTTTTGCCGCTGCAACAGGACTTACAGCACATATACCAAGCATAATTGTTACTATTGCTAATATAACGCTCAGATATCGCTTCAGATTATTCACGATAATTCCGCCTTCCGTAAAATTAATGCATAATTTTCATTTTTCCGTGTTATATAATGGTAACAAAAAAATTACAAAAAATCAAGTCTTTTTTCAATTTGTTAATATTTCTTAACAGTTATATGTGCTTTTTTGACAAAAAAAGGCGTACCGCTTTATGCGATACGCCCATTTTCTGTAAATTCAAATCAGAAAGTAACTGTGTAGTCAACAGCTGCTTTAAGGTTTTTAACGCCAAGTTTAACAACGAGTTTGATATCAGCATCTTTAACAAGGATGTTAACGAGATAATGCCATTTACCGCCTTCGATGATACCTGTGTCAGGATTGATTGTAGCGTTAACTGTTACATCTGTGTATGTAAGAGTAACTGTATCTTTACCTCTTGAAATTTCAGCGCCGAGTTCATTAAGAGCACCGTCGATGTTACCGAGAGTACCGATAACGCGACCAACAGGACCGTCTGCTCCATCAGCTACAGGACCGTCTGTCTGTTCTTTACCTACGATATCAACAACAATTTTGCCGCCTTTTTCTGTTGCTTTGATTGATTTGATGTCGCTCATCTTGATTTCGCCGTAACCGGGAATGTTAGATGTTTCAGATGAGTTTTTCTTAAGAGTTTTGTCGATGATAGGAGAAACGATATCAAGAACATTGCCGAGACCGCCGTCTGCTGTGATCTTACCGCCGTAACCGAGAACCATCTTTGACTGACCCTTGGGAGCTTTTTTGTCTGTAGCAACTACTGCTTTGTTATAGAAATCAAGGATTTCCTGATCTGACCACTGAGAAACAGGTTTGGGTCCTTCTTCTTTTTTAGCTGTTGTTTTTTTAGCTTCTTCTTTCTTAGCTGTTGTTTTTTCAGCTTTCTTTGTTGTTTCGCCTTTTTTAGTTGTTGCTTCTTTTGTAACAACTTCTGTAACAATTTCTGTTTCGCCGTCTGCATTAGTAACAACTTCTGTTACGATTTCTGTTTCAGGTTCTGCTGTTTCTTCTTCAGCTTCGTTTTCTACGTCACCTGCAACGTTTTCAACTGTTGTTGCTTCAGGAGCTACTGTTGTTTCTTCTTCTTTGTTGCCGCCGCAAGCTGCGAAAGAAACAAGCATTGCTGCTGCCATGAGCATTGCTAATAACTTTTTCATCGGATTTTAATCCCCTTTCAAATTTTTTGTCATTACAACAATATAAATCTACTATAAAATCGACTTTTTGTCAATAGAATATCAATTATAAAAGTATAAAAATTATTAAAAAAACTTTGTTTTCCGACATTTGTCACGATATAGTAGCAAAAAGATCATCGGGCTTACCAATTATACAATCGGCACCGGCAGTTCGGAGAATTTTCTCATTTCTGAATCCCCATAATACACCTACAGATTTTATTCCCGCATTACGCGCAGTTAAAATATCTGTGTCTGAATCTCCCACAAAAATGCATTCATCCTTGCAGACATTCATTTCCTTCAATGCAATATTTACCATTGTCGGGTCAGGCTTTGCGGGAATTTCATCTTTTCTGCCATACGCAGCAAAAATAAGCTTCCCGAAATAATCTGAACAGAGTTTTTTCACTGCATCGTCGTTTTTGTTGGATACCACAACGCTTTTTATGCCTTTTTCTTTCAGTTTTTCAAGGCAGGAAATAACACCTTCATAAGGTTTTGTCTTGTTCTGCATATTTGCACTGTACAAAGTTCTGAAAAGCTCATAGCAAGCCTGAAACTCTTCTTCAGAAACCTTATAAGGCAGACATCTTTCAACAAGATTTTTCATTCCGTTTCCTAAAAACTGCCGTATTTCCTCAACACTTCTTTCAGGATACCCTTTACTCTTAAGCATCGCGTTTGCACCGTCTTTTAAATCTTCAAGGGTATCAAGAAGTGTTCCGTCCAGGTCAAAAATAACAAGCTTATACATTTTATTCACCAAGGTTTATGAGTGTAATACACTTAACAGGACAAACTTCTGTACACTTGCCGCAGCCTGTACATTTATCGTAATCAACGTGAGCTTTGTTGCCTTCAACCGTAACTGCTCCGAATTCGCATGTTTTTGCACATTTCATACAGCCGATACAGCCTGTTTTACACTCTTTTCTTGTCATCGCGCCTTTATCGCCGTTCTTGCAAAGAACCGCTGCTTTGCGCTGGTGAACAGGCAGAAGCTCAATAAGGTGCTTCGGACATGCTTTGATACATATTCCGCATGCGCGGCACATTGTGGGGTCAATTCTTGCAACGCCGTCACAGATTTTGATTGCATCATAAGGACAGACATTGATACAGTCACCAAAACCGATACATCCGTACTGACATTTTTTCGGACCGCCGAAAAGCTGCTGAGCCATTGAGCAACTGTGAACGCCTTCATATTCAAGCTTTGTATCACAGTTTCCGCAACTACCCTGACAAAGAACAATCGCTGCCTTAGGTTCAATACTTCCTGCTGTAAGACCTGTGATTTCTGCTATCTGTGCTGATACTTCACTGCCGCCGGGTGAGCAGAGATTAGTTTCTGTAGTTTCACCTTTTGAAAGTGCTGCAGCGTAACCGTCACAACCTGAAAATCCGCATGCACCGCAGTTAGCACCGGGAAGACATTCTCTGATTTTTTCCGCAGTTTCATCAACGGGCACCGCCATAACTATTGAAGCAACAGCAAGGCCGAGACCTGCAATAATGCCTATTGCGGCAACAATAATAACTGCTAAAACTATAGGACTCATTCTGTTGCCTCCTTTAAGCGAAAAGATTTTCCACAAGGCCTGCAAAGCCCAGGAATGACATTGAAACAAGGGATGCCGCAACAAGAGTTATGGGCAGACCTTTTAAACTTTCGGGAACGTCGCTTGATTCCATTCTTTCGCGTACACCTGCAAACATAACCATAGCAACAAGGAAACCTATGCCTGCACCGAGAGAGTTAACCATAGACTCTGCAAAGCCGTAGCCGTTGTCAATATTGAGAAGAACAACACCTAAAACTGCACAGTTTGTGGTGATAAGCGGAAGATAAATGCCCAGAGAATTATAAAGAGGGGGCATATATTTTTTAAGAACGATTTCAACGAGCTGAACAAGAGCTGCAATAACAAGAATGAAAACAATTGTCTGCAGATATTCAAGGTCGTTATTAACAAGAAGTGTGTTTATGGGGTAAGTAACTGCAGTTGAAAGAACCATAACGAAAATAACTGCAAGTGACATACCTGTTGCTGTTTTTGTTTTCTTTGAAACACCGAGGAAAGGGCAGATACCGAGGAATTTAGCAAGAACGAAGTTCTGTGTCAGTATTGCCGTAAGCAAAATTGAAAAGAAAATTTTCATCTTTCACAGTCCTCCTTTTCAGAAGATGTGCATGTTGCAAACATGGGACACGCTTTACAAGAGTGAAGCTGTGCCTTTGGTTTGCCTTTTTTCTCTGCGATTTTGTTGGCAAGCATAATAAGCATACCGAACACAAAGAAACCGCCGGGAGCAAGGATAAAGATAAGAATGGGATTTTCTCCGAAAAGAGGTGTCCACAATTCTTTACCGTTGTTGATAAGGCTGATTGTGATTGTTCCTGTTCCGAAAAATTCACGTATAAAGCCCATTGTAAACAAGGCAATGGTGAAGCCTATACCCATTCCCAGACCGTCAACTGCCGAAGCCAGAACATTGTTTTTACCTGCAAATGCTTCTGCACGGCCAAGAATGATACAGTTAACAACAATAAGGGGAAGATAAACACCAAGCTGTTCATCAAGTGACGGTGCAAAAGCTTTAACGAGCATCTGCACAATTGTAACGAAAGATGCAATAACAACAACATATGCGGGAATTCTGACTTTTGAGGGAATAACTTTTCTCAAAGCAGAAATCGCAATATTTGAACAGATAAGAACGATTGTTGCCGCAAGACCCATACCGACTGCACTTTCAACAGAAGTTGAAACTGCAAGAGTGGGACAAGTACCTAAAACAAGACGAAGAACGGGGTTTTCGTCAAGAAAACCTTTGGTAAGCTCTTTACCGAGAGATCTTTTCTTCTCTGCCATTATTTACCGCCTCCTGTCACTGTTTTATAAATTTCCAGAGCTTCATTTACTGCTTCAGTTACCGCACTTGAAGTAATTGTGGCGCCTGTAAGAGCCTGGATTTCGTTTTCACCCGGGTTTGATTTTACAACATTGAACAAACCTGATGAACCAACATATTGATTTTTGAAAGTATCTTTTTTTGCGTTCATACCGAGACCTGCAGTTTCTTCAATTGAAAGAATTTCAATGCCTGTTACCTTGCCGTCAGCAGATACGCCTGTCATTATTTTAATTTCGCCGCCGTAACCTTTGGCTGAAGATGTTGTGAAAACATAGCCGATTACGTTGCCGTCTTTATCGAGTGCTTCCACATATGTTTTGTCTCCTGCAGTTTTTTCGTCTGAAAAACTGTCTGCAGTGCTGATAACAATCTGTCTTGATTTGATTTCAGCCTGACGGTTGTTTTCGTTGATTTTCGGCAATGTCACATCATTTGTAACTGCAAGAATTGCAGTACAGATTGCTGCAATCAGAAAAAGAACTATTGCAGGAACGCCAACTTCTTTGAAACTGAATTTTTTCATTATTCTTTGGCCTCCTTTACTTTCTTTTCCTTTACAGTACCGAACGGCTTCGGTGTTGTAAGATGTTCAATGTGAGGAACAAGTATGTTCATAAGGATAATTGCAAAAGATACACCTTCAGGAAGATTTCCGAAAAGTCTTATAAGTGCAGTTATAACACCGCAGCCTACACCGAAAATAATCTGACCCTTGAAGTTGATGGGAGATGTTGTGTAGTCAGTTGCCATAAAGATTGCACCGAGAAGCAGACCGCCTGAAAGAATGTGATATGCAAGGAAAGTAAGATTGAATCCGCCTGCAATAAACATAATCACAGCGAATGAACCTACGTAAGCAAGGGGGATTGTTATTTTGATAACTTTTCTTGCGAGAAGGTAAATAAGACCGATGATAAGTGCGATTGCACAGACTTCACCGAGCGAACCTGCTCTTTTACCGAGGAACATATCAAGAAGAGAAGGCAGGTCTTTTCCTTCAAAAGAAGCATTGCTGATAGCTCCGCTTCTGTAGATATTTTTGATTTCAGCAAGAGGAGATGCTGTTGTCATAACTTCATTTTTCCATGTGAACGGAGCATTCCATTCTGCCATTTTTGTGGGGAAAGATGCAATAAGCATAATTCTTGTTGCAAGAGCAGGGTTTACAAAGTTCATACCGATACCGCCGAACATCTGCTTAACAACTACTATTGCAAACACGTCACCGAGCATTACCATCCACAAGGGCATTGATGTGGGCACGTTGAAAGCAATAAGCAAGCCTGTTACCACTGCACTCAGGTCGCCTACTGTCTGGTGGCGTTTCATAACTATACGTGAGAAATATTCTGCAACCACACAGGTACCTACCGATACGGCAGAAACAATAAGTGTCTGCGGTCCGAAAAGGAAAACTGCTGCAATAAGTGACGGCACAAGGGCAATTACAACGTCAAGCATAATTCTTGTAACCGTATCTTTTGAATGGTCATGCGGCGAGGCACTGACCGAAAGTTTTTTATCAAGAATCATTTCTTTGCCGCCTCCCTTACAACTGATTTTGCAAGACGCATATACTGAACGAGGGGCTTACCTGCAGGGCAGGAATAAGCACAGCTGCCGCATTCCATACATACGTTGATTCCGATTTTGTTGAGCCTTTCAACATCGCCGATTTTTGCGTATCTTTCAATAAGAGTAGGCATAAGGCTCATAGGACAAGCCTGTGCACATCTGCCGCAACGGATACAATCGCGTTCTTTCTTAAGCTCTGCATCACCTTTTGCAAAAGCAAGAATTGCGTTGTTACTCTTAATCATAGGTACGTCTGTTGAGAAAACTGCCATACCCATCATCGGTCCGCCTGAAAGAATTTTTTCAGGTTCTTCTTTGAAGCCGCCACAGAATTCGATAATTTCTGAAATACTTGTACCGATAGGAACACGCACGTTCTTAGGCTCTTTTATTGCTGAACCGTCAACAGTCATTGAACGGCTTACAAGAGGACGTCCTGTTCTCATATATCTGCCGATGAATGCTGCAGATGCAACGTTCATAACAAGGCATCCTACGTCTGCAGGAAGTTTTCCGGGAGGTACGCGTCTGCCTGTTGCGGACTGAACCATCATCTTTTCAGCACCCTGGGGATAAACAGATTTGAGAGTCATAAGCTTTACGTTATCCTTAACCTTGAACTCACCTGCAATATCCTGCAATGCTTTGAAAGCCTGAGGTTTATTGTCTTCAATAGCGATTATTACATTGGGGATTTCAAGCCATTTCTGCATAAGCTGAATACCGCTGATTATGTTCTTTGAATTTTCAAGACATTCACGGTAGTCAACTGTGATATAAGGCTCACATTCCGCAGCGTTGATAACAAGTGTATCGATATTCTTTTCTTTAGGGAAAGCAAGTTTCACGTGTGTGGGGAAACCTGCACCGCCAAGACCTACAAGGCCTGATTCTCTGACAGCCTTGACAAAATCTTCTCGTGTTTCCACAACGGGAGGTTTAATTCCCTCATACTGGCGCATTTCACCGTCAGATTCAATTGTAACACCTTTTGTTACAACACCGCTGGGCAGATTCACATCACCTACTGCCACAACCTTACCTGATACTGATGAGTGAATAGGTGCTGATACAAATTTATCTGTATCACCGACTACCTGACCTACGCTTACAATGTCGCCCACTTTAACAACAGGCTCGCAAGGAGCACCGATATGCTGCTGCATAGGCAGAACAATTTTCTGCGGAGGATTGATTCTCACCACCGGCAATTCTGCAGTGTTTTTGTGATGGGAAACGTGTACACCGCCCCTTACCTGCTTGACCGCTTTTAAAACGCCTTCAGGTCTTTTAAAACTCATTGGACCATCCCTTTCTCTATTAGGCAGACGGGAAAATAACCCGTCACGCCTGACAAATGATAATTTGCTGTCTGACTAAAAAACTTTCATCATAAACATTTAAAATATTTTGATTGTTTTATAAGCAACGGCATTACAAACTTAAGCACTGTGCCTGTAATGAAACCCATTACAACTGCGCTTATAAGAAGCACAGGTGCATAAGAAATCATTGCCGTAGTTTTCGTGATAATTATTGATACTGCAAGTTGTCCCAGATTATGACAGATTGCAGACACAACCGCCACACCGATGTAGCCTGATTTGTTCTTCACAGATTTTACCATAAGACACATTGCAAGTGTACTTAAAAGTCCTCCGCCCAGGCTCATAAAAAAAGCCGTGGCACCTCTTGTAAGGAAAACAAAAAGCGATTTTATAACTGTTACAAAAAAGGCAGGAGCGAATCCCAGAGAACCTGCACAGAACATTGTTACGATATTTGAAAGCCCTAATTTTACTCCCGGAGGTAAAAACGGCAGTGCCGGCAGAAGGTTTTCAAGAAACGCAAGTGCCAGTGCCTGAGCAGACAAAACACCGATTAATGCAATTTTCTGTGTTTTTGTTTTCATAAATAAAATCTGTCCTATCAATAAACTATTGCATCAATGTTATCATTTTTTTCGCCTCTGACTTTAACGACAACTTTTTCAGGAAGGCATGATGCAAAATCACCGTTTTTTTCAAGTTTACCGCTTTTAACGCAAACTTTATCAGGGCAACAGGAAGAGGTGAAAAATATTTTTCCGTCTTTTGCTTTTATTACTGTTTCGCCATTACTTCCGGTAACAATTTCTTTTTCTTCTTTCTGCGATAAATTTACGCTTTCGATTACTTTGCCGTCAAAATAAATTTCGGCAACAAGATTTTCACCTGAAAAGTTTTTAACAACAAAACTGATAACTATTAAAACAACAACGGCTGCTATAATCAGCAAATCGGTTTTTGTGATTAATTTTCTTTCCATAATTCAAACCCGTCATTTTTTATTTCAATTTTTTCTTTTAATCCGTCTGTAATTTTTACCGTATTATCATCAAAAATAAATACGGCTTCGGCGTTATAAATTTCAAGAAGGGGCAGACTGTTTTCATATCCGACGCAATAACAAGCTGTTGAAAGTGCATCGCTGAGAAGCCCCGACTGACATACTATTGTAACTGAGAGAAGATTATTGTCTGTGGGATAACCTGTTTCGGTTGATAAAATATGGTGATATTTCTTTCCGTCTTTTTCTGAAAATCTTTCGTAATTGCCTGAAGTGGAAACAAAGCTTTCTTCAATATTCAGCACAGCCATATAATCGTTAACATCACCGAGAGGATTCCTGATTCCCACATTGAAAACACCTTCACCGTAAAGGCACAGGCTTCCGCCTACGCTGATTATACCTTTTTCGGCTTTATGTTTCTGAAGGATTTCTTTTGCTTCATCACAGGCAATACCTTTTCCCGCAAAGCCTAAATCAATTGACTGATTCGCACCTACGGAAACAAGATTGTTTTCAATTTTTACTTTTTTATAATCAACGCTTTCAAGAATTGTTTCTAATTCGTTTTCTTCAGGCACTCTGAAATTTTCCGAGCCGATATTCCACGCATTTACAAGATTACCGACAGTCAGGTCGACCTGACCGTTGCTTTTTTCACATACATCAAGAAGTTCTTTCAGATATTTCACCGTTTCATCTGAAAGAGTTGCTTTTTTATTCTTGTTAAGCTCTGCAATTTCTGAAGATTCAATTCTCCATGAAATATTATTTTCAACATCCTTGATTTTTTCAACGATTTCTTCTGCGATTTTTTCGCCGCCGGAAGCCTCGATTTTCTGGCTTATTACGGCACCCATTGCAAAATCTGTATCTTCAAAAATTTTCTTTTTAGCTGAAAAATCATATATAACAACAATGAGAATAACTGCGGCCAGAACAACTGCAACTGCGATACCTGATTTTTTCTTCTGCACTTTTGCCGCACCTCCCCATAATTGATTATATTTTACTATATTTTTAATTTCTTTTCAATGCTTTTTCCATTAATTAAACTTTTAACAATCTAATAAAATTAACCAATTACGGAACACTAAAACGAAAGGAGAGAATTGAATGAATACTTCAACAACAGATAACAAAGAATTTCTCAACAAAATTTACCAGAATGCACAGATGGGCTCAAACTCTATAACTTATGTTTGCGAAAAAACTGAGGACACGAATCTTTTAACACAACTACGGATTCAACTTCAGGAATACAATGAAATTGCATCCGAGGCGGCAAATGCACTGCTTGAAAACGATAATATCCCTAAAGAAAAAGGTCCTATGGCTCAGGTTGGTTTATGGTCAAGCGTGCAGATGAATACGCTTGTTGATAAAACTTCGAGCCACATCGCAGAAATGATGATGCAGGGCAACTCTATGGGAGTTATAGATATGTCAAAGGCTTTACGCAAATATAAAAATGCCGACAAAGAAACTGTATCACTCGGCGAAAAACTTATTAAAACAGAAGAAGAAAATTTTCAGAGAATGAAACCTTTTCTGCAATAATTTTACGCACAAAAAACTCGTAAGGAAAATCAATTCCTTACGAGTTTTATTATTACTTATTTTAGATGTACCAGAGCCAACCGAAAAGAACAATAATAATTATCCACTGTAATACGGAATATGTTACCTGAACATCAAATGTTTTTGTGAATTTACCGTCTGTTGATTTAACTGTAACTGTTGTTTCACCGGCTTTAGCACCGTAGATGTTACCATCTTCGTCAACTGTTACGATTGATTCATCTGCAGAAGTCCATTTAAGCTTGTAATCCTTGAGAATAGTTGCGTTAAGCTCTTCTTCAAGGCACTTCGTTGCTTTATAGTTGATTACAACTGCACCTTCTTCAACTTTATTACCGCCATCTGAACTGCCGCTTCCGCCCATATTCGAAACTTTACCTGTGAAAGCCAGAGTCTGACCTGCTGCAACAAAATTGTTAACATCAACTTTTTCTGTCTTACTTCTTCCGCAGAACCATAAACCGCCTGCAAAAGTAGTTGTTTTGATAAAATCTTTGTGAAGGAAGATAAGACCATCAATATTGCTTATATCTTTATTTGCTTTGAGAGTGAAAGATACAACGGTTTCTTCATTTTCAAGCTTTACAAGTTTGCCGCCGTTGAGCTGTGAGTTTGCAGACCATGTAGCAAAAGCAATCTTGTATTTATCCATTACACTCTTCTGTGACCAGTATGCTGTGTTTGAGTTACGGTCTGTATAAAAGTTTGCAGGAGATTTCCAGTTACCGTTTGTCTGATAAGCTGAAGCCATTCTGCCTTCGAAAGTAAGGAATGATTTGAGGCTTGTGGGGCTTGTGTTCTGCATTTTCAACGCTTCACCATCATAAATCACAGGTATCTGCATTGAAAAAATATAATAGTTTGTTTTAAGTTTAACACTTACTTTAACGTTTTCTCCTGCTTTGACAGAAGTTTTATCTGTTTTGATGCTGAATGTTGCTTTGTAATCAGCCTCTGAAGCGGCTGAAGATGAAATAGCAACAACTCCTGTTGAAAGAAGCATTACCATCATCATTAAAACGGAAATTACTTTACAAAAATTTCTTTTCATCCGTAATCACTCCTTGTTATTTTGTTTGTGATATTTCTGTTTCGCCGTTAACAACGGAGTTGAGAATTGCGAGGTCGTAAATATCTATTGCTGTATCGTTATTAAGGTCTGCTGCAAAAACAATTGCATCGCCTTCTTCAGTTTCCATATCACCGTTTACCATTGCAGCAAGGATTGAAGAATCGTAAATATCAATAACTCCGTCAGAATTCAGATCACCGAAGATGATAATTGTGTAAATTTCCCATTCTTCGCCGCCACGGTAAGTTGTAAGAACATTACCTGTGCCGATTCCGTAAGGAGTTTCGTATGAAACGTCTGATGAATACTCCACATAACCTTCAAGGTCTGTAAGACCCACATCAAGGCCATAGATAAGCCCGAGTTCTTTATCGAGAACTGTTGCTGAACCTTCTGCTGCTCTGAAGTAACCTTGGAGCTGCGGAATTTCTTTTGTTTCGCGGAACAGTTCTTCTCCGCATACAGTACAGTAAACTACTGAATCGTATGAGCCTGCCTGTTCATACGTTGCTTCCACTCTGTTTTCTTCCACAGCTTCTGCAGGTGTGTGACCGGGAGCATCAACAACAATCTTTTCGCGGGACAGTTCTTTATCACATACTGTACAGTAAACTACTGCATCATATGAACCGTCGTTAATGCAATCTGCATCAGCTTTGTTTTCGATAACCGCCTCACCTGCTGTATGGCCCAGAGCGTCAATAATTTCCTGCTCAGCAAAAACTTCACCGCATACTTCGCAATGACTGCCTTCTGTCAGACCAGTATTTTCACAATCCGGGGGAACCGCTTCATCAGTTACTTCTGAATGTCCGGGAGCAGTTATATAATCTGCCACAAAAGAATCACTGCAGTATGAGCAGGTATATGTTGTATAACCCTGGTCTGTGCAGGTTGGTGCAGTTTCTTCCGCTACATACTTATGTCCTGTTCTGTACAGAACTTCTTCTGCAAGCTTATTGCCGCATACAGTACATTTTTTTGTACGGTAACCATCGGTCAGACAGGTTGCAGGTGTTATTACTTCCCATTCACCTGAAACATGTTCATGTGCTGTGGGGTCAACACCGTTATAAATAATTGTCTGTCCGTACTGAATTACTTTGCTTATATCAACTTCACTTGTTTCTGAACGTCCCACAAAGAGATAACCCTGCGGGGCTGTTGCAGTTTTAAGGAAATCTTTGCTTATAAAAAGAAGTTCTGAAAAATCATCAATGTCCTCGTTTGCTTTAACCGTGAAACTAATGATTTTTTCTTCATTTTCAAGCATAAGAAGCTCGGAAAGAGAAGAATCTCCTGCCCATGAAGCAAATACAGTCTTGTATTTACTCATTGCTTCTTCACCTGACCAGAATTCAGTATTTGAGTTTCTTTTTGAGAAAAGATGCTCTGTATTCTGCCAGTTACCATTTACAAGGTAAGCATCTGCCATAGGTCCTTCAAAGGTAAGAAAAGATGAAGGAGTATCGCTTGTGTTCTGTAAAGTGAGTTTCTGATAATCATATATTACGACAAGACTGGCTGCAAAAATGTAGTAATTGGTTTTAAGATAAACACTTACCGTAACATCATCATCTTTTTTTGCAGAAGCTTTGTCGGTTTCTATTCTGAATTCAGCAACATAATCCGATTCATCTGCCGCATAGACAGATGAACCGAATGTGCCGAAAATCAGAACAATAGCCATTGCCAGACTTATAAGTCTGAAAGCAAAATTGCTTTTTTTCATAATAACCACATCTTATATAAAATTTGTTATAATTATGCTGCGGGTGTTTCAGGAGTTGCGGGAGTATCGGGAGTTACGGGAGTGTCGGGAGTTGCAGGTGTATCAGGTTTTACAGTACCGTTAACTTCTGCAGCAATTTCGCTGAGTGCGCCTACAATAGAAGATGCTGCATATCTGCCGAGAGAAATAAGTTCGTGATAGCTGATAAGTGAATAGTCGTTATCAGGAACAATATAACCGAGAGCATCGTTGCAGAGACCGAATGCCGTAAGCTCCTTGTCGCCGAAGATTTCGCATACTGATTTGTACTGGAAGTCCTGACATGAGAATGAGCCTTCTGCTGTAATTGAACCGCCACCGTAGATGATATCCTGTACGATTTCACCGGGAGCCGTAACTGCCTTCATCTGCTTGCCGATTTCAATGTAACCTGTTTCTGAAACAACCTCGTAAGTACCCTTTTCTGTTCTGAGGATGTTATATGTAACAAGGTTTGCTCTGCCTGCGAGCTTGATAAAGTTGTTTGTAACGGGAATTCTGATTTCCTTGATTCTTACGTTAAGGATAGGTTCTACCTCTGTTTCTTCAACAGATGTCCAACCTTTATACCAGATTGTGTAGCTGTCCTGGAGACCATATTTCTCGATTTCCTCTTTGATGATTGAATCACCTGAAATCTTATCGTTAGCAACGATTTCTTCCTCTGTCAAGTTAAGAGCAAGAAGAATTCTGCCGATTTCTGTACCGTAACGGATTGATTCCTCATATCTGTGTACGTTGGGATAACCGTCACCTGAAGGGCCTCTGCCCATATAAATACCTGCAATTGCGCCGTTGATGAAGTAGAAGTTGTAGCCTTCCTTACCTTCATTTACTGCTACAGAATCATCTGAATATTCGTTAAGATATTTTTCGATATAGTAAACATATTCACCGCAAAGCTCACGGCCCGTGCCCTTACCGTCATCTGTAGGAAGACCTGCAACGTCGGGATGACCTGCCATGTTAGCAATGATTGTGGGTGTTGCATTAACATCATCGGGTGTGAAAACAAGACGTGTTACTGTGTTGTCCTTAGCAGTTGCTGAGGGGCGGTTTTTGTTGTTGAAGTAGCCGTCGCCGATATCCTTCTTTGAATATGTCATTGTACCGGGTTTCATATCATCGAGAGCTACGCCCATTGCCTTTGCTGTTCTTTCAACAACAATTTTCATATAGTCTTCATCAACACCTTTTTCAAGTGTGCCGAGACCTGTCCAGCCTTTGAAAAGGTTGCCGAGGAGTTTCGGGAAAAGATTTGTCCAGAGACCCTGTGTATCGATACCGCTGTGTGAGTGAGTTGCAGCAACGTTAACGCTTGCAAGCTTAATGTTCTTTTCTGCTGCAATCTTAGCAATTTCTGCACGGATCTGTCTGATATAAGCGTTTGAAACGCCGATTGAGTCGATTGTAGCGAAGATTGAAACGCCTCTGCCTGATGAGTCATCAAGAGCAACGGTTCTTACTTTCATATCATCAACGATTGATTCAACATTGTTTGAGAATCCATTATTGATATCGATGTAACCGCCGAGATAGTAATCTTTTGTTTCCCAGTCATCGGGAACAAGGCTTGCGTTAGCATAACCGAGCTTCCATTTTGCGCCTTCTGCAGGTTCATCAAGGAATTTGTCTGTACCTGAATAGAAGTTTTCGCTCTTATAATCCTTCTCATCCTTGAAATAATCAGGATCCGGCATTGTATCTGCAAGAAGACCGAGAATTTCATGAGCAAGGATTTCAAGATACTGCAAGAAAACATATTTGAGCTGCTGTGTGCTTTTGATGTTACCGATAGCATCTGCTGCACCGGGGATAGAGAGAAGGTCATACTGGTTGCCGTTGAGTGTAATCATCCACTGATTTTCAGGCTGAGAATGACGTTCGTTGTACCCTTTGACATAGTCATTGATGAGCGTTTCAATGCTTGACATTGTAGCATCATCTGTGTTGACAATATCTTCGATTCCTTTTGTCTGTTTGCTGTCTGCCGCATAAACAAAAGAGAAGGTTGAAACAACCATCATAATCGCCATAACAACAGAAATGACTTTAAGTACTTTCTTATTCATTGTGAAAATCTCCTTTTCATTTTTATGAATATTACTCCACAATGGAATAATAACACACATAATAAAAATTTTCAATATATTATTTATTAAAATTTATGTGGATTTACCGTCTTTTCCTTTTAGGATTTTTACTGTTGATATAAACATTTATTCCTGCGTATGCTGCTGAAAGAAGAAGAAGCAATATAATAATAATTTTACCCACTGTGCTTTCCCATGCAGAGGAGAAAAATCCGGCTATTGTAAGTATAATACTTCTGCTCACATTTTTAGATGCAACAAGGTCAGTTTTTGCAATTTCCTTACCTGCATAAAAAACTGTTGCCGTTCCCACTTTTTCGCCTTTTCTTACAGGTGCCTTGATTGTTTCGGGAGTATCTGAATCAGGCTGGATATATACGCTTGATGAATCAAGGTTTGCGGGTACAAGTGCTGCAACATCAGCAGAAGGCACAAGCTCAAGACTGTCTGCTGTCCATGAATACTTGACATCGACTACTGTAATTATCTCATTCTCCTCAGCAACAACCTTATATTTTATGTTTGAAAATGTCCATTCAATCATTTTTTTGCATTCGATAAATGCAATATTTTCTGCAATTTCATCTGCTTTTGCATCCTTGGCATCTGCGCCCATAATAATCGCGATATAATTATAGCCGTTTTTGTTCGCCTGGGTTATAATACATCTGCCTGCAAGGTCTGTTGTACCTGTTTTTATTCCGTTTACATAAGGCAGATAACAATCGTGATGATTGGGGTTTATCATCAGATTGGTTGCAGGAAGAATTCTCTGTGCATTTTTATTTGTTTTCGGCATTGTATAACTTGTCTGACCTACGATTTTTTCGAAAGTCGGATTTTTCATTGCCTCTTTGCAGATTAAGTAAAGATCGTGCGCTGTTGTATACTGGCCTTTCTCATCAAGACCATGAACATTTACATAGTTTGTGTTTGTGCAACCCAATTCCTTTGCACGGTCATTCATCATCTTTATAAAATTACCGATTGAACCGCCCACGTGCTCAGCAATTACAATAGCTGCCTCATTTGCACTTTTTACCATAAGGCAATTAAGAAGGTCATACATTGTAACCTTTTCGCCTGCAAGCAGACCTGCCGTTGAAGAATCGGTGCCTATAAGAGCATCAAGTGCAGCCTGAGGAACCACAACTTTCTCATTGACATCCTCAGTATGCTCAAGAGCAATAAGCGCAGTCATAATTTTTGTAAGGCTGGCAGGAGCAACCTTTTTATTATAGTTCTTGTTGAAAATCGCTTCATCATTGTCTGTACATATCATACACGCAACGTCTGCACGCAGGTCAAGAGCGTCATTATACTCTGCATAACACGTCAATGGTGTTAATATAGACAGAAAAAATATTGAAGTTAATAAAAAAATTACTATTTTTTTCATAGACATTTCACCCATATTGTTGTATAATACATTATTATATATTAATTTTTTGCGTATATCAAGATGTTTTGAATTATTTTACAATTGTAAAGGAGGTTTGACGCTTGCTTTATGTAACAGGAGATACCCACGGCAACATTAACCGTTTTTCCGCAAAAGAACTTAAAAAGCTGAAAAAGGGCGATACTCTCTTTGTGTGCGGTGATTTCGGATTTATCTGGGACAACAGCCCTCAGGAAAAAAGAAATCTTAAAAAATTATCGTCAAAAAAATACACAATATGCTTTATTGACGGCACACATGAAAATTTCGACCTTCTGAAAAATTATAAATTAGGCACTTACAAAGGCGGTCTTGCAAGAAAGATAAGCAACAACATCTACTATCTTCAGCGCGGACAGATTTACGAATTTGAAGGAAAAAGCATTTTTGTTATGGGCGGCGGCGAAAGCCCTGATATAGATTTAAGATATGAAAAAGATACCTGGTCAAGCGATGAAACACCGGTAAGGCAGGAGCTTATAGACGGTGCAAAAAGACTGCAGGAAAGAGATTTCTGCGTAGACTTTATTCTTTCTCACGAACCTCCCGCTAAAATCAAAGGACTTCTTCTTTTGCAGGATACAGATTCTGCACGTGTTACAGGTCTTAACACTTACCTTGAAGAATTAAGCCAGTCATGCGAATTCCGTTGCTGGTTCTTCGGAAGTATGCATATAGATAAATATATTTCTTCCACTCATATAGGCGTGTACCAGAAAGTTATCAATATGCTTACTGAAAATTCGATTACAGGCGATATTATCCAGACCGTTTAAAATTCCGTTTAATATTTAAGGAGTAGATAGATTATGAAAAACACTGAAAAAACAATGGAAAAAATTGTTGCTCTCTGCAAAGGCAGAGGTTTCATCTTTCCCGGCAGTGAAATTTACGGCGGACTTGCAAACACCTGGGACTACGGCCCTCTCGGTGCAAGACTTAAAAACAACGTAAAAGACACATGGAGAAAAAGATTTATCCAGGAAAGAAAAAACAGCTACGAGGTTGATGCTGACATCCTTATGCATCCCAGAGTATGGGAAGCAAGCGGCCACGTTGCAAGCTTCTCTGACCCGCTTCTTGACTGTAAGGAATGTAAAATGCGTCACAGAGCTGATAACCTTATCGATGATTTCGATGAAAACGCTCATGCTGACGGTATGACTAAAGAAGAAATGTTTGAGTATATCAAAGCTCATTCAATTCCCTGCCCCAACTGCGGCAAACACAACTTTACAGATATCCGCGAATTCAACCTTATGTTCCAGACATTCCGCGGTGTTACAAACGATTCAAAGAGCGTTATTTACCTCCGTCCCGAAAATGCACAGGGTGAATACGTAAACTTCCTCAATGTACAGCGTACGATGAGAGCAAAGCTTCCCTTCAGCATCGGTCAGATCGGTAAAGCTTTCAGAAACGAAATCACTCCCGGTAACTTCACTTTCAGAACAATTGAATTCGAACAGATGGAATTCCAGACCTTCTGTAAAGAAGGCACAGATAACGAGCTTTACGATTACTTCAAGGAATACGGTATGCAGTACTATAAAGACCTTGGTATCAAAGAAGAAAATCTCCGTTATCACGACCACGAAAAGCTTGCTCACTATGCAAAAGCTGCTTGTGACATCGAATTCCTCTTCCCCTTCGGATGGGGCGAAGTGAACGGCACACACAACAGAACAGACTTCGACCTTACAAGACACCAGGAGTACAGCGGTCAGAGAATCGACTACCTTGACCCCGAAACAAACGAGAGATATATTCCCTATATCATCGAATCAACATACGGCCTTGACAGAACTGTTCTTGCACTTCTCTGCGAAGCATATGACGAAGAAGTTCTCGATGCAGAAAAGAACGATACACGTGTTGTTCTTCACCTTAATCCTGCAGTTGCTCCTTACAAGGCAGCAGTTCTTCCTCTTTCAAAGAAGCTTACAGAAGATGCTCTTAAGGTTTACGAAAAACTCAACAAGCACTTTATGACAGACTTTGACGAAACAGGTTCAATCGGTAAAAGATACCGCCGTGAAGACGAAATCGGTACTCCCTACTGTATCACATTCGACTTTGATTCACTTGAAGACAACTGTGTAACAGTAAGAGAAAGAGATTCAATGGAACAGGTAAGACTTCCCATCGACGAAGTTGCAGCATACATTGAAGAAAAAATCAAATTTTAAGCGATAAAAAACGGGAGTCAGAGTGTGACTCCCGTTTTTTATGTTCTTTTTTATAAATTTATATATAGCTGACTTATCGTTACATTTGTTTTTTATTTTACAAAAGTCACATTGCTGTTTTTACCTTTTTCAAGGAATATTCCCGCTTTCGTAACAGGATAACCGGCTGCAGTTATATTTTCAAGTTTTACATCTACCGTGTTTGTGTCGCTTTCATTGCCGTCAATTTTAGAAGGCAGGTATGATGTATAGGAAATGTTTCTGTACACAACATTTTTTATTTCAAAGTTTTCTCTTTCTTCTTCATAAACTTTTACAAGGATAGGACGTCCCTCGTCGCGGAAAATTTCAATGTTTTCAAACAAAACACCGTCAATACTTCCGTCGCATTGTTCTGCAACCACAACAAGAGAACCTATTCTGTCGTTATCCCATACTCCGTCACGGTAAATTACTGCACTGTCGCGGAATGTAACGTTTGTGATGCTTTTGCATACTTCTCCTGTTATACCGAAGCATCGTGCATAACCGCCCCATGCAATACAGTTCTGAAAAGTAATATTATTACTTCCCATTTTACCGCCGAGAGCTTTTACTTCAAATTCATCATCCGCAGTTCTTGCAAAGCAGCTGTCAATTACCGCATTTTCCGTGTTGCATATTGCAAAGCCGTCTGCATTGCCTCTGAATCCCAGTATGTCAACCTCATCAACCGATACATCGCGGCAACAGTAAGTAATTAAAGACCATTCGGGTGAGTTGATGATTTTGATTCCGCTTACGTTGATGTTGTTACAGTCTGTAAAAACCACTCCGCGGCGTTCGCGTCTGTCAAGGGAAGTCATATCAATTACGCCTCTGCCTGTAAGAGTGATATTATTGCAGTTATGGAAATTCAGAAACGGATACCTTGTAAGTCCGATAGTATTGTGCTGAGGAGCATCAGGCTCAAAATATTTGTTCTCATCCTCAGCGCAATCAATATCGTAGAGGTGATTTGCTTTGACATAAGCACCTTCTCTGAGATAGATTACCAGATTGTTCTGTGAAACAAAATTGACATAGTCATATTCATATACACCTTTTTCAAGAACAATAACGTTATCTTCTCCGTATTCTTCAACATACTCTGCAATTTCTGCATCCTCGTCGATTTCTTCACGCACAAACAGAGTATAACCGTAATGCTGCTGTGCACCGTTTACAAGGAAGGTGTAAATGCCCGGTTTATTTATGCTTGCCCTGACAATACCGTCTTTACATTCCGCACCGACACCCATATATTCGGGCAGAACAATTGCGTTGTGAAGCTTTACAGATGTACCCTGAAGCTCGATATTAAAAGAAAATTCACTGTCCGGTTCTACATAAACCTCTGAAAAAGAGTGAATATCTCCCGTATCATCTGCACGGTTGAAAACCATAGAGGCATAAACGGGAATTTCCCTGTTGCTGATGCGCACCTTATAGTAAGGCGATTTGAAAACACCTGCTATGTCATCATATCCGCCTGACTGAACATATTCGGGAAGCTCTGCAGATGCACGGTCGATAAGCTTTTCTGCGGTCAGACCAACATCTTCAAGAGATACAACAACTTCTTCCGGATATTCAAGATAAGATGAAAAAGTGTTTTCACCTTCAGGCTGAATTGTTGCCGGGTAAAAAGCTGATGTAAAGAAAACAGATATTGCGGTAATAAGAATATATATAGATTTTAAAAATTCCTGCATGGCTATTGCCTCCTTTTTACTATGATAATATCAGAAACTATCGGAAATATCAAGAAAAAAATCAATTAATATCCGTACTTGTTTTTATTGGTCAAGAAGAAAATAACTGACACAATCAACGCCGTAAGCTCCGCTGCAACAATTGAAAGCCATATTCCGTCAAGTCCGAAAGCAAGGGGTAATAAAAACACTGCCGCAACCTGAAAAAGCAATGTGCGCAAAAATGAAATAAGTGCAGAAACAAGACCGTTGTTGAGTGCCGTGAAAAACGATGAAGCATAGATGTTGATTCCCATTACTATAAAAGAAAGGCTGTAAAGGGAAAATCCCCTTTTTGTCATACTGAAAAGTTCTTCATCATAGCCTACAAAAAGCTTTGCAAGCAAACCTGACAAAAGAATTGCTGCAGCACACATCAGAACACCTGAAACAATGTTGAAAATAATGCTTTTATTTAAAACATTTCTCATTTCTTTTTTGTTTGCAGCGCCGTAATTATATCCCACTATCGGCGCTGTGCCGATAGAATAGCCGATATACACGGAGATGAAAATAAAGTTTACGTACATTATAACTCCGTAAGCCGCAACACCGTTTTCACCTGCATATTTCATAAGCTGGATATTATAAAGCATATTCACAAGTGACAGTGAAAGATTTGTCATCATTTCAGATGAACCGTTTGCACATGTTCTCCATAAAGCCCTGAAATCTATTTTTGATTTTACAAATTTCAGCTCACTGTCGTTTTTTTTCAGAAAATAAACCACGGGAATAATTGCTCCCACAAACTGGCTGATTCCTGTTGCAAGTGCAGCACCTACCACTCCCCATTTCAAAATGCCTATCATTATAAAATCAAGAACAATGTTTGTAAGCCCTGCAAGGACAGTTATAACAAGACCGAATTTCGGCTTTTCTGCCGTTACAAGAAAGCTCTGAAAAGTATTCTGAAGCATAAACGGTGTAAGGGCAACAAGAAGAATACGTCCGTAAGTTACGCAAGGTTCAATCAGATTCTCCGTTGCACCTAAAAGAATGGCAATTTCCCTGGTGAAAATAATTCCTAAAACGCTGAAAACAATTCCCGTAAAAAAGAGAACTTTAATCAGCATTGAAAAAATTTCGTTTGCTTCTTCTTTTCTGCCCTGACCCAGCTTCATTGAAACAAGAGCGCTGCCGCCTGTGCCGACCATAAAACCGACTGCACTTAAAAGCATGGGGAAAGGTATAATGAGATTTACTGCAGCAAATTCTGTTTTGCCGACAAAGTTTGATACAAAAAAGCCGTCTACAACTCCGTAAATTGAAGTGAAAATCATCATAATTATTGACGGAAAAACAAATCTGAAAAGCCGTCTGTAATTAAAATGGTCTGAAAGTTTAATTTCCATGTAAATCCTCCTGACAACAAAAAATGCCGGATAAGAAACAGGTATTTCAACCTGAGCCTTATCCGGCACAACATTTCTTACGAATGCTTTGCCCTCCGAGCCAGCAGAAGGATTATATCATAAACAAATTGCAAATGCAATACGTTGCAGGTTTTCATCTGACAGTTGTATTTTCGTTTTCAACTGTCATCGGTACTATTTCAAGAGTATCTGTTTCATAAAAATCCCTTTTATTTCTTTATTTCCACAGGAAGAACAGTATCTGTTTCAACGTGAGAAAAGAAGAACTGCTCTCTCTCCGGTGTGTTGATAATAGTAACAGGTTTAATCTGATTAAGAACTTTTCCCTGAGAACGGAGGTATTCTCTGTATTCCCAATATGTTTTTTCTTTAAGGAAAAGAACTTCGGGAGTGTTGATCATACCCCAACGACGATATTTGAAATATTTTTCATTGAATTCGCTGAACTTATCGTCAACCAACTTAATATACTTCTGTCTGTCTTCTTCGCTTACCGGCTTTTCAGGTTCAATAAGCATACAGTAGCGGGGCGGATTTGTTGAATGGTCTGCGTAAAGGCTGTGCCCTGTAAATTCATTATCCATTTCTTCAGATAATTCTCTCACAACTGCATCAACCATTTCAGTTGTTGTTTTTTCATTTGCAAGGTTCATACCCAGGTTACGTCTGTAAAGGAACTCAATCTGAGGTGTGTTGTTATACATTCTTGTAACTGTAACAACATCTTCCATTCTGTATCTGTAAAGTCCGGAAAAGTTAGTAACAACAACTTCATATTTCTTGCCGATTTCAAGGTCAGAAATAAGCAACGGAGTAGCATTCTCATCAGGGTCTTCTTCATCATCGTTAACGGGAATAAACTCAAAGAAAAGACAATAAGGAAGCAACACACCATCGTGAACATCAAGTTCTGTTGCCATTGAGAAGAAACCTTCTGCTGCTGCATAACCCATATTGTGCAAGGGAATATCGCCGATAGATTTACGGAGCTTGTCCACATAAACTTTAAGGGTTGAGCCGATCATACCATATGCCCATGCAAGTTTCGGCCAGATACGTGTTGCAATAGGAGTATCAAAACCCTTTTCAAACTCACGGCGGAGTTCTGCTGCTCTTTTGGGATTAGGTTTAAGTTTTTTGGAATATTCTTTATAAAGTTCGGGTGTGATTTTTACATTTGGGTTGATAATACCTTTTTCAATATCATCGCAAAGCATTTCCCAGTTTTCTTCAAGGTAATCAAACATTGTTGTGAGCAATGTAACAACAAGAGAACCAAGATAACTTACTTTTCTGTTTTCAAGAGCAAAACGAAGCTGAAGGTATGATGTATCAATAAGCTCCTCATGTTCGGGATAAAGAAGGGATGTAGGAGAAGTACAGAAAAATCTTGTAATAGGTTTAAGATATGTAAGAGGAACCTGTCCCGCACCGTTGCATTGTTTTCCGTCTTCAAGAGGATGTCCTGTAAGAATAAGCACAAGGGGACCCATCTGAGCCGGCATTTTTATACCCATCTTTTTGAGATGATGGTAAGCTGTTGCAACAGAACATGAAAAACCGATACACTGCATATTCCACAGGTCTTTGGCTGACTTCGGAAGAATCTTGGGCTTACCTACACTTCCGGAAGAAGAACAATAACGGATGTTAGGACCCGAAAACATAGGATTAGTGCCTTTATTTTTAATCATGCTTTCAACATAAGGTTCATAATCAGCATAGGTTGAAAGGGGGACTTTTTTCTGAAATTCTTCAATTGTTTTAATTTCACCTAAACCGAGTTTTTTGCCGAGAGCACTGTTTTTATTTCTTCTTAAAATTTTATTAAGAGTTTTACGCTGTTCTTTCATCGGGTCTTTTGTTGCCTGATTAACATGCCATATTGATAAATCACCTAAAAAAACGCCAAAGTCTGAAATCGCCATAACGTTCACATCCTATTCATAAACTTGTAATCTGTATAATACCATAAACTTCATATATTGTAAACAATTGTGCAACATTCTTAATAATTTTGTTTATTTCTTAATAATTATGTTCTGCACAGAAGATTAAAACCTGATAATTTTCTAAGAGGAAAATCATCAGGTTTGTTTTCAGCTTTGTATTCAGATATCCATAGGCATTCTGCTGAATTTCTGTCCCCAGGCATTTGCCCAGCTTTCGCAATAAACTTTATAGTAAGAAACATTATTTTTCTTTCTGTAGTTTGCAAATAAATTACACCATATCATTGAGGGAAGTGCAATTACGATATAATAAAGCGGACCTAAAAGTAAGCACTGCCAGGTGTGGCCGTATTCGTGAATACGTGTGTTATAAGTCCACTTTTTATTTTTCGGAACATCTTTCATAAAAATAAAAAGTCCTAAAGATAATCCGCCTGCTTTCCAGGGAAGATAAACAATGTAAGAATATCCGAAACGCTGCCAACGGCGTTTTTTGATTTTAGTGCAGATTAAAAATGCTATACCGCCGACTAAATTAACGGGAAGTCCCCATGTCCATTGAATGAGATAGAAAAGTGCTTCAAGAAATTCATTCTTTGCAGTTTTTTCTTTTTTATCGGGAGCTCTTTTTGTAATATCAATCATTGTTCAGTTTCTCCTTTTCCGTTTTTAATTCAAGAAGAATAAGATATTCGCCCTTTTCGTTTTTATCAAGAAAATGTTCTTCCGTATTATTCTGACCGAGCCAGGTGTTTTCAAGCTTCTGACCTGAAATCAATTCACAACGTTTTTTCTCTTCTTCCGTAAGAGATACGCTGCCGTATTTTTTCTTTGTTGCAACGGCTGCACGTATCATTGTGTGGTCGTCTTTTGTCATCTTGAAGTTTTTAAGAAGAACAAGTGCAATTATTGCCGCAATAATGGGAATAACCGCAACACAGATTCTTACACCTAAAACTGCACTGTCGGTCTGTGTGAAAAGCAAACCTGTTGTTTTTTCATAAGTTGAAACTTTGTCACCCGTTACAAGACCAAAACCCTGGAGAGTAAAGCCTACAAGTGCTGCCATAACACCGCTTATACTTTTCTTTATAAGTGTGCTGAAGGTTGAAATAACACCTTCACGTCTTCTGCCTGTAATAAGCTCGTCAACGTCTGTAAGGTCGGGAAAAATATTTGTTGAAACAAAACCCAGACCAGACATACCGAAGGGATAAAGAATCATACTCAACATCATCAGCGCTATCCATAAAAAAGAACCACCCGGCTGCATAATAAGACCGATTGCCAAGCCTGCCACCATCAAAGGTGTTACAATGTTTCCGCATTTTTTCTTGCCGTGTTTCATTGTAAGGGCGTAGTTAAGGGGGAAAGCACCTGCTTCCGCAACACCTGCAACTGCATTGAAAAGAGCATAAGTGCTGTACTGATTTGCAAGATATTTTATGTAGTAAACTTTTGAGTTTGCATAGAAGCCTGTTGAAAACTGATAAGCAAGGCTCATAAAGAAATACTGCCTGAAAGATTTGTTTTTGAAAACAAGAACATATTCTCTGATAATATACGGTATGTCGAGTTTTTCGTTTTTATTATCAATAGAACTTTTTTCTCTTGTTTTTGAATATGTAAGAAACACTGCAACAGAGAAGAAAACTGAAAGCACAATTCCTATTACGAGGAACGGTTTCTTTGATTCTGATGTAAGGTTATCGTTTGAACCGAAAATCGCTAAAATTGCAACAACAATTCCGAAAGCCGGTACCATACCTGCAGAATTAAAGAGATAGCCTACGGAATTATACTGTGTTCTTAAATTATATTCAGGTGCAAGCTCGGGAAGCATCGCTGTGTGAGGCACACCGATTATTGTGTATGCCGTTTTATAAAGCATATAAACAAGGATAAAATACACCATTGTTTTTGTGGGATCTTCCGCACCGTTAAGTCCGAAAGAGTTCCACATAAGTGTATAAGACACTGCCATTACGGGAATACCCCACAGAAGATAGCGTCTGTGTTTACCTGTTTTTGCACGCGTACGGTCGGTGATTATTCCCATAACGGGGTCGGTTATTGCATCCCATATGGTTGCAAGCATTACAACAATACCTGCCTGGTTAAGAGAAAGGTTTACAACGTCTGTAAGGAAAACGGTGAAATACATTCCGATAATGTAACCTGCACCGCCCATATACATATTGGCATAGCTATAGTTTATCATAGGCAGAATCGTAGTTCTGAAATCGCCTTCAACACCTACCAGCTTTTTGATTTTTTCTCCCAAAATTTCCACCTCCGATTATGATTCTGTTACTGATTTTCCGCAGATATGCTCAGGTATCAGTTCCAGAACAAGAGTTTCGTGTGCGTAATTTTTAATTTCATTTTCTATATATCTGCTGTCCGATGTGAATTTATAACTCAGTTTGCGGCAGACAGATTCAATTATTTCCGCATCTTCCACAAGCTGAATTTTTCCGAAAACAACAACACTTTTTACTTCAAGCACCCAACTGCCGTTTACGGAAACACCATTGTTATGAACACAGAATGAAACTTTATTGTCCCGCTTCAATGAATCGAGCCTGTGGCCTGTTTTACCGCAATGAAAATAAATTCTGCCGTTTTCTTCATCATAAAAATGATTCATCGGTGTACCATAAGGGTATCCGTTATCACCCTGTACCGATAAAACACCTCTTTTTTCATTTTTAAGAAGATTTATACATTCTGCTGCAGATATTTCTTTGTTTTTTCTTGTCAGATTTCTGAACATCACACTCATCCGTTCAATAGGGGGTAACCGTTTTCATCCCACAATACTTTTCTTTTTCTTGCACTTCTGCAAGGGTCATAAAGCGGGTCTTCGTGAGAAAATCCGCACTCACCGCTGAAGCATTTTTCATCCCTTGAATGATAAACAAAAATCCAGTCTCCGTTTTCATCTTTTACAAAGGAATTATGTCCCGGTCCGTATTCACCGTCAAGGTCTTCGGAAATAAGAAGGGGTTTTTCAAGCTTTGTCCAGCTGTCTTTATTCATTAAATCTGCTTTTTCATCTGCATACATAAGACCTACGCAGTATTCAGGTCCTGTTGCAGAAGCCGAAAAAGCAAGAAAAATTTTACCGCCGTGTATCATAACTGCAGGACCTTCGTTAACGGGAATGTTAACTCTTTCCCAGTCGTATTCAGGCTTTGTCAGCAACATATGCCTGCACGTTGTTTTCCACGGCTTTTCAGGGTCAACAGTTGCAAGATACACATTTGAATTTCCGCCATTCTGTGCCCACGAAACATAGTGCTTTGAATTGCATTCAAAATAAGTCATATCAAGTGAAAATCCCGTAAAAGGAAAATCGTCTCCCTCGCAGGCAGAAAATTTACCTTTATCCTGCCAGGCATCGTTATACGGGTCTTTTCCTTCGCACATTATTGCGTGGCAATTAATATCCCACACATTGTTTTCACTGCCGCTTGCAGCAAAAAACACATACCATTTTCCGTTTATTTCGTGAATTTCAGGTGCCCATATAAAGCGGAAAGATGTGTCTGAATTTTTTTCATCCCATATAACTTTTTCTTCTGCTTCTGCAAGTCCGTCAATAGTTTCTGCACGGCGCAGAATTATTCTGTCGTAACCCTCTGTATCATTTTTTCCGTACATAGGATACGACGCTGTAAAATAGTACCATCCGTCACTGCCTTTTGTCACAAAAGGGTCTGCACGGTCCTGTATAAAAATTTCAGTTTTTTTACTCATTTCATAATTACCCTTTTTACAACTGCTTTTATTTTTCCTATCATCAATTTTTTCTTTGACGGCCTCGGAAACATTTTGTCTGCAGTTTTCTGCACGCCCAGCTTTTCTAAATTCTTTCTGAATTCTTCTGCTTTTTTATAAGTGGGTGCTTTTGATGCAAACAGAATATTGTTTCGGCTCTGAATCAATTTATCAATATCTGCATCAACAACATAAAGCTTGTCTTTTATATTTTCAAGTGCAGTTTTTCCTTTTTCGCTTGAAACAAAAACGCACGATGCGCCTGAAACATTATATTTGTCAACAGGATAATATTTTCCTCCTGCATCGCCTACATAAATATCCGAAAACGGCGGAAGGCTCTTGAATTTACAGTTAAGACAAGAATTTCTCATAGCACATCCGCTCATGAAAATTCTTGCAAGATGTGACGGTGCATATTCTTCCAGCTTTTCGTTTCCGTTTTCAAAATCTGCTTTGAGATAAAGGGGCAGATGCTTACCGTCCTTTTTATATCTTGTTGTGAAGAATGTAACTTTACCTGAGTTTTCTTCTTCAATTTCTTCAATATATTTCTTCAGAACTTCAGGAGCAGACGGCCCGTGGCAGATATAGCTCATAGTTGTAAGATTTTCATATTCCTTACCAAGGAAAGTTCTTATTGCCGCACATTCACAAGGTGAACCTGAAAAGAAAACTTTTTCATTTTTATCGAGAAGGTTTTTCACTTCTGCAAAAACATTTCCTTTGTCACTCTGGAAATATTTTGAGCCGCGCATTTTTTTAACTTCTTCAATATCATTTGTTACGATTGTTTTTACTCCTTTGAAATCATCTGTATAAACTGCACCTGCAACATATGAATTTTCTTCAATTGCCTTTTCCGCAAGAGCGTAAAACATACCGCCCGAAGAACTCTTTACAATTTTTTCTTCATCTCTCATCCATGCAATAAAGCAGTCTGTTTCAAAGTCATCACAACGCGATACATTCTCTTTGATAACTTCACATTTTTTCAGGCAGAGTCCGCAATTTATACACTTGCTTTCGTCAATTTCAGCGTGCAGATATCCCAGAAAATCTTTCTTCATTTCTATTGCATTTTCAGGGCAGATTTTTGCGCAGGCACTGCATCCGTAGCAGCTGTCTGCAGGAAGAAGTGAAATGTTTTTCTTTTTATCCGTTTCATTTTTATCGAGAACTTTTTTAAGTGCGTTTTCAAAATAATCTGAAGATAATTTTATCCATTCCTCAAGAATTTTTCCGCTTTCTTTATAGTCAACTTCAGAGAAGCTGAATTCATTCAGATTTTCTTCTGTGAGAATTCTGTCTGCAAGGCCGATTTTTGTAAGAAAATCGTTTACTCTTGTGTGCTTGCCTAAATCAATGTCTGCTCTTTTCACAACTGCAAAGCTTTTTCTGAAATTAACTGAAAAAGCCATACCGTGGAATGAATCTGTAAGCACAAAATCTGCATCTCTCACAAGGCTTAAAAATTCTGCAATATCCGCATAGATTTTTTCGCCTTTTTTAAGGTTATTTATCTCATAATCAAAGGGAGAAAGAACAACCTTTTTGCCTGTTTCTTTCTCGATTTTTTCTATGGCTTTTTTATGCACCTGAGTACCGCCCAGGAAGTAACAGAAAATATACGGTTCTTCAACCAATCTTTCCGGTAGCGCAAAATTATTCCAGAAATCTTTATCGTAAAGCAAAGTGGGGTCTACTGTGTTTTCGCATTTTCTTCCCGTAATTTTTTCAACAAGAGAAGCGCCTGAAGATTCTCTTACGGAAATTGAAGAAAATGACGAAATATAGTTTCTGAAATTTTCAAGATATTTTTCGGGTATTTCTTCACACGCCACGCTGGGGGCATAGGCAATTCTTTTTTCAGGAGGAATAAACTGCAGGAAATAATAAGGGTTACAGTCTGTATGGACAGGGTTCCATATCTGGTCGCTTCCGCATACACAGGCATCATATCTTCTGCCGATTTCCTCAGCATCTGCCATATCGTTGCAGAGCCTTGTAAGACGGAAATTTTTTGACGCAAATTTTGAAAAAGAAAAACTTCTCTTCGCAAAATCTGCCCCTGATTTCATAACCTTGTTGTCGATTATCTTTTTTGTCTGTACAGGGTGCAGAAGAAGCCTTTTTATCTTTGAAGTTTTTGAAGATGAAGACGATGTTTCCGTGCGTTTTACATAATGGATAATTTCTGCATCGTAACCGAAGTCTTCAACCTTTCTCTGCATAGCATATGCCTGAAGATACACGCCGTAGTTAATGGCGGTGTGCAGTGTTGCAATTCCCACTCGTTTTTTCAAAATTCCCACGTTCCTTTACTGAATGTGTTATACAGTCTAATAATACAATTTTCTCGCTGATTAGTCAACACGACAAAAGCAAAAAGGTTTTATTTTCTTTTTGCGAATTATATTGTCAAAAACTTGTCAATATATCCAAAAATTATATCGATTTATGCTTGATTTTCTTATTTACTTTTTTGTAGAAAAGTGTTATAATTGCGTTTGGTATATTATATATGTATATCTTTATAGTTATTAATTTTCCATTTTAATAAGGAGGAAATTCATAATGGCAAGAAAAACCAAGACAATGGACGGTAATAATGCTGCTGCTTATGTGTCATATGCTTTCACAGAAGTTGCCGGTATTTACCCCATCACTCCCTCAAGCCCCATGGCTGACTACGTTGACCAGTGGTCTGCACAGGGTCAGAAAAACATCTTCGGCACAACAGTAAAGGTTGCAGAAATGCAGTCTGAAGCAGGTGCTGCAGGTACAGTTCACGGTTCACTTAACGCAGGTGCACTCACAACAACTTATACTGCTTCTCAGGGTCTTCTTCTCATGATCCCCAACATGTATAAGATTGCCGGTGAACTTTTACCCTCAGTTTTCCATGTTTCAGCTCGTTGCGTAGCTTCTCACGCACTTAACATCTTCGGCGACCATTCAGACGTATATGCTTGCCGTCAGACAGGTTTCGCAATGCTTGCAGAAACTAACACACAGGAAGTTATGGACCTCGGTGCTGTTGCTCACCTTGCAACAATCAAGAGCCGCGTTCCCTTCATCAACTTCTTCGACGGTTTCCGTACATCTCATGAACTCCAGAAGATTTCTATCTGGGACTATGAAGATCTTAAAGAAATGTGCGATATGGATGCTGTTAACGCATTCCGTAAACGTGCTCTCAATCCCGAACACCCCGTAATGCGTGGTTCTCACGAAAATGGTGACATCTTCTTCCAGCATCGTGAAGCATGTAACGAATACTATGAAGCTGTTCCCGGCATCGTAGAAGAATACATGAACAAAGTTAACGCAAAACTCGGTACAGATTACAAACTCTTCAACTACTACGGTGCTCCCGATGCAGAAAACATCATCGTTGCTATGGGTTCAATCTGTGACGTTGCTGAAGAAGTTATCGACTACCTTACAGCTAAAGGCGAAAAAGTTGGTCTTGTTAAAGTTCGTCTTTACAGACCTTTCTCAGCTGAAAAACTTGTTGAAGCTATCCCCTCAACAGTTAAGAAGATTGCAGTTCTTGACAGAACAAAGGAACCCGGCTCACTCGGTGAACCTCTCTTCCTTGATGTTGTTGCTGCTCTTGCTGCTCAGGGTCGTCAGGCTCAGGTAATCGGCGGCCGTTACGGTCTCGGTTCAAAAGACACACCTCCCTCAAGCATCTTCGCTGTATATGATGAACTTGCTAAAGCAGATTCAAAGAAACAGTTCACAATCGGTATCAACGACGACGTTACACACCTTTCTCTTGAAGAAAAAGAAGCTCCCAACACAGCTGCAGAAGGTACAATCGAATGCAAGTTCTGGGGTCTCGGCGGTGACGGTACTGTTGGTGCTAACAAGAACTCAATCAAAATCATCGGTGACCATACAGACAAGTATGTTCAGGCTTACTTCCAGTATGACTCAAAGAAAACAGGCGGTATCACAGTTTCTCACCTTCGTTTCGGTGACAAACCCATCAAGAGCCCCTATTATATCAACAAAGCTGACTTCGTTGCTTGCCACAACCCCTCATACGTAATCAAGGGTTACAAGATGGTTAACGACGTTAAACCCGGCGGTGTATTCCTTATCAACTGCCAGTGGTCAGCAGAAGAACTCGACAAACACATGCCTGCAGAAGCAAAACGTTACATTGCAAAGAACAACATTCAGCTTTACACTGTTAACGCTATTGACCTTGCTGCTAAAATCGGTATGGGTAAACGTACAAACACAATCCTTCAGGCTGCATTCTTTGCTCTTGCAAAGGTTATGCCCATCGAAGAAGCTGTTCAGTACATGAAAGACGCTGCAACAAGATCTTACCTCAAAAAAGGTCAGGACGTTGTTGACATGAACCACAACGCTATCGACGCAGGTGTTTCAGCATTCGCAAAAATCGATGTTCCCGCTGCATGGGCAGATGCAACAGATGATGCAGCAGCAGAAGCATCAGAAGGCGAAGCTAAACTCGTTAAGATGGTTGACAACATCATGAAACCCGTTGGTCTCATGAACGGTGACTCTCTTCCTGTTTCAGCATTCATGGATCACGCTGACGGTACATTCGAACACGGTGCAGCTGCTTACGAAAAACGTGGCGTTGCTGTTCTCGTTCCTGAATGGGATCCCGAAAAATGTGCTAAATGTAATAAATGTGCTTATGTTTGTCCTCACGCTACAATCCGTCCCTTCGCTCTCAGTGAAGAAGAAGTTGCAGCTGCTCCCGCAAACATGAAGAAAGCTCCCAAGCCCGTTGTTAAAACAAACTACACATACACACTTGCTGTTTCTCCCATGGATTGTATGGGTTGCGGCGTATGTATCGGTGTATGTCCCACAAATTCACTTAAAATGGTTGCTCGCGAAAGCCAGGAAGACCAGCAGCAGGTATTTGATTACTGCGTAGCTAACGTTACAGAAAAAGCAGAAACAACTGCTAATATGAACGTTGTAGCAAGCCAGTACAAGAAACCTCTCCTCGAGTTCTCAGGCTCATGCGCAGGTTGTGCAGAAACAGCTTATGCTCGTCTCGTAACACAGCTCTTCGGCGACAGAATGTATATTTCTAACGCAACAGGTTGTTCATCAATCTGGGGTGGTCCCGCAGCAACATCTCCCTACACAACAAATGCTAAGGGTCAGGGTCCTGCATGGGCTAACTCACTCTTCGAAGATAACGCAGAACACGGCTACGGTATGTTCCTCGGCCAGAAAGCAATCCGTGACAGCCTCATCGCTAAGGTTGAAGAAATTGCTGCATCAGACAAAGCATCAGCAGAACTCAAAGCAGCTGCAGAAGCTTACCTTGCAACAGCAAACGACGGTGAAAAGAACGGCGCAGCTACAGATGCTCTCGTAGCAGAACTTGAAAAAGTTGACGGTTGCGAACTCTGCTCATCAATCCTTGCAAACAAAGACTTCCTTTCTAAGAAATCTGTATGGATCTTCGGTGGTGACGGTTGGGCATACGACATCGGCTTCGGCGGTGTTGACCATGTTCTTGCTGCTCACGAAGACGTAAACATCATGGTATTCGATACAGAAGTTTACTCAAATACAGGCGGTCAGGCTTCTAAAGCTTCTAACATCGGTCAGGTTGCACAGTTCGCAGCTTCCGGTAAAGCAGTTGCTAAGAAGAGCCTTTCTGAAATCGCTATGAGCTACGGCTACGTTTACGTTGCACAGATCGCTATGGGCGCTGACAATAACCAGACTCTCAAAGCTATCCGTGAAGCTGAAGCTTACAACGGTCCTTCAATCATCATCTGCTACGCTCCTTGCGAAATGCACGGTATCAAAGGCGGCGGTATGATGAACTGCCAGTCAGAAATGAAGAAAGCTGTTGACTGCGGTTACTGGAACCTCTTCAGATACAACCCCGCACTCAAAGAAGAAGGCAAGAATCCCTTCATCCTTGACAGCAAAGAACCCACACCTGGTTATCAGGACTTCATTAAGAGTGAAAGCCGTTATGCTTCTCTTCTTAATGCATTCCCGGATAGAGCTGCTAAACTCTTCTCACTTGCAGAAGAAACAGCAATGAAGAGATACGATCACCTCGTTCGTCTTCAGGCTCTCTATGCTCCCGATGCTGAATAATTTTAAACAAAATTAAATAGCATAAAATAAATTAAGCACCTTACAGGGAAACCTGTAAGGTGCTTTTTCAACGAAAAATCCACAGTCTGCTAATGCAGACACCTCCCCTTGCATTTGTCAAGGGGAGGCGATTAACAATTAATTATGCAAAAAGACCGATAATAAAATTGAAAATTCCTACAAAGAAGTTCCAGATTGCAGTCAGGATTGACATGAAATCGAAGCCTGTACCATTAGTGTTATCGCCTGGGTTTTCAGGTTTCGTTGATTCATCGGGTTCAACAGCTGTATCACATTTGATTGAAAAACCATAGTTACCTGTAGAAGTAGGATTTCCAGAGGCCGCCACAACCTTTATATAATATGTCATATTTTTTTCTAATTGAACTGTTGAATTCGGTCTGTTTTGAGAGTTATTGTAGACGATTTGTTTGTTGTACTCATCATAAACATACAAGTTTACACCAAACTCACCAACACCATGACCGGGAATATTATAATTCTCTAATGCAATCGTATAATACGCATCTTCTGAAAGTGTTGTAAACTTAAACCAATCAGTGTCACCTGTTCCGTCTAAAGAGTGGGTATAATCATTGTTTATGTTGATTTTTGTTGCTTCTTCTCTAACGTTGGAAACAGGATCTAATTTATAAGATATAAGTATTTCATAGTTTCCTGTAGAAGTAGGATTTCCAGAAGCCGCCACAACCTTTATATAATATGTCATATTTTTTTCTAATTGAACTGTTGAATTCGGTCTGTTTTGAGAGTTATTATAGACGATTTGTTTGTTATACTCATCGTAAACATACAAGGTTGCACCAAACTCACCGACACCATGACCAGGAATATTATAATTCTCCAGTGCGATTGTATAATATGCATCTTCTGAAAGTGTTGTAAATTTAAACCAGTCTTGCTCGCCTGCTTTGCTTAAAGTACTTGTGTACTCCGTGCCGAATGAGGGGATGTTTGTTGCTGTTTCTTTTGTGTTACCTGCTGTAAGTTCTGTGGCAATAGCTGATGTGCTTACTGCAAAAACAGAAAGTGCCAGAACTGCAGCCATGAAAATTGAGATGACTTTTGAAATTTTTTTCATTATAATTTCCTCCTTAAGATAATTATGAATACAAATGTGTTCATTTCAGAGTTATAGTAACACAAATGTTTTCATTTGTCAACATTTGTGTTCAATATTTTACTGTTTTCCGCTTACAATAAAATTAAGGAGATGAGAATATGCTTGACCCGATTATTGTAGGAAAAGTTATAAAAAACTACCGTGAAGAAAAAAAACTGTCGCAGGAAGTTGTAAGCGGTCTTGCCGATATCGGCAGAACACATCTGAGTGCCATTGAAAGAGGGGCGAGAAAGCCCACTCTTGATACTTTCTTTAAAATTGCCGATGCTATGGATGTCAGTGCAGGCGAGCTTATGAAATTAATTGAAGAGGAAATACAGAAAACACCTACCGATTAAATTAACAATCAGCAGGTGTTTTGTTTTATCAGAGGAGATTCTTCATCTCATTCAGGAATGGCCGTCGGAATTTTTATACGTTAAAAATATATAACTTTTTAAATTCCACGATTCGCAGATAAAATCTACTGAAAAGGTGTTGCATTTTTTCTCTGTTTATCGGAGAATATAGGCAGAAAAACAAAGGAGTGATTTTATGGAAAAGAAAACTATGGGTTCTTTTATGGCTGCTTTACGAAAAGCCAATGGTCTTACCCAACAACAAGTGGCAGATAAACTTAATGTTTCCAATAAAACCGTGAGCAAATGGGAATGTGACGAGGGGTATCCTGAAATTACGATGCTTCCTGCTATTGCAGAAATTTATTCCGTTACTGTTGATGAACTTTTAAAAGGAGAAAAACACAACACCGATAAAGAAGAGAGCTCAGACAATAAAAAATCGGAAAAACAAGCATTATATCTTTTTAAAACTTCATCTGATAAATACTATACATTGTCTTCTGTGTCTTTGGTCATCTGTGCTTGTGGTTTGCTTATTTCTTTGTTCCTTTCGCATATGGCAATAGGAATTATTTTTTCTTTAATACTATTCGGTGCTTCTGCAATACTGGAAATTGTAGCATTTATGAATTACAAAAATGTACTTTTTGATTACGATACTCCAGTCTCAGATGATATAAAACAGAAAAGCCTGAAGAAAACTACAATATTTTTAATTTCTACTTTTGCGTTTAATCTTTTTTCTCTGCTTACAATTATAGTTAATCTGATTTGCGGATTATTCTTGCCGTGGATTTTATCCGTTGCTTTTGTTATATTTATTGTATCTCTGTTTGTGTACAAAGCAATTGCAAAAAAATTCTGCTTTGATGCAACACTGAGAAAAGAATATATTTCTTATCGCCAAAAAGTTGTAAAGACCGTATCAATTATTACGGCAGTTGTTTATGTTAGTTGTTTTATTTTTCCGTTTTTCTCCGTATACGTCGAAACTTTTACAACATCTTCTGCCTATGATTTCAAACTTGCAAACTATAATTATTATACAGACAACAACGCCCAAACCAATTATAACAAGTTGAAAAATCACATATTAAACGGCAATGAAATCTATTATCTGAATTATGCTGAAGAAAACGCAATTGATATACAAGGCTTTGAAATAGCCATATCAGAAGAAAACGGCGAATTGATTATGACAGATTTTTATGAATTTGACTGGGAATATAAAGAATTTGACACAGATGAAGAAATGAAAGCGTTTATTGAACAAAATGTAATAACGGCTGAAAATATTTATGAATATCTTTCCAACGAAGTTACGAATAAACCAAAAATTTCTTTTGAGGACAAAGAATTGTCAATCAGATTCCACCCCACACAGGTAAAATGGTATCTTGCTGAAGATATTCTCCCTGCAACTATTTTAGTCGCCGTCATTGTCTCGTCGTTAACAATAATCACAGGGTATATTCTATGCTCACGCAAAAAGCATAATCTGAAATAATAATGCAAAAAAGTTGCCCGAAATTCTTAAATTTAAGAATTCCGGGCGGTTTTTATGCTTTCTTATTTTTATTTCCGTATTTCTTTTCTATTCGCATTTCCCGCTTTTTCATTTTTTCAATACTGATTTTCACCAGATATCTGTAAATCAACAATAATATAATACCCACTGAAAAGAAAATCACAGCTAATACTATGCCTGAAATTTTATATACACGGTAATTATCTTCCGTGTATTCAACAATTTTTTCTCCGTCAACAGTTAATTCTTTTATTATGTACAATTCGTCTGCGTCTTTGTACCATTTTACTTCTGCTTCTGTTCCCTGTTTTAAAACATCTTTTATATCTCCTGATGACAATTTTCCGTCGATGTGAAAACTTTCGTTATCCTGAGTAAGCAGAAAATAATGAGTTTCAATATGAGTCTTATGACTATAATACAAATGCGTTTCCAATTCTGATACAGTAACTTTTTTGATGTTTAAGTTATCATATTCGGGCGGTTCTATATAAACAGCAGTTCCTCTGAAAAGAATAATTGAACAAACTATACTCAACAACCCCAAAATAACAAAAATCAAATTGCTTTTGAAAATCTCTTTTTTAGTTGTTCTTTTCATTTTTACTCCCAATTTTTCCACACATCAGGCTGATAGCCGATTGTTGCCTGTTTTCCGTTTCTTACAATAGGTGTTTTGAAAATTGCCTGATTTTCAAAAATCTTTTCTTCTTTATCGCTTTCATTTGCAAGATATTTTATGAAAAGAGTTTCGTATAATTTTGACTTTTCATCTATCATTTCATCAAGGCTCATTTTAAGTGCGTTTTTAATATTTCTGAATTCACCCTGACTCATAGGATATTTTGAAATATCAATCATCTGCACTTTGATTCTGCGCTCTTTAAAATATCTTTCCGCTTTCTTTGTATCAAAACATTTGGGCTTGCCGTAAATCTGTATGTTCATTTGCGTCACCTCTTAAAATATTTTCCTTGATAATTATACTATCAAGTGGTAAAATTGTAAAGAGAAAACAATTTATGTCAGGTGAAAATATGAATCGCGAAATCAGACTTCCCGAATATGCAAAAACTGCAATGAAAGTTCTTAACGATAACGGTTTTGAAGCTTTCGTTGTGGGCGGTTGCGTCCGCGACAGCATTATGGGGAAAAAGGCTGACGATTGGGATATGACAACTTCTGCCACACCCGAAGAAACTCTGGAAGCTTTCAAAAATTTCCGCACAATTCCAACCGGAATAAAACACGGCACAATTACTGTATTGATTGACAAACAACCTCTTGAAATCACAACCTTCCGCATTGACGGAGAATATACCGACAACCGCCGCCCTGACAGCGTGAATTTCACACGTAATATTGAAAACGATTTATCACGTCGCGATTTCACAGTAAACGCTATGGCTTACAATGAAAGAAGCGGAATTGTTGACCTTTTCGGCGGAATGGAAGATATAAAAAATAAAATTATCCGCTGTGTTGGTGACCCTGATAAAAGATTCAACGAAGATGCTTTGAGAATTATGAGAGCAATAAGATTCTCTGCAACTCTCGGTTTTGAAATTGAAGAAAAAACTGCCGAAAGTATTAAAAGAAACAAACATCTTCTTAAAAACATCGCTGCTGAAAGAATACGGATTGAACTTGAAAAACTTCTTCTCGGCAAAGATGCGGAAAGAATTCTTCACGAATTTTCAGATGTTATTTTTGAAATTATTCCCGAGCTTGAAAAAACTTCAGGAGTAAAACAAAACTGCCCTTACCATATTTATGACGTGTGGGGACACATTGTAAAAAGTGTTGCAGTTTCTGAAAAAAATAAATACGTAAGGCTCTGTATGCTTCTGCACGATATCGGAAAACCGCAGATGAAAACTACTGACGAGAAAGGCCAGGACCATTTCAAAGGCCACGCAAAGGTAAGCGCCGATATGGCTTTTGAAATTCTCAAAAGACTGCGTTACGATAACAAAACAATTTCTGTTGTTACAAAGCTTATTTTCCACCACGATGACAGAATGTATAACGCTCCTCAGAATGTAAAAAAACACGCAGCAAAATACGGTTTTCCCTTTTTGTATCTGCTCGACAAAGTTTCACGCGCAGATATTCTTGCACAGACACCTGAAATGTCGGACAGAATTTCCGATTGTGATAGTTACATTGAAAAACTCAGAGAGCTTGAAGACGAAAACCCCTGCCTTGAAATTTCAGATTTGAAAGTCAACGGAAACGATTTGATTCCTCTGGGATTCAGGGGAAAAGAAATCGGCAAAACTTTAGAAAAACTTCTTGATAAAGTTATTAAGAATGAGATAAAAAATTCAAAAGAAGATTTACTCAAATTTCTGAATAAAGGAGATTAAAAAATGAAGTATAAAATAACATCTTTTTTCAAAAAAATCACCGCGGCAATTCTCACTTTTTTCATGTCTTTCTGTGCAACCCAGACACCGCAGGAGCCTGAAAGACCTGAAGAAAATTCTGTTACAGATTACGATAAAATTTCTGCAGATTACACTCTTGACATTGATGCGTCAGAAAAATCAAAGGCAATCAGCGATTTGCTTTTCGGCATTTTCTTTGAAGATATAAACTTTGCTGCTGACGGCGGACTTTATGCAGAAAAAATTGTAAACCGTTCTTTTGAATATACTGAAATTGCAGAAAACGACCAGCTTTACGGCTGGAACAAAGTGGGCAATGCTGAAATTGAAGTCAAAATAAACGACAAAGAAAATTCACTCAATGCCAATAATACAAACTACATAATTATAAAATCTTCTTTTCCTGCAGGCATTGAAAACAGAGGTTTTCTTGACGGACTGAGTGTTGCAAAAGATGAAAAATATAATCTTTCTCTTTATGCAAAAGGTGAAGGCAATATCACAGTAAATCTCTGCGTAAACGGCACAATTATTTCAAGCGGAAAAATTGAAAACATCACAAACGAATGGGCAAAATACAACCTTGAGCTTTCATCAGATGTTGATGCTTTTTCAGGCGTTACACTTCAGGTGCTTGTTGAAGGTGAAGCTTCCCTTGATATGATTTCACTTTTCCCTGAAAATACTTTTAAAAACCGCGAAAACGGAATGAGAAATGATTTAGGCAAAATGCTGGAAGAATTGAAACCCCGCTTTTTGCGTTTCCCCGGCGGCTGCGTAATTGAAGGCTACGATGAAGAAACTGCATTCAGCTGGAAAGATTCAATCGGTGTTGATGAAAACGGTGAGCCGTTGGAATTCAACGGAAAATACGGTGATGTTGCTGCAAGAAAGCAGGGCATAAATCTGTGGACAAATATAGCCGCTACTGATGACCCGCAACCCTCATTTATGAGTTACGGTCTCGGTTTTTACGAATATTTCCAACTTGCAGAAGATATCGGCGCACTCGGTGTACCTGTTCTCAACTGCGGTCTTTACTGTCAGATGAGAGGCAAAGGCGGAATCGATATGGACTCCGACTTGTTTAAACAATATGTTCAGGATATGCACGACCTTGTTGAATTCTGCAGAGACGACGAAAACACAAAATGGGGTAAAGTGAGAGTTTCTCTCGGGCACAAAGAACCTTTTGAATTAAAATATATCTGCATCGGCAACGAAAACGAAGGCGAAATTTATTTTGAAAGATACACTGCTTTCCTTGAATCTTTCAACAAAGCAAAAGCAGAAAATCCTGAGCTGTACAAAGACCTTGAACTGATTTATTCTTCAGGTGCTTTTGATGCAACGGGAGGAGCAAACTATCTTCCCTCTTATGAATATGCAAAGGAATGGCTCGAAAAAAATCCCGATAAAACAATAGATGATTTTGCAGGTGCAACGGACCAGCATTATTATAAAGAGCCTGAATGGTTCCTTAAAAACACTGATTACTATGATGAGGAAAATTACAAACGTTCATCTGACGAAATGACCGACACAATTTACGGCGGCGGAATCAAAGTTTTCCTCGGTGAATACGCGGCAAGGTCAAACACTCTGCGTGCAGCATTGGCGGAAGCTGCATATATGACAGGTCTTGAAAGAAACGGTGACATTGTAAGAATGGCGGCTTATGCGCCTCTTTTCGGCAACCTTACTGCAACACATTGGTCACCTGATTTAATCTGGTTCAACAATCATCAGGTTACAGGTTCAATCAACTATTATATGCAGAAAATTTTCTCTCTTAACCAGGGTACACATCTTTATGATTCTACTCTCGACGGTGCTCTGATTGAACAGAAAAATTTATCAGGCAGAGTTGGTGTAGGCACGTGGTACACTTCCGCAGAGTTTGACAACGTGAAAATTATCAATAACGAAACAGGAGAAGTGCTCGGAAAAGATAATTTTTCAATACCTGATTTCTGGTGGAATTGGGAAGATGTAAACGACAGTGATTTCAGAATCAGAAACGGAAAACTTGTTCATCCCACAACCGATATGAAATATTCCGACACTGGCAACGCAGCATATTTCGGTAAAGATGACTGGACAAACTACACTTACACTGTTGAAGCCACAAAGCTTGACGGCGAAGAAGGATTTATTATTCCTTTTGCCGTACAGGATAAGAATAACAATTTCTTCTGGAATCTGGGCGGTTGGGGCAACACGGTTTCCTGCCTTCAGCAGATTGAAAACGGAGTAAAAACAGGTCAGATAATGGGCACTGTAAAACCTTTTACTGCAGAAATCGGAAAAACTTACGAGCTTAAAGTTGTGGTAAACGGCAGAAATGTCAAATGCTATGTTGACGATGAACTTTATGTAGATTACATAACAGGCTCCGATTCCGAGGCAGAAGCACACCAGGTTGTAAGCACAGATGAAACAGGCGATATTATTATCAAACTTGTTAACGTAACAGACACAGATAAAACCTTTGCTTGTAATATCAGCGGTGCAGAAAATATTAAAAGCACTGCAAAAATTTATCAGGTTAAAGGCGACAGTCTCGGTAACGACAACATTTTAGGTGCACAAGAAGATTGCATTATGGAGGAATTTTCTTCAGACGGATTCAGCGATAATTTCAACTTCACCGCACCGCAATATTCAGTAACAGTCATCAGACTTCAGACAAAATAAAAATAGCAAAACACCGAGGAATTTCAACGCTTCCTCGGTGTTTATTTTCTATAATAATTATATCATAATTTTCCGTTAATTACAAGACTTGATTTCTCTCATTCATTGCTTTATATTTAAAGCAAAGGACGTGATATAATGAATAAAATTTATTCCGATTTTATATCAACAAATTTACCTGTAAAATATGTCAAAAATATTCCTGTGATTCTCCCTGAAAAGACAAAAGCTGATTGGCACAGAGAATTAATTGAAGTTATACTATGGCAGTTTCCTGAAGAAATTGAAAAAATGTATAAAGAAATTAACTTTGGGGAACGACCATCTGATGTTTCAGAAACTTATATCAGATATATAAAAATGTTATTGAAGGACAAAAAAGGAATAACGGATGCTTTTAATTCTTATATCAACGATAACACAGAAAAATGGATACTTCACAGCGACAATATTGAAAAAGAAACACTAAAGGATTTCAGAAAACTTTCAACAAAAAGAACCGGCAAAAAACGGACAAAAACAAAAATAAATGCAACGGGGCTTTTTACTCCTTATCCGTATTTTGCAGAAGAAACCTTAAAGAATAATCCCGGTTCTGTTCTTGAACTTGCAACCGGTGCAGGCGGCGGTACAGCGGCAGTTGCCATTCAGAAAAGTAAAGATACACTGCTTTTTACTGTTGATATCGGTTTTCACTGCCTTGGAAATGCAATCGGTATCGGTAAATATTTAAAATGTAAAGATACTATTCTTCCTGTGTGTGCAAATTTCTGGTATCTGCCATTTAAAGACGACAGCTTTGATGCTGTATGTACTTACTGTGGTTTTGATGAATCACGCGAAAACGAAAAAACAATTTCAGAAATTACACGTGTATTGAAAAAAGACGGTGTACTCGTTTTCACCTCAAGAGTAAATGCATTTATGCGCCAGTCAAAAATCCTGCAGCCTTTCGGTTTTACCGAAGAAGAAACTGTTGAGCTTTTAAAAAATTGTCGCCTTTATGCTGATGTTGAAAGTACCGTGAAAACTTGTGAAAAATATGGGTTACAATTTGAAAGAAGAAAGGATTTTGAAATAAAAGAAAACTTAACTTTTTCTGTTGTGACTATGAAAAAATAACCGGGCAATTTGCCCGGTTATTTTATGCTTTCACTGCATTTAAAAATTCTCTTATGTTTTCAAATTCATATGTGGGTCTGAATTCCGTATCTTTTAAATCTTCTTTTTTTGCCTCTCCTGTGAAAACAACTGCCGTTTCCACTCCTGCATTGATTCCGCAGGCAATGTCTGTATAAAGTCTGTCACCGACAACTATTGTTTCGTCAATGCTGAAGCCTGTCATTTCGCGGCACACATCAACAATTTCTCTGTTTGGTTTACCTACATAATAAGGCTGTTTTTTAACTGCACATTCAAGAAGTGCACATATTGCTCCGCAATCAGGAATACTTCCGAATGCAGTAGGGCAACACAAATCAGGATTGGTTGCAAGATATGTTACATCTTTTGTAAGCAGAATTTCACATGTAAGAGCACCCTTCTGATAGGTAAACTCATTATCAAAGCCTACGATAACGCACTTTATATCATCGTCGTTTTCTTCTGTTACGTTAAGGCCGTAATCGCGGAGTTCTTTTACAAAAGATTTTGTTCCGCACACAAAAATTTTATCATCAGCATGGTTTTCTTTTAAATATTTACAAGCTGCAAAAGATGCTGTAATAAAATTACTTTCGTCTGTTTCTATGTTCCACTTTTTAAATTTTTCAATATAGTCCTGACGGCTTTTTGTTGAATTGTTTGTAATATAAACTGCCTTTCCGCCGATTGAATTTATATGCTCAATCAGTTCAGAAGTTCCGTCATAAATTGTGTTGTCAACAGCTATTGTGCCATCGATATCGAATAAAAATAATTTCTTTTTGTTCAACATATTTTCTGCCTCATTTTACTTTCTTGCACGTTTTATAAGTCCGATTACCAGACCGATTAAAGCACCGCCTACCAGACCGATTGCACACGACCAGAGCATATCATAATCAAAAAAGTTTGCAATGGTAACGGCAATAAGAAGACCTGCCAGCAAACCTGTGCGGGTTGAGTTTATTAACTGCTTATCCAAAATAATCCCTGCCTTTATGTTGTGTTATTGATTGTAACACAAAAGCAGGGATTTTTCAATCTGTTTTTTAAATACCGAAACATTTAATAACTATTGCACTTGCCACCGCACCGAAGAGCGCCCAGATAAGCGGAGAAAAAACCGAATAAACTCTTTTTCTGCCCTTTCTCACTTTCGGAGGACTTCCTGTACTGAGAGCAATATGATTTGCTTTTTCATTTATCTTTCTTTCGCTTAAAGATGCATATTCGGGTTTTACAAAAAATAAAACTTTTTCAAAATATTCGCACCCTGGTTTTGCAACTTCCACTACCTGATGATTAACTCCTTTTATCATAAAAACACTCTCTTTCCTACAATAATTAAAACTATTTTCTGCAAATTTTTTCAAAATATTCTTATAAAAAATATTTAATATAAGTGTGGAAAAGTGTGTGGAAAATGTTAAAAACTCTGTTGAAAAATTTTCCTCAAGCCTGATTCTGTTGACTTTTTTATGTTTAAAACCTTTGTTTAAAACTTTTTCCGACAAAAAATTACCTCTTGACAAATTCGAACAAATGTTCTATTATATAAGAACAAATGTTCGTTTGGTGGTGAATATTTTGACAGAAAGAGTTATCTTGCACTGTGACCTGAATAATTTTTTTGCATCCGTTGAATGTTATCTTGACCCTATGTTACGCGGAAAAAATGTGGCAGTCTGCGGCAGCGTTGAGGAGCGTCACGGAATTGTACTTGCTAAAAACGAAAATGCAAAAAGTTACGGAGTGAAAACAGGAGAAGCAATATGGGAAGCCAGACTTAAATGCCCGGACCTTGTGTGTGTTTCTCCCCATTACGATAAATACATTGAATTTTCAAAACGGGTGAAAAGCATATATGATGAATACACAGATATGGTGGAGCCTTTCGGAATAGATGAATGCTGGCTTGATATAACAGGAAGCCTTTTGCTTTTCGGCGACAAAATTAAAATTGCTGAGGAAATCCGAGAACGCATCAAAAAAGAAATCGGACTTACCATTTCTGTAGGCGTCAGCTTTAATAAAATTTTAGCGAAGCTTGCCAGCGATATAAAAAAACCTGACGCAGTTACATTGATTGAAGAAAAAGACCTGAAAACCAAGGTCTGGAAGCTACCCTGTTACGACCTTTTGGGGGTAGGCAGGCAGACATCAAAACAATTCAGGGCTATGGGAATTAAAACTATAGGCGATATTGCAAATACACCTGAAGAAATAATGAAGCGTATTTTCGGAAAAAGCGGAATCACTTTAAGAAATTATGCAAACGGCCTGGATTTTTCACCTGTTCTGCGCGAAAGCGAAGTTCCGCCCGTAAAAAGTGTAAGCAGAGGAATAACCTGCAAAAGAGATTTATATTCATGTGATGAAATTTCTCCTGTTGTTATCTCACTGAGCGAAAAAGTTTCTCACTCTTTGCGAAAACACGGATTCTTTGCCACAACAGTTCGTGTTGCCGTCAAAGACAATCAGCTTATCGTAAAAGAGTTTCAGAAAAAATTAAAAACGCCTGCAAGAGCTGCAGACGTTCTTCATAAAAATGCTATGGAATTAATTAAAAATAACTATCTCTTCCATCTTCCTGTAAGGGCAGTTACTGTTTTTGCAGGCGACCTTGTGGGGGATAAATCCTCCTATCAGCTGTGCTTTGATGAAAACTATGAACAGCTTGATAAACTTGAAAAGCTGGACACTCAGGTTGACCTTTTGCGGGAAAAATTCGGAGCAGATATTCTTATAAGAGCTTCGACCCTTAATCTTTATGAAAGAGAACGGATAAAATCCGCTTTTCCGTCATTTAAGCCATTAAACTCCTGACAACTTTTTCGCAATCTTCCGGAGTCATAATTTTCGGAACAGGATAAAGGGGATTGCCTTCTTTCAATGCACGTTCAACGATTACGGGAATATCTTCTTCCTTAATCTGCTCGAACTTTTCAGGAATTTCCATTCTTCTTTCCATTGCTTTGATTTCAGCAATAAATGCTTCGGCTTTTTCTTTATCTGTTTTTAAATCTTTGCCGATACCTGCAAAACCTGCCAGACGTGCAAGAGACTTATGAGCTTTTTCGCCGTAATATTCAAGCACATAAGGAAGAATTACTGCATTTGCAAGACCATGGGGCACACCGTAAAATCCGCCGAGCTGATGGGCGATGCAGTGAACGTAACCCACATATGCTCTTGTAAAAGCAACGCCTGCACAGAAAGAACCTAAAAGCATATTGTTTCGTGCTTCAAGATTTTTTCCGTCGTTATATGCTGTTTCAAGGTTTTCAAAAATAAGCTTCACTGCTTTTTCTGCATTTCTTCTTGTACCTGAGGTATTACTTCCGCCTATGTATGCTTCAACAGCGTGTGTAAGAGCATCAAGGCCTGTTGTTGATGTGATTTTCTGCGGAAGACCTGTTGTCAGAACAGGGTCGAGAGCTGCATAAAGAGGACGGATTTTTGTGGAATTTATTGCTGATTTTTCGTGAGTTTCCGAGTCTGTGATAACCGCAGCAATAGTTGTTTCAGAGCCTGTACCTGCTGTTGTGGGTACCGCAATAAGCAAAGGCGGTCTTTTTCTTACATGGAACAAACCTCTCATTGAGTTAATAGACCTTGTGGGGTTGGAGATTCTTGCACCGGCACCTTTTGCACAGTCCATCGGTGAACCACCGCCGAAAGCAATAATTGCCTGGCATTTATTTTCAAAATAAAAATCTTTTGCGTTTTCTACATTTTCGATTGTAGGGTTAGGCTGAACATCGCTGAAAACCGCTACATTGATTTTATCTTCTTCAAGTTTATTTACAAGACCATCAATAAGTCCCAGATTTCTGAGTCCGTTATCTGTTACGAGAAGTACACTTTTTATATTTTTGCTTTTAAGTATATCTGAAATTTTCAGAACGCTGTTTTCTCCTTTAAGAAGTTCAGGCTCAGACCAATCAAGAACCATACTTCCGATTCTCAGAAAAAACTGATAAGCTCTGCAAAAAACCTTATTATTTCTGTACAAATTAAACACCTCCGAAATATGTGTATATTATGACACAAACAGGAAAATTTTTCAATAATATATCTTAAAAAAATATTAATTGAATATTTTTATTCTCTGTATTATAATACATATAAGGCGGTGATTAAATGTCTAAAAAAATAAAGTTTTCACCAAAAGGCTTTTTGGACTTTTTCGGTAAAACAATTTTTGATATTGCCAACACACAAAATCATACTCTGGAGTTAAACGGATATGTGTACAGATCTGAAAAACTCCCTGAAGAATTCGACGGTTTCAGAATTATTCATCTTTCGGATATGCACAACTGTGTTTACGGATACGAGGCAGATGAATTAATTAAAATTGTTAAGAGAAACAAGCCTGATATTATTGTAATTACCGGCGACTCTTTTGACTCAAGAAGAAGACAGTATTTTGATTCACTTGATATAATAAAAAAACTGACAAAAATCGAAATGGTTTTATACGTAACAGGCAATCACGAAGAGCTTTCGCCTGAACTGAAAGAGATTTTTCTCAATGAAATCAAAAGCTACGGCGTGCAGGTTCTCGACTGCGACGGAATTGAAATAAATCGAGGAGGCACTTCTGTTTTCATAAACGGAATATCAGATTTTACTTCATTTGCAGCTGAATATGGCTTACTTGAAAAGGCTATTGCCAAAAATCTTGACTGCGATGACCTGAATCTTTTAAAAGACAGTTTCAAAGATAAGCTCAGAAATTTTTCACAGACAAAAACTGACGGTTTCAACATTCTGCTTTCGCACAGACCGGAAATGTTTGATGCTTATGCAGAAAACGGATATGACCTTGTTTTCTGCGGTCATGCTCACGGAGGACAGTTCAGAATTCCGCCCGTCGGTCCTATTTATTCTCCCGGTCAGGGATTTTTCCCTGAATTCAGCGAAGGCTCTCACAAAAAAGAAAACACAACTATGATAGTAAGCCGCGGTCTGGGCAACAGTTCTTTCCCATTAAGAATCAACAATCGTCCTCAGATTCTTGTTACAGAACTTCGCAACCGATAAAGTAATATAATTCCCCCGTTCTGAATAAACTTCAGAACGGGGGTGTTTTTTTGAAAAAAATTATTTCGCTTTTTCTTTTAGTTTCAATCTTTCTTCTTTCAGGATGTGTGCAGAAGGATTTAATTGATGTTTATCTGTTTGCTGAAAGATTTTCAGAACGCAGTGAAAATTTTGAAATTGACACTTCTTCATTAGTTGCAGAAGAAGAAAACGGTGAACTTCTTTTTCCTATAACTTTTTCCGATAAATTTCTGATTACTGTCCGTACCAATGAAAAAACCTCACTTCTGACCTCTGTCAGCGTAGTATATGTATACAAAGATAAAAAATACATATCCGACAAAGATTTTCTTCTTATGAAAGAAATTATCGAATCCTCTGTCAACGCTTTCACCAATTTCAGAAATACTGACGATATTTTTGAAAATCTGTCACTCGAGGGAAAAGCAAAACTTCTGAAATACACTCATCTGCATTATGAAAAAGAATTCTATAAATTTTCTCTCATTTCCGATGAAGTAGGAATATATTTCACCGCATCTACAGAAAGACGATAAAAAAAGTCGGTTGAGAAATCTCAACCGACTTTAATTTTAATTAATTTCAGTTTTGCTTACCAACCGAAGTTTGAGTAAGTAACTGTTGTTGATGCAGCAAGAGTTGCTTCTGAACCGTAAACTTTTGAAATTTCAGCACTTGCATCCCAAGAGATAACGAGTTTCTGGATTTCGCCTGTTGCAGCGTCGATTGTAGCAACTACTTTACCGTTGTTTGATTTTTCATACATTGTAAGGCCGCTTGCGATATCATCAAGTGCATCATAAACGATAGCTGCTGTTTTGTGGTCATAGCCGCCTCTGTCTGTGTTACCTGCACAGATACCTGATTTGTCGATAGGTGCATTTGTTTTTGTGTTTTTGCCGCCTTCAGTCTGGCTTGTACCTGCTTTTACGTTAATTGTGATAACGTAGTTTGAGCCCTGTTTTACAGCTTTTGCTTGTGATACATCGCCTTCTGTAAGTGTGCTCTTTCTGAGGTAATCACCGCACTGGTCGTCGTTTGTATTTGTGCCTTTAGCAACTTTTTCGTCAAATTTATTTTCAGAACCGATACCAAGGAATTTGAAAACTTCACCCTTGAATGCTGAAAGAACTGCACCTGCTTTATAGCCGTTGTCTGTAGCCTGTCTTGTCTTCTGATAACCGGGTTTCTGAGCAACTACTTTAGCTGTTGCATCCTGATAGTATTTAAGAACTTCTGCTTTTGACCAGCTTGAAGGATCTTCAACTTTTTCAGCTTCAGTTGTTTTCTTAGCATCTTCTTTAGTTGTTTTCTTAGCGTCTTCTTTAGTTGTTTTCTTAGCATCGTCTTTTGTTGATTTTTCTGCTTCTTTAGTAACAATTTCTGTTACGATTTCTGTTTCGCCGTCTGCGTTAGTAACGATTTCTGTTACAACTTCTGTAACAACTTCTGCTTCTGTTTCTTCTACATCACCTGCAACGTTTTCAACTGTTGTTGCTTCAGGTGCAGCTGTTGTTTCTTCCGGTGCTTTGTCGCCGCCACATGCTGCGAATGATACGAGCATTGCTGCTGCCATAAGCATTGCTAATAATTTTTTCATAATTTTATCTCCCTTTCGGATTTTTATTTTAGATAAAATTCCTTTATCTGCATATAATAATTTACTACAATAAAGAGATTTTGTCAATAGAAAATATGTTAATTCAGATGTTTTCTTCTCTGAAATCAACTATAAGCTCTTCTCTTGAACTTTCAAGCTTATGATATTTTACTCCTGATGCATCGAGCATTCTTCTTGACGCTCTTGTTCCCACAGTATCGTGATATTTATCAGAAATATATATCACTTCTTTTATACCGCTCTGGATAATTGCCTTTGCACATTCGTTGCAGGGGAAAAGCGGCACATAAACCTTACATCCCTCAAGGCTTGAACCTCTGTGATTGAGAATTGCATTAAGCTCTGCGTGACACACATAGGGATATTTGGTGTTGTATTCATCGCCCTCTCTGTCCCAGGGGAAATCGTCGTCACAACAGCCTATGGGAAAGCCGTTATATCCCACTGATACTATTTTATTGTTTTTATCTACAATGCAGGCACCCACCTGTGTGTTGGGGTCTTTACTTCTCTGCGAAGCCAGCATTGCAACACCCATAAAATATTCATCCCACGATATATAATCCTTACGCTTATCCATATGCTCCTCCTTTTCATTATTTATTACTTTTTGTTATTGTATCATTTTACATATATTTTTGCAACATAAATAAAACAACAAAACCGATTGACAATATTTCAACTTTAATGTATAATATACGAGCGTTCAGAATTAAATATCAGATTTCGGGGTGTAGCGCAGCGGGTTTGCGCCTGCTTTGGGTGAGGTTGCGACCGCCGCTGGTGGCGGAAAAAGGGAGCATAACGAAGCGCAGCGGTCAAAGGTCGTAGGCGCTCCAAGCCGTAGCGAGCTTTGGGCACCGCAAGCCGGGCGGACAAAGCACTTGCACAGTCCGGTTTTCACTTTAAAAATTTAATATCAAAGTTCGGGGTGTAGCGCAGTTGGTAGCGCGCCTGCTTTGGGAGCAGGATGTCGGGAGTTCGAGCCTCTTCACTCCGACCATACGGGAGCATAGCTCAGCTGGGAGAGCATCTGCCTTACAAGCAGAGGGTCACAGGTTCGAGCCCTGTTGTTCCCACCAAAGACAAGTATTGTACTTTTGTACTTTACTTGTCTTTTTTGTTGTCTGAAACTTAAACACAGGGCGAGAACCTGCATCGGCGAAGCCGATTATAATCGTTGCCCTGACGGGGCAAAGCGTAGCGAGCACCGTCGAGCCCTGTTGTTCCCACCAGTCGAGAGCCTCGACACGCAAGTCGCGTTGTTGAGGCTCTTATTTTTTATAGTTTTATTTCTCGCGTTCAGAATTTTATGAAACAGCTAAACAAGCATTTCACTTTTGTGCTTTACTTATCTTTTGGTTGTTTATAAAAAAACTGACTCCGTCAGAAACGGAATCAGTTTTTCTTTTTATTTAAGCTCAAAAATTATTTCTCCGCCGCTTGTGATTTCCTCATAAGTCAGGAAACATTCCGTTACTTCTTTTCCGTTCAGCTTAACGGATTTTATGTACGGGAAATCCAACGGATTTTTATCGCATTTAATTTTTAATGTATCTGCAACTTTACATGAATGGAAATTTTTATCTAATTTAATTTCAATATCCTTGAAAAGCGGTGTGTTTAAATAGTATTTCGGGTCAGCAGGACAAACCTGTGCAAAGCCTAATGCAGAAAGCACATACCATGCAGAAAGCTGACCTACATCTTCGTTTCCGCAGAAACCGTATGCACCTGTGCGATATGCTTCTTTCTGAACACGTCTTGTCCAATACTGTGTTCTTTCGGGAAGTCCGAGAATGCTGAAATAATGTGTTATGTTATGGCAAGGTTCATTTGAATGATTATAATCATCATTCCAGAGACTTTTCAGATCTGCTTTTTCAAAGAATTCTTCAAGAAGGTCAATTGTTCTTTTTTCACCGAAAAGTCTGCTCAGACCTTTTACATCGTAAGGTACAAACCAGGACTGCTGGAAAATATTACTTTCCACAGTTCCGTCATCATCATAACGGTCTTCTTCAAAAACAAATTCTCCGTTTTCCTTACGCGGTGCCATAAATTGCAACGCTTCATTATAATTTTCGTTATAGCGGTTTGCCCTGTTCATAAAGAATTCAGCATCTTCTGTTTTTCCTATAATTTCAGCAAATTTCGCCATAGTATAATCTGCCAGCAGATATTCAAGCGTATCGCTTAATTTTTCAGGCACATAACAATCATCAAGATATTCCTTGCAGTCAGGTCTTATGGATTTAAAAGCTTTTCCGTCAAGCTCTTTTTCACAAAGGCTCGAGGCTTTTGATACTTTATACGCTTTTTCCATATCATAAGGATTAATTCCTTTGGTAACAGCATCCGCCAGAACAATAAGTCCCGGGTCGCCCACCATACAACCTGCATTTATGCCCAGCAACTCCCATCGCGGAAATGAAGAATTATTGATTTCTGCAATTTTAAGAAGTGAGTTAATCTCATCGCGTACCATATCAGGGCGGATAATGCTCAGAAGGGGGAATTCACTTCTGTAAACATCCCAACCGCTGAACACAGTTCTTTGTTTATAATCAGAATCTCTGAAAATTTCATAATTGATTTTATATCTGCCGTCAACGTCTGCCATTGTACGCGGATCTAAAAGCACGTGATACAGGCATGTATAAAAAAGTTTAAGGTCAGTTTCATCTGTGCCTGAAACATTTATGCAGGAAAATACTTCTTCCCATTTTTCAAGAGCGTTTTCCGACATAGTGTCAAAGTCAACTTTTTCACACTCTGCAGAGAAATTCTTTCTTGCTCCTTCAATATCAACATAAGAAATAGCACATTTTACTGTTATCGGTTCAGCGATTTCCTTTGAAAAATCAAGGAAAAGACCTAAATCCTTACCACTGCAGGCATCTGTGAATTCTTCGTTTTCAAAAAATCTTTTATTTATATACGGATGTGAAAATTCCATTACAAAATACACATCATAGAAAATTCCGCCGTGTCCGTGGCCGAAACCGCCGCCTGCAGGAGTGCATTTAATGTGACCTTCTATTTTTTTATCACCTAAAATTTCAACTTCCTGAAAATCTGCCTTGCCGCCGATTCTTCTGCTTAAATTAATAATGATTTTCTTTTCTGCATTTTCAGGATACGTAAATCTTAAAAATCCTGCGTGCTCGGAAGTGGTGCTTTCGGCAAAAATTTTATATCTGTCAAGCATAACAGAATAATATCCTGCACGTGTTTTTTCGTTATCGTGAGAAAATTCAGATTTCCAGCCGACTGTACCTTTTCTGAAAGGTATTTCTTCGTTACTTCCGCTGCGAAGGTCAGTATCTTCTGTTACGGGCATAACCTGAAGATTTCCCAGATCTCCGTACCAACCGATACCGCTCATATGGTTAAAGCTGAATCCTTCAATAGTATTATGGCAATAGTTATAGCCGCTTCCGTTATCTCCGCCACTTACGGTATCGGGCGAAAGCTGAACCATTCCCCCGGGAACACAAGCACCGGGATATGTTTTTCCGCCACCGTGAGATTTTTCAATCTGTCCGTCACCGACAGTGCCTATCATTGTATCTGTATATAAAGCTTTTTTCATAAATAATCACCTGTTTTTTGCCTTTGATATTCTATAAAAAATTTACATCATTTTCTTTCCGTCAGAAAAAGCATTTCCGACTTTTTCGCCCAGTTTTATATAAGTATGGTGTATGGGGTCAAATGTAATGGCTTCAAGTTTTTCAGGTGCAATTTCTCCGTCTTCACCCAGAACTTTTTCATCTGCACTTACATTCACTATTTCGCCAATGCAGATTCCGTCTTCGTTGAATTTAATCAGTTTACATTCAACTGCCATAGGAAACTCGTTGATAACAGGCGCATTTACAAATTCTGATTTAACAGTTGTAAAACCCGCTTTTTCCATTTTATTTTCAAGTTTATTCCCTGAAACCATTCCCACAAAATCTGCTGCAACCACATTGGATGCATCTGCAATATTAACAGTAAAAGCTTTTGTTGCTTTTATATTCTTTGTAGTTTTATGGTTTTCATCAAGGCACACCATTATCTGTTTTTCTTCATAAATTCCGCCCCATGCTGCGTTCATACAATTAGGTTTTCCATCTTCATCATAAGATGCCACAATAAAAACAGGCATAGGATAAACTGCTGTTTTTGCTCCGAAATTTTTACGCATAATATAACCTCCTTTTATATGAATTTATTATATCACAGAAAAATAGTGTTGTCACCGAAAAAATTGCCGATAATATTTGAAAAATAAAAAAAATTGTGATACAATCAAATTTGTAAGATTAAAAACCTTATAAACACTTTACGGAGGTCGGAAAAATGGAAAAGAAACTTGTCTATGATATTCATGACAAACCAAAATTCGGGCAGATGCTTATTTTTGCGCTTCAGCAGGTTCTTGCTATCCTTGCGGCAACAATTGCTGTGCCCACGATTATCGGTTTACCTACACAGATTCCTGCTGCAATTCTCGGTGCAGGTATCGGTACATTGATTTACCAGCTTTTTACTAAATTCAAAAGCCCCGTATTCCTTGGCAGTTCCTTTGCTTTCCTCAGTTCATTAGGCGTTGCAGTAGCATATGGTTACTGCGGAATTATTCTCGGTTCTGTTGTTGCAGGCCTTGTGTATGTTTTTATTGCACTTATCATTCATTTCACAGGCACAGCATGGGTGGACAAGCTTATGCCTCCTGTTATTATCGGACCCACAGTTGCACTTATCGGTCTTTCTCTTGCAGGTGCGGCAATGGGTGATATTACAAAAGCAAATGCATCAACTCTTTACGGAACAAACAACCTTGTTTCTCTCCTTTGCGGACTTGTTGCATTCATCGTAATCATCGTCTGCTCAACACAGAAAAAACATAAAATGGCTCGCCTTATTCCCTTTATTCTCGGTATTGTTGCAGGCTATGCCGTTGCAGCTGTTTTCACACTTATCGGCAAAGCTACAGGCAGCGATTATCTTATGATTATCAACTTCCAGCCTATCATTGATAACTTTATGGCAGTTGACGGTACTTTCAAAGGTATTTCTGCATTTATTGATTATCCTCATCTTGCAATTTTCGAAAGCATAAAAGAACTTACATCAGGTAACATTTCTGCTGAAATTCTTGCAGCAAATCCTGAGGCAAAGCTTCTTAATGCAGGCGGTATTGCAGAAGTTGTTATTGCTTTCCTTCCCGTTGCACTTGTTGTTTTTGCTGAACATATTGCTGACCACAAGAACCTTTCTTCAATTATCGACCGCGACCTCATCAAAGAACCCGGTCTTAAAAGAACACTTCTCGGTGACGGCGTAGGTTCTATTGCAGGTACAGTTTTCGGTATCTGCCCCAACACAACTTACGGCGAAAGCGTTGGCTGCGTTGCAATTACAAGAAATGCTTCAGTTGCTACTATCACAACAACTGCTTTTATGTGCATCGTGCTTTCATTCATCAGCCCCCTTATGGCAATTCTCCAGACAATCCCCTCTTGCGTAATGGGCGGTGTATGTCTTACACTCTACGGCTTTATAGCAGTATCAGGTCTTAAGATGTTCAAAGACCTTGACCTGAACGAAAACAAAAACCTCTTTGTTGTTGCATCAATCCTTATTTCAGGTATCGGCGGACTTGTTATCCAGATTCCCTATGCTATTGCTGCAGATGGTACAATCACAAACACAATCCAGATTACTTCAATTGCAACAGCACTTATTATAGGTATTATCACAAACGCTATTCTCACACGCGTTGAAGGCAAGGAGAGCAAAAAATAATGAAAAACTATGACAACGTAACAATTTTCAGCCATCCGCTTATAAATCACAAAATCGCAATTCTCCGTGACGAAAAAACAAGCATGAAAGAATTCCGCGAGCTTGTTGAAGAAATTACAACACTTATGACTTTTGAGTGCCTTAAAGAGGGTGTGCCCACAACTGAAAAAGAAGTTAAAACACCCCTTGAAACCTGCACACAATATGTTGTAAAAGACGATTCAATTGTAATTGTTCCTATTCTCCGTGCAGGACTTGGTATGGTAAACGGAATCCATGTGCTTTTCCCCTCTGCTAAAGTTGGTCATATCGGACTTTGCAGAAATGAAGAAACACTTGAACCCATGGAATACTATTGCAAGCTTCCTAAAGATATTGAAGAAAAGCTTGTTCTTGTAATTGACCCGATGCTTGCAACAGGCGGCAGTGCTTGCGATGCTATTGATAAACTTAAACAGCACGGATGTAAAAACATCAAATTTATGGCTGTTATCGGTGCACCGGAAGGTGTTTCACGCGTAGCAGAAGCTCATCCTGATGTTCACATCTTTGTTTCTACTCTTGACAGATGCCTTAACGAGCACGGATATATTCTTCCCGGTCTGGGCGATGCAGGCGACAGACTTTTCGGCACCAAATAATTTAAACAAAAAATCCTGATACCTAAATGGTATCAGGATTTTTTATATATAAATTAAGTTACAGCTTTTTATTCATTTTTTTACTTGCTGCTTTTACTGAAACAACAACTATTCCCCAGATAACAAAATACACCACTATAAAAATCCCCGTAAAAATCAATATCACTTCTTTTTTAAAAGGAATCCATGTGTTCAGCAGATAACAGGAAATGTAAGCACAATAAAGCGTCGAGAAATGACATAAAAGAGATTTCGGCAAAGGCCAATGCTCAATCTGATTGAAAACAGTTGCACCTGCCTGCAGAAATGCAAGCAGATAAATTGAAATAATTGCAATAAAAACTTCCGTTGCACTAAGAGAAAAATTGTTTTCAATTTTTGAAATTATCACATAAATAATTCCTAAAATTATCGGTCCGAATCCGCCGAAAATTAATCCGCGGTGAAAAAATTCTTTAACATATTTATTCATTTTAAATACCCAACCTTTCTTTGACTTTTTTGACGTTTCTTCTTGAAACATAGTCTACATAATTGTTTTTGAAAGTTACTGTCAGTGTGCCTGATATTGATGCATCAAACTTTTTAATTTTTCTTATATTTGCAATGCAGGACTGATTTATTTTCACGAAATTTTCAGGAAGGTTTTCTTCAAGCTTGTAAAGCCTTGTTTTAACAAGAAATTTTTTCTGTTCGCACAGTGCGTAAATTTTATTGCTTTCAACTATGAAACAATAAATCTCATTCAAGTTAAGCTTCACACCTTCCTTGTCTGAAAAACCGATAATATCAAAATTATTTTCGCATACAAGCTCTTCAATTTCCTTTATTAAATCTGATTTTTCGTGAGCATAAATTATAACTTCTTCTTCGTGATTTTTATCGATAAAAATTTTGAATTTCACTTATGTTCCCTCCTTGCATATTTATATTACTCTGCAAAATTTATTTTTTCAATATTTTTTAAGCCAACGGTCGTTTTTATGATTTATGCGGTAAAAAAATAACCGCAGAAAAATTTCTGCGGTTTATACTTTACTTCTTTGAATACAATTTTTTCTTACTATCTCATATTCCAATGGTCTTATCAGGATTCCTTCAGAAGTCATACAAATTTCAACGGGCGTCTGCTCTGTTATTTCACAAAAACGCCTTAAATCGTTCGGTATTACTAATCTTCCCATTTTATCGATGTATTTTATCTGACCTATCATTTCCATATTTCTCACCACATATTTAATATTATTAGCATTAAATAACTGCTACAGCATTATATTATCATAAATATATAGTGAACTTTGTCGAATTTTGCGAAAAGAGAGTTGGCAGACCCAACTCTCATAATCATAAATTATTTATGTATGCATCAAGTATATCTGAAGCTGCTTTACGTTGTTTTGGTGTCAGACCTGATAACTTCTCCGTCAACTCATCAAAAACATATTCCTTGCCGGACGACACTTCGTCCCTTAAAATATAATCTGCAGAAATATTAAGTGCTTCAATCAATTTAATAAAAACAGACACACTCGGCATTTTCAAACCTCGTTCTATTTCGCCGAGATAAACTGCTCCGATATCTGCTTTTTCTGCAAGAGCTTCCTGAGTCATTCCGCATTTATTACGTGCTTCACGGATTTTCTTTCCCAATTCTTTTTTATCCATATTACACCTCAAAGCATATAGCATTGTTTCTATGTTATAAGTATATGCTTTTTAGCTTGTTTTCAAAACAGTCTTAAGAATTAATATAATGCTATAAGCACGTATAAATCAAACAAAAAATACCGTCGGGATTATTCCCGACGGCACGATGAATCAGAACAACTGTCCGATAACCTCAACTAATTTTTCAAAGATTGCAGAAATATAAAGAGGAATATCACTTAACATTGCAAGAATCGCTAACATATTTTTTCTCCTTTCGTTTTCAGTTTTTTGGTAAAATTGAAAAGTTTCCTTCTCACGAATATTTTACAATTATATTGTGCCTCTGTCAATAAAACAGGAGAGTATTTAATTATTATTTATTTTTGATTATACTAATTAATAAAAATTTTATTTCAAATAATTTATTCCAGAATCCATTTCTGCTGGAAAATTTCACAATGGCTGTCTTCTGCTGCAGGTGCATAGAAAACTGTAAGCATTGAGCCGTCTGAAAGCTCTATAGTTGAAGGATAACCTAAATCATCCTCGTCAAACCTGCTTTCATAAATTCTTAAATCTTTTTCCCACGTTTTGCCGTTGTCTGTGCTTATCATTGCCATAATACCGTAAGGGTATTTTCTTCTGCCGTAAGTGCAGATAAGTGTACCTGATGAATGTAAGAAAAGATGTGGCGGTGCACCGTCAGTTTCACCGATAAGCCTTTCGGGCTTTGTCCATGTCCTGCCCCCATCGGAAGAAAAACACTGATAAATTGTAAACACCTTATCGTTCTCTGCTCTTGTGTGACAGATAAGTCTTCCGTCAGGAAGTTCAAGTATGTTCGGTTCATTGATGAAAATATTTTCATCATCAATTGTAATTTTTCCAATGTACTCTGCTTCGCCGGTTTCCGGATTAAGTTTCACAGCTTCAAGTCCCGCTTCAACATTGAAGAAATTATTTCCGACCCAAAGAACAGTGCCGTCACGAAGCTCTTTCGGACCGTGTGGAGAAGTAACTGGCGAATGCATAATTTTTCCGAAGGTAATGCCGTTATCGTAACTGACACGGAAGGTTGAACCTAAATATTTTTCTTCGTCATCTTTCGTAATTGTGTTTATGTAATTCTGTACATACCCGTTTTCTTTATTGTATTCTCTCTGCATATCGGCAGTGTTATTGAATGAAGTGAAAATAACTCCGTTATCGCCAAAAGGACATAATCCGGCATCTCTGTCATCAAGAGGTGTGTCAATAACAGGTGCGGGTTTTGTGTAAGTTTCGCCGTTATCATAACTATATGAAATTACAGCTTTTCCGAAAGGGCAAACGTGCTCAAGACGGAAGCCTGATGCACCTACTGCAATTTTGCCGTCTTTGAGTTTTGCCACAGTAGGCCATCCGAAATAGTTATGTTTACTGTCAGGATTTGACATAATAATTTTTGGTTTGCCGATAAGTTTAATTTTCATAATGTTACCTCATTTTTTCGAATTTTTTCATTTCTTTTACGGTGAAATGCTTTTTGCATTGCTCACATTCAAATTCTTTCCATACAAATTTTACATTACCGCAAAGATCCGTAAAATCAAAATCTTTTGCTTCGGGTGAATCACTGTTCACTATACAGGAAACTTTTACTTTCTTTAAACGAGTGTTACAAAAAGGACAATAATGTTTTTTCATCATATATAAAACATTATCATTAAAATATTGTATTCCTGTTATCATATTATCACCTCATTTTTAGTGTAACACGAAAAATTTATTTTGTCACCATATTAAGTTGTAAAAGTTTTACTTTTGTGATAAAATATAGCATAAAATATTTCCGCCCGTAGCACAGCAGGATAGTGCAGCAGATTCCGATTCTGAAGGTCGGGGGTTCGAATCCTCTCGGGCGGGCCAAAAATCCCTGTTTTTAAAACAGGGATTTTTACTTCTTAACTATTCAATAAGCAAACCACGTTAATTTTAAAATATAAAAAATAATATCAACCAATACTGGTAGTTATTCTCCAAATAATTTCTTTAAAATATAAATTGTTTTATTTATAATATTATCAGCACGTGCAAAACAAAAAATAACTAACATTTGGAAAGGAGTAAATATGAATAGTAAAAATACAGTAGGTGAGCGAATTGCTTATTACAGAAGGTTAAATGCAATGACGCAAGAAGATTTCGCCAAAAAACTTAATGTTTCCACACAAGCAGTTTCAAAATGGGAACAAAAAATTACTTCGCCCGACATTATGCTTTTACCTGAGATTGCAAAATTATTTTGTATAAGTATAGATGAGTTGTTTGGTATGAAAATTAATACTGAACCTGTATTCAATCTTGTTCAAAGCGTTCCCTGGAATGATGACAGGAAAATCCGGTTTGCAATTTATCATGGAAAAAAACTTATACAACAATCTGAATATGAACTTCAAAGCGGAACAAACGAAATAAATATTCATTTTGATTACGGAAAAGCTTACAGCATAAACGGTCTTTGTAAAATGAATATGCAGAAAAATCAAACTGATTTATAATAATCATACGGGAAATCTCTGTTTTATACGGAGATTTCTTCTTTATAAACAATCTTTGCATAATAAAGATTTTTCTTCGTATATTATTTACGAGGTGATTTTATGACAATCAGGCTGAAACCTTTACTTATCAACCTTTTCATCCCCCTTGCTGTAGGCGGACTCTCTGCACTTTTTACAATGAACAGCATGGAAGCTTTCAGTGCACTCGATCAACCGCCCCTTTCTCCGCCGGGTTGGCTTTTCCCCGTTGTGTGGACAATTCTTTACACTCTTATGGGAATTTCCGCTTATCTTGTTACTGTAAGCAATGCTCCGCAGAAAGAAAAAAGAACGGCTTTTATTATTTACGGAGTGCAACTTTTCTTCAATTTTTTATGGTCAATAATTTTCTTCAATCGGGGAGATTTTCTTTTTGCGTTTATCTGGCTTGTTGCTCTCTGGGCATTGATAATTGCAAATATTATTCTCTTTTACAGAATCTCAAAACCTGCAGGACTTCTTCTGATACCGTATCTTTTATGGGTAACTTTTGCAGGGTATTTAAACTTTGCAATTTATCTTTTAAACTGAATTTTAAACGAAAAATCCCCTCTTTCCTTCGGACATCTCCCCTTGCATTTTCAAGGGGAGACAATTACCTCAAGTACTCAAAAAAATTATAAAAAGTGTCTCACTTAAAGGTTAATCTTCCTTAAGTGAGACACTTGATTTTTTATTTTGTTGCTTTCAAATATTTTTCAAAATTTTCTGACCATAAATCAGCATCCTGAGGAACATATGTAACAACATTTTCGCTTGATGCGATAATTTCTCTTGCTTCCTTGATGTCCTTGATTTCACCGTGTGAAATAAGCTGAACTGCAAGGTTGCCGAGAACTGTTGCTTCAATAGGACCTGCTTTCACTTCGCAGCCGCATGAATTTGCTGTAAGCTGACAAAGCAAAGTATCTTTTGTTCCGCCGCCGATAACGTGAATTACAGGATAATCCTTGCCTGTGCATTCTTTGATTTTTTCAAAAGTTTCTCTGTACTTCATTGCAAGGCTTTCGTAAATGCAACGCATAATTTCGCCTACGGTTTCGGGAACATACTGATTTGTTTTTCTGCAATATTCACGAACTCTTTCGGGAAGATTTCCGTGAGGAACAAATTCAGGTGCATCGGGGTCAATAAAGCATTTGAAGGGTTCAGATGCAAGAGCTAATTTTTCAAGGTCAGCATAAGAATAATTTTCGCCTTCTCTTGCCCATTGACGGCGACTTTCCTGAATAAGCCACAAGCCGATAATATTTTTAAGGAAACCTGTTGAGAAATCATATCCGCCTTCATTTGTAACGTTGATTTCATAAGTTGTATCATTTACAACAGGTTTTTCAAGTTCTGTTCCGAAAAGTGACCATGTACCGCTGCTGATGAATGCAAATTCACCTTCCGGACAAGGTACTGCACTGATTGCTGACTGTGTGTCGTGTTCACACACTGCAATTACAGGCACACTTTCCACACCGCATTCTTCGCAGATTTCTTTACTTAAAAATCCTACTTTTGTTCCGCTTTTTACAATGGGAGCAAAAATGTCTTTTCTGATTCCCAGTTTATCAAGAAGTTCACCTGACCAGGAATTTGTATTCAGATCAATCATCTGTGAAGTTGTGGCAATTGAATATTCTGTATTTTTTTCGCCTGTAAGCATATATGCAAAAAGGTCAGGCATAAAGAGCATCTTATCTGTCCTCTCTAACATATGAGGACGCTCTTTTTTAAGTGCAAGAAGCTGGAAAATTGTATTGAGTTCCATAAACTGAATACCTGTGATATCATACATTTCTCTTTTTGAAATGTATTTTTCTGCCTCTTCAATCATACCGACAGTTCTTGTATCGCGGTAATGAATGGGGTTTTCAAGAAGACATCCGAATTCATCAAGAAGTCCGAAGTCAACGCCCCATGTGTCAATACCGATGCTGTCAAAACCGCCTGCCTGCTTTGCTTTGATAATACCCTGTTTTATTTCATAGAAAAGTCTCAATACATCCCAATAAGTTGTACCGTTTACACTTACCGGGTCGTTTGAAAAACGATGAACTTCTTCAAGCTCAATTTTTCCGTTTTCAAATTTGCCTATAATCGCTCTGCCGCTTGATGCGCCGAAGTCAAAAGCAAGAACTCTTTTCAAAATATATCACTCCTGATAAAAGTAAAATTATTCGATTACAACGCCTTTTTTGATAATAACGTTTGCATAAATTGCTGTTTCACCTGTTGAAACAATAGCGTATGCTTTTTTTGCTCTGTCGTAGAAATCAAAACGTTCTACAAGCTCAAATTCTTTATCGCCTTCGTTTTTCTTTACGATATCTTTGTATTCAGCCCAGATAGGAGGTCTGTTTTCGCTGTCTCCGTTATCCATGAGTGCAACGGGAGCATCAACATAAGTATCGAGAGGGAAAAGTTTTAAAATTGCATCAAGAATTGCAGGAACTGAATGTCCGTCGCAGCGTACAAGTCTCTGTGCACAAGCTGCTGCAGGGAAATTTCCGTCACCGATAACAAGTTCGTCGCCGTGTCCCATTTCCATGAGAATTTTAAGAAGCTCGGGAGGTAAAATTGAAGGAATGTTTTTAAGCATAGTAATTAGTCCTCGTATAATAAAGTAGTAGTTTTTAGTGTCCCTCTCCAAGGACAATATGCTACACTGTAAATGGTGCTGTGGATTGGTGAATTCCTCCTACCGTTTGACGGTTTACGAAAGGCTCCAACCGCAGACCTTTGCAGTATT
>JAFUIO010000009.1 GCA_017468425.1 Clostridia bacterium | reverse complement strand
TTTAACTGTGTATTTATTTTAATTTTCGTAGGGGTCGATGCCCACATCGACCCGAAAAATCTCTTGTAATCTGAAGCGGGACGATGTGGGCATCGTCCCCTACAATGAAGGAATTAATAATCATATAAATTATAATTTATAGTTCAACTAAATTTAACATCGTAGGGGCATCGTTTCGGTGCCCGCGAAAATTTTAGCAGATTTATGACGAGACGGGCAACCTATCCTCTACGATATAGCCGTAAATATCCGGATAAACTATAATTTTGCATTTACGCAGATTACGCCTTTTTCGGTAATATCAATAAATCCGTAATTTCCGTCGCGGATGCTTCCCGGATTAAAAACATAAATTTCGTCAATATATTTACTCACAGGGACATGGGTATGGCCATATAATATAATATCGGAGTCAAGTGACTGACCTTTGTAGATAAGTCTGTCATCACCGAACTTTACATTTTCAAGATATCCGTGAGTGATGAAAAATTTCTTTCCTGCAATGGTCTGCACTATGTTTTCTTCGAGAGATGAATAAAAATCGCAGTTACCTTTTACGGCAATAACGTGCTTACCCATAAGCAAATCGCTTACTTCGTACAAATCTTTTTCACCGTCGCCGAGAAAAACAACGACCTCTGCAGAAGTGTGATTTTTTATTGCATTACGCAAGGAATAAACATCGGAATGTGAATCTGACAAAACTAAAATTCTCATAACTAAATCCTTTCATCAGGGAGTGATTCAAATGAACAATAAATTTGACAAACTTTTAAACAACAAAGACGTGAATTCTTTTATTAAAAACGATTTATCTGCCGAGCAGAAGAAAAAGCTGAATGATGTATTGGCTGACGAAAACAAACTGAAAGAAATTTTATCAAGCCCCTTCGCCCTTGAACTTATGAAAAAATTCAGAAACGAAAAATGAATATGGATAACATCGGTGATATCCTTTCTTCCTTGAGCGAGAAGGATATTGAATCGCTGAAGCAGACAGCTCAATCCCTTTTCGGCGATATTCAGGAAAAGAAAGAAGAAGAAAATAATTTCGGTTTTCAGGGCATTGACCCTGCTGTTATAGGGAAAATTTCAAAAGTAATGGCGCGGATGAATTCCTCAACTCAGAACCCGCGTTGTGAGCTTATAAAAGCTCTTAAACCTCTCCTTAAAGACGACAGAAAACACAAAGCAGACCAACTTCTCAATATGATGAAGATGTTTGAAATTCTGCCGATTATAGAAGATCTGAAGTAGGTGATTTTTTGCAGGATTTTTCTTACAATGATATCAGAGAAGCTTCTGAAGAAGCTTTCAGAATGCGTGAAAATTCCCGTTTTCGCGAAAATGATTACGACAAATATAAATGCAACTGCCGTTTTGAAAAAGAAGAAGAAAAGTCCCCCGCTTTCCAAAACGGCAATAAGTTATGTTTTCAAAAGAATCAGTCTGATGAAGATAAGCTGCTGATTCTGGCGCTCATCCTCATTCTTTCAAAAAATTCTGACGATAAATTGCTTCTGATTGCACTGCTTTATCTCATAATGTAATTTCGCAGAATTTTCCGTTTACAAGACTGCACAAATCATAAGGTGACAATTCCATCTGGAAGCCAAGCTTTCCTGCACTGACATAAATTTTTTCAAAATTTTCAGCAGATGAATCAAACACCGTTACATAATTCTTTTTCATACCCACAGGGCTACAGCCACCGCGGATGTAGCCTGTGATTTTATTTATGTCTTTAACGTGAATCATTGAAATTGATTTTTCTCCCACAGCGGCTGCGGCTTTTTTCAGATCAAGCTCTTCTTTGCCCGGCACAACAAAAACATAGTAATCTCCGCCCTTGCCCTGAGTGACAAGTGTTTTGAATACTCTTTCGATATCTGCACCGATTTTACCTGCAACGGTTACTGCATCAAGTGCTTCCTTGCAGGGGTATGAGTGAAGAACATAGTCGATTTTCGCAGTTTCAACAATTCTTATTGCATTGGTTTTAGCACTCAAAATGATGCACTCCTGCGCCTAAAGCATATTTCTCTTCGCCGATGTAAGCTGTTGCAACTGCACCTGTGGGCACTGTGAATGTATATCTGATTTTACCGTCTGCTTTTTTCCATTCAGATTTAACTGTACCGTAAGCTGTGTCGATTGATGCTTCAACGAAGTCAATTCTCTCATCAGTTTCAGGTTTAAAAATTATATGCCTGAATCCGGGAGCGTTTTCGTCTGTGCCTATACCTGCCATATTTCCGTACATCCAATCGCCTACCGCGCCGTAAGCATAGTGGTTGAATGAGTTCATATCTGCTGACCACATTGAGCCGTCAGGTTTAATTCCGTCCCAATGCTCCCAGATAGTTGTGGCGCCCTGTTTAACAGAGAAAAGCCATGAGGGATATTCTTCACGGAGAAGAAGGTCATAGGCTGTTTTGGTCTGTCCGTTTTCGCTTAAAGCGTGGAGAAGATAAGGTGTGCCTACAAAGCCTGTTGTCATATGACCATATTCTTTGATGATAGAAAGAAGCTGTTCTGTAACTTTTTCTTTATCGTCGCAGAGGTCAAAGAAAAGTGTTAAAACACAGGCTGTCTGTGTATTGCAAAGAAGTGTACCTTCCGGAAGGTATTCTGCCATATATGCTTTCTTGATGTTTTCAAGATTCTGCTCATATTTTTCAACATCTTCACCGAGAACTTTACCTGCTTTTACAAGAAGTGTTGTTGAATAGTAGTAATAAGCAGATGCAATAAGATTCATATCTGTTGAGCCTTTGTAGCTGCCTTCTTCTGCATCAAGACCGAGCCAGTCACCGAAATGGTCTTCCTGAATCCACAGATTACCTGTTGCGATTGAGTCGAGATAATCTACCCATTTTTTCATTGAGGGGTACTGTGTTTCAAGGATTTCTTTTTTACCGTATGTAAGGTAAATCTGCCACGGACAGATTGTTGCGGCATCTGCCCATGCTGCAGATGAAGTTGCATCTTTTCCATCATCAAACCAACCGAGGTCAGGAATAACGTGAGGAACTCTGCCGTCAGCACACTGGTCTGCAGCAAGGTCCTTGAGCCATTTTGAGAAGAATTTATATACATCAAAGTTATAACTTGCAGTTTTTACGAAAACTTCTGCGTCGCCTGTCCAGCCGAGACGTTCGTCTCTCTGGGGGCAGTCTGTGGGTACATCAAGGAAGTTGCCCATCTGACCCCAGATAATATTGTGATAAAGCTTGTTGAGCATTTCGCTTGAACAGTTGAAATAACCTGTTCTCTTCATATCTGAATAAACTACGATAGCTGTGAAGTTTTCAAGGTTGATTTCATCTGTAAAGCCTGCAAGCTTGATATATCTGAAGCCCTGGAAAGTATAGTGAGGTTTGAATGTATGCTCGTTTCCGTCACAGATAACTCTGATTTCGTTCTTTGCAGCACGCATATTTTCAATGTAGAATTCTCCGTCTTTATCAAGCACCTCTGCGTGAGTGATAACAAATTCATCACCTGCATTGCCTTTGAATTTAAATTCTACATAACCGGTAAGATTCTGTCCGAAATCGATAACTGTATCGCCTGAAGGAGTTGTGATAATTTCCTTTGCATTGATACGTTCGTGTTCTTTGATAATTTCGCCTTCCTGAGGAATAAGAACATCCTTTGATTCTTCAGAATCAATTATGGCTTTACCGAGAACAGTGATTTCTTTTGTTGTATCAAAGGTTTCACCGTTGTAAATATGTGAAAAAAGATTCTGTGAAGATGCGTAATCCCAGCTTTCATCAGTTACGATAACTTCTTTTTCACCGTTTTCTTTTTCAATTTCAACAGAAGCAATAACCTTTGTGTCCTTGAAAGATTTATCGTGCATCATCCAACCGAGGCCAACACCGATTTCGATTTTATTCTCGCCGTTTTTAAGCATATTTGTAACATCATAGGTCTGATACTGCAAACGCTTTTCGTAAACAGTCCAACCGGGAGCAAGTACATAATCGCTTACTCTTTTGCCGTTGATATAAAGGCAGTAAACACCTTTTGATGTAACAGAAATTTCTGCTTTTTGGGGGTCTGCCACTTCAATTACTTTTGAAAATACAGGCACAACATCGCCCATACTTTCCCCGGCTTTGATCCAATTTGCATTTAAAATACTCATAAACTTATTCTCCTAATTTTACTTTAAACACAAGCTTTGTTACTTCTTCGCCGTCTTTTACTTTAAGTGAAGGCATATGTGCATCCTGAGGATAAAGAATAAGGAAATAGCCTTCTTCAATAAGGCAAAGAGAGCCTTTTTCGCTTGTATAAAATGCGATATCTCCGCCTTCTTCAAAAGGTTTTGTTACAGTACAGTCTTCGAGGGGAGCGAAGCCGATATATTCTCTGCCCTTGATTACCACCTGAACATCAGCATATACTGCGTGTGATTCATATTCAGCACCTTCGTGGTCTTTCGGCACATATGTTGCGGGAGAAACAAAAAGATTGTCTCCGTCAAGGTCATAACGTTTGATTTCCATATCGCCTTTCATAAACTCGCGGATAAATTTTTCAATCTCCACCAATTCAGGCATAAGTTTTACATAGTTTTTCATGTTTTTTAAAGTATCAAATATCATAAAAAAGCACCTCCAAATTTGCTTGATTTAACTATATCACAATTACAAAAAATGTCAAGTGAACAAGAACAGTAATATTGATTTTTCTTTTTCTTTGTGATATTCTAAAAAGCAAAGAGGTGTTACTTAATGAATAAAATTTTAAAATCTTTTATTGCAGGGTTTACTCTCCCCTGTCTCGGTGCTATGGGAGAGCCGCACAAATGGAATTCAGGAAAATTCAGAAGAGAAAAACCTGCTCCCCTTAAATTCGGTGCAGACGGTAAATTCAGGATTTTACATCTTACCGATATCCACGATGTTGAACCCATTATGGACGATGATGAAAACAGAGAAATTCCCGAAAGCCGTGACAAGGAAACAATCAATGTTATTGAAACACTTGTTGAGAAAACAAAGCCTGACCTTGTTGTTTTCGGTGGCGACAACATAAGCGGTTACTGGGAAGAATTTACATACAATTACGTTAAAAGCACTATTGAAAAAATCACTGCAAAAATCAGGGAAATGAACATTCCCCTCTGCGTTGTTTTCGGCAACCACGACGGTGAGGAAGGTTTCCACACAGAATTCCAGATGATGCAGTATATGGAATACCAAAACTGCCGTTCCAACCTTAACGATGCCGATGTTTACGGTTGCGGAAACTGTTGCGTTACAATTAAAAGCAGCAAAAGTGACAAAGACGCTTTTGCAATATGGCTTATAGACTCTAACGATTATCAGAGAAACCATGAAGGCGGTTTATCTTACGATTGTGTGCACGATGACCAGATAGACTGGTACGAAAAACGCGCAGAAGAACTTAAAAATCAGAACGGCGGAAAGCCACTTCCTGCAATTCTTTTCCAGCATATACCTGTTCAACAGGAGCTTGACGGATTCAGGGAAGTTACGGAAAAGGATGATTACACTTTCATCCGTGACGGAAAGTATTTCAAATTCGGTCACGAAATCATTGAAGGCAGACTCAGAGAATGTCCTTGTCCGCCCTATATGGAAAACGACCACAGAAGACAGTTTGAAAGCTGGAAGAAAACAGGCGATATTATTGCTGCATTCTTCGGCCACGACCACGTAAATGATTTCCATATAAAAATTGACGGAATCAATCTTTACCAGACTCTCGGAGCAGGTTATTTTACCTACGGTATGGAGCACGGCGGAAGACTTATTGTTCTTGACGAAAACGAGCCTGAAAATATTTACACAGAATCATTGGAAGTTGAAAGAATAACAACAACCGAAATTTAAAGAAAACATACATTATGCAGCCAGGTGTCCCGACGGGCACCTGGCTGTTTTATTGTAAGAAAAAACTTCCCTGAAACGATACAATTTCAGGGAAGCTCTGATTTTATTTATAAACTTAAAAAACAACTTTAAGTGTGTATGTTTTGTATGAACCATCTGACTGAAGAACGTTGATTTTCGCTGTTGCTCCGTCAGGATTCTGCGATTTGTAGAAATAGTAACGGCTGTCGTTTTCTGAAACTACACCATCAATATCAGTGATTGTGTATTTAACAAGGCTGTCCTTGTAAATACCTACACCTGTTGAAAGTGCATTTGCCTTAAGTTCGATGTAATCTTCTGTGCCGTCGTTCTGATAACTCAATGTACCTCTCAATGCTTCAATATAAACAAGCGGATCGGGGTTATCTTCAAGTCCCATATCAAAGATGATCTTCTGTTCTTTTTCTGTGCCGTCAGGCATTGTGAAAACAATTGTTGCTGTGATATTTGCAACATTATTTGTTTTGTAGAACATCAATGAACTGGGGTTATTTGTAAGCTTGCCGTTAGCATCAACTATTTCGAAAGTTGTACCGTTTGCAGTTGTTTTGTAAAGACCGACTGATGTCTGACCCTTTGTCATCTTGATTCTGATTGTACCGTCTGCATCGAGAAGAACTGCACCACGGATAGGTCTTAAGCCTTTGGCTGCATTCACATATGGGTCAGTTTCATAGAGTTTATAAACAATTCTGTAAACTTTTGTTACACCGTCTGCCTCTGTTACAGACACTCTGCCTTCGGGGTTGAAGGCATTCTGTGAGCCGTAGAAAATGTGAAGTTTTTCCTGCTCTGTAACAAGTCCGTCTGAATCAACAAAAGTAACTGTTGAACCATCAAGTGATGCTTTGTATATACCTACAGATGACTGACCTTCGTTCATATTAACGAGGATATAATCACCTTTTTCATCAGTTGCAAGTGAAACTGTACCTCTTATAGATTTGATTTTTTCTGCAGGATTGAAAGTAATTTCTCTTTCCATATCATAAAGTTCAAATACTACTGGATAAGTTTCAACCTTTCCGTCTGCATGGTTCAATGTTATTGTAGCAACGGGGTTTGACATATTCTGTGACTGGTAAGCAACATATCTGTCTGAAAGAGACTGAATATTACCGTAAATATCAGTAACTTCAACTGAACCGCCATCTGTCATTTCAGTATAAAAACCTGTTGCAGTTTTACCTTCTTCAATTGTAATTGCAAGGTATTCGCTGCCTTTGTAAGTTTTGAATGATGCTGTACCGCGGATAAGTCTGAGAAGATTTTCTGCTGTCTGAACTTCTCTCTGCTCTGTTGCACCGCAGGCTGAACATACTCTTTCTTCTTTATCGCCGCCGATTTCTGTCCATACACCCCAAGTGTGACCGAGCGGAGAAATTGTTTCTTCTGAAATAACTTTATCGCATACTGTACATACAGTTTTTATTGAACCTGCGTTTTCGCAATCTGCATCTTTAGTAGTTGTTTCTTCTGTATGACCCGATGCAGGAAGTGTTTTTTCTGAAATAACCTTACCGCATACTGTACATACAGTTTTTTCTGAACCTGCGTTTTCGCAATCTGCATCAACAACTGTTGTTTCTTCTGTGTGACCGAGTGCATCTGTGTAATCATCAACATAGCTGTCACCGCAAGTTTCACAAGTATATGTAGTAAAGCCTTTATTTTCACAATCAGATGCAGTTACTTCTGCTGAATAATCGTGACCGAGTGAATCAACTGTAACTGTTTTGCGTGAAAGTTCTTTATCGCAAACTGTGCAATAAACAACTTCATCATATGAACCGCTGTTTTCACAATCTGCTGATTCTGAGTTTTCGATTACTTTCTCGCCTGATGTGTGACCGAGTGCAGGAACTTCTTCCTGTGCTGTAAGCACTTTATTACATACTGAACAGTGTTTACCTTCTGTTAAACCTGTGTTTTCGCAATCTGCGTCAACTGCATTATCAATTACTTCTGTATGGCCGAGTGCGGGAATTGTTTCCACTTTGAGTGTTTTACCGCAAACGGTACACACTGTTGTTTCTGAACCTGCATTTTCGCAATCTGCATCAACAACTGTTGTTTTCTCTGTGTGACCGAGTGCATCTGTGTAATCATCAACATAGCTGTCACCGCAAGTTTCACAAGTATATGTAGTAAAGCCTTTATTTTCACAGTCGGGTGCAGTTACTTCTGCTGAATAATCGTGACCGAGTGAATCAACAGTAACTGCATTGCGTGAAAGTTCTTTATCGCAAACTGTGCAATAAACAACTTCATCATATGAACCGCTGTTTTCACAATCTGCTGATTCTGAGTTTTCGATTACTTTCTCGCCTGATGTGTGACCGAGTGCAGGAATTTCTTCCTGTGCTGTAAGCACTTTATTACATACTGAACAGTGTTTACCTTCTGTTAAACCTGTGTTTTCGCAATCTGCGTCCACTGCATCGTCAATTACTTCTGTATGGCCGAGTGCGGGAATTGTTTCCTCTTTGAGTGTTTTACCGCAAACTGTACATACTGTTGTTTCTGAACCTGCATTTTCGCAATCCGCATCAACAACTGTTGTTTTTTCTGTATGGCCGAGTGCGTTAACATAATCTGCAACATAACTGTCACCGCAAGTTTCGCAAGTATATGTTGTGAAGCCTTTGTTTTCACAATCGGGTGCAGTTACTGCTGAACTGTATTTATGACCTGCTGATTCAATAACTGTTTCTGATATTACAACGCCACAAACCGAACAATAAACTGTTGTTTTACCATCTTCAGTACAAGTTGCATCTACAGTTTCTGTTTTACCTGATGTGTGTCCTTTTGCAGAAATTTTTTCTGTAACTGTAGCTGAACAAACTGTGCAAGTTTTTGTTTTTGAGCCTTCGGCTGTGCATGTAGCATCTGTTACAGCCCAATCACCATATGCGTGACCTGTTGCGTTTACGTATGTATCAACATAACTGTCACCGCAGTTTGCACAGGTGTGAGTTGTGTAGCCTTTATCTGTGCATGTAGGAGCAGTAACTACTGCATTATAACTATGGCCTGTTGCTGGAATTGTTGTATCTGTGTAAGCACCGCAGCCTTCAAGAGTACAGATATATTTACCTGCACCTGATGCTGTACAAGTGGGTGCTTTATCAACAGTAACTGTTGTGCTGTAAGTATGTTTTTCAATTATAAGCTGGTTTCCTTCCCAACCTTTAACGTGGTAGCCTTCGGGAGGAATGAATTCAGCATCGTTGGTATATGTTGTTGTGTTCTTTGTGCTGAGCTCTGCAGATTCTTTTGTTGTAACAGAGAAAACTGCATTGTCGCCCTTTGTTATGTTTGCATTTTCTCCAACATAGATTTCGCCGCCGATTTCGCCGTCAACATAAAGGGAACCGCCGTTTTCAACAAAAATCTTTGCTGAAGGTCTGCCCTGAGGATAACGATAGTTTACAGTAAACAAATCATCTGTAAGCTCTCTGTAAGCTACGATTTGTGAATATCTGTCACGGGCAGTTGTTTTATATCTGTTTGCTTTGAATGTAGCACCGTCGTGAATATGGAATTCACTACCGGGAAGAAATTTTATGCTGATTGCCTTGCTGTTATAGTAACTATCGTATTCGCCGTCATAAAAATGGAATTCGTTATCACCATCAGTTGAGAGAACAAAACTTGATGAGTTAACTGTAACAGGAAGAACACTTACGTAAATTTTAATTGAAATTGTGCCTAAATATCCGCCGCCATAAAGCTTATAAACTTCCGCTTCTTTGCCTATTCTGTCGCGGTATTCAACTGTTCTTACCATTTTTGAACCGCTTTTAAGAACAAAAATACCGTCTGAAGAACCTACAAATGTAACTACATTGAAACTGAAAGAACTGTTGAAATATGCAACGTTCTGAACAGTAAATTCTGCACCATAATGAATAGTAACCTTAACTGTGATATTACGTACATCGTATTCGTTAGCAATCCACACGCCCTGCGTTCTCATATAAGATGAGTGTGTACCGCCTCGGAAATGTTCAATAACAAAAAGGTCTCTGACTTCTGCACCTGAGAAAGCTTCAATTTCGCCCGAGCCCTTGATGTAACCGTTAGAAACAACTACACCGCCGCTGTTCACATTAATTTTGCCGTTCAAAACCATCTGAGCATAGTTACCGTTAACTTCATGACGATAGTGACCGCTCTTCTTGAGACCGATAAGAGCAGAAACAAGAATGTTGCCGTTAACAGTAACTGTTACGCCTTCATTGACTGTAAGAGTTCTGTAAAGTACGTCTGTGACATATCCTGTTGCATTTGAGTTAACATCAGGATTTCCGCTTGTTACATCATAGCCTGTATAGCCGTCTTTATGAGGCACAAGCAAAGTAACGCCTGCTTTGACAGTAACGTTCTGCGTAATAGTTGTATCTTTCTGCACGATAACCGTGTCACCGCTTACTGCGGCATTAAGAGCCTCTTCAACGCTGTTATAATAAACATCGCCGATGCTTGCAACATTTTCTTCTGCTGCTGAAATGTTCATCGCAAAGCACGACAGAGCAATAATAGCAACGAGAAGCAAGCTTAAAAATCTTTTTGCGTTTTTCCTGAGCATTTTGCATTCCTCCACATAAGAATGTAATAAATTAAGACGCAAATACACATTATATATTTACGATTATATTATAAAATATTTGTAAAAGATAGTCAAGAAAATAACAAAGATTTAATAGTTTTTAAATTAAAAAACTAAATTAATTCCACATTGATAATTCTCCTGAGGAAATCACATAAACACAGAACAACTGATGTGCTTTCAAAGCAAAAAAATCGGCTGCCTTACATCAGTAAGACAGCCTGTATTTGTTATTATTTTTTCATTTCAATCATATCGCGGTAAGAAATAAGTTCAATACCATGTGCGTTAAGATGCTGTTCTGTTTTCGGGTCCTTCATAATCTGATATTCCCACACTCTGTCACGCCATCTGCCTGTGATTCCCTTAATTTCATCACATTCCATTGAGGGATGAACATAAGTTTCGCTGAATCCTGCAGGGATTTTGCAAAGGTCATCAAGGAACATTTCACGGTATGTTTCGTAGCTTATTCTCATTTCATCATTCCATTTGGGGAAAATGAGATAGTCTGGCATAATCACGTTATTCTTTTTGCCGAGATAATCGCAGATTTTACAAGCGATTGCATAAACGAAATACGGTGTGCCTTCGGGGCATTCTGTTTTAAGCGGTTTTCTGCACATTCTGAATGCATATCCAAGTTCACCGCAAAGCTTCATTGTCATAGGAAGAAGCTTGAAATTACCGCCCTCAATGCCGTAAAGTGAACCCATATGGTTATCAAGGTGAGAAGGTTTCATACCCATACTTTCAGCAAGTTTAACCTGTGCAAGAATTTCCTGACGTGCTTCTTCAAGGTCTGCGTGCTGTGCGAAATCTTCACACTCAGGCCACATAAAGCCTTTTTCATTTTTAAGTGAAGGAAGGTCTGTTATGGGTCCCCAGTTATAATCGCCCCATTCGCTTGTTGTTGTAAGATGAACACCGATTGCATACTGCGGGTTGTCGATTGAAAACTGAACAGCCTGTTTTGCAAATTTGCAAGGCATCATAATTGTTGAAGATTTAAGTCTGCCTGATTTGAAAAGGTCCATAACAGCATCGTTTGCTGCACCACACATTCCAAAGTCATCAGCGTTGATAATAAGATATTTGTCTGCCACTTGTCATTACTCCCCTAGTTAGATTAACATATTGATTTTACCACATTATAACATAGAATTAGTTAACATAATGTTAATATTATAATATCACAAACTTATATGAATTTCAATTATTTCACTGCATTATAAAGCATAATAACAGCCTTGGGTGTATCGTTAATTGTAAGCTTAATACCCTCTGTCATTAACTGCTTACCTGTTTTCTGCTGTTTTGCATCGGGTAAATCATAGTCATAAATTTCATACACAGTTTCACTTTCAAGTCCGTTAAGAACAAGGTGATATGTGTTTTCTTTTACATTTTCTCTCTTATAAATGAGTGCCATACCTTCTTGCGCATCTGTATCAAACTGCATTGCAAGGTATTTTTCAATATCAAGTCCGCCGTAAGTAAGAGGATAGTAGTTACCTACCATATGCTTTCTGATATCAAAATAATCAAGGTGCTGTGAGCTTGAAATGATATTTGTTCTGTCAGCATATTCCCCTGTTTTGTAAGCACAAGTGCCGTTATAGGGATACCAGAAAGAAATGCCATAGGTCTGTGCCTGAGTTGACTGCAGGATACCGGGGTTTGAATTACCTTCACCGTCCATACAGTTATAGTCACTTCTCCAGAGAGGAGTTGACCTTCTTGACATTTCAATATCAAGACGTTTACCGCCTGACGCACAGTTATCAATTCTCAGGCCGGGAATTTCTTCAAGCAGAGTATCGTAGAAACGATAGAAATTTGTTACATGGTGATTTTCTGTTATACCTGTTCTGCCGTCTTCCCATTGTTCATCTGCCTGTTGCCAACGAGGAAGCGGAGTGAAGTTACTGTCCATTCTCAGGCAGCTTACTCCGTTATAACGCAAAGATTCAAGCATATATTCTGTAATATATTCAAAACAATCTTCGTTTGCAAAGTTTACAACATTTGCCTGGTCGTTATCGGGATTGACAATAAGCCATTCATCGTGTTTTATACATTCATTGTAGATTTCAGTATCTTTACTGCAACGCTCAATTTCATACCAGAGAAGAAGTCCCATGCCTCTTTCTTCAAGTTGTTTTGAAATTTCTCCAAGACCGTTGGGGAATCTTGCAGGGTCTGCGTACCAGTTACCCGCACTCTCATACCAACTGATTCTCACCGGATACCAACCTGCATCTACCCATGCATAATCAAGTGAATGAGTCCATTCTTCGGGAATATTTTTAACATTCTGGATAACCTGTTCTTCTGTAACACCGGGAACTTCAACACCAATACCTGTTGTAACAACCTGCTTTGTGTTTTCAGGATAAACACAGTCTACAGTAAAGTTTCTGAAACTGTTGAAGCCTTTGAGTGCATTATCTGAATTATAGAAAGTAAGCGAAATAAGTGGCGAACGCACTTCTTCTGCAGGTTCAAGATAGCCTTTGAGAGTCTTCTGCTTTGCCTGAATTTTCACACCTTTGAAAGTTTCGGCAAGCGAAGTATACCATTCACCTGTCCAGCCTACAGCAAGTACTGCACTGCCGTCCTCACCGTTGATGTTGAAGTAAGGCAGATATGATTCTGTTCTGCCGCCGTTTGCTGTGAACACCACAGGAATCAACGCAAGTTCTGATTTGAAGGTTTCAAAGTCATCCTGCTCTGCAAATGAACCTTTGCTGAAATACACATCAGCATTTCTGCCTGTGGGAATTACACAATCTGCTCCGTAGAATTTTGAAATTACAGGAGAATTTTCTTCACCGTTGTTTTTAACATATACAGTCCAGTCACATGATGCTTTGTCTTCATAAATTGTAGCTTCAACTGTTGCTACAATGTCGCTCTTTTTATGAGAAATAGTGATATATGTTGTTTTACCGCCACGATAAACTGCACCCGCTTCACTTTCTTCACCGAAAGAAAAGGTCCAGTCGTCAATATTTCTTCTGAAATCTTTATTGCCTACAGAAAATGTGTAAGCAGGGTTTTCTTCTGTGAGAATATTTTCGTTGAACCACGCACGGCAATTCTGCTTTTCTTCTTCTGATACATCGTATTCTTTTGCATCCATACTTTCAAAATCAAAGTCGGCAGTTGATGACATTTCCATTGCGGCTCTGTCAACCCATACTTTGAAATTAGAATCAGGCACCGCAAAAGATGATACAATAAACAAAAGTGCCTGAACAAGTGAAATAATCGCTCGCATATTATCGTCTCCTAAAAATAATTTCAGTATTAATATAAAACTAAATTACTTAACTTTATGAAATACTCTCTTGTAAAGATATTGAAAAATAGTCGGATGTGAATACAAGCCTGATGGTAAATTATTCTTTTTACACATAACATTATCGCTAATGATGTCATTAATCGCTTTTATTTCATCTTCAACACCCACACAAGTCTGCAAAATCGAATATGTTGAAAAATTGTCTTTGTCTGTTACAGGTATTACTGACTGGTATATAATGTTACCCGTATCAATACCTTTATCAACAAAATGTACTGTAGCTCCTGCATTTTCGGCATCGTTATTATATAACGCCCAATATGCACCGTGACTTCCTCTGTATTTAGGTGTAATTCCTGCATGTAAATTTATGAATTTCGCATCAATGCAATTTAAAACATTTTCTGAAATTATGCGTGTTCCGTTTACAATTACAATATCAGGTTGTATATTTTTCAGAGTTTCAATACACTTAACATCATTAACAGATTTTACCAGAACAGGGTCTGAGTTTAACATTTTTGTATCATCTACAGAAACATTATACTCAGCTAAAATTTCCTTTTTTCTTTCCGAAGATGACCTTTTCAAAAACGGAACCACAAAAAGAATAAATAAAACTTGTCCCGCTACTTTAAAAATGCCCATCTTTTTGATTCTTCTCTTCATAAGAGTTATTGAAGAAACACTGTCTTCAATAATTACTTTTTCAATATTAAAAATTTCGCTGAGTTTATTATAGACTATATATGATGATTCACTGCGACTACATAACATTACAATCTTTTTCATTGATAATCTCCTCCGCAAGCTCACCCATATTCTTACTTTCAAATCCATACTTGGCATTTAATTTCTTATAATGCTTAAAAAGTGTTTCAATCTGTTCAAAGAATATTTCAGGATCAGAACCCATATTGTGTGGATGCCACCAGATATGTATTACTTTTCCTTTTTTTGCAGCAATGGTCATCAGTAGCTTTATATTAAGCATTTTCAATGGTTCTAAGAACCACAATTTTTTATAATATTTTCTGAAGAAAACACTTGCTTTTAAATTTAATATTCCGTCTTGATGGCACTCTTCCCTATAATAACTTTTGCTGCCGCAAACAGGTATATATGTATCAATTAAACGGAACATACGGGAGATTATAGAATTCTTATCATATGCAAAATGTTTCTGATTGCCTCTTACTGCTAAAATATTGTTTTCTTTTAAACTCTTTAAATATTCAGCATTAAAATAATTCCTGGGGAAAATAAAGCTCTTGATATCTATACCAAAAATATCTTTAGCTATTTTTCTGGCTGCCATAGTATCAGCATCAAAAGCTTCATAAGTCTGCCCTTTTTCTCTGCAATAGTAATGACTGAATGTATGTGAACCGATTTCCTGATGATCGTGGCTGATAATTTCTCTTATTACCGACTGAGCATAATGAAGCTTATCATCTTCTTCACTTAATCCGATAGTTTCAAAGTGTTTATATGCAGATAATTTGGTATTATCATAATTCGGCTTAATTTCAGGGATATATTTTGCAAGCTCGTCTTTATTACCTGCAAAGAGCATACCGACTGTACCCCAGGTAGTATGCAGACCATATTTGTCAAAAAGTTTCAGCAAGCGCGGAATACTTTCACGTCCTGTAATTATATCAGGACCATATTTTTCAATTGTTCTGGAATCCGTAACACCCCAGAAAAGTTCAAAATCCAAAGATAAAACAAGGCATCCCTTTTTATTCATAAAACATCACCTTACCCTATATACTGAACATTCAAAACCAATATATTATAACATATCCCTCTTTGTTTTTCAAGGTTGCACTTTGATAATATAGGTGTTATAATTCTGTCAGAGGTGATTTTATGAAAACATCAACATCAATAGATTGCGCTGCTGTATATATCGGCGAAGAAAAGACACTTGAACTTCTGGCAAAAGCAGGTTTTGACGCATGGGATTTTTCTATGTTCGATATGTGCAAATACGATTGGAGAACGAAAAAGCTCCTTGACAACGACCACCCGCTGGCAGGTAACAATTATCTTGCATTTGCGAGAAGATTAAAGCAAGTCGGGCTTGATAACGGAATACACTGCAACCAATCACACGCCCCCTTCCCTACTTACTGTAAGGAAATACGCGACCACTACAAAAGAGCCATTGAATGCACTGCAGAAGCAGGCGGAAAAATCTGCATAATTCATCCTGACAATAACAAAAATGAAAAAGAAAATGCAGAGATGTATTTTGAACTTCTCCCCTTTGCAAAGGACCACAACGTGAAAATTGCAACAGAGAATATGTGGAATTGGGACGATGAAAAAGACCAATCCTGTTTTGCTGCCTGTGCAACACCTGAAAGCTTCAACGCACACCTTGACGCAGTCAATGACGATTTCTTTGTTGCCTGTCTTGATATAGGTCACGCAGAAATGAAAGGTGTGGGAACAAATGCTGTTGAGATGATTCACGCACTTGGCGACAGATTACAGGCGCTTCACATTCACGATAACGACAAGTGGCACGATTCACATCAGATTCCGTTTTCAATGAACATAGAATTCGAGCCTATTGTAAAAGCACTGAAAGAAATTGACTACAAAGGTTATTTCACACTTGAATGCGGAACATACCTAAAAAAATTCGATGAAAACAATGTTTTCGAAGGTCTTAAAGATATGTCGCAGGCGGTAAGAAAACTTGGTGATATGTTTGGAAAATAAATAAAAAGCTAATGGGTGTCTGCACGGACCTTCACTATCTGAATTCCGTGATTGAGACACCCTTTAATTATTTTTCAGTCAGCAGAATTTTAACTTCAAATGAATATCCTTTATCTTTCCATTCAATTGTACCGCTATATTCGTTTACAATATCTTTTAAAATTCTTCTGCCATATCCGTGCCCTGATTCTTTCTTCGATGTTTCAGGATTCTTTTCATCAACTGTTTCAGACGGATTTTTGGAATTTTCGCATCTTAACACCACACATCCGCACGATATGCAAATATCAGAATTTATAAACCTTTCTGCAGATTTATCCATTCTCAAACAAGCTTCAATCGCATTATCAAATACATTAACAAGTACACACGTAAGAGAAACATCATCCACCATTATTTTTTCAGGAAGCAGACCATTATGCTTGAATTTTATATTTTCCTTTCTGCACTTTTCTGCCATTTCACTGATAACTGTGTCAGCAGTTATATTTCCCGTAAAGCTTACACGTTTGATTTTTGAAAAAGCATCATTTATTGCAGATATGTATTCTTCTGCTCTTTCGTACTCGTCTTCATTTATAAAGCCTGATATTACAGACAGGTGCCCTCTCATATCGTGACGAATCTTCCTTATCTCATCGTTGTGGTTTTTCACAAGCCTGAAATATTCAAACTGTCTTGCTTTTTCTTCATTCAAAATTTCAATTTCACGCCTCAGTCTCTTTTTTGTAAAATAATCGTTGATCATATACATTGCTACAAAAATAGCAACCCATATTCCGCCCCAGAAAAAGTAATGACCAAGATAACTTCCCATCCTGAAATCCAGAACATCCGAAACACTTCCGATTATAGCAAGTGCATCAATTATAAAATAAAGGCAAAAACCGATTTTTCCCAAGACGTTGAAAATTTTAGTGTTATAGTTTACTTTTTTCAGCAATTTCCCTATCAAATGCATCACAGCCAAAGATAAAGCAACTACAACCGCAAAGCCCAGCACCAACATCAGAAAACTTTTTAAATCATTGATACAAAGTCGTGTCTGACCTTCACCGGCAAAAATTTTCTGCACTGCACTTTTATAAAGCACCATAGGCAAAGCGGCTATCTCACAAACAAAAATAGTCACAATTATTTCTTGCAAAGTGCCATCAAACACCACAAAAAACACTACAAAATCAAATAAAGCCGTTGCAATACAAAACAGCACTGTTGTCAATGGCGTTTTTTCCACATTAACTTCATAATACTGCGCAAACTGCTGAATTATTTTAGGTATCGCAAACAATATAAAGCAACGCAATTTACTGTACTTCTTTTCCACAAAAGAAAAAGTCATAATTCCCGCCGCAGCCAACGCAAAAACAGTCAGAGAAAAAAACTCATAAATAAATGTGTAATTCATCGATTCACCTCACAGGAATAATACATAACAAATTTATCATATAACAAGAAAAAAGTCAATTTAACGCAAAAAAGCAGGGCTTTACACCCTGCTTTTTTATTGAATTAAATCTTATTTGTTGAAATCTCTTACTGAATCGTAGAGTTCATAGAATTTGCCATAGATATCTGATGCTGCGTGGCCGCCGATTGATGTAAGACCCCAGCTGTCTGCGAATGAGAATTCATCATATTCTGCATCGTAGGTAAGGCGGAGATATACGAAATCGTCGTCAGCCATAATATAACCGAGCGCATCGTTTACAAGGTCGAATACAAGGATTTCGTCATTTTCGTCAGCAATCATTTCATATGCGCTCTTATATTTGAAGCCTTCCATTGTAGAACCGCCTACGATAAGTTCTGCATATGTTTCACCGGGACAAAGAACGATTTTAAGGTCTTTACCAAGTTCCATATAACCTACTTCTGTTGAAGCAACGATGTTACCGTCTGCATCTTCGTACATTACATTGTTTGCAAGTGAGAGTTTGCCGAATGCTCTGTAAACACCGTTTTCAACGGGAACAAGATACTCTGTAAGTTTAACATTAAGGATAGGTTCAACTACTTTTGTTTCGCCTTCAATTCCGCCTTCATACCAGGGAGTATAACCTTCGCTGTCTTTAGCAAGTGCTTCTCTTTCTTCATCGATAATGCCTGAAGCTTTGATTTCATCTTCTGTCATACCGATAGCGAGAAGTATATAACCGATTTCCTGACCGAAACGTGTTGTGCAATCAGCTCTTTCCATATCAAGACCGTCATTTGAATAGTGCTGGTCTTCTGTGTATGTACCTACTGCACCCTGAATGTAGATGAAGTTATAACCTGCTTTGTTGACAACTTCTTCTGTATAATAAACAAAGTCTGCAGTAATAATCTGTGTGCCGTAACCTGTTGTTTCGGGATGGCAACCGAAGTTTGCAAGGATTGTACCCTTTGAACCGTCATCAGGAGTGAACATAAGGCGATACATATAGTCAATCATAATATCGGGGTTTGTACGGTCGCGTACATAATCATCAATATTTGTTTTTGCATATGTAAGTGTACCTGTTTTCATATCTGCAACAGCCGCTTTAGCACAAGCTGCTGTCTGGTCAGCGATTGTTTTGAGAAGCTTTGTATCAACGGGATCGCAGAGCCAGTCAATGCCGATGATAGCAGAGAAAAGGTTCTGGAAAACGTGACCGAATGTATCTGTATAGATACCCTGTGTGTCGATACCGCTGTGAACGTGTGTTGCAGAAACGTTGATGCTTGTGATTTTAACATCAGGAAGTGCTGCAAGAACTGCTGCACGGATGTTTCTTACGTCATCGTTTGCGAGGCCGAGACAGTCAACTGCTGCGAGGATTGAGATACCTCTGCCTGAGCCGTCGTCCATAGCAATAAGTCTTACTTTAAGATCGTCAATGCATTCTGAAAGCTGGAGGTTAATATCATAACCGCCTTTGTAGTACTTACCTTCTGAAAAGTCATCGGGAAGAATTGATGCAGAAGCATAACCGATTGACCATTTTGCACCTTCAGCAGGAGCGTCGATAAATTTATCGTTACCTGCAAGGAAGTTATCGCTCTTGTGTTCTGAAGGGTCTTTGATTTTTACTGTTGCGGGAAGAATTGATGAAATTCCGTCAAGAAGGAAATCAATAATTCCGTTGAGAGTATCTGAAACAAAATCAGCAAACCCTGCTTTGAAAGAAGCGCCTGCGTCTTCTGTATCAGATGTTGCAGATGCAGTTACAGGGGTAACAAGCATTGCCAAACACAGGATAACTGAAATTACAGATAAGATTTTCTTTTTCATAATTATCACAACCTATCTAAAAATTTGCAAATAAATTATAACATCTATTACCAATAAAAGCAATAAATTTATTAATAATTAACAAAATGTTCGCATAAAAACTGCCTGAAAACACTTCGGGAGGTTATATGAATTTAATTTTGATGGTTTTGCCCAGCTTTCGCGCGTATTCTATCATCGATTTTGTACCCCTGCTTTCACCATCCCAGAAGCAGATAACCATATCGCTGATTTCCGCCATATAATAATTCCTTACAGGTCCTGCACTTTTGCCGAATAAATCCCATTCAGCAGGATAACATTCAAGGCGGTAACCATGATTGATTGCGTATCTTTCACCAAGCTTATCTGCACCTCTGCAAGTACCCGAAACAAACACAAGTTTGTATTCTTCAGGAATATCTTTTATGCACAAATCAATAAACTTTTCAGCCTGAGCATAATCATTATAATCTCTGCTGCCTGCAACAACAATACGTTTTAACAATATACCGCCTCCTTTTCAATAAGTTTCAAGCAAAAAAATCCCGATGAGTAACTCATCGGGAGAAAATACAATCAGTTGCCTTTCATAAGGTCGTCAAGGATTACGTAAAATTCATCCTCTTCGAGTTTATCTTTAGTTCCTGTTGCGGGTTTTTCTTCTTTGTATTCTGCTTTAGGAGTTTCTACTGCTTTGGGAGCAGGATCAAAGTTGGGCATTACGGGTTCAGCCTTTGTGGGTTCGCCTGTTTTGGGAGCCTCTGTAAATGTGGGCATTTCGGGCATTTTAGGTTCAACAGCTGCTGCTACGCTTGAAAAGCCTGCGAAAGTTTTGTCTACACTTGCACCGTCATTGCCGAAGCCTGTTGCGATAACTGTGATAACCATTTCGTCTTCAAGATTTTCATCATATGCAACACCCCATGTGATAACTGCATCCGGGTCTGCTGCCTGTGTGATGATATCTGCTGCAACTTCTACATCTTCAAGATCGATATCTTCTGAAGATTTGATGCTCATGATAACGCCTTTAGCGCCTTTGATTTCTGTTTCAAGAAGCGGACTTGTTACTGCTGCGTTTGCTGCAACTTCTGCCTTATCCTTACCGCTTGCACGGCCAACACCCATATGAGCATAACCTGCATTCTGCATAACGCTTGTAACGTCAGCAAAGTCAAGGTTAATGAAGCCGGGAAGTTTGATAAGTTCAGAGATGCTGCGAACACCCTGAAGAAGAACTTCGTCTGCTTTTTCGAAAGCGTTTTTGAGAGTGATTCTCTGATCGCTTACGTATTTAAGTCTGTCATTAGGAATTACAATAAGGCTGTCTACCTGTTCAGCGAGTTTTGCAATACCTTTCTGAGCAAGAGTCATACGGTTTCTGCCTTCAAATTTGAAGGGTTTTGTAACAACACCTACTGTAAGGCAACCCATTTCTTTTGCAATTGATGCAATAACAGGTGCTGCACCTGTACCTGTGCCGCCGCCCATACCGCCGGTGATGAATACCATATCGGTGCCCTGAAGAAGGTCTGTGATAATTTCACGGCTTTCTTCTGCAGCCTTTTCACCTACTTCAGGTAATCCGCCTGCGCCCTGACCTCTTGTTGATTTTTCACCGATCTGAACTTTATGTGTTGCTTTAGAAAAAGCAAGAATCTGCTTATCTGTATTTACTGAAATAAATTCTGCGCCTCTGATACCTGCGTCGATCATACGATTAACAGCGTTTCCGCCGCCACCGCCGACACCGATAACTTTAATCTGGACAGCACTTTCGTATTCGTTATCCATTTCAAAAGCCATATTAACATCCTCCTATGGAAATTTATTCTATTCTTTTGTATTGTACCACAGAAAATCATAAATTACAAGTTTATAATTTAAATATTTATGTTTTCTTTATAAATTTTATATTATTTTTTTGTTATTAATTTGTAAATAAGAGTAATTAATCCTTTTTCTCCTCTTTTTTCTCAACAGGTTTTTCTGTTTTTACACTGAAAAAGGCTTTTTTGGCAATAGTCATATTGAGTGTGCCTTCCTGCTCGGGATTAGCTTCGTCTTCTGCCTGAAGTGATTTTTTTGCAAGCTGAAGCTTTTTCCAGGCTGTAACACCTTCATCTTCGTGTGACATTTTTCCTATGTGTACGATTATTCTGTTATCATAATTCATCTTCACATCATTGATATCTGAAAAATTAATGTGTGTTATTTTAAGGCCGCTTTTTCTGACAAGTTCAAGATAAGAAAGTATCTCTTCCGTGTCTTCGCCGATTCTTATTTTTTCGCCTACAACATCCGCTTCAATAGTTTTGCAAGTAACTTTTGTATATTTTTTCAGAGCAGATTCGTTTGTTTTTTCAAGCAGTTTACCACTGTCATTCACAAGATAATATCCTGACGACGTATTAAAACAATAAATCATATCGCTCTCGCTGATTTCAATTACAACACCTGAAGGAAAATCTTTTTTCACAACTGCTTCATCAATATACGGCAACGCTTTTTCAAGGTTTGATGCAACAGCTGAAGCATCAAGAAACAAAAGATTATCACCTTTGTCAATTGTGCTGTTAGATGCAATTTCACTGTCTGTATAATGGTGTTTTGCTTTGCGTGAATCTTCGGTATATTTCACTGTAATTGAATCTACACCGAAAAGTGCTTTTGACAGAAGGAAAACTGCTGCAAATATCAATGCAACAGCACCTGCGCACATCATCAGGAAGCTTATAAGTCTTTTTCGCTGACGAGGTGTGAGCTTCTGTTTTTTTCTGCTTCTGCTTTTCTTCCTGGACACAGGTTTTCTGCTTGATATATCGTAAACATTTGACATTTGTCTTTTTCTGTTATTTTCTTTTGCCAATTTTAAACCTCCCTTTTTATTTCCGCACCTGCTTGGCGGAGATTATCCTCTAATTTTTCATATCCTCTGTCTATATGCTTAAGACCAGATACATTCGATTCGCCTTCTGCTGCAAGTGCAGCAATAACAAGTGCTATACCGCCGCGCAAATCTTCCGCGTATACATTTGCTGCACTCAGGCGTGACACTCCCTGCACCACTGCAACATTCCCCTCAACGCTGATGTTTGCACCCATACGTTTGAGTTGGGAAACATGCTTGTATCTGCTTTCGAAAATAGTTTCAATAAAAATTGTTATCCCCTCTGCAACAGATGACATCGCCATTGCCGGTGCCTGAAAATCGGTAGGGAAACCGGGAAAAGGCATTGTTCTTACAGTTCCTGAAGAAACAAGTTTTTCCGGTGCTTTTATGTAAAGTGAGTTTTCTTCCGTTTTAATTCTGCAACCGCTTGAATTAAATAACGGCAACACAGGAGAAATATCATTTAGCGGAAAATTTATTATATCCATTTCTCCGCCTGTTACCGCTGCACAAGCCATATAAGTTGCTGCTGCAATTCTGTCTGAAATAACGTAAAACTCTGTTCCTGACAAACGCTTTACGCCATCTATTATTATAGTGCCTTCTCCTGCAAAAAATATTTTTGCACCGCAGGAGTTAAGAAAATCCGCAAGATTTTTAATTTCAGGTTCTCTTGCGGCATTTGTGAGAGTTGTTCTGCCCTTTGCCAGTGTGGCGGCAAGCATCACGTTTTCCGTTGCACCTACGCTGGGAAAAGCAAGGGTAATTTCTATCCCTTTAATCCCATCGTTCGCTCTGCAACAAAGATTTCCGCCTTCTTCGATAATTTCCGCACCCATTTCTCTTAACGCTTTCAGATGCAGGTCTATAGGTCTTAAACCGATTTCGCATCCGCCCGGTGCAGACAAAACCGCCTCACCCGTACGTGCAAGAAGTGCTCCGAGGAAAACTATTGATGAACGCATTTCTCTCATCAGTTCATCTGAGATTTCAGATGTTGTGATATATGATGAATCTATTATCAACGTATCGTTTTCACGTTTTACTCTGCACCCGAGGGATTTAAGTATATTCACTGCTGCAGTTACATCTGTAAGGTCAGGGCAATTATGTAAAATTATTTCGCCTTCACACAGAATTGAACCTGCAATAATCGGCAAGGTACTGTTTTTTGAGCCTTGCACCTTTATCTGACCGCAGAGTTTTTTTCTGCCGTTAATAATCAATTTTTCCAAGGTTTATCCCTCCGACAAATAAGTTCATTCCATAATATGCCGAAGAGATAAAAACGTGATTATTTAATTGTATCTTCTATAATTCTGATAATTCTGTCTGTTGAATCAAGTATTGCCATTTCTTTGGCATTCTTTCTCATTGACGCAAGTTTTTCGGAATTGTTGAAAATTTCAAGAATTTTATTGGTAAGTGTTTCGCCTGTAAGGTCTTTTTCTTCAATTATTTCTGCTGCACCTCTGTTTACGAGAGTCATTGCATTGTGATACTGATGATTTTCTGTAACATTGGGTGAAGGAATAAGAATTGAAGCACTGCCTGTTGCCTGTAATTCGCTTAATGTGCTTGCACCTGAACGGCCGATAATAAGGTCGGCTGCTGACATACATACATCCATATTGTTGATATATTCGCGGATATCGATGTCTTTATCGTCAAGGTCAACACCGTTTTCTTTAAGCTTATCAGGTACCCATGTGCCGAATTTACCTGTGGCATGGATAAACTTGAATTTATGTTCGGGCTGAAGTTTTTTGATAACCTCTACCATAGCATCGTTTATTGTTCTCGCTCCGAGAGAGCCGCCCATTGAGAGAATAAGAGGTTTATCCCCTGCTCCCAATTCTGCACGTGAAAAATCTCTGTCTGCTTCCACAATTTCATATCTTACGGGAAGACCTGTAACTTCAATAGGATTTTTCGGCTGCATATGTTTTTCTGCTTCAGGTGATGTAAGCATTACCTTATCAACCATTTTAGCAAGAGCTTTATTTGTTACTCCCGGGAAAGCATTCTGCTCGTGGATAACTGTGGGAATACCTGCTTTTGCCGCTGTTCTTACAACAGGTCCGCTTACATATCCGCCGAAACCGATTACGATATCAGGGTTAAATTCTGCAAAAATCTTTTTAACATTGCCTGTAACTGTCATAAGTCTTTTAACAGTAAGGAGATTTTTCTTGAGATTTTCAAGGCTGGGTTTACGCTGAAAACCGCTCATCTCAATAGTTTTAAGGTTAAAACCTGCATCAGGCACAAGCTTTGTTTCAAGTCTGTCTGAAGTGCCGATAAAAAGGATTTCTGCTTCGGGATATTTTCTTCTTATTTCACCTGCAACTGCAAGAGCAGGATTTATGTGACCGCCTGTGCCGCCTGTTGTGAAAACAATTTTTTTATTATTCAACATAACTATCAGTCCTTTATACTTCTTTTATTTTTCTGCCGATTTCAATTCCCGCGATGCAGCCAGCACAACTCCCATTTCACCAAGCAGAATCACAAATGCCGTACCGCCATAACTGAAGAACGGCAAACTGATACCTGTATTCGGGAGCATACCTGTAACAACACCGATATTGAAAAACGCCTGCAAACCTACCTGAACCATAATACCCATAACAACAAGAGATGCATAATGATTTTTAAGTTTCATTGCCAGCTGGAAGCCGCGAAGCACAAGAAGTGCAAAAGGAACAATTACAAAAAGCACTGTTCTTATAAAACCGAGTTCTTCGCAGATAACTGAGAAAATGAAATCGTTGTGGGGTTCGGGGAGATAAAGGTGTTTCTGTTTAGAATTACCGAGACCGAGTCCGAACAGACCTCCTGAGCCTATTGCGTAAAGTGACTGGTTTGTCTGCCATCTTTTGCCGAGAGGGTCATAATCTCTGTCAAGCCAACCTTTAAGACGTGACTGAACATATTCAGGCAGAATATCCATATTTGAAATAAGAAATACTATACCGAGAATCGCTATAACCAAACCGACAACAAATACCCACTGTTTACCGCCACCGAGATAAATCATAAACACACCGATAGCAAGAAGAAGGAACGTTGCTGAAAAGTGTTTTTCAAGTAAAACAAGGCCTGACACAATAACAACGGGTGCCAGATGCCATATTACGCAAGTCCATTTTGTTTCAAGTTTTTTTCTGTTATTATCCATCAGCGTTGCGAGAAAGACTATCAGTGCAAATTTCGCCACGTCCGATGGCTGAATTGTAATAGGTCCTAACGGAATCCATCGTGTATAGTCGTCACCTTCTACACTTTGTATATCTGTGTGATAGAAAAGCACTATTACAAGAAGAACTAACGCGAAAGTGTAAATTGTTACTGAATATCTTTTATAAAAATCAGGCTTGATTCTTGAAACAATAAGCATACCGGGAATACCGATTGCAAGGAAAAGAATCTGATTCTTAAGGAAATCAAGAGGGTCGCCTGTTTCGCTTTCTGCTTTAACATAACCTGCAGAGAACATCATAATTGTTCCCATTACTATAAGGTACATAACGAGGATAAGAAAAATAATATCAAGTCCGCCCGTTGCTTTATACTGTTTGAGACCTTTATTGTCTTTAGGTCCCAGGAAAAGCACTTTAAGGCTATTTTCTTTTTTATCCACTTTTTCCGCCTCCTCAGTTTAAATTTATAATAATTATTGACCGAAATACATTACAAGTATTCCTGCCAGACCACCCAGCAGATTAACTGTACTGAATACTGCTGCGATTTTGTTTTCGCTCCAGCCTGACAGTTCAAAATGGTGATGAACAGGTGCCATTCTGAAAATTCTTTTTCCGCGGGTCAGTCTGAAATAACCTATCTGAATTACATCTGACAAACCTTCAATGACATAAACTATGCCCACAAGAAGAAGTATAACGGGACACTCAAGCACATATGCTATGGCAACTATCATTCCGCCGAGAAACATTGAGCCTGTATCGCCCATAAAAATTTTTGCAGGATTACGATTCCACACAAGAAAACCTGCACAACCGCCCAATAAAGCACCTGAAAGAAGTGAAGCACCTGTATTTTTTCTTATAAATGCAATTACTATAAAAGATATGGCGGCTGTTATTGTAACAGATGAACAAAGGCCGTCTGTACCATCTGTAAAATTAACTGAATTTATTGTGCCGTAAACAACGCATATTCCTAAAATCCAGTAAAACCATCCGAGTGATATTCTCCCTGCGAACGGTACAAGCATTGTATCGTCACCTGCGGAATACATACTTAAAAGATAAACAATACTCAGTGCAAGCTGAACAACTGTTTTCTGGACTATTGTAAGTCCGCTGTTTCTTCTGCGTGCAACCTTAACGTAATCATCAAGCAGACCCACAAAAGCAAAGCCTGCAGCCATAAGAAGTCCCGACCAGAAACGTGTGTAAAAAACTTCCTTATTTATATTGCCTGAGCCTATTAAATCTCCGCCCATTACTTTATCGGTAAAAAAAGTAACAAGCACTGCACCGAGAATGGCAATCACAAACATAATTCCGCCCATTGTGGGTGTGCCTTGCTTTTTCTTATGCCATCCGGGACCGATATCAAGAATTGTCTGACCGAATTTCAGTTTATGAAGATATGGAATCATAACAAATCCAAGCGAAACCGTTACAGAAAAAGCTATAACGGATGCCATTATTGTTACAAAAACACTGTTCATCAGTTCATTCCTTCATAAATCATTTTTATCACTTCTTCAAGCCTCATACCTCGGCTTGCTTTAAAAGAGATAACATCTGATTCTTCAATAGTTTCAATAAGCACTTCTGCAAGCACTTCTTTATCTGAAAAACTGTATACTTTTTCAAGGCCCGCTTTTTTTGCACTGTCGGCAATAAATTCTGCCTCTTTACCGTATGTAAACAACATATCCACAGATTTTTCTGCTGCATATGCACCTACTTCTCTGTGTGCTGTTTCACTGTATGTGCCTAATTCAAGCATATCGCCTACAACGGCAATATGACGTTTACCTTCAATTGACATCAGAGCATTCATTGATGCTTTCTGTGAATCAGGGCTTGCATTGTAGCAGTCTTCAATAAAAGTTATACCATTTTTTCTTACAATTTTCTGTCGCATTCCGCTGGGGACATAGTCTGACAGCGATTCTGCACATTTTTCAGATGAAATTCCGTGATTTATGCCAACTGCAAATGCAGCAAGAGCATTATAAACGTTGTGAATTCCCACTGTGGGCAAAGATACTTTCTGTCTGTTTCCCTGCCATACAATATCAAAAGTAGTTTTCTCGTTATCCTGATGAACATTCTCTGCACAATAATCAAGGTTTTCAGAATTTATACCGTATTTCACGATTCTGAATTTTTTGTTTTCTACTGTGCAGAGCATATCATCATCGCCATTAACAAAAAGGATACTGCCTTCTTCCATACCGTCGAGAATTTCAAGTTTAGCCTTAAGGATATTCTCGCGTGAACCGAGATTTTCAATATGTGAAACCCCGACATTACTTATAACTGAACAAGTGGGGCATACGGCTTTTGTAAGTGCTGAAATTTCACCAAGATTACTCATTCCCATTTCAAGCACCGCTGCCTGATAACTTTCATCAAGTCTGAAAATCATTCTCGGCACACCGATATCATTATTGAAATTGCCCTCTGTTTTGAGTGTGTTGAATTTTTCCTGCATTACGCACGAAATCATTTCTTTGGTAGTTGTTTTGCCCACACTGCCTGTGATACCCACAACAGGTATATCAAATTTATTTCTGTAATATTTCGCAAGGTCAAGCTGTGCCTGTCTTGTGGATTCAACATAAATCACAGAAGCTTTACATTCAACCTTTTCTTCTGCCATCACGCAGACTGCACCGCTTTCTGCAGCTTTATCCGCAAAAAGATGAGCATTGAAGTTTTCACCTCTGATACATACAAAAAGTGAATTTTCTTCAATAGTACGTGTATCTGTGCTGATTGATGTAATAATATTATCTTCACCGTTCAATGTTCCCGAAACTGCTTTTGCAATTTCCGAAAGCGTCATTTTCTGCATAAAAATCTTCCTTTTCAGCGTGATAAAATTCCTTTTACAATTTCACGTTCATCATAGTGGATTTTTCCGCTGTTTAATATCTGGTAAGTTTCGTGACCTTTACCTGCAAGAAGCACAACATCGTCTTTCTGTGCTATTGAAAGTGCTTTTTCAATAGCAGTTGTTCTGTCGCACTCAACATGGATTTTTGCTTTACATTTTTCCATGCCTGCAAGAATATCATCAATAATCATCTGCGGGTCTTCTGTGCGGGGGTTATCTGAAGTAACAACAACCACATCAGACATATCCCCTGCTATCTGTCCCATTATAGGACGTTTTGTTTTATCTCTGTCACCGCCGCAGCCGAAAACTGTGATAATTTTTCTGTTATATACTTTTCTCAAAGATTTAAGAACATTGATAAGTCCGTCAGGTGAATGAGCATAGTCGATGATAACTGTGTAAGGTGTGTCGACAGGTACTGTTTCCATTCTGCCTTTTACGCCTGCAGTTGTGCTGAGAGCCTGCTTACAGACACTCATTTCTATTCCCATTTCTTTTGCACAAACAGCCGCAGCCATTGAGTTATAAACTGAAAATTCACCGGGAATATTAAGCCTGATTCTTGAAATCATTGCATTTCCAACAAGCTCATATGCAACATATTTATCGCTGAGAACGGGATTTTTTGCAGTGTAATCAGAATCATTCTGCATTGAATAAGTTACGATTTCTGCTGAAATATTATCTTTCATAAATGATGCTGCATCATCGTCATCGTTGATAATAACCTTTTTGCAGTTTTCAAAAAGCATATGTTTGGCATTTTTGTAATTTTCCATTGTGCCGTGATAATCAAGATGGTCCTGAGTAAGGTTTGTGAAGATACCCACATCAAATGTAACGGGGGCAACTCTCTGCTGGCTCAGAGCCTGGGAAGAAACTTCCATAATGCAGAATTCGCATCCGTCGTCAACCATTTCTCTGAAAAGCATCTGCATTTCAAAGGGGTCGGGAGTTGTAAGTGAAGAAGCACGGACTTTATCGCCTACAAGATTAACAACTGTGCCGAGAAGTCCGCATTTTTTGCCTGCAGTTTCAAGGATATCTTTTATAAGGAAAGATACTGTTGTTTTTCCGTTCGTGCCTGTGATTCCTACCATTTTAAGGCTGTCTGTGGGACGGCCGAAGTATTCAGAGCAGACAAAGGAATATGCTTTTCTTGAATTTTCAACTATAACTTCATTTTTTGCGCCTGTTTCTCTTTCTACAATAACCGCTGCTGCACCTTTTTCTTCAATTGCCTGTTTTGCAACTGTGTGAGCATCAAAACGGTTACCCTTAATACAAACAAACACATCACCAGGTCTGATTGCATCGAATTTATCTGTAACTGAAGAAATTTCACAATCTGTAAAATTGCCCTTCGTTTCAAGTCTTGTTAAAAGCTGTGATAATTTCACTTTTTTCACCTCTTATTATTCAACATCGCCTGATGTTGATTTGAAATATACAACTATAGTATCGCCGTAATACGCTTTGCTATTCGGTGCTTTATCCTGCTTGAATGCCACGAAAGAATCAGACAATGCATTACCTACAATTGAAATGTTAAGGCCTGCATTATTAGCAGTTGCATATGCCTGAGTCACTGTCATTCCTGTGAAATCGGGAACGACTGTTGTCTGTTTTGCTGCGTTCTTTTCTGTGTAAAGAATAACAGTACCGTTTGCTGAAATAGGCTGATTTGATGAAGGAACCTGTTCAACAACAGTTTTACCTGCACCGATTACTTTTACGTTAAAGCCTGAATCTTTCAGTTTCTTTGTTGCATCCTCTACTTTTGAGCCTACAACATTTTCCGCATTACGTTCAAGATTTTCTGATTCTTTATCTGTGTATTTAGGTTCAACATTAAGGTAAACCATAACTTTCTGCATAATGTCTGCTGCAACAGGTGCTGCAATCTGGCTACCGTAATAAGCACCTACAGGCTTTTTGATAGCAATAAGAATTGCAACTTCGGGATCATCTGACGGTGCAAAGCAAGCAAATGATGCAACGTAAAAGCCGGGTTCTTCAAGAATTTCAGAAGTACCTGTTTTACCTGCAACACGGTAACCTGCAACGTATGCATTCTGTGCTGTACCTGAAGAAACAACTTCTTCCATCATCGAGGTTATTGTTTTTGCAGTGTTTTCTGAAACGACCTGACGTTTTACAACAGGTTTTGTTTCTGAAACTACATTTCCGTCGGGGTCAAGCGTTTTTGCTACGACATAGGGCTGAAGAAGCTTACCGCCATTAGCGATAGCAGAAACTGCTGTGATAGTCTGAATGGGAGTTACTGTGAAAGACTGTCCGAATGCACTTGAAGCAAGTCGGACTTTAACTTCTTTCATTGCTTCTGGTGAATGGTGATTACCGATTTCTTCTGCAGGAAGGTCGATACCCGTTTTTTCTGTGAAACCGAATGCTTCAAAGTATTTATAAAACTTATCAACACCCATATCAAGTCCGAGCTGAATGAAGAAGGGGTTGCAGGAGTTTGCAAATGCCTGAGAAAATGTCTGTGTGCCGTGACCTGATGTGTGAGAACAGTTCATTTTTCTGTCTTCTACCTGAATTGAGCCGCCGCATACATATGTTCTTGACAAATCCCATACGTTTTCTTCAAGTGCGGCTGCTGCGGTTATAATTTTGAAAACTGAACCGGGTTCATATGTATCTGAAATTGTTCTGTTTTTCCACTGATTGAACCACGCTTCTGTTTCCGCTTCCTGCTGTTTCTTTTTATCAACAAGCTTATCGATTTCTTTTTTTACTTCTTTGCTTGTAATTTCATACGGTGTATTCAGGTTATAGTCGGGTTTGCTTGACATTGCAAGAATTGCACCTGTGTTTACATCCATTACAATGCCGTAAGCATATTCCGCCTGAGTGTCCTTGATTGACTGGTCAAGGCCTTCTTCAAGATAGCGCTGAATTGTTTCGTCAAGAGTTGTCACAAGGCTTGTGCCCTGGACAGCGTCAGTTACTGTTTCGTATTCAGCAGGCATTGAATCGCCCTGACCTGACACTGCAGTAATTTTTCTGCCTGGAGTGCCTGTAAGTGTTGAATTGTACATCAGTTCAAGTCCGCCGGTACCGATATCGTCTGTACCTGTAAACCCGAGAATTGTTGATGCAAAAGAATTGTAAGGATAATATCTTTTTACGTCGTTTTCAACACCGATGTATCTGATAAATTTTCTGTCAACATAGTCACCTGACTCTGTTTTTACGGTTTCGCAGACTTCTTTCTGAAGTGCAAGAATTTTATCTCTGACATCTTTTTCAACGCGGTATTTTACTACCATATTGCCGTATTGGGAAAGCTCTGCTTTTGCTCTTACTTCATCTTCTTCCATATCGAGAATTGCAGCAAGACGTTTTACAACTGTTTCACGTGCGGTGTTACTTTCGCTGAGCTTATTGGGGTAAATAACAATTTTCCATGCCGATGCACTCTTTGCAAGTTCTTTACCGTTACGGTCGTAAATTACACCTCTTTCGGCTGAAATTTCCGAGTCACGAAGCTGATTATCTTCGGCTTTTGCACGGTATTCTTCACCAAGTCCCAGCTGAACATAGCCGAGATAAATAATAGCAAAACCAAAGCCGAGAAGAAGTATTATCGCCAACACGTGTACTGCTCTCTGCACCATTGTATTTTCTTTTGCCTGCGGTATTGACATAACCATTCTCCTCTCTGAAAGTCTGTCTGACTATATACTCAAATAACAATTAATGCGGCATAGGAATTTTCCACTATAAACGGAAGCTTTCCGCTTATAAATAGTTATTCCGTGCCGCTGATATTATTACTTCTTATTATTTTACTACGCCGTAATCTTCCTGTGCCAATTCAAAATATGTAACCTGGTATCTGTCACGCTGAATCATTCCGCGTTTTTCTGCCGCTGCTCTTACCGCATCCACAGATACCATCGAATCTTTTTTCAGGTTAAGAGTTACGTTCTGGCTGTTTGCGATATTGAGTTCTTCCTGAACCGATGCTATCTTATGGTCGTATGCGTTTATTGAAGCACCAAGGTAAATGAAGGAACTTACAACAGCCGTAAGAACAAGTGCCACTGCGATAATAACATAAGTGGAAATTGTATTTCTTTTTTCAAGAATCTGTGCCCTTTCTCGTCTTACTTCACGGGTTTCTTCAACAAGGTGAAGTCGCTGAGCAGGTTTCGCCTTTTTCTGAGGAACCGCCTTAGGGGCTGAAGTGCCTTCATCAAACATATCAAAATTGTAGTTGTATTCGGCCATAAGGCTCATCCTCTCTTTTTATTCTCCCACACGTTCTATCGCACGGAGTTTTGCACTCCTTGAACGCGAATTTTCTTCAAGTTCTTTTTCGCTCGGTTCTTTTACTTTGAAAACAAGTTTGCCTTTCGGCTCTTTTCCACAAACACATACCGGAAACTCCGGCGGACAAGTGCAACCTTTGCAAAAATCGTTGAACCGTACTTTTACGATTCTGTCTTCAAGCGAATGGAAAGTAATTATTACCACTCTGCCTGAAATTTTTAATGACGAAAACATATCATCAAGTGAATTCTTAAGTTCATCAAGCTCTGCATTAACTTCGATTCTGATTGCCTGGAAAGTTTTACGTGCCGGATGCCCACTCTTTCGCCGAACAGATGCCGGGTAAGATTCCTTAATGATTTCCGCAAGCTGGAGTGTTGTTTCTATTTCCTTTTCCTTGCGGTGCTTATCTATATTATATGCTATTGCTTTTGCGAATTTTTCTTCGCCGTAAGCTGAGATTATTTTTATTAACTCCCCTACTGAGTAAGTGTTTACAACATCTTTTGCCGATAAACCTTCTTTACTCATTCTCATATCAAGCGGAGCATCTGTATGGAAAGAAAAACCTCTTTCGTCTGTATCAAGCTGATAGGAAGAAACTCCCAGGTCAGCAAGAATTCCGTCAACTTTTTCAACACCGTTTTCGGCGAGAATTTCTTTTATTCTTGAAAATCTGCTGTTGACGATTGTAACTTTGTCGTTATCTTTAAATCGGTTTGTGAGCACCTTTATCGCATCAGGGTCACGGTCGATTGTGTAGAGATGACCTGTTGTAAGCTTTTCGGCAATCATTGATGAGTGGCCGCCGCCACCGCCTGTGCAGTCAACATATATTCCGTCAGGCTTAATATCAAGTGCTTCAATTGCCTCTTTATAGAAAACAGGGAAATGTGAAAAATTAATATCTGAATTCATAATCTTTTATCAGAACCTTACAAGGTCAACATCAAAGTCAAGTTCTTCTTCAGCTTCTTCGTTAAGTGCTCTCCATGTATCTTCATCCCAGATTTCGATTTTCTTACCTGAACCGAGGATTGCGATATTCTTTTCGATACCTGCGAATTCTCTGAAGCCTTCTTTAAGACCTACACGGCTCTGGTTATCCATACTGCCGTCATCAATTCTTGCGAAGAACCATCTGTAGTATTTTCTGTTCTGTTCACTTGCAGGGAGAGCATCAAGTTCTTCCTTAATCTTTTTCCACTCTTCAAGGGGGTAAAGTGTAAGACATTTATCTTTAGGTGGGGATTTCATAATGACAAAGTTCTGACCTAAGTCTTCTCTGAACGCTGACGGTACGACCATTCTGTTCTTTGAATCAAGTGAATGATAATAAGTACCTTTAAAGTCTGCCATTTTATTCCCCTCCTTTCAAGATTTTAACTGTTTTGTCCCACCTGAGTGTGGAAAACTCTGTGGAAAAGTGGAAAACTCCCACTTTGGCACCCCAATGGCACCCTATTGCCCCACATCGTACCACAATTATACCCCAATCACCTATCAAAGTCAAGCATTTATGCAAAAAAATATATCTTTTTCGGGAAATTTCATTACAACCGAAAAAGCTTGAAAAGACGAGGTTTTTTCGTTCAGAAAAGCAAAAAGAAAACTGCTTTTCCCATCAAGAGAAAAGCAGTTTTCTGCAGTATAAATATTAAGTTTGTTAATTACGGTAAAGGGTTGGAAGGTGTACCAACTTTCATCTGGTATTTTGCATTTACAGGGTCTACATAATTATTACGTATACTTTCATATTCAGCTTCACTTATGTAATTACCATCATAAAGATAATACCAGACTCTTCCGTCTTTTTCTACATATAGCGACGTATTCCTTTTTATTTCTTCTGCCTCTGAAGCAAAGCCATCATAACTGTAATAACCTCCCTCTACACTATGTTTAGCCGTGAATGAGACACCATCATAATAATAAGTCGTAAGATAGCTTGTCGCTGCACGAGCTCCTATATTCGTATTGCCTGACACTGCAACAACATGATTACCGGCATTAGAATTATATTTTACAGTATAAAATTCTCCACCAGATGAACCACCGGCATGTTCAACCATCCCAAGATTCACCACTTTATTATTCTGTATAGCGTAAACAGCACTTTTCTCATATGACTGTTGTCTATAGCGCACCACCAGTTCATCAACACCGTCGTTATTTATATCAATGAAGCAACTTTTAACTGTTTCACTTACCCCACCATAAAAGTTCCCTGTCGCTGCTTCTTTTATAACTTCTGGTTCATATATTGATGAAACATTCGAGGAAACTTTTTGTGCCGACGTTGTGGGTTGAGTTGTTGTAACAGTAAGTTTTTCTTTTGTTGTGGTTTCAAGTTGTGTTGTAGATTCCGCGTCTGTTGTTTCTGTGAAATCCGTTACACCTTCAGGAAGTGTTGTTACAAATGTTGTAAGTTCAATTGTATCAAGTTTTCTGAACGCATTGGGAATGTCGATTTCCATATCATCTCCCGTTTCGTCTGTTGCAAGGATTTTGCCATTTTCCTGACGCACATTTGAATACTGTCCTGAAATTTCAGATTCAACAGGTCTGTTTTCGCTTGCAGAATAAACCAATGATACTCCTTTACCTGTCTGCTCATCGTAAACTTCGAGAGATACATAAATTTTGCCGTCTGATTCAATTGTGCCGTTTGAATGGCCGCGGACTGATTCTTTGATAAGCTCTGCAGAATCTTCGTTTACAAAACAGATGTCCGCATCATAGTATTCAACTATATCATCTTTCTTTTCTGATTTTCCCACAACGGCATATGCTTCGAAATCACCGTTGTTATCGAAGTCATCGCACATAAATTCAACTACAGGCTTTGATGTGCTTTCCTCAAGTAACTGACGAAGCTTATCTTCATGCTCTTTCTGCTTACCTTTTGAGCAGGACACAACACCAAAAATTATCGCAACCACAAGCAAAGCAGCCACAACAGGTGCAATTATTTTCCACGGTGTTTTATTTTGTTTCTTTTCAGGCTGCGGTGCCTGATAAGAAGTATTTGCAGCAGGAGCATTGAAATTTGTATATGTATTTGTTGCAGGTCTTTTTGTAACTACCGCACCGCAATATTGGCAGGAAGTTGGGCCATCTGCAATTTGTTTACCACATCTTTTACAGAACATATAATTACCTCTTTATACAATAATTCTTAAATATAATATTATATTCGAAAACACTTTTTGTCAATAACGGAAATAAAAAATATAAAAAACGGGCATCCGCAGATGCCCGTTGAAATTATTACGCATTACCAGAGAGATGCTGTTTTCTTAACATGTCTGAGAATTGCAGTGTAGTCCATAACATTGACTTTTCCGTTTTCGTCTACATCTGCGCAAAGAAGCTCATAACCTTCGAGGGCCTGTGTCTTCTTAACATGGCGGAGAACCTTTGAATAGTCCATAACGTTCAACTTACCGTTGCCGTCTATATCACCGTAAAGATGGATTTTGTATTCAAGACCTGTTATTTCATCGCCTTCAACAACAAGTTCATATGTGCGTACAACGTGGTTGAATTTCATAACTTCAACAGTATATGTACCGCTCTTAACACTTGAGAAAGTAAATTCCTGAACACCTTCACCCATAACGTCTACCCAGTCAACGATTTCGTCACCCTGCAGCAATGCGATAGATGTCATTTCAGTGCCGTCTGCACCTTCATAAGGAGCAAAGCTTTCAACTGTACCTGAAACGCTGTAACCTGCAGGATTGATAACGATATCAAGAGCAAGGTTTTCCTGACGGTTTGCAGAGTTAAGAAGTTCTGCAAGGAAGATTGTTACAGTTTCAATTGTTTCATCGCCTGTTGTGCAAGCTTCAAGGTCAGCAACAAGACTTTCAACAGTTTCGTTTTCACCGCAACCTGAAAGTTTGAATGTTACAAAATCCTGGAGGGTTACCTTATGGTTACCTATTAAGAAACTTGTTCCCACAGGAAGGAAGATTTCAACCTGAGCATCTGTTGCTTCTGCTTCTTCATAAACAAAAGTCGGTCTTTCATAAACCTTACTGAATGTGTATGTTTCTTCCGGGTCTTCAAGAGTAAGTTTTGTTGTACCCGTCTGAATATATGCAGAGCCGGGAAGTTTAATCTGATTTGTGATAAGGTTACGCATATCCTCATCTTCAGGAAGTTTATCGTTCGCTCTGATTTTTTCAGAAGAGAAATGAGCCAGAAGTTCTGTCATTGCAGCACCGACAGCTTCTTCGTCAGTTGGTGTTGCGTTGATTACATAAAGCTCGTTTTCATCTGATTTTGTAGTAATGTTATAATTGAAACCTAACTCTGTTTCTTCGTTTTTCTCGTTATAAGTTATAACGCGACCTGCTAATTTAGCATTTGAGAAGCCGCCAAAGTAATCTTCAAAGTTGAATTCTTTGCCTGATTCTGCAGTTGTGCCGCCCTGATAAGTCAGTTCCTGACCTTTATAATTTTCAATGCTGAGAGCAGGAATTTCATCAACTAAAAGGTCTGTTTTAACACTGCTTGTATCAATTACTGCTTTTTTAGGAACAATGAAAGTTGTTTTCATTGCATTCAAATCCATAGCAGTTGTGAAGAAAGTATTATCATTTGACTGCAAGCTGAAAACAATTGTGCCTTCAGGTTTTGCCATATCTTCAGTTGAAATAACTATATCACAATCAGCACAGTGGGAAATTTTATAACCGCCGAATATTGCTGTGGGATATTTATATTCATAATAGCCGTGAACGTGACCTCTTACAGGAGTGTAATCATCCTGATACTCGTGGTCGCCTCTGATACAAGTATAAATTGTATAGCCCTGTGTATAACAGCCCGCAGGAACAACTTGAGTTGTGTATTCATGTCCCAAAGGCTCAATTTCACGGGTATTTACAATACTTGAACAGTAAATACACAGCTGTGCTTCCTGACCGGGATTTGTACAAGTGGGCGGAGTTATTTCTGTCCAGTCACTTGATGGTGTACAACTGTCTGTACTTGTTGATTCTGTTTTTGTTTTACCGCAGATACAAGTATAAATAATTGAACCGCCTGCACCGCAGGAACCGCCCTCACCTACAACCGGATCTTTATATGTTTCCCAGTCACAGGGTGCTTCCTGAAGGTTATTGAAAGCTCTTATAAGATTATCATCTGCATATGTACCGTTCTGACAGGCAATTTTAAAACCGTAGTTCGGTCCGGGCGTTGTAAGCATAACCTGGTGTGCCATATCCATCGCAGACATAAGGTTATTCCACGAATCCTCTGTATACCTGCCCTTCTGAACATAATAGCCCTGCAGGAACATACCGTCAATACCGAGGATTTTATCAGCAATATCTTCAGCATTCATTCTGTCCCACTGGTCAAGATAATACATCTCTGTGCTTACAACTGTGTTTGTTTCCTCATCCCAGGATGCATTATTGGCATTCATATCAAGAGTGAAATTATAATATCCTGATTCAGGAGTTGACCACATAAGCCATGTACCTTCGGCTTCCTGACGCCACCACATAACTGAGGGCCAGTCAACGGGATATGTGCGGAGTGATGAAGGTGCATTACCTGAAATAACAGCTGTTTCTGTTGTTCTTTCATCGAAAGTAAAGAACAAATGCTGTGTTTTCAGAGTATAAAGAAGTGCTGCAGAGCCTACCTGAACATAACATGAGTTAAGTTTATCAATAGACGTAAAGTAAGCACCTGAATGAACCTGACCGGGGTCATCAGGATATGTACCTATAGCACCTGTTCTTTCATTTGAACCTGAAAACTGACCATAAGCATAGCCTGTAAGGTTTTTCCATACAGTATTGTCAGCTTTATCAAGAATATCATACGTAATAGTATAACGAGCAACAGAGTTTGTAGATGCGGTTATATAACCTGTTACAGGATATTTTGTTTCGTCTGTAACCACATCACCTGATGCGTATGTTACTGTCAGATTCGATTCGTCACCTGCTTCAAGGAAAGGTAACGCTACACTGATTGACTTGATTTTCACCTTATAATTTTTATCAGTGATTTTTGCTATAAAGTTGACATTAATGTTGTCTGTCTTTCCAACGCTTGCAACATCCTGAGAAAACTTAACAGGATTAAAGCTTTCAGCGCCACCGCCGACGCCTACCTGACGAGCATTTGCGGCCATTGAAAAACAGCCGAATACCATTATCAGGACAAGAAATACAGAAATAATCTTTTTGGACATTTCATTTTCCTCCCTACATTGTGCTCAATATAATTACACACACTAATGATATCACTTTTCATCACATAAATCAAGTAAAACAAAGAAAAATACCTCTTGTGTTTTTCACAAGAGGTATCCTGAATTATACTCACCAGAGATTTGCTGTTTTCTTAACGTGTCTGAGAATTGCAGCATAGTCAGAAACTGTTACTTTGCCGTCACCGTTTACATCAGCACAGTCAAACGCATAACCTTCAAGAGCATTTGTTTTTCTTACGTGCTTGAGTGTTTCTGCATAGTCCATAACGTTAAGCTTATCATCACCGTTTACGTCACCGATAAGGTTAATGTCGAGGTCTTCGATAACAACTTCGCCATTTACATCAATTTCATATTCACGTGTTACGTGGTTTTCTTTTGAAACTCTGATTGTATATGTGCCGTTTGCTACTGCATCAAAGCTGTAAGAATCTGAAGCTGTGATTGAATCTACAACTTCACCGTCACAAACAAGTTCAATTGTTGTATCCTTATCTGCAAGAGCACTGTCGATTGAACCTGAAATTTCAGTTGTTGTTTCTTCAAACTCAACGTTTACAACAAGGTCCTGACCTTCAATAGCATTTGCAAAGTCTGAAATGAAGAGAACTGCTGTAAGGATAATCTGTTCGTTTGTTTCACAATCACGGAGTTTTGAAAGAATTGTGTTTACGTCTTCATTATCTTCATAGCCGTACATTTTGATTGTTGCTGCATCATCGAGAGTTACAATTGACTGACCAACTGCAAGAACTGTGCCTGCAGGAAGGAAAACTTCTACCTGTGCATCTTCAAGTTCATCAGCTTCGATAAGTTCAACAGCAGATCTGATTTCCGCTTTGAGTCCTGTACCCTGCATGATGTTATCGAGTTTCATTGTTTCTTCTGTGTTTTCAAAAACAAGTTTTTCTGTGCCGATCTGAACATAAGCAGTGCCGGGAATTAATGCATAGCTGTCATCTTCTGCCTTTGTTGATGCAGTTATGTGAGATGCTGCAGCCTGATAAGCTGCTCTTACCGCATCTTCATCTTCAGGTGTTGCCGTGATTGTGTAAGCTTCTGCTGTATCTTCTGCTACTACATTGTACTTGTAATCAACACTGTCAACAGCACCTGAAATTGTTGCGTTTGTGAATGCAGGAAGGTAGTTATCAAGAAGAACTTCTTTTTCAACACCTGTTGTGATGCCTTTTGAATAAGTTCTTGTACCTTCAATGCCGAGAGAATCAATATCTGTCATTGAAATTGTGCCTTTGAGTTCTCCTGCACTTATAACAGAGCCTTTGGGTACTGTTACTTCTGCAGAATAATCAGCATTTACTACTGCTGAAAGGAAGTCTGTGTCGTTAGAATTCAATGTAACTGACACTTTTTCATTGCCTTTTGCTGTTACTGCCATTGTGAAGCAACCGAATGCTACCGCAAGTGCAAGTACAACAACCATAATTCTTTTGCTCATTTTGTCATCCTCCAAAAAAATATTTTGTTATATAATATGCTTTTTACATATTAACATTTTTTCACAACGGTTTCAAGTAAATATATGTAAAAAAAATATTAAGATAAATTAAAGCAAAAAATAAAGGAGTGAAAACATCACTCCTTTAAATCAACTTTAAGCAACCGGTGCCTGTGAAATTTCTGTTTCGCCATTTACAACTGCATTAAGAATTGCAAGGTCATAAATATCAACCGCTGTATCAGAATTCAGATCTGCCGCAAAAAGAAGCACATCCTCTTCTTCAAGCACCATATCGCCATTTACGATTGCAGCAAGAATTGAAGCATCGTAAATATCGATAACTCCGTCACCGTTCAGGTCACCGAAGATTACAACTGTATATGATTCCCATTCTTCTGAGTTGCGGTATGTTGTAACAACGCTTCCTGTACCGACACCGTCTGAAAGCTCATAAGAAACATTTGATGCATATTCAACATATTCTTCAATATCTGCAAGGCCAATATCAAGGCCGTAGATAAGACCGAGTTCTTTGTTAATAACCGTTGTTGAGCCTTCTGCTTCGCGGAAATATCCACCCGTCATAGGAAGAACAACTGTTTCACGGCTCAATTCTTCGTTACATACTGTGCAGCAAATTACTTTTTCATAAGAGCCGTCTACTGTCATAGTAGGTTCAACTCTGTTTTCTTCAACAGCTTCACCTGCTGTGTGACCAAGAGCATCAACTACAACTGTTTCACGTGATATTTCTTCTTCGCATACAGAACAATAAACTACTACATCATAAGAACCTGCCACTGTACAGGTAGCCTCTGTTCTGTTTTCTTCGACAGCTTCACCTTCAGTGTGACCTGTTGCAGAAACAATGTTATTCGTAGTTCTGTAATTGCAATTTTTACAAGAGCATAACGTATAACCTTGTTCTGTACAAGTGGGTTCAATCTTTACATAATTATATTCATGACCGTTCGGTTCAACATAATCACTGGTATATGTATAACCACATATTGTACAGTTATAAGTAGTATAACCCTGATTTGTGCAATCAGCCTCAGTTACCTCGGATTCAAAAACGTGTGCAATCTTTGGCGTTACTTTTTCTTCAACTATTTCGTTACAAACAGTACAACGGATTTCTTCCTTACCTTCTTCTGTACAAGTTGCCTGTTTTACAACATTCCATGCACCGCGTGTATGACCTGTTGCAGGAAGAATATTTGTTTTTGTTTCACCGCAGATACAAGTTAAAAGTTCTGAACCTTCTTTTGTGCATGTTGCGGGAGTAACAACAGGGTCTTTATGTGCATAGTAATCATGTTCCGCTTCTTTAAGATTTGCAAAAGCAGCATCAAGTGCTTCATTTGCTGACTGTGCATTTATGCAAGCAAGTTTGTAACCATGGTTTGCATTCGGAACAGCTAAAGCAACCTGATACGCAATATCAAGAGCATTTATAAAAGCATTCCAGCTGTCTTCTGTATATCTGCCCTTCTGCACATAATAACCGTCTGCAAAAAGTGTGTTTGATTTGATATACTTGTTTGCAGTATTATATGCATCTACTATATCAGAACTTCTGATATAGTACATTTCTGTTGTTTCTGTAATATTTGACTGGTCTTCCCAATCGTCATTCCATGAGTTGAAGCTGATTGTGAAGTTATAATAACCTGAAGGTGGCTCACTCATTGAGAACCAATAACCGTCAGCCGAACGATAAACAGGACCACTGCGGGGCCAGTTCATTGTGCCGATTGTACTTGCTGTTGACGGAGCATTACCTGATATTATCTCGACACCTCTTGTTCTGGGGTCGTTATAACTCCATGCAGACTGTGTTCTTACTTTATAGTACAGATTAAGCTCCGACTGCTGAACATATGTTGTATTCAATGTGCTGAGATTTTCAAAATAACAACCATCACTTAAATTGCCGGGATAAGCATGGTTTGAGCCTACTGCACCTGTTTTTGATTCATTACTGCTTACAAACGCGTAAGTATAACCTGCGAGATCTTTCCAGACAGTTTTATTATTCTTGTCAAGGATATCGTAATTGAAGGTGTAACGCACAACAGAGTTTACTTTTTCTGTTAAAGTGCCTGTAACCGTAAGTGCTTCTGCACCTGAAATTACCATTCCTTTAGTGTATGCCACATCAAGGTAAGCAATTCCACCTTCTGCATAATACGGAATATACGCTTCAACTGAATTAAGCTTTATCTTATAGTTTTTATCAACTATCTCGACATTAACTTTTGTGTTGATATCTGCACCTATAAGAGACTCCTTGTCTACATAAAACTTTACGGGGTTAAAGCTTTCTGCGCCTGTACCCACACCTGCTTCTCTTGCTTGTACCGGAACCGCAAAGCAACCTACAAGCATAATCAGGACGAGTACCAATGAAAGTATCTTTTTACTCATAATTTCCTTCTTCCTTTCCGAAAAAAATTTACAAAATATTAACACACAATAATTATAGCATCTTATTTCTCGTAAAGTCAAGTCAAATATATAAAGAAAAATGCTCCCGAATCGCTTTTCAGGAGCATTTTTATAAAAATTTGTTATTCTGCAAAAAGTTTCAGGTTAGCAAAACCTTGTTCAACAGCCTGAATATTATCTTCGATTCCTTCAAATTCAACACTGAAGTAACCGTCATAACCTGAGTTTCTGATAACCTCAACGCACTGTTTAACAGGAGCATCACCCTGACCTACGATTGTACCTCTTAAATAGTTACCGCCTCTTGTGCGGAAGAAACCACAACCGGGGTCATAGCCCATTCCGCTACGGATGAAGAAATCCTTTGCATGAACATATTTTACATAGTTTGCAAGCTTACCTGCTGCAACAACAGGGTTTTCATCTGCACAAAGGAAGTTACCACAATCAAAAAGCACACCGAAATTCGGGTCTGCAACTCCGCACACGATTTTTTCTACACGGTCAGAATCCTGACAGAAAAATCCGTGATTTTCTATCATTGTTACAATACCTTTCTGCTTTGCATACTCAGTAATTTCTTTACACCCTTTGATAAAAACAGGAAGTGCCTCGTTAAAGCCCATATAAGACTTTCTTTCGTCTTTATATCCCCAACCTGCATCGTGACGCATAAAATTAACACCGAGTGCTTCTGCCACATCAACCTTACCTTTAATGCGTTCAATTTCTTTATCAAAGTCACCGTCACAACCGTTCAACATATCAGCGCCTACAGTATAGCTTGAAATTTCAAGGCCTACTCTATCCGCTTCGGCTCTGAGTTCTTTTGCAAACTCAAGTTCCGTTTTGTTTTCAGGCACAATTAAATCGGTATATTCTATTGCATCAAATCCCATTTCCTTAACTTTTTCGATAAGTGAAAAATGGGTGTATTCACCTGAATTCAGAAGTTTCTGAAAGCTGTATGATGTTACTGCAAATTTCATAAATTAACCCTCGTTAATAATCCCCTGAAGATATTTAACTGCAAGACCGATATCTTTTGCAGGGTCAGCACCTACTTCTCTTTCTATTGTAAGGAAGCCTTTGTAGCCGATATCTTCAAGTGCTTTAAGATAGTACGGGAAAGGAACTGAACCTGAACCGAGCGGCACTTCTTCGTATGAATCGCCTTCGATTGCGTGTTCACCTTCTGCCATTTCACGTGCACCGGGCATACCGTAAACGATTTCGGGGTTTTCATAGAAACGCATGTATCCGTCTTTTGCGTGTGTATGTACGATATAATCCTTAAGATTATAAACTGCTTCAACAGGAGCATCACCTGAAACCATAATAAGGTTTGCAGGGTCAAGGTTAACGCCTACACCTCTTGAGCCGAGTGAATCAAGGAAGTTTTTAAGAATGATTGATTTTTCAGGACCTGTTTCAACTGCGAAATGTGAATTGATAGTATCAGCGTATGAACTCAGTTCAAAACAAGCAGCCTGCATAATTTTATATCTTTCATTATTTGCGTCAGCAGGAACAACACCGATATGAGTTGTTACGATGTCAGTGCCAAGTTCTTTTGCAAGGTCAAGAATTCTCTTTGATTTTTCAACTTTTTCAGCATTTTTATCGGGGTGAACAAATCCGCCACCGCCAAGGTCACCGCAAAGTGCAGAAATAACGAGACCATTATCGCTTACAAGTTTTCTGAACTCTGCAATTTTTGCAGGAGTCATATTTTCAGGAGCCATATCACCGTGTGATGCGTAAACCTGAATACCCTGTGCACCAACTTCTTTTGCTTTTTTTACAGCTTCTGCCATGGGAAGTCTGAAGCTGTCTACAATTACACCAATGGGAAAATTGTACATGAAAATCAACCTCTTTTGTGATAAAAAATTTTTAAAAACAGTACTATTTTTCTCTAAACTGTTTACAAATTTGATTATAACTGATATCATTATTTTTGTCAATAATTCTTATGACGGAGGTTGATATTATGTCAAAATTAAGAGTTGCAGTTATCGGCTGCGGTAACATCGCAAACGGCGCACACATCCCAAGTTATATGGCAAATGAAAATGTGGAAATTAAATATTTCTGCGATATCATTCCCGAAAGAGCAGATGCAGCAGTTGAAAAATACGGTTGCGGCAAAGCCGTTTACGATTACAAAGAAATCGTAAACAATGATGACATTGATGCAGTTTCTGTCTGCACACACAATGACCATCACGCAATGATTTCCATTGACTTTATGAAAGCAGGAAAAGACGTACTCTGCGAAAAACCTGCTGCAAGAACTCTCAAAGAAGCATTAGCTATGCAGGAAGTTGCAAAAGAAACAGGCAAAATGCTTTCAATCGGCACAGTTAACCGTTACAACGATTCAGTTAACCGCGTTAAAAAGCTGATTGAAAACGGTGAGCTTGGTGAAGTTTTCCACGTTTATGCTTCCTTCAGAGCACATCGTTCAATCCCCGGCCTTGGCGGTGATTTCACAACAAATGCTTCATCAGGCGGCGGTGCACTTATCGACTGGGGTGTACATTATCTCGACCTTATCCTTTACTGTTGCGGTGACCCCAGACCTCTTACTGCAAGCGGCGAGGCTTTCTGCAAGCTTGGTAAAGATATGAAAAATTATGTTTACGAAGGAATGTGGGCAGAAGAAACATCTGATGTTGAAAACGGCACATACGACGTTGACGACTCTGTTACAGGTATTATCAGAACAGAAAACGGTCCTACAATCACTTTCAACGGTGCATGGGCACAGAATATCGGCATTAACGAAACTTACATCGACTTTATGGGTGACAAGGGCGGTATCAGACTTAATTACTGCGGATACTACACTTTCTTCACAGTAAAAGACGGTGCGCTTGTTGAAGAAAAGCCGAAATTCAGAATGAGAGACCATTACAGAAACGAAATTGACTCATTCGTTGAATCCTGCAAAACAAGAGTACCTAACCAGTCATACATCGACAAAGCAGTTCTTACTTCAAAAATCATGGATGGTATTTATCGTTCATCAAACATCCATCAGGAAGTTAAAATTTACGAAAACGCTTACGGCGAAGAATAATTAAACAAGAATAAAAGAAACAAAAATACCGATGCAGTTTAACTTAACTGCATCGGTTATTTTTATGAGCTGAGATTATTTTCTTGTTTCTGAGGGTGACTTTTTCTTTGTAAAAATCAAAGCTGCTACAGCTGAAACACAAATCACAATAACTACAATTGCGATTATTCTGTTTCTCTGCTGTTTTTTGGCAGCGTCTTCATCTTCTTCAGTTGCCTCTGTTTCAGGCTCTACATATGAGTATGATTCATATGTTAAAGCTTCTTCAGGATATTCTGTCCACTCTTCGAGAGTTGTTGTTTCCTGTAAAAGAGTTGTTGTTTCGGGCATTGTGGGAGAAGTGAGAAGTGTTGCTGCAACAGGTCTTTTTGTTGTTTTAACACTGTTCTTCTTTGTTGTAGTAACGTTTTTCTTTGTTGTAGTAACGTTTTTCTTTGTTGTAGTAACATTTTTCTTTGTTGTTGTTTCAAAAGATGTGAAAGAAAGTTTAGCGTCACCGTCTTTCACGTTATGGTATGTACCATCTGATGAATAGCAATCTTCATTAGCTACAACCTTAATATTTGAAGATGTTCCTGCGTGAGCACCTGAACCTTTTTCAAATGTAACAACGCAGACCTTACCGTTTGAATTAACATCCTTATCGCCATATACAATAACGTTATAGTTACCTTTTTCAGTTGCGTCATCCATATATGTCATCTGAGCCTTATCAGCTGCACCTACGACCTCAATATCAACAGGAGTAAGAACAGAACTGTCATATTCTACCTGGAAATCAAGGCCTGAGAAGCCTTTGTTGCCTTTAATTCCGATTTCAACCTGAACGGTTGATTCAGTTTCTTTTACTCCTTCAACAGTAAATTCCATATCTGCAGCAAAAGCAGAAACTGACACCATCGCGAAAGTTGAAAGAACAATTGACAAACCGAGCAAAAGGCTGATTAATTTATTTTTCATTCAATGCACCTTCTTTTCAATAATACGTCAAACGGGAACGTGCCTGAAAAGACACGTCCCGTTGCAGTGTAATTGTTTTAATTAAAATACAGGTAAACGTTTTGTGAATTCAAATTTGAAGAATTCAACCTGAACTGTTTTTTCGTAAACTTCACCTGTTTTTGTTGTGATTTTTGCAGTTACATTAGCTCTGCAGTACCACCAACGGTTGGGAGTTACAACACCGTTTTCATCTACCAAAAGTCTGTTAGAATCGACTGACCATTCAACCTTCTTAACTGTATCGCCTACGATACCTGCTACAAGCTGAACGTTCTGATCTCTATAACTTGCGAAGAGCGGCACTTTCTGATAATACTTATCTTCAATTGCGTTTTCTTCTTTCTTTTCATTAGCATAGAGAACAGGAGAAATAATACTTACTGAACCTTTGTTATTAACAAATTTAACTGCTTCTTCTTTAGAGTTAACAACACTGTTTTCAGGGAAATCAAGTGATACATCAGCATAGCCTTCTGCACCTTTAAGAACCTTGAACTGAAGTGTGCACACTGTACCGTTTGCAGAAGTATCATTGAACTTGGGGTTGTAGTAAAGAATTGTAACTTTGCCTTCACGTGCTTCACCGATGTGGAATGCGTTTTTCTGGAAAACATCACCGTTTGTTGCACTTACAAATTCAAGCTTATCTGCGTCATATACAACCGTGGGGTTAACTGCGCAGACAGGGTCTGAATTTGTGAGAGTAACATTAATTGTTACTTTATCACCGGGTCTTGCTTTTTTCACTTTACTTACTGTGAAAGTCATATCATCTGCTGCAGATGCTGTGAGACCAACTACTGATACAGATGCGAGCACAAAAGTGAGTGCAAGAAGTATTGAAAGGATTTTTTTAGTCATTTTCATAATTCATGCACCTCCTTAGTTCTGCGGTACCGGATTGGGAACGTTTGTCTTTCCGGGTGTACCTACAACATCTCTCCAGAGCATTTCAACTCTGTGAGCTTTATCTCCTGTACCGAGTGTGAATACGTCAACCTTGCTGAAGTTTACTGTATCAAGGAAACCAACCTGATCAAAACCTCTTTCTTCAAGACCTTTTGCAAAGCTCTTTGCCATTTCAGGTGAGTCAAAGTCGATAGTAAACTTGATTATAAGCTGTGAGTGGGGTTTTGACATATCAGTGTAGTTCACAAGAGCACCGGGTTTGAAGCCTGTAATCCACCAATGATCTTTATAAGGCATTGTGAAAGCTTCTTTTTCATCCTTATAAACTGTCATTGCCATATGCTGTTTGTCTTTATCGTTAGCGCAGTCATAGTGAGGTGTTTCACGTGTTTCAGGTTTTGTGTAAACACCAAGCTCTGCACCGTAAAGAACCATACCGTACTGACCCTTCCAGGGCTGAAGCATCCACTGCTTGGGTGTGCCTGCAGGCACGCCTGCAAGTTCGCCTTCTTCATATGTACCGTAATCGAAGAACACACGGAATGTATCGTAGTACATAAATGTATAAGGAGTTGCTATATCATAAACTTCGTTGAAGCCGAAGTTTCTCTGCCACGGGTCATCGTCTGTGTAGAAGTAACCATCGGGAGATACCTTATAAGAAAGGAGTGTTGCATTGTATACCCAGTCAAATTCTCCTGTTTTATCAGGTTCTGTAAGGATTTTTCTGAGTTCAACAATATCCTGAGTGTTAATTCTGTCATCTTCGTTGAAGTCTGATGTAAGCCAGAGAAGTGAAAGTTCATCATCTGACGGTTTTGTGGGCTTTTCTGCTACAACTTTATTAAGACGTACAAGGTCTTTTGCGTTAACCTGTCCGTCATCGTTTACGTCACCACGGATAACTTCTTTGTAGTGAAGATTGAATGATGTTTCCTTATTAAGGTAAGTAACAGAAAGTGCGTTGTCGCCTACTTTAAGGCCTGATTCACTATCATATGAGTTAAATGAAAACTTAACTGTGATTTTGTGGCCCATAAATGTGAGTTTGCTTGAGTCTTCTGTTTCACATACATAAGTGTATGTTTCTTCACCGTCACCTAAATCCTTGAAAGTAATTTCAAGTTCAAGTCCTCTGAGGTCGAGACCTCTTGCAAATTCTTCTTTATGGAAAAGATATTCTGTCTTAGCAGGAAGCTTTTTCACTTCAATACTCTTAACGGGTTCTGCATCGTAGTAAACGTCACAGCTTGTAATTTTATCATCATATCTGAAGATAACTTCGTTTTCTCCTGCTTTGAGAGGAGTATCGTAGTAAACCTTTACATTTGCAGCGCTGGCAGATGCTCTTGCAGCTTTTGCAGCGGGAGCAACTGTAGTTGTTGTAGTTGTTGAATCGGCTGCAGTTGTAGATTCTGTGGGCTGAGTTGTAGACTCAGTTGTAGTAATTGTAACAGCATCTTTTATTGAACCGCTTCTTACAATATTCTGCTTAAGCTCAATAGTTTCTTCAATTCCGTCAATTCTTACTTTTAACTTTGTACCTGTTACGTCAATAGCCTCACCAGCACTTGTATAATAGAGCTTTTCGGGGCCTGAAACAACGGACAAAGCATCTGTGCCCGCATAAGCAGAGAAGCCTACTGCACACGCTGTAAGCACTACTGCAAAGCAGATAAGAATACACAAAGATTTTTTCATGTTTCAAATCACCTCTTTATTTTGTTCGTATAAAATATACCTTTTATATTCTGACGGCATAATGCCGAATACGGAATGATGTGGTTTCACAACAACACCCTGCCCTGATACGGACAGGGTTGCTATGAAAAGTTGTTTTAGTTTCAATTAAAACATAGAAACGATAGCTTCGAAAGTTTTCTTTATGTAGTCCCAAAGAACGTCAAAGTTTACAATCTTGTTAAGAATTTCCCAACCTGTTTTGATGCCCTCGATAATATCTGTAAGGTTCATCATATTCACTTCCTTTCGTTTTTATCGGAATTCAAACCTATGGTTTACCCATTAGTTCTCTATAATTATATGAGATTTTCAACTTTCTGTCAAGCAAAAAAGCGCATATTTTGCAGGTTTAATTATTTTTCATAATATTTACACAAATCTTACGTTTTTATTACAAAAATAAATAACAATTTCAAAAAAGATGTTGACATTTGAAATGACTGTGCTATAATTACCGCGAAAAGACCATATTTTTACAAATATGGCATTGCAAAAGGAGGGGTTTATATGGCAGAAATCAAAACCTTTTCAAACAAACCCATACCCGAAAAGATATCAGAAATTGCCGGAAAAGTTCTTGGTGATGAAAAGATTCTTTTTGCTGTGATCGGCGACCTTAATCTTGACGGCAAGTATGACGATTCGGCTTTTATTGTTACTGAATCTTCCGCTGTTGCCGTTGACACCAGACACGAAAACGGGTACAGACTTTACAGGTTTGACGAAATCGAAAAGGTTATTGTCAAAAGAATGTACGGTAACGCAATTATCAGAATCAGATTAAAAAATTCTGACGAAAGCGAAAAAAAGAAAGTCGAGATTGCACTGCGTTTTACATACGCAAACGCAGATATCGCAGATGCCGCCGCTATATTTATTAATAATGTAACAGACGGCATGGACCTCGAAGAACAACTTCTGATTGTTAAATCAACCTACGATAAGCAACGTTCTTTTTGCCCCAAATGCGGACGAAAGCTTGCTTCTCCTGATGCAGAATGTTACAACTGTAAGGGCAAAGGCAAGATTCTTTCAAAACTTATGAAATACCTTTTACCCGAAAAAGGCAAACTCATTATCTGCATTGTATTGTCTGTGATTGTAACTTTCCTTTCTCTTGTTCCGCCAAGGGTTACACAGATGATGGTTGACGAAATTCTTCCGAAAAACGATGCAAAAGGACTTGTTATAATTATACTTGCCCTTCTCGGCGTATACATCGTTCAGTATTTCCTCGGATTTATCCGTTCTTACTACTTAAGAATTGCAGGCGATAAAATTATCATCGACCTAAAAAAAGATATTTACGCAAAAGCACAGTATCTCCCATTGAGTTACTATGACAAAACATCAACAGGTTCGGTTATCAACAGAGTCAACTCTGACTCCGTTATTCTGCAGAACTTTATTATGCGTATTTCACAGGAAGGTATAACACAGGGATTCCTGCTCATCGGCATTGCAGTTATTATGCTTGTTATGAACTGGAAGCTTACTCTCCTTTCCCTCCTCCCCGTTCCCCTTGTTGTTTTAGGCGGCAGACTTTTCGGTAAAAAAATCGGACCTATGTACCGCCGTTTGTGGATAAGAAGCTCTCACATTTCAACTCTGCTTGCAGATACAATCCCCGGTGTGAGAGTTATCAAGTCTTTCACTAACGAAGATTCAATTATCAGCAAGTTCAAAGCATATTGCGACGACTGGCTCAAAGAAGATAAACGTGCAAGTATGATTTCTTCCGTGTTCCCAAATGTAATGACTTTCCTTATTACCTGCGGTTCAGTTATTATATGGTATGTGGGCGGCAGATGGATTATCGACCCTGAAAATAACTCCATCACAATCGGTATGCTCGTTTCTTTCATTTCTTACACAAGCATGTTCTATGGCCCTGTTGGTTTCTTTGCAAACATCAGCGACTCTTACCAGAGTGCTCTTGCTTCTGCAGAAAAGATTTTCGATATTATCGACGCAGAACCTGAACACGACTTTGCCAAAGGAACTGAGCTTGAAAGAATGGACGGTAAAATCGAATTCAGAAACGTTAACTTTGCTTTTGACCGTTCAAAGAAAGTTGTTGACAACGTAAGCTTCACCCTTAACCCCGGTGATATCGTAGGTATTGTGGGCACAACAGGTTCAGGTAAATCAACACTTATTAACCTGCTTATGCGTTTCTACGACGATTACGAAGGTGAAATTCTCGTTGACGACGTTAACATCAAAGATATTGATATGAAATATTACCGTGACCAGATAGGTTACGTTCAGCAGGAACCTCTTATGTTCAAGGATACTGTTTTCAACAACATTGCTTACGGTACACCCAACGCACACGTTGAACAGGTTATTTACGCCGCAGACGTTGCAAACGCACACGGATTTATTTCACGTCTTCCCGATTCATACGATACATATCTCGGTGAAAGAGGTATCGGCCTTTCAGGCGGTGAAAAGCAGCGTCTTTCTATTGCGAGAGCCGTTATGAAAAACCCCAGTATTCTTATTTTCGACGAAGCGACTGCTGCTGTTGACTCTGAAACAGAAGAACTTATTCAGCAGGCTATTGAAAGACTTATCCGCGGCAGAACAACACTTATGATTGCCCACAGACTTTCAACTCTGAGAAAAGCAAACAGAATTCTCGTTGTTGACAAGGGCAGAATCATTGAAAACGGTTCACACGATGAACTTATGGCACTTAAAGGCAAGTATTACAAGCTTATTCAGATTCAGTCAATGTCTCAGAAGGTAAGAGAACAGAAAGAATCTGAAAACTTCGAATAAGGTTGAAAGGAGTGTGTGAAATATGTTAAAATATATTGAAGGTCCTGAAGTTAAACTTACTGTAAACGATAAGATTTTCATAGATGCAGAATTTTACGGTTCTGATGAAAAGCTTTATGAACTTGAGCCACACAGACTTTTCCCTATAAGCGGTCTCAACAAATACATATCATTGCTTGACAGCGAAGGTAACGAACGTGCTATTATCAGAAACATCGATAACCTTCTCCCTGAAAGCAAAGCAGCCTTGCAGAGCGCACTTGATGAGTATTATATGATTCCCAAAATTACACGTTTTGTTAAACGTTATGAAAAGTTCAACATCTGGATGTGGACAGTTGACACTGACAAAGGCAGGTACACATTCGAATTGAGAAACAGCCTTACAGCAATCAAAACTCTTTACGACGGACGTATTCTTATTAAAGACGGCAGTGATAACAGATACGAAATCACTGACCTTTACAAGCTGGACAAACGAAGCATTAAAATGATGCTTCCCGACATTTAATTTAAGGAGAAAAAATATGAAACTTATTCTTGCTATTGTTAATAACGATGACAGTGCTGTTGTTTCTTCAGCACTTACTAAAGAAAAATTCACAGTTACAAAGCTTTCAACAACAGGTGGTTTCCTTATGGTAGGCAATACAACATTGCTTATCGGTTCAGAAGATAAAGACGTTGAAAGAGCAAAGAGCATTATTTCTAAATATTCACAGACACGCACTCATACTGCAGCTTCAACTGCAACTTTCGGCACAAATATGAGCGAACTTGACAAAGCAAAAGAAGTAAATGTCGGCGGTGCAACAGTATTTGTTCTCAGCGTTGACAGCATGGACAAATATTAATATGCTTGAGTATATTTACGAAGAAACGGTCTGGCAGAAGCTGAAAAGCGAAAGCAGACCGATTCTGCTTTATGGAATGGGTAACGGTGCCGATATGATTATCGAAAAGCTCAATTCTTTCGGCATTGAGTACAAAGATGTATATGCAAGTGATGAATTTGTACGAGGTCATCATTTCCACGGCAAAAAAGTGCTTAAATATTCAGAGGCTGAAGAAAAGTACGGAGATTTTGTTTCCCTTATGACTTTTGCAGTCAAGGATGATACCACAATAAACCGCGTTTATGAAATGAGCAGAAAGCACCCGCTTTACTCGCTTACCGTACCTGTTGCAGGTGACGGACTTTTCACAAAAGAGTTTGTAAAAGAAAATGAAGAAAAGTTCAACAAGGCTTTTTCGCTTCTTGCAGATGATAAATCAAGAGAAACATATATTAATCTTTTAAATTTCAAAATCAGCGGAAAGCTTGAATATCTTATCCCCTCTTTCAGCGAAAAGAACGAAGTGTATGAGAATATTTTAAAAATAAACGAAAGCGAAGTTATTGCAGATTTAGGTGCATATAACGGCGACACAGTGGAAGAATTTGTTCTTGCATCCGGTGGCGGAGTGAAGAAAATTTATGCTCTTGAGCCTGACAGAAAAAACTTCGCTAAACTCGTACGCAATACTGAAAAATACGATTTTGTTGAAAGCTTCAATGTTGCGGCATATAAAGAGGATACTGTTCTTAAATTCAAAAAAGCCGCTGGCAGACAATCAAAAATTTCTGACGACGGCGAAGAAATTCAGGCAGCGAAAATCGACACGCTTATAAAAGAAAAAATTTCACTGCTTAAAATGGATATCGAAGGCAGTGAAATTGATGCAATAAAAGGTGCAGAAAACACAATCAGAACTCAAAAGCCAAAATTATATATCTGTGCATACCACAGAAATGAAGATATGTTTTCTATTCCCCTTGCGATAAACGAAATAAGAGACGATTATAAGTTTTATTTCAGACAACACAAATATATCCCCGCGTGGGAAAGCAATTTTTATGCTTTATAAAAGTTAAAATTTGTCAGTATGCACATTGACAAAATCCACCCTCCTGAATATAATTAGTTAGGTAACTAAATAATTATATCGGAGGGTGTTTTTTATGCATGATAAACCTCATCATTTACACAGCCTGAAGCCTGACTTTGAAAAGCTTACAGACGGAATGCTTATAAATGACGTTTCACGTCTGTTTGACGCACGTGTAAGGTGCGAAACAGAAAGAGCAGGCTTTCCCCAGGGGTACAGGAGAATTGTTTTTCATCTCTCCCATAACGAAAAGCTGACACAGAATGAGCTCGTAAAGCTTACTCATATGAAAGCTCCGTCAATCAGCGTTCAGCTCTCAAAAATGGAGCAGGAAAAACTCATTACAAGAACGGCTGACGAAAATGACCTGAGAAAAAGTTATATTTCTCTTACCGACAAGGGTCGTGAATGTGAGAAGTTTTTTATTTCAAAATGCAAAGAAACAGAAGAAGTTATGTTTGAAGATTTTACTGAAGATGAACTGAAAATTATGAAAGATTATCTCAAAAGAATAACATATAATCTTCTGCAGGATATGGAGGAAAGAAAATGAAACTCATCAAATATTTAAAACCCTACTGGTTTTTTGCACTTATGACGCCTGTTACAATGATTGGCGAAGTGCTTATTGACCTTATGCTTCCAACACTTATGTCAAAAATTGTTGACGAAGGTGTTTTAGGGCATGATTTTGAACTGATTATAAAAACAGGTCTGCTTATGCTTCTTTTAGCAGTGTGCGGCGGTATATGCGGTGTCGGCTCATCTGCTTTCAGCGGTGCTACATCTCACTCTTTCAGCCGCGATTTGAGAAATGATGCTTTCTCAAAAGTTATGGATTTATCTTTCCAGCAGACAGATAAATTCACAACAGGCTCTCTTGTTACAAGAATGACAACAGATATAAACCTTATTCAGCAGTTTGTGGACCTGGCACTCAGAATGTTTGTGCGTTCATTTATGATGTCTATGGGCGGAATTATTATGATGCTCAGGCTGAATGTTGATTTCGGTATTGTACTTGCAATTGCCTTGCCCATTGAACTCATAGCAATGTTTATAATTATCGGCAAAGCCTCTCCCCTGTTTAAAGTTGTTCAGAAAAAGCTCGACAAAGTCAACAGCGTTGTTCAGGAAAACGTATCAGGCGCACGTGTTGTTAAAGCATATGTCCGCGAAGATTTTGAAACAAAACGTTTTTCACGTGCAAACGATGACCTGACAGATACAATTCTTAAAGTGCATAAAATTATGGCGATTCTCAGCCCTGTGCTTACAATTGTTCTCAACGTTTCTGTTGTTGCAATTATTTTCATCGGTGGCGAAAGAATTCAGGATGCTGCAACAGAAATGAAAATCGGTAGTGTTATGGCGGCAATCACTTACATCACACAGATTCTTCACTCAATTACAATGGTAAGTATGATGTTCCAGTCTATCACAAGAGCAAAAGCATCTGCTGACAGAATCAACGAAATTCTTGAAACTGAACCCGTTATCACAACAGGCAGCAAAAAGATTGATTCAATCGGTGAAATCGAATTTGAAAATGTCGATTTCTTCTACCCCGGATTTGAGGGTAAAACCGTTATAAACAACCTGAACCTTAAAATCAGAAAAGGCGAAAACATTGCAATTTTAGGCTCAACAGGTTCAGGCAAAACTTCGCTTATTAACCTTATTGCACGTTTTTACGATGTATCTTCAGGCTCACTTAAAATTGACGGCACTGACGTACGCGAAATTGACCTTGCAAGTTTACGCGACAAAATAAGTATCGTTATGCAGAAAACTGAACTTTTCTCAGGTTCTGTTAATTCTAACCTGCGTTGGGGTAACGAAGACGCAACAGAAGAAGAAATAAAAACTGCTGCAGAAATTGCAGAAGCCCGTGAATTTATCGAACGTATGCCTGACGGATATGAAGGTTATGTAGCAGAAAAAGGTGCTTCGCTTTCAGGCGGACAGAAGCAGAGAATGTCTATTGCACGTTCAATTCTCAAAAAACCTGATGTGCTGATTTTTGACGACAGCACATCTGCCCTCGACCTTTCAACAGAAGCACGTCTTCGCAAAAAATTATTCGAGCATATGAAAGGCACAACCGTTATTACCATTGCTCAGAGAATTGCAAGTATAAAGAACTGCGACAGAATTGCAGTTATTGATGACGGTTGTCTTGTTGCAATCGGCACACACGATGAACTCCTTGAAACAAGTGAAGTTTACCGCGATATCTACGAATCACAGATGAAGAAAGGAGATGTTGTAAATGCCTGAAATCAAAAAAGGTCCTCCTAAAAGAGAAGAAAAAGTCGGCGGTCCTGTCGGAAGACCCGGCAGAGGTCCCGGACCTGTTATGACGGTTGAAAAGCCGAAAAACACGAAGGGTACTCTGAAAAAACTTCTTTCTTACATCGGAAAAAGTAAATATCTTTTCATTTCACTCACTTTTGTAATGCTTGTGATTACAGTTCTGAACCTTGTTGCTCCGGCTTTACAGCAAAAGGCTATTGACCTGATTACTCTCACAGATAACAGACTTACTGTAGACAGAAAAGCATTTATATCCACTCTTATTGTGTTGATTGTTATATACATCATCACTTCTCTGTTTACCTATTTCCAGGGATTATTCTCCGCAAAGCTTTCAACCGCAACTGTACGTAAACTGCGTTTTGACCTTTTCCACCGCCTTGTAAGACTGCCCATAAAATATACCGATACACATAACCACGGCGATATTATGAGCAGAATGACAAACGACGTCGAAAACATTTCAAACACTGTTTCTTCCTCCGTTGCTGCACTTATATCTGCAGTATTAAGCGTACTCGGCTCAATTGTTATAATGATTCTCTACTCCCCTCTTATGACACTCATCAGTGTGCTCACAGTTGTGCTGACTATAATTGTAAGCACAAATATGTCTAAATATATGCGCCGTTTCTATAAAGAGCAGCAAGCGGTGCTCGGTGAAATGAACGGTCACGTTGAAGAAATGGTGACAGGTTATAAAACTGTTGTTGCTTTTTCAAAAGAGCAGAAATCAAAGGATGAATTCAATTCCATATCATCACGTTTCAGAAAGGTTGCAATAAAAGCACAGGTTTTAAGCGGCTCAATGGGTCCGTTGATGAACATTATTTCCAACCTGAGCTTTATTCTCGTTGCACTTTCAGGTGCATATTTCGCTTTTAATTCAAGCCATATCGGCGGAGTTTTAGCACCTGACGGAATAATTTCCGTAGGCGTTATTCAGGCGTTTCTTCTTTATTCAAAGCAGCTCTCACGTCCCATTAACGAAATTGCAAACCAGTACGCACTTATCCAGAACTCTATTGCAGGTGCAGAGAGAATTTTTGAAGTTATGGATTCCGAGCCTGAAAAAGATGACGGCAAAGAAGAATTCAAAGCAGAAAACGTACGCGGTGACATCAGCTTCAAAAATGTATGTTTCGGCTACAACGACGAAAAGCAGGTGCTCAAAAACTTTACGCTTGATGTAAAGCAGGGGCAGAAAATTGCCATAGTCGGTGCTACCGGTTCAGGCAAAACAACTATTGTAAACCTGCTTACACGTTTTTATGATATCGACAGCGGTGAAATCACCATTGACGGAAAAAGTATTTTTGATATCCCGAAAGATGAACTGCGAAAAACAATTGCCATTGTTCTTCAGGATACAGTTCTTTTCAGCGAAAGCATAAAAGAAAATATTCTTTACGGAAACCTTGATGCAACTGACGAAGATATTTCAGCTGCTGCAAAAACTGCAAATGCAGAAAGATTTATCACACGTCTTAAATCTTCTTACGACACACAGTTATCAGAGGGCGGAAGCAATTTAAGTCAGGGACAAAGGCAGTTGCTCTCAATTGCAAGAGCAGTGCTTGCAGACCCGAAAATTCTTATTCTCGACGAAGCAACATCATCTGTTGACACAAGAACAGAAATGAGAATTCAATCTGCAATGGTGAAGCTTATGCAGAACAGAACAAGCCTGATTATTGCTCACCGACTTTCAACTATCCGCGATGCAGATAAAATCATCGTAATTGACAACGGCACAATAGCAGAAAGCGGAAACCACGAAGAACTTCTTGAGAAAAAAGGCTGCTACTACAACCTTTACAATAATCAGTTTGCAGGAATTGAAACATAAGTAATTCTTCACAACAAAAATCAGGAGAAATTTTATGATGCAAATTATATCTTTCATAATGTCGCTTTTGTTCACAATTGATATGTTCTTTATCGGTTTATTCCCTCAAAAACAACTTACCGTCACGCAAACAGATACAGCAACCGAATATTATATAAACGGTGAAAATGAGTTTATACGCTTTGGAGTTGATGCAGAAAGCAATCTGTTTGAACCCGACGAAGAAGTAACAGTAATAATCGAAAGTCTAAATGATTCGCTTGACAGCACAATGGCAAAAGTTTCCGTTTCAAGCGAACAGACAAATTTTAAAAAGCACGGATATTTCACTTTTGATTCCGCGAAACCTTATAGCATTTTCTCTTTTTCGTCGGATAAAAACGGAATTTTTACCGTAAGAATAAAACTTACAGATAATTCCGAATACAGCTTTAACGTGGGAATTTTCCCTGAAAACGAACAGGCAGATTATGAGTTTTATTACGGAATACAACCATATATAACACGCGCTTACACGTGGGGAGAAGGCTTTCAGGTACCCAACTACAACCAAGAAGAATCTGTTGATAAAATTCTTGATACTGCAGAATATCTCGGCGTAAACCTTGTGAGAGAAGACAGTGTCGGCTGGGGCGCTATGCAGACAGAGCCTTACGGAGATATGAATTTTTCTGTTCAGGATTTTCTTGTGAACAAAGTCAATGAACGCAAAATGAAATACAACTGGCTTTTAGGATACAATGCAGGTAAATGGTCTGCGGCAGATAAGTATAAAGATAACTACGATGAATCTATCGGTTGGACTTATCCGCCTGACGAAAAAATCTGGGCAGATTTTGCAGAAAAAACCGCTGAACACTATGCAGATAATACAGATATTCTATGGGAAATCTGGAATGAACCTAACTGGTTTTTCTTTGCAGGAAGTAACGAAGAATACTTTTCACTTCTTGAAAACACGGCAACAATATTTAAAAATGCGAATCCGTCAGCGTATGTTTATTCGGGCGGACTTGCCGCTGCAGAAAAAGAAAGCAACCTTGTTTTTTATGAAAAATCCGCTGAACTTATAAACAAAAATCTCCTTGATAATTTCGGCTATCACAACCACGACGGACTTGACAATTATTTTGACTATATGGGCAGAATGCTTACGCTTGCCGAAACTGCAGGACTTACGAGCGGTGGCTTCAACAGCGAAAGCGGTGTGGAAGGTGCAAATGCCGAAACTATTGCCTGCAAAGCACTTTACACACGCTCTACAGGTGCAAAAGGATTTGTTTCTTTTGCATTCAGAAAAACTGTAACACCTGAAAACGATATAAATGATTTTGCCTTTTTCAACGAGTATCTTCAGCCTGAAGAAGCCGTACTTTCATACGCAACGGTTATACGTTTTCTCGGCAAAGCACAGTTTGTAAAAAACATATCAAACGAAAAAGACCTTGTAATTGACGAATACAGTCTGAACGATAAAAAGGTACTTGTTTATTACAGCCTTGGTGAGAAAACAAAAATCACCGCACCCGAAGGCGATTATAAAGCCTTCGATATGTACGGCAATGAAATCAAAACAGGAAGAAAACTTAAAGTTTCTGACTCCCCTGTTTATATTATTTACAACTGATAGAGATTGGTTTAAAATTACATCATTTTTGCATCAAAGCAGATTCCGAATAAAAAAGAAAGCCCCGAGAACCGCACGTCAAGTGTTAATAAGGAAGTTTTGGTTTCTCGAACAAAACTCCTTGTATTATCACCAAAAGCCTCGCAAGACGGTAACCCTGCTGCATTTTGGCTTCAATTCAAAGGTTTGCTTTTCGATGAAACTGCGTAGCACTTTAAAACGCGAAATTACGTGTACAAAAAAAGAAAACCCATCGATTACGCTTCACGTATCGGTGGGTTTTGACGCATTATTGTGCCGTAAGTTCACATTTCAAAGAAATACTCTCGGCATTAGATTTTCGGGGTAATTTGTTGCAAATAATTTGCACCTTTTCCAATCAATCCGCAAGTTTATATCTTGTAAGATTGGAGCTTTGGCGGCGTGCACCTCTGTCGAGAACGCAGAAAACAGGTTCGCCGTTTTCATCAGCATAGACAGTCATACCTTCAGCCTCAATCTCTGCACCAACATTCCTTGTGAAGGACACCTGAACATCACCGCTTTCAACATCAACACAGTAAATATGCTTATTGCCGTCTGATTCATCGCAAGACATATAAAGCTTATCATCAAACATTTCTGCACCCTGTACTCTGTCCACAGGTTGCGAAAGAGGTATAGTTTTAACAAGTTCTAAGGTATCGAGGTCAAAAACATTAAGAACAGTTGCTTTTGTCCACTCTGCGGTGTAAATATAATTCCTCTTGACATCTACCGCACACCACGGCACGCCTTCCTTGTGAAGGTCATAAGGTAACGGATAGTATTTACCTGTATATTTCAATGTTTCGGCATCATAGAGCACAATGCATGAACGCTCATAATCAGGACCGTCCTCTACTGCGGCATAAACAAATCCGTCATAGCAACTTAAGCCTCCGATATGGTCATATCCCATCTCTTCAAGCTCATCAGGAATTGCATTTGTGGTGATACGGAATATCTCACCTGTTTCAATATCAGCCTTACCCAGATTCTTTTTACCGCTGAAATAGAAATATTCACCGTCATTTGTAACACCCTGCGAGGTCATATGATAATCATATAAAACATAAGTGTTTTTAGAAACAACTTCAGCTCCCACCGGTGCAGGAGTATCCTTCTCGTCAGCACCCACAACAAGCAATATGAGTGCAGATATCAGCAATACGCATTTTTTAAAAATAACATAAATTGTTCCGAATGTGGCAGTCATAAAAACATCTCCATATAGTTTTTACATTATAATAAAACAAAAAAGCAACCAAGTCAACGTTTGTATGGAAATAATTTTTCTGAGATATTGGTTTTTTATTGGTTTTTTGATAGCACAAAAAAAGAAAACCCCGAGAACCGTAAGTTTTCGGGGTAATTTGTATAGAAGAAATTATCTCTTTGAGAACTGGGGAGCACGACGTGCGCCTTTGAGACCGTATTTCTTTCTTTCCTTCATTCTCGGGTCACGAGTGAGGAAGCCTGCTTTCTTAAGTGATGTTCTGAGTGATTCATCATACTGAAGAAGAGCTCTTGAAAGACCGTGACGGATAGCACCAGCCTGACCTGTTACGCCACCACCGTTTACACGGCAAACGATATCAAACTTTTCTGCTGTGCCTGTAAGAGCGAGAGGCTGACGAACGATAAGTTTGAGTGTTTCAAGACCGAAATAATCGTCGATATCTCTGTCGTTGATTGTGATTTTACCTGTTCCTGCATATACACGAACTCTTGCTACTGATTTCTTTCTACGGCCTGTACCATAGAAGTAAGGACTTGTTTCGTACATCTTAAATTACCTCCCTTTCTTAGAATTCCCAAGCTGTGGGCTGCTGAGCAGCATGCTTGTGTTCTGCGCCTCTGAAAATGCGAAGTCTTGTGAGAGCCTGACGGCCGATTACTGTTGAGGGAATCATACCTTTAACAGCAAGTTCTACTGCAAATTCAGGTTTTGTTTTCATAAGTGTGCTGTACTTAACTTTTTTCATGTTACCGATGTAACCTGTGTGATGATAGTACATTTTCTGATTAAGTTTGTTGCCTGTAAGAACAACTTTTTCTGCATTGATGATGATAACGTGGTCACCGCAGTCTGCATGCGGAGCAAATGTGGGTTTGTGTTTGCCTCTGAGAAGTTTTGCAGCCTCAACAGCAACGCTACCGAGGGTTTTACCTTCTGCATCAATCACATACCACTTACGGCTGATATCTGCCGCTTTAGGCATATAAGTTGACATAATCTTTTCCTCCCGATTAATACTGAATTAATTTTTTCTGAGTTTCCAGGGGATAACGGGTGCCCCCGTAACTCACGTACCTTGATATATTATCACAAGGTTAATTTTTTGTCAATACCTTTTTAAAACTTTTTTAATTTAACATTTACAAGCTCTCGTTTTCTCGTTTTTCCTCGTTTTTTCTCCGTTTTGCTCATTTATGATTTTTAAAAATTTTTACAAAATTTTACAGGAGGGTCAAATCCCCTCCCGCAATAACAAAAATCAGTCCATTTTACCGTTATCAAACAGTTCAAGCACCTTCACACTTGCAGCAAAACAGTTGCCGAGACCTGCTTCATTCATATAATCATACGAGTCAAGCCTTGTGTGATAATATCTTTCAATCTTATGATTAAGACCTGTAATACCGGCTGCTCTGTAACCTGCCTGAGTGAAAGCTGCAGAGTCACAAGCTCCGCCCATGGGAGGAACCCAGCCTTTTTTGCAGGGCACATCAATTTCTTTTGCTGCTTCTACAAACAAATCGCACAATTCTTTATCTGCTTTTACAGTACCGTTCAAATCGCGGTAGTTTGCCATAAGATATTTGGGGTCGTGAATTGTATCATAAGCATAGAAAACTGTAGGCACATCTTTAAACTCGCCTTTGTGCATTTCACACCATGCTTTTGACCCGCGGAGACCGCATTCTTCAGAACCTGTGAGAATAACACCTATTTCTGTATTTTCAAGTTCAATACCCTGATCCTTAAGTGCTTTAAGGATTGATATACCCATATAACAGCCTGAAAGGTTATCATTTGCGCCGTCAACAACTCTGCGGTAATTTACAATAAAATATAGAGCAATTGTAAACGGAACGAAAACAAGGCCATATAAGCCGACTTTTACAACAGTGTCGTTTACATCTGCAACACCGAAGCCTATTCCATGCTCAATTATATACCAGACCGAAATAGCAGCATAAAAAAGTGCAGCCACAATAACCATAGCCAGACTGCCTTCAAAGCATACACCGCCGAGAGCATAGTTTACAGGCCATTCCCAAACTGCGTCGGGGTGACCGTTGAAGATAATTCTTCTTTTTGTTTCGCCTTTACATTTCTTGATTGCAGTAACATTATGGCTTGTTTTTTCTTCAAAAAACGGGTCAAGAACTTTTTTATAAACACCGAATTCAAGCACAACTGCTGCAAAAGCGGCAATTACAAAAACTATTGATAAAGCAGGGAAAAAGAAGAATGAAAGTATTGCTGCAAGAACAAATGAAGCACTGAAAATTGCCCAACCGTAAAAAGCTTTGGGGCGTACTTTGAAAGATTCAACTTTTACATCTTCGCAACCGCAGTCTTTTTCAAGCACTTCTGCCATATATTCGCAAGCATCTTTTTCACCTTTTGAACCGGGGTCTCTTTTTTCAAATTTTTTGATAATATGAGTGATTTCATCTACCATATACTTGGCTGCCCACTCTTTTTTATTAATAATTTTATCGAGATTCATATTTGTCACCTAAAAATAGAATGAGCAAACCCAACAGATTTGCTCATCCTGTTGATTTTCAAAAGTTTATCTGTTTATCCAGAATCTGGGCTCATCGCCATCAAAGAATTTATATGCTTCCTTGAGCATCATTGCAGGAGAATCTGAATATGAGTTGATTGTATCGCCGCCGCGATGATTTGTAAGAGTTACGTTGTCAAGTCCGAGGAGAGGACATGATTCATCAATAGGCTCTTTATCAAAAACATCAATTGCTGCACCCATAATGCTTCCTGTTTTAAGAGCATTTGCAAGAGCGTTGTAATCTACCATATATGAACGTGCTGTGTTGATGAAGTATGCTGTATCTTTCATCAGACCGAATTCACGTGCACCGAGAAGAATACTCTTTTTTGAAAGTCTTGCGTGAAGTGAAACAATATCACTTTCGCGGAGAAGCTCATTAAGCGGAACGAATTTTGCAATGTTCTTATTGATGCCCGAATAATTTTCAAACATATCGTTGATAAGGATTTTGCAGTTGAAGCTTACAAGCTTATCATAGAGAAGTCTGCCGACAGTACCGAAACCGATAATACCTACTGTCATATCACTCATTTCTCTGATTTTCTTTTCAGTATTGGGATATTTTTCTCTCCACTGTCCATTCTGTATTGCCATTGCTGAACGTGAAATATTTCTTACTTCATTAAGCATAAGACCTACTGTATATTCAGCAACTGCATTCGCGTTGTGTGCAGGGTTAAGAAGGACTGCAATCCCCTTTTCTGTTGCGGCTTTTATATCAAGATTTTCGTGACCGCCTCTGTTGCAGAGAATAAGTTTCAGGTTCTTTGCTTTTTCAAGAAGAACCTTAGTTACGGGGCAAAGGTGCACCATAAGAATTTCAGCTTCTTCAATAGCTTCTTCAAGTCCTTCCGGGAGAGCAAGTGTTTCAAAACCGCCTGTTTCGATTATTTTAACAACGTTTCTCATTTCATGTCTGTCGTGTGAGCCGAAATAGAAATGCTTAACGTCGAGCATTAAATCTTCATAACCTCTTTCAAGACCTGCTTTCATCATTTCGGAAGTGATAAATATATCGCCTACTGCTACGCACTTTTTTACCATAAACCAAATCTCCTTATTTAATCTGTCCGTCCTGAATCATCATATTGCCGAGAAGCATATCAAATTCAGTTGTGATTTTGAAGTTAGTTCTTTCGCCTTTAACAATACCTACACTCAAATCGTGTTCAAGATACATTCTGCCCGCTTCCATATAAGCGTCAATTTCTTCCTGAGTAAGTTTCTCAAAAAGGTCGTCAAACTGCCTGATTTTAAACGTCTGGGGACCCTGGTCAAGGAAAACTGTATCACGGTTTGGAACAACTGTGCTCTGTTTTCCGTCTTCAGCAATAAGAACAGTGTCGATAGTGGGAACAGAAGTTGTTACCATATCATATTCCTTTGCAATTATGTAGTTATCGTTGATAATTCTTGAAGAAACAAAAGGTCTTGCACAATCGTGAATAAGCATCATATCGTCTTCTGTGAGGCTGTCGCCTGCCAACTCAATGCTTTTCTTTACAATATTTACCATTGAAAGAAATCTTGATGTGCCGCCGTGGATGATAACAACACGTGATGTATCAACCTTATATTCTTCAAGCATATTTTTGCAATAATCTTCCCACTGGGGATTCATTGCAAGGATAACCTTATCGATACATTCTTCTTTGAGAAATGTATTGAGAGTTCTTACAATAATGGGTGTGTCGCCGATTTTGAGGAACTGCTTGGGAACGGAGCTTTCCATTCTTGAGCCGATACCTCCTGCAAGAATACCTGCAAAATTCATTTTCAAATCAGCCTTCCTTTTTTATATTTCTTCTTCATACAGTTCGCCTTTGATATTTACTGAACGGAACTGCGGAGTGTCTTTATTTTCAAAGATATATTCGCCCATATCAATTCTTGCGAAATTATGAGGTGCTCTGCGCTTTGAATATGTGGGCAGAGTAAGATAGTCAGGGCCGTAAGCATAATTGAGATAGCCTGTGTAATCAACAGGAATAGGTGCTTTTATGCCGTCAAAATCAACATACTGCACTTCTTCAAGGCCATCGATAGGCATAACACCGTCAATAAGCTTTTTACCTACACTGTCGATGAGATATTTTGCGTCTTTCTTGTTTTTATAGAAAGAAACACCAAGTTCAAACAAGCCGTGGTATACAGAATACGGAATTAATCTCAAAAACGGCAGAGCAAGTTTTGAAGCTCTGTAGTGGAAATTCTTTCTGGGCGCATTGTACCAACGCACTTCAAGAGCCTTTGTAATTGCATAGAGATATGCCATATGCAATTTCTGAAGGAATTTATTATTACTTGTTTTATCATAAACAAGTATATCGATGAAAATACCGTCTTCAACTTCATTTTTGCTTGAATAGTTAGTCGAGAAATATGTACCTTTAAGACGGACTTTATCGATTGTATAATGGCTTCCGCTTCCGTTTGTGGGGCAGGAATAAGCAAACTGTTCGCCCATTTCTTCCTGGAAAACTTTACGGAATTTATCATAATCTTCTCTGAGCATACCGATATCAAGGTCATCGTCCCAGGCAATACTCATACCGTTTCTCACTGCACCGAGAAGCGAACCGCCTGCAAGGAAATATTTGATGCCGTGCTTCTGACACACTCTCTCGATTTCGTTGAGAATGTAGATTTCAAGGTCTTTAAGACGGGCAAGTTTTCCGTCATAGAATGCAACAAGAGGACTGTTATCATATTCAATTTCTGAAAGGTAACAAATCATTGAATAAATTGCATCTGTACGACGGCAGAAAGTTTTATATCTCATCTTTCTGAATTTCAGCGTACTCATACATCTGTATTCAATAGCTTCTTTGTCATAATCTTCAACATCACATTTAAGTTTGAGATATTCTTTGCATTTTGTGAATATTGCAAACTTTACTGTTGCAGGTGTGGCAGTATAAGTTGCCACATTGTATGTGTGGCCGGATTTTACCTTATAGAGTGAAAAGATAAGAGATGCCACAACGTCGCGTATATATGTGAGTGTAAATGTAGTTTCATAATCTTCTCTTTTGATTTCAACACACTGATTTGCAAATGCTTCAAGAATTGTAGCCTTAAGGTCAAATGCAGGTATGTGCTGATTATCAGGTGCAAAAACATTGTCAAAACGCAAAAGAGTTGCGTCAATATTTTCGTCCCTTACTGCCTGACGGCATCTTTTTTCTACAGCAACATAGAATTCAAAATCAGGACGTACATCTTCTGCATATTCTTCAACGAAGAAGTTGTATTCTCTTTCTGCAAGGTGGTCTATTCCCTGAGGAATAGGAGGCATAAGTGGTAACAAAGCACCAACCACAACGCGTGAAGAGTTGTTACCTGCAAAAGCAAACACCTTTTCAAGAGCATCCATAACGCTCTTCTGATTTTTCTTTTCTGCACTGTTGAGGAAAGTAACTACGCAGGATGTTTCTTTCTTCTTGTTTTTGATTTTTTCAAAATTATCAGGAGAAATTTCTTTTATTGCGCAGCCTTCGCTTGTAAGCAATTCTTCAAGCTTTTCACTTTTTGCACAAGCGGGAACAAAATATGCAGAGCCAAGAAAATATCTTGATTTCTGTGCGATAATGTTCATTGACTGAACGATATATTCTGATACAAAATTATTATCACAAACAAAATAGTAGTTATCATAAAATTTCTTTTTTTCAAGAAACACACGTGTAAGCACTCTGTCAACGGCAGAGGCGGTCATTTCAATTTCATCTGTAATTATTAAACTATTCATTTAACATCACCTTAATAATTAAAAATTATTACGCACTTTCGTAATTTATAATATATCATAATAGATGTAAAAAGTCAATAAAAAAAGCAACACCCGATACGTTATAGTAATCGGGTGTTAATTGATTTTTTGTTATTATGCGTTGTAACCGATTTCGATTGCACCGAGGTTAACTTCCAGCATATCCTGATGTCTTGCTGAAACAACGTGTGAAAGTGCTTCTCTGATGTTGTCAGATGATACAGCATCGCATTCTTTCATAAGTTTACCTGCAATAATCATATTAGCAAGTTTAGGGATGTTGTTATCGTTTGCAAGCTGTGTTGCAGGAAGATAGAAAACTTCAACATCGTCTCGCTGGACTTTCCTGCCGATAAGAGAGCTGTCAAGGATAATCTTGCCGCCTTTTTTAACTGAAGCTTCGTACTTATCAAGTGAAGGAAGGTTCATTGCAACAAGGATATCGGGTTCATTGATAATAGGAGAACCGATGGGGTCATCGCTGATGATAACGCTGCAACTGGCAGTACCGCCACGCATTTCAGGGCCGTATGAGGGAAGCCAGCTTACCTGCTTGCCTTCGTCAAGGCCTTTGTATGCCAAGAATTTACCTACGAACAGAACGCCCTGTCCGCCGAATCCTGCAAAGAGGATGCTTGATGATTTACTCATTTTGTTTCCTCCTCTGCATAGATATCTTTATAAACGCCCAAGGGATAATAGGGCATCATATTTTCTTCAAGCCATGTGAGTGCTTTTTCAGGAGTTACACCCCAGTTTGTGGGACAAGTTGAAAGCACTTCAACAAGTGAGAAGCCTTTTCCGTCAATCTGATTCTGGAATGCTTTTTTGATTGCTTTCTTTGCTTTGTTGATGTTTTTAACATTGTTTACTGCAACTCTTTCGATGTAAGCAGCACCGTCAACATTTGAAAGAAGCTCTGCAACTTTAACGGGATAACCTGCAATATTAACATCTCTGCCGTAAGGTGAAGTCTGTGTAACCTGACCGGGAAGAGTTGTGGGAGCCATCTGGCCGCCTGTCATACCGTAAATTGCGTTGTTTACGAAAATAACTGTGATATTTTCGCGTCTTGCTGCTGAATGAACAGTTTCTGCTGTACCGATAGCTGCAAGGTCGCCGTCACCCTGATATGTGAAAACAATTTTCGAGGGGTCTGCACGTTTAACGCCTGTTGCAACTGCGGGAGCACGTCCGTGAGCAGCCTGAATCATATCACAACCGAAATAGTTATATGCCATAACTGAGCAACCAACAGGTGCAACACCTATTGCTTTACCTTCGATTCCAAGTTCATCCATAACCTCGGCAACAAGACGGTGGATAATACCGTGAGTACATCCGGGGCAGTAATGAAGAGGAGCATCTGTCAGTGCATGGGGTTTATCAAAAACTACCATTATTTGTCGCCTCCTTTGTTTGCTTCAATAATTGCGTTAAGTACCTGGTCAGGAGAAGGAATCATACCACCTGCTCTGTTGCAGAGTGATACAGGTTTCTTGCATTCTGTTGCAAGTTTAACGTCTTCAATCATCTGTCCCATTGACATTTCTACGCTGACAAAAGCTTTAACTTTATCTGCAGCAGCTCTGAATGCCTTTTTGGGGAAGGGCCAGAGTGTGATAGGTCTGATAAGACCAACTTTTATGCCCTGCTTTCTTGCTTCAAGAACTGCGTTCTTTGAAACACGTGATGCAATACCGAAAGCTGCAACACAGATTTCTGCATCTTCCATCATAAATTCTTCACAGAGTGCTTCGTTTTCTTCGATTGCTTTGTATTTTTCAAAACGTTCAAAGTTGAATTTTTCAAGTTCTTCGGGAACAAGTGAAAGAGAGTTTACGATATTGTGTTCTCTTTCCATATTTGTACCTGTAAGTGCCCAGGGTTTTTCGTATGTTTCAACTTCGCCCATATCAAGGCTTACAGGTTCCATCATCTGACCCATTGTACCGTCTGCAAGAATCATTGTGGGCATACGGTATTTGTCAGCAAGATTGAATGCCTTGAATGTAAGAGATGCCATTTCCTGAACTGATGCAGGAGCAAGAACGATAAGGTGATAGTCACCGTGACCGCTGCCTCTTGTTGCCTGGAAATAGTCTGACTGTGAAGGCTGGATACCGCCGAGACCGGGGCCACCACGCTGCACGTTAACGATAAGTGCAGGAAGGTCGCAACCTGCGATATATGAAATGCCTTCACTCTTAAGTGAAATTCCGGGGCTTGAAGAAGAAGTCATTACTCTCTTACCTGTTGCAGCAACGCCATAAACCATATTGATTGCTGCGATTTCGCTTTCTGCCTGAAGGAAAACGCCACCCTCAATTTTGGGCATACGTTTCGCCATGTAAGCAGCAACCTCTGTCTGAGGAGTTATAGGATAACCGAAGTAATGGCGGCAACCTGCCATAATAGCAGCTTCAGCAATTGCTTCGTTACCTTTCATCAAAACTTTTTCTGCCATTATTCTCACCTCTCAACCTTAATTACACAATCAGGACACATTGTTGCACAGAAAGCACAACCTACACATTTCTCACTGTCTGTAATTTCAGCGGGATGATGTCCTTTAACATTGATTTTGTCTTTGGAAAGTGCGATAATTTTCTTTGGACACGCAACAACACAAAGACCGCAACCTTTACACAAATCTGTTGCGAAAGTTACCTTTGCCATATTATCTCTCCCTTAATCATATTTTCTTACGTGTTGCAAATTGAGGGGCATTACATTTTCTATTCTGCCTGACAATTCGTCGAATAACGTACTTTTGACTGTTGTAAGTTTTACAGGTAAACCTGTAAGTGATGAAATTTCTTCGGCATAGCTTACAGAAGAAAGTACATCTTCTGCAGTTGTTTCTTCGCCGAGATTTGAGTTATTGACAATGGCTGTGAATTTGATTCCGCCTGCCGATTCAACTTCTCTCATCACTTCGACCGTACTCGCAGCATCGGGAGTAAGCGGTCTGAATTTATTGATTACAAAAAACATTTCGTAGTCGTTTTCTTCGATAATTGACGGTGCATATCTGCCGAGAGCCAACGCTCCGCGGTCGTCACCGCCGATATCCATAACGGCGAAAGTTTCTTTGTTATCGATAATTGAATACATATCCTGAGGAATTGCAGGTAAATCCACGTTTGAGTTTGCATAAACGGAAGAAATTAACTTTATTCCCCTTTTCTGAAGCTCATCCTCACTGTCTTTTGCACGATAGTAGGGATTTACTATATCAAGGTCTGCAACGCAAACATCAAGACCTGCGTCCTTTATCTTTACTGCATAGTTTACGGCGATGTTTGTTTTACCTGAGCCGTAATGACCTGCAAAAAGAGTTATACGTCTGAAGTTCATTTTGTTCACCAAATTTTTATTCGGGACGTCGAGGACGCCGTCCCCTACGATTTTTATTGAAGATTGATGAGAAATCGTGGAAGATGGCATTTTTCTGATGCGACGATGTACGTGATGTACTCCGAGCACCAAAAAATGACATATTACCGATTTCGCACAATCTTAAAGTTTGTTTCTTTGAATTTTACCGCTTACTGTCTTGGGCAGTTCATCCTTGAACACAACAATTCTGGGATATTTATAAGGAGCTGTGTGTTCTTTAACGTATTTCTGGATTTCTTTCTTAAGTTCTTCTGTGCCTTCTGTGCCTTTAGTAAGAACAATGCTTGCCTTAACAACCTGACCTCTTACTTCGTCAGGAGCAGCAGAAACACCGCATTCAAGAACATAGGGAAGTTCCATAATAACATTTTCGATTTCGAATGGTCCGATACGGTAGCCTGAAGACTTGATAACGTCATCAACACGTCCCACATACCAGTAGAATCCGTCTTCATCTCGCCAAGCTGTATCGCCTGTGTGATAAAGACCGTCATACCATGCTTCATTTGTTTTTTCTTCATCAAGGTAGTAACCTTTGAAGAGACCGCAGGGAACTTTTTCAGATGTGCGGATAACGATTTCGCCTGTTTCACCGTCTGCAACAGGGTTGCCGTCGGGGTCAACAATATCAACATCGTAAAGCGGTACGGGTTTACCCATTGAGCCGAGTCTGTGTTCTGAACCGAAAAGGTTACCGATAACAAGTGTTGTTTCTGACTGACCGAAGCCTTCCATAACCTGAAGTCCTGTAAGGTTTTCGAATTGTCTGAACACTTCGGGGTTAAGAGCCTCACCGGCGATTGTTGCGTGTTCAACTGACGATACATCGTACTTTGTAAGGTCTTCTTTAATCATCATTCTGTACATTGTGGGCGGTGCACAGAATGTTGTGATTTTATATTTCGCAAACATAGGCAGAATATCTGAAGCATCAAAGCGGTCAAAGTCGTAAACAAATACTGCTGCTTCGCAGAGCCACTGTCCGTAGAGTTTACCCCACATTGATTTTGCCCAGCCTGTGTCTGAAATTGTAAGATGAAGTCCCTGGGGATTTACACAATGCCAATAGTTGGCTGTGATAAAGTGGCCCAAAGGATATTTATATGAATGAGCAGCGATTTTGGGGTAACCTGTTGTGCCTGATGTGAAGAACATAAGCATATAATCGTCACCGCAGGGAGTATCGTCTGTTCTTTCAAATACATTGCTGTAGAGCTTGAACTCTTCGTCAAAGTTTCTCCAGCCTTCACGCTCTGCACCAACCATAATTTTAATCTGAAGTGAAGGAGCGTTCTTTTCTGCCATTTCAACCTGTTCATATGTACCGTCATCTGCAGTGCAGACAATAGCTTTAACATCAGCAGCGTTGAAACGGTATTCAAAGTCGTGGTCTTTAAGCTGATGAGTTGCAGGAATTACAACTGCACCGAGTTTATGAAGACCAAGCACTGCAAACCAGAACTGATAATGACGTTTAAGAACGAGCATTACCTTGTCACCTTTCCTGATGCCGAGTGACTTGAAGTAGTTTGCTGCCTGTGCAGAATACTGCATCATATCTTTGAAAGTGAAAATTCTTTCTGTTTTATCTTTTGAAACGTGAAGCATTGCCATTTTATCGGGCAGTTTCTTCGCGATTCCGTCAACGATATCAAAAGCAAAGTTGAATTTATCTTCATTTTCAAATGAAAGTGAAAGAAGTGCGCCTCTTTCATCTTCAACGGGATGAATGAAGTTATGATAAATTCTTCTGTTTGTTTTTTCTCTTTTGGGTGCCTGAGTCATTTCAGTCTTAGCCTGTTCAAGCTCGGGAATAGGCTCGCCTGTGGGGTTAAGCACCATTGCGTAGAATTCGCAATCTCTGCCACCTACCGCAGTCATACCGTGAGGTGTGGCACTATCATAATAGATGCTGTCGCCTTCGTTGAGGATTGCAGTATGGTTGCCCACCTGTACTTTAAGTGAACCGCTGATAACAATGTCGCATTCCTGACCATCATGAGAAGTCAGTTCAAGCTCTTTATCATCGTCACCTTCGTTATATTCGCACTTAACGTAAAGGGGTTCTGCAATTCTGTTTACAAATGAAGGAGCAAGGTTGTAATACTTAAGACCGTGAGCTTCCTGAATTTCCTGACCGCGGCCTTTTCGTGTTACAACGTAAGATTTAAGTGTGGGGCTGACACCTTCAATAATGTCAGTAACGTCAACCCTGAATGCCTGTGAACATCTGTAAAGGAATGCGAAAGAAAGGTCGCTTCTGCCTTCTTCGCAGGATATGTACTCTTCAAGAGTTACACCTGTTTTCACAGCCATTTCAGCTTGTGTAAGGCCTTCAATTTCACGCAGTTCGCGGATACGTTCGGCCATTTCCATAATTTTAATGTCGAGTGTGCCTGTTTCTTTCATACAAAGTTCTCCTTTTTTCTTCGGGTAAGCCAAACAAAAAGCCCGTCCCAAAGATATAATACTTTGAGACGAGCACCAATATCTGTTGCCCGCGGTACCACTCAAATTGCGTTCAAAAACGCCACTCAGGTTCCGACAAACCTTATGCATTAACGCAGCAATCACGGAAAAGTTCTACTCACCATTTCGGGTTTTCTTCTTTTCAGCTCCGGAGCTACAAATTGCCGTTTCTCTTTACCGCACTTGCACCAGACGGCGGCTCTCTTCGAAAGGGGCAGCGACAACACTCTCCATCAAAGCTATTAACATTAGAATTATATCAAAGTTTTAAATGTTTGTCAATAAAATTTATTGTTTAATGTTTTGGCAAAATTTTGCCTGATATTATGAATTCTGCATAAAATGTGTACGGCAGGAGCAAGCCCCTGCCCTACGAACCATAAATTATAATTTATCAATTTATCTATGGCTATATCGTAGGGGACGGGTTGCCCGTCCCGTCATAAATCTGCTGAAATTTTCACGGGCGCCGAGACGACGCCCCTACGATGTTAAATTTAATTTAACTATAAATTATAATTTATTCCTTTGAATCTTACCGCTGATAGTTTTAGGCAGTTCGTCTTTGAAAACAACAATTCTGGGATATTTATAGGGTGCTGTTTTCTCTTTGACGTAATTCTGGATTTCTTTCTTGAGTTCTTCTGTTCCCTCTGTGCCTTTAGTAAGAACAATACTTGCTTTAACTACCTGACCACGGAGTTCGTCGGGTGCTGCTGAAACACCGCATTCAAGAACATAGGGAAGCTCCATAATAACGTTTTCGATTTCGAACGGTCCGATACGGTAGCCTGAAGACTTGATAACATCATCAGCACGACCAACATACCAGAAGTAACCGTCTTCATCTCGCCATGCAACGTCGCCTGTGTGATAAAGGCCATCGTGCCATGATTCTTTTGTTTTTTCTTCATCGTTGTGATAGCCGAGGAACAAGCCGTTGGGAACATATTTATCTGTACGTACAACGATTTCGCCGTTTTCACCAACACCTACGGGGTTGCCGTCGGAATCTACGATGTCGATATCATAAAGGGGAATGGGTTTACCCATTGAGCCTAATTTAGGCTGCATACCTGCAAGATTTGCGATTGTAAGAGTTGTTTCTGTCTGACCGAAGCCTTCCATAATACGAAGTCCTGTTATTTTCTCGAATTGTTTGAAAACTTCAGGGTTAAGTGCTTCACCTGCTGTTGTTGCGTGTACGATTGAGCTTAAATCGTACTGTGAAATATCCTGTTTGATTAACATTCTGTACATTGTGGGAGGTGCACAGAAGGTTGTGATGTGATATTTTGCAAACATAGGAAGAATATCTGCAGCGTTGAAACGGTCAAAGTCATAAACAAACACTGCACCTTCGCAGAGCCACTGACCGTAGAGTTTACCCCAGAGTGCTTTACCCCAGCCGGTATCGGAAATTGTGAAGTGAACACCGTCTTCACGTACACAGTGCCAATATTTTGCAGTGATAAAGTGACCGAGAGGATATTTATGTGAATGTGCTGCGATTTTGGGATAACCTGTTGTGCCTGATGTGAAGAACATAAGCATGGGGTCGTCACCGCAGGCTGTGTCTTCTTCTCTTTCGTATTTACGGGTAAAAAGAACACTTTCATCATCAAAGTTGTGCCAGCTTTCTCTGTGACCGCCAACGATGATTTTAGTCTGGAGTGAAGGTGAATTCTTCGCCGCCAAGTCAACCTGTTCAGGTGTATTATCAGTTGCAGTACAAACAATTGCTTTAACATCTGCTGCATTGAAACGATATTCAAAGTCGTGGTCTTTGAGCTGATGTGTTGCAGGAATTACAACTGCACCTAATTTGTGAAGACCGAGAATTGACATCCAGAACTGATAGTGACGCTTGAGAACAAGCATAACCTTGTCACCTTTCTTGATGCCCAATGATTTGAAGTAGTTTGCAGCCTGTGCAGAACCGCGCTTCATATCGTTGAAAGTGAATCTTCTTTCTGTTTTATCAATTCCAACGTGAATCATTGCAAGTTTATCAGGGTTCTTATCAGCAATAGCATCAACAACGTCAAATGCAAAGTTGAATTTATCGTCATCTGTAAATGAGATTTCCTGAAGAACGCCGTTTTCATCTTCTGTTGTGTGGATGAATTTTTCACAAGTGAGATTTTTTGTGTTTCTTGCAGTAACGATGCTTGAAAGGATTTCTTCCTCCTCAACATCTTCGTTACCTGCGAAAACAACTGCAAGGAAAGTACAGTCTTCACCGCCTACGGCAATCATACCGTGAGGCTCTGATGAATTGTAGAAAATACTGTCGCCTTCGCGGAGAACTTCAGTATTGTCGCCAATCTGCACTTTAAGAGTACCGCTCAGGACCATATCAAATTCCTGACCGGAGTGAGTTGTTGTGTGGATGGGCTTTTCCTGCTGTTCAGCAGAATATTCATATTTTACAAAGTAAGGCTCACCGAGTTTTTTCTTGAATCTGGGAGCAAGGTTTTTGATTTCAATGCCGTCTTCACTTGCAGTTACCTGACCTTTGCCTTTTCGTGTAACTGTGTAGGAAGTAAGGTTTGCACTCTGACCTTCGAGAATATCAGCAAGTTCAATTCCGAAAGCAAGTGAACACTTATGAATGAATGTAAAGGGCAGGTCTGCTCTGCCTTCTTCATAAGTTACATACTGTTCTGCTGAAACGTCAGTTTTTTCTGCCATTTCTTCCACAGAATAGCCTGCGTCAAGACGCATCAATCTGATTCTCCTGACGATTTCCATAAGTTGTTTGTCTGATGAATGATTTTCCATTTTCATAACCTCCGATTGTAATGGGTCTGAAACTCTGAAGCAATAAAAAAGCCGCCTCAAAGCTTCTGAAAACTTTGAGACGGAATAAAAATTAATCCGCGGTACCACTCAAATTGCGTCACTTAAGACGCCCCTCTGCAGAGCCTATCAGCTCCTTCGCACTAACGCAGCGTACACGTAAGACACTACTCGGTTAACCTTTCGCATCTTCAGCTCGGAAGTGATAGGACCTGAAAAGCCACACTGCAGTTTCACACCAGCCAACTGCTCTCTGAAAGTCTGAACAAATCGTCCGTCTTCGTCATCGCTTTTAAAATATTGAAAAAATTATATCACTGTTTTTTTTACGTGTCAATAGGTTTTTATAAAAAAATTATACAAGAGTAAGAAGCAAATTAATACCAAGAAAAGCAATATTCACCAAAGTAAACACCAGAATATACTTTTTGACATTAATCCCCTCTTTTGCCACAAGTTTAAATGAAATAAGACTTGCCATTGATGCTATAAGCGTGCCGAGGCCGCCAAGGTTTACTCCCACCAGCAAATCTTTAACATTATTCGTGAAGTTGGAGAGCAATATTGCAGCAGGCACATTTGAAAAAGCCTGACTTGAAATAATACCAACGGCAATTTCTTTTTCTGCAACAACATTTTTAAGAAATGAATTCACTGCGGGAATGTTGCCTAAATTGCCGATGAAAATAAACAGAAAAACAAATGTAAGCAAAAGGCTGTAGTCTATGTTTTTAAATATTTTTCTGTCAAAAACCAAAACAGAAGCAAGTGTTATTCCTAAAAGCACAAGGAAATGCACAACTCTGAAAACGCTTAAAAGTGCCACCACAAAAAGAACGGAATAGATAATTATTCTGATATCAGCTTTAAACTCTGTATTTTCGTTTGCTATTTCAATTTTTTCCTTACCTGTAAAAAGTGCAGAAACAACAATAAGTACAAGCGACAACCCGGCAAAGGGAAGAATTGCAGAAAAGAAATCAGACATACCCATTTCATACTTTGAAAAAAGATACAGATTCTGCGGGTTTCCGATAGGTGTTGCCATACTGCCCAGGTTTGCTGCAACAGTTTCAAGTGTTATTAAAATTATCGCTTTATCTTTTTTATCGGTTAAGTTGAGTATAAGAAGAGTAAAAGGTACAAATGTTATAAGTGCAACATCATTAGTTATGAGCATTGAAGAAAAGAAGCAGAGAAGACACAGCACAATGCTCAATGCAGAAAACCTTTTTACATATTTCAGAAGTTTTTCTGCAAGAAGCTTAAACACACCGATTTTGTTAAGACCTGCAGTAACTGCCATTAAACTGAAAAGTAATACAAGTGTTTTGAAGTCAATATAATCAATATATCCTTTATTCGGCACTACCAGAAAGCAAGAAATTACCGCCAGAACAAAAGACAAAACAAGCACTATTTCATTTTTGATAAAACTTTTTACATTCTGCATAAAATCACCTGTTAAATTTTAGCACATAACAAAGGAAAAATAAAGATATATTTATTGATTTTTACTTTCAGTTCTTGTATAATTTACTATATATTGTTATAAGGCAGGTAGAACATGGATATTATTTTAACTTTATGTGATGAATTCAAGCTTAAAAACTGGCAGGTTGAGAATGTTGTTAAACTCATTGACGAGGGCAACACCATCCCCTTTATTGCCCGTTACAGAAAAGAAGCACACGGCACTCTTGACGACCAGACCTTGCGTGCTGTCAATGACAGACTTGAATATTTAAGAAACCTGGACAAGCGTCGCGAAGAAATTTACGCTTCTATTGAAAAGCAGGAAAAAATGACAGAAGAAATTGCCGCTGATATCGAAAAGGCAATGACACTTGTTGAACTTGAAGACATTTATCGTCCCTTCAAGCAGAAAAGAAAAACACGTGCATCTGTTGCTAAAGAAAAAGGTCTTGAGCCGTTGGCACTTGATATTCTCGAGCAGACAGAAGACTTCCCTGCTCCCATTGAAGAAGCAGAAAAATATATCGATACCGAAAAAGGTGTTGAAACAGCAGAGGACGCACTTAAGGGTGCAATGGATATTATTGCTGAAATTATTTCTGACAATGCCGAAATCAGAAAAAGACTGCGTAATCTTTTCACAGTATGCGGTAAAGTTATTACTGTTGCAACTGACGAAAACGCAGAAAGCCCCTACACACAGTATTACGATTATAACGAACCTGTTGAAAAAATCGCAGACCACAGAGTTCTTGCTATTGACAGAGCCGAACGCGAAGGCTTTATAAAAGTAAAACTTGAACTTGATATTACAAAGGCTCTCGGAGTTATCAACAGAATTTATCTGAAAAACACAGGTTCACTGGCAACTGACGTTGTTCGTGATGCAGGTCAGGACGCATATTCACGTCTTATTGAGCCGAGTGTACAGAGAGAAATCAGAAATATTCTTACAGAAAAAGCTGATATTTCTGCAATCAAGAATTTCTCAATGAACTTAAAACAGCTTCTTCTTCAGCCTCCTGTTAAGGGCAAAACTGTTCTCGGTCTTGACCCCGGTTACAGAACAGGCTGTAAGGTTGCAGTTGTTGATTCAACAGGACGAGTGCTTGACACAGGCGTAATTTACATCACTCATTCAGAAGCACAGAAAGAAAGTGCTAAAGTTACAATCAAATCACTTATCAACAAACACAAGGTTGACACCGTTTCAATCGGTAACGGTACTGCATCTAAAGAAACTGAAATTTTCACAGCAGATCTACTCAAAGAAATTGACAGAAAAGTTTCATATATGGTGGTAAGCGAAGCAGGTGCTTCTGTTTACTCTGCATCAAAACTTGCAGCAGAAGAATTCCCGCAGTTTGATGTATCTTTAAGAAGTGCTGTTTCTATTGCAAGACGTTTGCAGGACCCCCTTGCAGAGCTTGTTAAAATCGACCCGAAATCAATCGGTGTTGGCCAGTATCAGCACGATATGCCACAGAATGAACTTGGCAATGCTCTCGACGGAGTTGTTGAAGACTGCGTAAACAACGTAGGCGTTGACCTTAACACCGCTTCCCCGTCACTTCTTTCAAGAGTTTCGGGAATCAATTCAGGCGTTGCTAAAAATATTGTAATTTACCGCGAAGAAAACGGTGCTTTCTCAGGCAGAAATGAACTAAAAAAAGTTCCCAAGCTTGGTGCTAAAGCGTTTGAGCAGAGTGCAGGTTTCCTTCGTGTGGCAGAAAGCAAGAATGTTCTTGACAACACAGGAGTTCACCCTGAAAGTTACAAAGCGGCAGAAACACTTCTTAAAGTTTGTTCATATACTCTTGACGATGTTAAAAATGCAAATATCGGTGAACTTGCAGACAGAGTGAATCAACTTGGCGAAGAAAAAGTAGCAGAGCATATCGGCGTAGGTGTGCCTACACTTCAGGATATTATAAAAGAACTTTCACGTCCCGGACGTGACCCCCGTGATGAACTTCCGCCTCCCCTTCTCCGTACAGATGTTATGGAAATGAAGGATTTGAAACCCGGTATGCAGCTCAAAGGCACTGTAAGAAATGTTATCGACTTCGGTGCATTTGTTGACATCGGTGTTCATCAGGACGGACTTGTTCACATTTCACAGATTACAAACAGATTCATCAAGCATCCCTCAGAGGTGCTTAAAGTGGGCGATATTGTAACTGTATGGGTTATTAGCGTTGAAGAAGCCAAGAAACGTATTTCTCTTACAATGAAAGAGCCTAAGGCTCAATAAATAATAAACAATATTCCTTAAGGAGGGAATTTTATGGCAACATACAATGCACCGTTCAGAGATAAAAACTCCGAACGCTACATGTATGCAGGAAGAATCGAAAGAATGATTGAAACTGTTGAACAGAAACTTGTTATCCGTTCACTCGTTCTTGACGATTACTATTTCTGCGAAGGACAGGAAACTGTAGAAAACAAAGACAACGGCAACTGGGAAGCTTTTCCCGAAGGCAGACGTTGGGGTTCACCCGAATATTACTGCCGTTTCAAGCACAGCTTTACTGTTCCTGAAGAATTTAAAGGCGGTAATGTTTTCTATGAAGTTATGCCTACATACGGTTCAGGCAGAGACGGCTGGAGAACAAGCGATACACAGTTTATTATCTTTGCTAACGGCAAACTGATTCAGGGTTGCGACTCAAACCATAAAGAAGTTCTTCTTCTTGATAACGCTCAGGGCGGAGAAACTTTTGATATGCACCTTAACGCATATCTTGATAAACACGAATACAGAGGTCAGAGAGTTTTCAAAGCAAGAATCAAACAGATTGACCCTGTTCTCTGGAAACTTATTTTCGACCTTAAAACTCCACTTGAAATTGCTGAACAGTATGGTCCTGATGATATGGACCGCGTTGATATCATCAAAGTTCTCAACGCTGCTGTAAACCTTCTTGTTATTGACTCTACTCACGAAGAACTCGTTGAAAGTGCAAAGGCTTGTATGGATTATCTCGATGCTAATCTTTACGGCAAAATGACACTTGACGTTACAACTTCAGGCATCGGCCACACTCACATTGACGTTGCGTGGCTCTGGAGACTGCGTCAGACAAGAGAAAAAGCAGGTCGTTCTTTCGCAACAGTTTTAAAGCTTATGGAAGAATATCCCGAATATAAATTTATGTCTTCACAGGCTCAGCTTTACGAATATGTAAAAGAAGATTATCCTGAAGTTTACGAAGGCATCAAAAAGATGGTAAAAGAAGGCCGTTGGGAAATCGAAGGCGGTATGTGGGTTGAACCAGATACAAACGTACCCTCAGGTGAATCACTCGTGCGTCAGTTCCTTGTTGGTAAAAGATTCTTCAAAAAGGAATTTGATGTTGACTGCAAAATTATGTGGGAGCCTGACGTTTTCGGTTATTCAGCAGCACTTCCCCAGATTATCCGCAAGAGTGGTTGCGACTACTTTATGACAACTAAAATTTCATGGAACGAATACAACCGCGTTCCCTTTGACACATTTATGTGGAAAGGTATTGACGGCACAGAAGTTCTTTCTCACTTCTCACCAAGCCGTAGCGGTGACGATGTAGGCACTCGTTTCATGACTACATATAACGCATATCTTTCACCATCTGATATGATAGGCGGATGGCACAGATACTCACAGAAAGACCTTAACAACAATGTTCTTATGACATTCGGTTGGGGTGACGGTGGCGGCGGACCCACAAGAGAAATGCTTGAATACGGCAGACGCCTTAATAAAGGTCTTCCCGGATGTCCGAAATTCGTAAACGAGCCTTCACTTGATTTCTACAAACGTCTTGACGAAGAAGTTGGTTCATCAGACAGACTCCCCACCTGGGTTGGTGAACTCTACCTTGAATTCCACAGAGCTACACTTACTTCACAGGCGGCAAACAAAAAGAACAACAGAAAATCAGAAGTTCTTCTTCACGACCTTGAAACAATCGCATCAATCGCAAACATCGAACTCGGCGACGAATACCCGAGAGATGAATTCACCGCTGACTGGAAATGCATTCTTCTGCACCAGTTCCACGATATTCTCCCCGGCTCTTCAATCAACGAGGTTTACGAAGATTCTGATATAGCATACGGCAATCTCCTTAAGGAAGGCAAAGCAAGACTTGACAGAACACTTCAGCTTATTGCCGAAAATGTTGCAACCGATTCAGATTCACTTGTTGTTTTCAATACTCTCGGCAAAGTAAGAAACGATGTTGTTATTGCAGATATGCCTGAAAACGAAAACTTCATTATTGTGGACAGCGACGGCAACGAAATGAAATGGCAGAAAACTTACGACGGAAAGCTTTGCTTCTATGCTCAGAATGTTCCTGCAAAAGGTTATAAAGTATTCTCAATCAAAGACGGTGAAAAAGCAGATAATTCTGTTATCGACGCAACAGAAAAAGGCTTTGAAACAAAATATCTCAAAGCAGAATTCAACGCTGATTATAACATCACAAGCCTTATTCACAAAGAAACAGGCAGAGATGTTGTGCCTGCAGGCGAGGTTATTAACAGACTTATCGCTTACGATGACAGACCGCACAACCACGAAGCATGGGATGTTAAAGCATATTACAAAGAAATTTCCTGGAATATTGACGATGTTCAGTCTGCTGAAATTATTGAAAACGGTGCTGTGCGTGCAGTTTATAAGGTTGTAAGAAAATTCAGAAATACAATCTTCAACGTTTATCTCATAGTTTATGCAGATAACGACAGAGTTGACGTGGCTTACGACTTTGACTGGAAAGAAACTCATATTCTTATCAAGGTTGACAACCCCGTTGATGTTAATGCAGCAAAGGCTACATTCGACATTCAGTTCGGTAACATCGAAAGAAACGCTCACGATAACACTCTCTGGGAATTTGCACAGTTTGAAGTATGCGGCCATAAATGGATTGACCTTAGTGAAAACGGCTTCGGCTTCTCACTTCTCAACGATTCAAAATACGGTCACGATATCAAAGACGGAAGAGTGAGAACATCTCTCATCCGTGCATCAATGGACCCCTGCCACGACCAGGATAAAGGACCGCAGTATATTCTTACTGCACTCTATCCCCATGCAGGACTTGTTTGCGAATCGGCAGTAGTTGATCAGGCATTCTCACTTAATGTGCCCCTCCACTGCGTAAAAACTTCTGCACATACAGGTAAACTCGAAAACGTTTACTCACTTGTTTCCTGCGACAAATCAAATGTTATCATTGAAACTGTCAAGATTGCAGAAGACAGCGACGAAGTTGTTATCCGTGCATATGAAACATGGAACAAGAGAACAAACTGCACACTCTCTGTGAAGGGCGACATCAAGGAAGCTCACATCACAAACCTTCTTGAAGAAAACGAAGAAGAAATCACTGCAGTTGACGGAAAACTTGATCTCACATTCCATCCCTTCGAAATCAAAACAATCAAGATTAAACTTTAATCTTAAATACAAAATGAGCCGTTCAGGAAAAATCCTGAACGGCTATTTTCATACCATGACGAACTATCGGTAAATTATAATTTAACGTATATTTGCGGCTGTATCGTAGGGTCGACCCTTGCGGTCAACTATTAGTTTTTCTGTAATTTTGCGGGATACCGCAAGGGTATCCCCTACGGTGTTGACGTTGGTTTTTTCGTGATTTTCAGA